>JBGUIA010000062.1:0-57607 GCA_045112595.1 Prevotella sp. | reverse complement strand
ACCTGATAAGCCACCAGCGCAATGCTGCTCACGATGAGCAGCACCGCACAGGCGTACTGAGAGATTTTAAAGCGCGTGCTTTCCATAGTGATTAGATTACATCTTACATCATACATCTGCCATCTTACATCATCACGGCTTCACCGGCTGCACCGAGGAGGGCAGCGATAATGTAACCGAGGACCTTGAGTACTGTTTTTACTGTTTTGTTCATAATTCTGTGTGCTTTTAAAGGTGAATAAATAGGGTTAATTTCACACTGCGAAGTTACAAAAAAATATCGAGAAAACCAAATGTTTTCCCGATTATTTTCAATGCTTTTGGCAACTTTTTCTTCGAACACCAAAGGACCTTAGGGTTATTTATTGCTATCCAACAATGCCATGAATTCGTCAAGCTCATAGACGGGGATTTCGGAGGTGCCGAAATCCTTCTTGTTGCGCGTCACGATGCAGTCGGCATCAACGGTCTTGGCAGAGAAGTGCTGCAGGGCGTCCTCAAAGTCGGTGAAATCGGAGTCAAGTGCCTGTCTCACAACCGAGGCATCCACTACGGTCGGTGTACACATCTGGCAGAGCAGGTCGATACCCTCAAAGATGTCCTGCGGACTCATTTTGCGTGCCTCCATCAGATAGCTGGCGGTACCGAGCGAGAGCGACGAGCAGTAAAGTTCTATCTGTCCGCGATCGCCCATGTTGAAGATGCGCATCACTTTGGGGAACCAAGGATAGCGCTCGCAAAGCAGGTCTATGACGATGTTTGCATCAACGAATACACGCTTCATTTGAATTTCTCAGTTAGGTATTCGTAACGCAGACGGTCCACTTCCTCGTCGGTGGCATACCAGGGGTTGCCTCGCTTGAAGCGCATCACCCTCGGGGTGAATTCTTCCGTCTCTGCCGTGGCTTCGACCTTTGTTACAGAAGCTCGTCTGGTGGGACGGGTGTGACGACGGAGACGACGCACATAGTGCTGCACGTTTTCCAGCATCTCGACGCTCATCTGGTCGAGGTCTGCCACGATGGATGATCTGAGTTCAACGGTTGTCATGACAATTATTTTTTCATTTCACGCTGCAAATTTAGGAATTATTTTTCAGATTTCCAAATTTTGGAGCAGCGAACACAAAGAAAAACTTGTTTTTACTTTCTTTTACCTAAAGGTTAAAAGTGTGGCGATGCAATGCTGAGTCGACAAAATTCGCCTAAAGGGCAAATTTTTCCACACCTTTTTATCCTTCCTCCCCCTAAACAGGGGGATAAGAGAGGGTCTCGGACGAAAAAACGGAAGCCGCGATGACTTTGAAGCGTCCCCGTGATTATTGAGCAAGGATAGTATCGCGGGTCAGGATGGTAGCCTCTTTGTTGGGGAGGTTTTTCAGGTGATAGAAAGGTATTTCGGTGGCGAGGTGGCCCATCAGGGGCATGAGCAGCGCCATGGCGGCATCGTCCCACATGGGCATCATCACCTGATTGAGCAGTACGATCATCGCCTCTTGTTTCGTGAGGCGGCGGATGCTGTTCTCGGGGGCTTGCTCCAAGGAGATGAGGGCGCGGATGGGCACCTGCTTCTGTTGCCTGATACCGTCCTTGCCGTCCCACGGCATGCCAAAGCCTATCCACTGGCCGTCGATGCGGCGAAGACCTGGGCGATCGCCGATGATGAAGTCGGCACCCTGATGCTCCACCCACAGCTTGGCCTGCGTCGATTTGCCCATGCCCGAGGGACCGAGGAACACCACGCCGTAGCCGTCTTTCTCTACCAGCGCAGCGTGCAGGGGCATCCCGTCGCGCATCGTCATGCCAGCCTCGCAGGCGGCACGGATGGCAGAGGACATGGGGAAGCCAGGCGTCAGCCATCTTTGGATTCCTTCTGCATAATAAGGTTTACGCGAGATGTAAAGCGTCATCTCGCTATAATCTCTGGCGCATATCAGCACATACTTGCCATGAATCTTATAGATTTCCTCATCCATCTGCGAGACGAAGGCCCACGAGTCCTGCATGTCATGAATATTAAACCTGTCTATCGAGCAGGCGATGGGATGTGCGGTGGCTTCTGCTATTTTCGTTTCAAGCAACGCCTCGTCGCCCAGATGAAGCGTAAAAGTATGGGTGGCAGGCATCACCTGACTGAAGCCAGCCAAGTAGTCCATACGGTCACTGTTGCTGATGGCATCATCCACCAGCAGGCGGTAGTTGGCAAAGTAGTATTCGTGCATACTCTAAAAGATTCGTGGGAATAGACGGTGAAGTTTGTTCATCACCCTGAATGGCAGCAACAGCAAAGGGCGCAAGGGCAACAGTGCGTTCCACAGGCGGAACACTTTTCGCCATCGCGGCGATTCGCAATCGATGGTGAGCCGTCCACGCTTGATGAACAGCGCCTTACCAAGAATCTGCCTCTTGGGCTGCCAATGGTCAGGATGCTGGTTGCCGTCGCCGAAGGTCTGCACACGGTCGCCGTCCATGTGGTAGAGTCGATGCAGACAATAGTCGCAGCCAACATACTTACCAGGGAACAGCACGATGTCGCCCACCTTCAGTTCCTCTTCCTTGACGGCGACAATCATCACATGGTCGCGAAAGGGACGGACAAAGGGCATCATACTACCACCCGTCACCTGAAACCAGACGGGTATTTGCCCCGCTCCGTCAGGCGACTGCTCCTGCAGCGCTACCCATTGCTCTACCGTCAGCGATATCTTCTTATCCATCATGTCTCGCTGGCAGAGGTCAGGCCACTACGCCTGCCTCCCGCAGCGATTCGATGGTCTCCTGCACGTCGGCAAGGGCCGTCTCGGCCGTAACGTCATATTTTGCCACAAGGGCGGCAGCCGTCTCCTCGACGGTCTTGCCGGCTTGCAGCTGCTCGTAGATCAGCGCAGCGGTATCATTGAGATCCAATGCGCCGCCAAAGTCCTTGACGTTCACCCCCGTAGGCAGCACAACATTTATCCCGTCGCACACCTTACGGAGCACAAAGTCTTTGTTCATTTGCAGTTCGCTCATTTGCCCTATTTTTATATATTCCCTTGCTCACCACAATCCCAAGCTCTATAGCCACACGCTGATGCTGCGATTCTGGTCTTGAAGTCGAACTCTACCTTCTGAACGGTTGGCTTCTCGTACGTCATCTTTTCTGTTTTCATCTTTTTGAAATTTTAATTGTTATACAATATGACCTTTCGGTCGTTAATTATCTTTTTCAGTCTTTTCTAAGGCTTTGTATCTTGCCTTTACATTGTTGCAATAATCTGGGTCACACAGGTGCTTGGCTGCCAACTTCTGATGATGCATTGGGCAGTAATGGCACTTGTCGTTCAGTTCGCAACTGTGGCACGCCTTTGGCACCTCATAGTTCTTCACCGCATTGTTTACCTCGCTCCAAGCCTGATGAAATCCGTCGAGCAGTGGATAGCCGCATGCCACATCTCTGGGGAATGACAGACAGGGAATCATGACACCATCCCAGTTGACAGCAAAGCCTGAGCGCCCCGCATCGCAATACAGCCCCTTGTCTGATAATACAGGACGGTTGAGTCGCTTTATAAAGAACTCATGATCGCCTGTAGAATATCCTGACGAAAACAGTTCCTTTCTCTTTTCTTTGATTTTCAACTCTTCTTCAAGGGGGATATCGAAGTCCTTTTTCTGTCTGCCCGTATTGTCGTGCGGTTCAATCAGGGTGTCATTTACAATCACGCTGACGTAAAACGACTTGGCCAACTGCATCACCCGCTCCGTCCAGGGCGACATATAACTGCTGGGGGTGATCATAATCTGGATATGCAACCCAGCATCGACGGCCATCCGGATATTTCTGACCACCTGCTCGTAGGCATCCACTCCCGTCACCGCCACATACGACTCGCTGTCGCAGCCATAGAGAGAAATGTCTATTTGAAAAGGTCTGTACTGCTGGAATCGCTTGATGGCATCCTCGTTGAGTAGCAGACCATTGGTCTTGATTCTGGTGACGATGCCGTGGTTGATCAGATACATATAGATATCCCAGAAGGCGGGGTGTGTCATGGCCTCGCCGCCCGTCAGCAGCGCCTCCATCATGCCCTCGTCGATGGCCTGCTGGATGAGCGATATCCATTGCTCGCCTGAGAGCATCTGGTGCTTCACCGACGGGTCCTGCAGATGCACATAGCACATCTTGCAGTCGAGGTTGCACAGCGGTGTCAACTCAAAACTGCCACCATACGGGATGTCCGCCTCGCGGGTCCGCTCCTGTATCATCGCCAGGAACTCTCTATAGGGTAATTGATCCATGCGTGCAAAGGTACAAATAATTTTGTTAATAGCTGTTACCCCCCCCTAAATAATGTTAAAAGAATGAATTTCGTGTGCGGAGGTGACAGTAAGGGGGCTTTAGTGTGATACTAAAGGGTGTTTAGTGTCATACTGGAGGGCGGTGGACTGGTGGTTTGAGGGCGGTGAGTTGGTGTTTTTAGGGTCAGAGGGGGAAGGTGGGGAAGGTGTTTTCTTAGGGTTTGAGAAAAAAATCCCTAAATACCCTGTAGAAATGTGCAAGGGAATTAAGGATTTATTTTCTGTGATATATAGAAATCACGTTCCCCACCTTCCCCCCTTTTGGGATTTAGAACACTTCGGGGACGAATTCCTTGGCATCTTCTTTGTTTTCGCGATTACGCATATCAGGGTCGATTTTGGCTGTCAGATATTTGTTGGTGCCTCGTATTTTCCTTTTTTCGAACCCCAATCGCTTCATAGCTTTGCCAATTGAGTTTGAATTGTACTCGCGTCCACGAAACCCGCGGAAGCTGAGCTCGCGCATGATGTCGCCGGCTGAGAGGGACTCTGCGTTGTCGAGGGTGTCGGGCAGTTTGAGGAAGGTGAGTATGGCTTCCTCGCAGTCGTTGGGTTCCTCGAAGCGGCGGTTGTGGTCGGTGATGAGCTGGCTCTCGTCGTGGGTGGGCTTGGGCTGGAAACCGTGGTCGAGCAGGTAGAGTGCCTGGGCGTAGGCTCCCTCGTAGAGAGCATAAACACGCTGAGGATGTTGTCAAACTCTGCTTCCGTCTTGGCAGCCACCGTTACCTTACTGGCTGAATGGCGCTCTGCTCCCTGCTGTGCGGCCGACAACAGGGAAGTGTCAAGCCGACAGCCGGTAGGAGAGTGACGATTAGCAGGGAAGGTATCGGCAGCAATACTTTCGGAGTAATTGGAAATACTCCAAGAGTATTCAAAATTTCTTTTGGAGTATTGCATTTTAATGCCGGTAAACTCGGAGTTTAGCATCAGTAAACATAAGGTCTAACGGTCTCGCGACGGGTGGAGGGCTCACGAACTTCCCAGTTTTTCATTCCGTTCTCTCTATTTATTCATACAAATAGAACATACGCTGCATCTCCTGCCACTTCTCGTCGCTGGTGGCACCGGGCTTGCACTGTTGGAACATGGCCATGTAGTCTTCCCATTCCTGTTGACGCGGCAGTGTGGCCAGACGTGCCATTGCCGAGTCCCAATCGAAGTCCAACGGTGTCTCCACAATCATCACCAGTTGCGTGCCCAGGATGAATATCTTTAATAAATATACTTGCTCACGTAGTCCATCACTTCCTTTTTCGTCTCCGCAGGACACATCGCGGGGTCATTGATGATAGCGTTATGAGCGCCGATAGGATTCATAATCACCTTCACCTTTGCCCCCACATTCTGCGGCTTGCCTGCCGTCCACGGGTCGTCGTGCGAATAGTAGAGCAGTAGCGGACAGGTCGTGTTCACAAAGAAATTCGTGGCGAGGTCATTAAAGACCGTATCGTCGTATGAGCCTATGAGCCAGCGGTCTTCGTCGTGCAGGGCATACTTTGGCACATCGGACTGACGGAAACTCGTACCCGCTAACAGGTCGGAAAAATAACTATACCCGTCGTTCTGGAACCCCAGCTGTTTGGCACATTCCACAAAATACGAACGAAAGTCGTCACCTTTGTTAGACTTGTTGTTATCAACGATTTGCTCCACCAGTTTATCGTTGTCTGCCGCCAATAGCTGCAGCGAGTCTTTTCGCCCGGCATGTTGCGTAGTGTATTGGAAAACCGTGAAAAAGGTGTCAAACACGTTGAACACATATTCTGTGAACGGCGGTGTCCAGTGCACCGAGGCTTCCATCTGCTGACAGAAGGTCTTATACAGCCCTTGTTCGCCGTCCTGCAGCGCGTTACGGATGCCGGTTTTCATCAGCTCGCGTTCCTCGGCCGTGCCCACTTCTTCAAACAGATATGGACCGAAGCGCTCGTCGTTAAGACTGAGCATGAACGGCGAACAGAAAGCGGCCGCCAGGTCCATGTCCTGCGGATAGTGATAGGCATACAGCATCGATGTTTCGCCGTTCTTGCTGGTACCCGTACTCATCCACTTACCTTTGAAAATAGGCTTTAGAGCGAGATAAATGTCATGCAGGTCGGCCGAACTCTGCTCACAGGTCTGGTATTCCCATTTTCCGTTGTCCTGGTTGTAGGATTTTCCGAAGTTACGATGCTCTACGTGCACCATGTTGGCATTCAGGTTGATGCCGATGTCTGCCGCATCGCGAAAATCACTCCACATGTAGCCTTCCGTCACCAGAATAGTGGGTCTGTCAAAGCCGCGGAAGAGGATGCATACGCGCTGCTGGAACGACTCGCCGCCTTCGTCGCGGTGGTCCAGGTCCTGCCTAAAGAACATGCTGTACTGCTCCTTATACTGCCATTTCCCTTCATTCTTCCTGCGCGCTGCCGTCGTATCAGGGTCGGCTTCAATCATGGATATCGATGGAATGTCCTGCAGCGCTTCTTTGAGCGTCGTATACTGTGGTTCTACAACGGGATCGTCATCGTTTTGACACGAAGTGAACAACAGGCTACTGATCACCAGCACCCCTATAGCAACACGTAAGCGTTGAAACTGCACGCCATTCCAACCTTGCGATGTTCGGATTTTTTCTGCCATAGTCTTACACGTATTTATTTTCATGCTGCAAATTTAGGCAATAAAACTGACTTCGCCAACCTTTTTGGCTAAAATTTGGTTATTACAATAAGTTTACCATGGAAAGAAGCTACCTCTCCCCATTCTAAATTAAAAAAGGTGGGCTGATGTTTGGTCAGCTCACTTTTTTTTCGTACCTTCGCACCCCGTATGAAGAAATGGTTAGTAATATTTAGTATGATTTGGACTGTTCTGGGCGTGCAGGCAGAGGAGAAAGAGACTCCGAATGCGCAGCAAGCCAAGCGCATGTTCATGGAAACTTACAAGATGATTTACGGCGAAAAGGGTTCGCAACTGACCTACAAAGTCAACATCATCGGTATATACAAAACGGAGGGAACAATCTGGACGAAAGGCAAGAAGAGCAAGTTTATCGACGAGAAGTATATTGCTTGGAATGACGACGTTACGTATTATCGGTTAGAGCGAAAGAAGAGCCGCATCGTCATCTATGACGCGCACTCCGACGAGCGTGACAAATATGCTACGAAGTTTAAGTTCGTGCCCGACAACTATACTTATAGCATTAAGGACTCGAATGAAGGCTACTACATCACGCTGAAAGCCAAGAAGGGTGTCAAGGGTATCAAGGAGGCACGTTGTCTGCTGGACAAAAAGACACGCTACCCTATCAGCGTACGCATCAAGGTCGGCATCTTCCATACAACCATCAAAATCAGCAATGTCAAGGTTGGTGGTATTTCGGACGACCTATTCCATTTTCCTAAAGAGAAATATAGTAATCAACAGTACGAATACATAGATAAGCGGTAATTGATGAAGAAAGGACTTGTGCTTGAAGGCGGAGCCATGCGTGGATTATGGACGGCAGGTGTGACGGATGTGATGATGGAACATGACATCTGGCCTGACGGACTCATTGGCGTATCGGCTGGTGCTGCCTTTGGCTGTAACTACAAGTCCAGACAGATAGGGCGAGCCATTCGATATAATACGCGGTTTGCGAAAGATGCACGATATAGCGGGCTAAAGTCGCTTGTGACCAGCGGCGATTACTTCAATGCTAAGTTCGGCTATCACGTGGTGCCTTACGAGTACGATATCTTTGATATCAAGACTTTCGAGCAGAACCCACTGGAATTTACCATCGTCTGCACGGATGTAGAAACAGGCCTGGCTGTGTATCATAAAATGGATCATGTGGACTATGACGAATTGGAGTGGCTGCGTTCCTCGGCATCGATGCCTTTGGCGTCAAAAGTTGTTGAGGTGCAGGGACATAAGCTTTTGGATGGTGGCGTCAGTGACTCAATACCGCTAGAGTATTTCGAGCGTCAGGGCTACGACCGCAATGTGGTCATTCTGACACAGCCTTTAGGATACCAGAAGGAGCACAACCGACTGATGCCGTTGATGCGCCTGTCGCTGAGACGCTATCCGAACATGATAAAGGCTTTGGACGAGCGACACATGATGTATAACAAGCAATTGGCTTATGTTGCTCAAGCCGAGCGTGAAGGGCGTTGTCTGGTTATCCGTCCTGATGAGAAGATACCTATTGGCCACATCTCACATGACGCCGAGCAAATGCGTCGCGTATATGAGTTAGGGCGCCAAACGGGCGAACGATATATTGACAAAATAAAGGAATTCTATGAGAATTGATATTATAACGGTATTACCGGAGATGCTGGAGGGTTTCGTACACGAATCCATACTGGCCAGAGCCGAGAAGAAAGGTCTGGCAGAAATCCGTCTGCACAACCTACGCGACTACACACTGGACAAATGGCGCCGCGTTGACGACTACCCCTATGGTGGTTCGGCAGGCATGGTGATGCAATGCGAGCCCATTGACCGTTGTATTACCGCCCTGAAAGCGGAGCGCGACTACGATGAAGTGATTTTCACCTCGCCCGATGGTGAACGTTTCGACCAGCACATGGCAAATGACCTTTCAATGAAAGGCAACCTGATTATCTTGGCTGGACACTACAAAGGCATCGACCAGCGCATTCGCGACCATCTGATTACAAAGGAAATATCTATTGGAGATTTCGTGTTAACCGGCGGTGAACTGGTAGCAGCCATGATTGCCGACGCCATTGTACGTGTAGTACCTGGCGTCATTGGTGACGAGCAAAGCGCATTGTCAGACTGTTTTCAGGATGACCTGTTGGCCGCACCCATCTATACCCGTCCCGCAGACTACAAAGGCTGGAAGGTTCCGGAAATACTGCTCTCGGGCAATGAGGGCAAGATTCGCGAATGGGAATTGGAACAGGCATTGGAGCGTACACGTCGTCTGCGTCCGGATTTACTCGGAGAGTAGCCCTACCCGCCCCAACAATCCTTACAATCTCTACAATTCTACAAAAAAATGTCAAGAAAAAACAAACCATTACCGCTCCTTGAGGGCGTCACGATAGAAGCAGTAGCCGCTGAGGGTAAGTGCCTCTTCCACTGGGGTGAACTCGTAGTATTCGTACCTTTCTGCGTACCTGGCGATGTGTGCGACATACAGATACGTCGCAAAAAACATTCCTTTGCCGAGGGTGAAGTAGTACGCTTCGTAGAATTTAGTAAGGTGCGCGCCATTCCTTTCTGCCAGCACTTCGGAGTCTGCGGAGGTTGTAAGTGGCAGAATCTGCCTTACGAAGAGCAATTGAAATTCAAACAGCAGCAGGTGTTCGACCAGCTGACGCGCATCGGAAAGATAGAGCTGCCGGAATTCCGTCCCATCTTAGGCTCCGTACATACGCAGGCCTATCGTAATAAGCTCGACTTCGGATGTGCCAACAAGCGCTGGTTAACCAGCGAGCAGTTGAAGGACGAGACCTTGGTGAAGGATACTCCCGCCATCGGATTTCATATTACCGGAGCCTTCGACAAGATCCTACCGATAGAAAAATGCTGGCTGATGGATGACCTGCATAACCAGATACGCAACGAGGTTCGTGATTATGCCATTGAGCACGACCTGTCATTCTTCGATTTACGCCAGCAGGTAGGTTTACTGCGTGACGTTATCATCCGTAACTCAGCCTCGGGCGAATGGATGATTATCTTCCAATTCCACTACGACGAAACGGGAGGCGAACAGGAGGCTATGGGCTTGATGCAGCATATTGCCGACAAGTTCCCACAGATTACATCGTTGATGTATCTGGACAACCAGAAGTGCAACGACACCATCGGTGATCAGGATATTCTCACATTCAAGGGCAACGACCATATCTACGAACTGATGGAGGATCTGAAGTTTAAAGTCGGTCCTAAGTCGTTCTATCAGACAAATACCGAACAGGCCTACCACCTCTACAGCGTCGCTCGCGAGTTTGCCAATCTCTCTGGTAACGAAGTTGTTTACGACCTCTATACTGGTACTGGAACCATTGCCAATTTCGTTGCTCGCAAAGCCAGCAAGGTAGTTGGAATTGAATATGTACCTGAAGCTATCGAGGATGCTAAGATCAACAGTAAGATTAATGGCATCGACAATACGTTGTTCTACGCTGGTGACATGAAGGACATTCTCACCGACGAGTTTATTGCTGAACACGGACGTCCTGACGTTATTATCACCGACCCACCACGTGCCGGTATGCATCCAGACGTAGTGAAGACCATCCTTCGTGCTGCTCCACAGCGCATTGTCTATGTCTCGTGTAATCCCGCCACCCAGGCTCGCGATTTGCACGACCTGGATATAGACTATCGCGTTGCAGCAGTACAACCCGTAGATATGTTTCCCCATACACCACACGTTGAAAACGTAGTGTTGTTGGAGCGTAAATAACGAGAAAGAGATTAATCGTTATAGGCTTCTTCTCCGATTTGTTCGCGAGCACCAATCGTCATCTTGCGAAGATCGTAGAAGGAACCATTATAGATGTTGAAATCGACATATCCTTTGATGCCAGGCAACTTACCTACATCGGTATGCTGCCAGAATTTCCAGCGACCTTTGTATTCGACCTTCTCGACATAGTAGTGAGCAATCCAATAGGGATAGGCGTCGAAAATGGAATCGCTGAGGTATTGCATCTTAAATTTATAATAGGTATAGATGATGGGCTTAACGCCGTAATGATATTCCACCATGTTGAGCCAAAGCTGAATGCTCTCCTTAAACTCCTCATCAGTCTGGTTCTTGGGCTTGTGTTCGACATCAAGCACAGGGGGAAGGTCGCCGTTCTCGAGTTTTACCGTTCGGATAAAGAATTCCGCCTGGTCTTTGGCTGAGGAATGAACACTATAGAAATGATAGGCACCGCGGGTAAAACCATACTCACGGGCCTGATAGAAATTATCCTCAAAATTCTCGTCAATCTTGGTAGCTCCCTCAGTAGCCTTAATCATAACGAAGCGAACGGGGAACTTATCAATAGTACCTTCATCCTTGAGCGTTTGCCAATCGATGTCACCTTGATGATGACTAACGTCAATACCATGAATCTCATAGCCTTCGGGATAACTGATGTCGCCATAGAGTGCCCGAAAACGAAAACCAAAGGGGCTGACAAAGAAATAATAGAAAAAATAGATGTAAGCAACAAGGATTGCTGCTCCTCCTAACCACCAAGCCCAACTTGGAAAGTGCTGGAGAATACGAATAAAGACATTCGGACGCTTTTTCCGCACAATGCTGGAAGTACGGCGTCCGGATGTCTTATGAGTATGTGTCGTCTTGCGCTGAGGCATTACTTAGCCTGCTCAAGAGCCAAAGTCATAGTAGGCTGGTCGCAGACCTCTGTGGGTCCCCAGTACTGGATAGGACCAGGATAAACGTAAGCGGTCTTGCGAGCCCACTCGTCACGATGAGCAGCGAACTCCTTGAAGGGAGCACCGTCGAGCTCTACGAGGGCCTTGCGGATAACGGGCTTCATCTCACCAGCACGCTTCTCCATGTTCATCATCATCGTGATGGGCACACCACCGGCAATCCACTGGTCAGCAGGAGCAGTAGTATTCTTCACGATTGCCATATAGCCGGTCTTGCCGTTGGCAATGAGCTGAGCGGCAGAAGTACCGAGCGCATAGCAATAGTCAGCATCGAAGTTAGAAGGAGCAGCGCAACGTCCCTCGTAACCGAAGAAGTGGTGTTGAGTGCCGAACTTGCCGGTGTACTTGCCGACCTTCTTACGACGCTCCAGCTTCTGGGCAACCATCGTAGAGAGCAGCTTCTCGGTCTCGATGAGCGATACCTGTACGTTTCCATGAGGGTCGCGGTCGAGGGCCAGCTGACGGGCTACGTTGGTAGGCAGAGAGTTGAACACCTCCAGATTGGTTTCTGACAGGTGGCTCTTGGCAAAGTCAATAATCTCGCTACGACCCAGATCCTTGGCCTCTGGCTGAGCCAGCACGTCATTCAGCTGAGCAATGAGCTTCTTGATAGCGGGAATGAACTCGATGACGCCCTCAGGAATAATAACGGTACCGAAGTTGTTACCATCTGCTGCACGCTTGCAAACCACATCGGCAATGTAAGTAACGATGTCGTCCAGACTCTGCTTCTTGGCTTCCACCTCCTCAGAAACGAGGCAGATGTTAGGCTGAGTCTGCAGGGCACACTCCAAAGCGATATGAGAAGCCGAGCGACCCATCACCTTGATAAAGTGCCAGTACTTACGGGCTGAGTTACAGTCACGCTCGATATTACCAATCAACTCTGAGTAAGTCTTACAAGCGGTATCAAAACCGAACGAGGTCTCAATCTGGTCATTCTTCAGGTCGCCATCGATGGTCTTAGGACAACCGATAACCTGTACACCATAGTTCTTGGCAGCATAGTACTCAGCCAGCACGCAAGCGTTGGTATTTGAGTCGTCACCACCGATAATCACAATAGCCTTGATGTCGAGCTTGCGGATAATCTCCAGACCTTTCTCGAACTGGTCAACCTTCTCGAGCTTGGTACGGCCAGAACCAATCATGTCGAAACCACCGGTGTTGCGGTACTCGTCGATGATCTCCTTGGTGAGTTCCATGTAATTGTGGTCAACCAGACCACCAGGACCCAGGATGAAACCATAGAGACGGTTCTCGGGGTTGAGCTTCTTGATCTGGTCGAACAGACCGGTAATCACGTTGTGACCGCCAGGAGCCTGACCACCAGAAAGGATGATACCAACGTTCATCTTCTTGGTGTTAGCCTCGGTAGCGGGCTCAAACTCTACGATAGGCATACCATAAGTATTCGGGAAAAGCTTCTTAATCTCTTCCTGATCACCAACACTCTGGGTTGCTGCACCCTCCTTTACTTTTACTGCACCCTGAAGTGCCTTGGGCAACTTGGGCTGATAAGCGGCTCTCGCAATTTGCAATGCACTTTTTTCCATAATAAATTGATGTTTTATAATGAATAATTCTTGTTTCGGAATGCAAAAATACTCTTTTTTTGTGAGAAAAGAGAAATATTTCATCCTTTTTAATGTTTTTTTTCGTTGAAAGACTTGGAATATAGAAATTTTTTCGTATCTTTGACCATCGAAACATAATAACTCATACAAAATAGGAGGACTATTTATGACAAACAAAAGGACACTTAAAAAGGCTATTAAGCAAATTTGCGAGACTTTGTTCGTAGAATGTTTTGCAGCATGCAGCTCTGCCAATAAGGCTCAGTTGGAGAACATTGATGCTTTGTTCTTCAGCATTATTAAACTGCAGGCTAACTACACATCCCGTATCTCACATCCAGAGCCGGGCATCCCTGCAAAGCAGTATTTCAAAGACCTGCGTGAGAAATTTACCGCACAGGCCAGCGAAATCATCGACCAAATCAATAACCTCCATTAAATAAACTATGTGGAAATCATTTTGCCGATGGCTGCTGTATAAGCAGCTTGGATGGAGCATAGATGTAACTCAAGAGCATCCGAGCAAATACATTATCTGTCTGGCACCTCATACCAGTAACTGGGATTTTTTAATTGGGCAGCTTTATAATGGAGCCGAGGGACTGAAAAGTAATTTCCTGATGAAGAAAGAGTGGTTCTTCTGGCCATTAGGTCCTATTTTCCGCAGTTTGGGCGGTATTCCCGTGTTCCGTTCGAAGAAGACAAGCATGACCGACAATTTGGCTGAGGCAGCACGAAAGGCCGAGACATTCATGCTTTGCATCACACCAGAGGGAACTCGCTCGCCGAATCCCGAATGGAAGAGAGGTTTCTATTATATTGCCCAAAAGGCCGAGATTCCCATTCTGCTTTATGGCGTTGACTACGAGCAGAAACTCATCCGTTGCACAAAGACCATTGTTCCCACCGGCGATATTGATACTCAGATGCGCGACATCAAACTATATTTCAAGGACTTCAAAGGAAAGAAGCCCGAAAACTTTACGATTGGTGAATTATAAAAATGCAAAGACGAACCCTATACATATTTTTATTATTTATATTTGCAGTAACACCTGTACTGGCTCAGACGTCAAAGGACGAAGCGAAGCTGGCCGACAATTTGAAGCAGTATTTTGCCAAATACAAACCCAAAGGCACCCGTCTGACCCAACAGCCGCGAATGCTCAGCTATGAGTTGGACAATCAGGCACAAAAACTTGTCATTACCGCAGACGAATTTTTTGCAGCCCAGGAGTTTACACCAGAAGTCACAGAACATATATACAAAAAAATCAGAGGAACATTACCTAAGCCCTATCGCGATTATTCCATTACGGTCATGACTATCGGTATGACCATTGACGAACTCGTCCCGAACAGATTGTCGCAAAATGCCGATAAATCGAGACTCTGGGGCGATATCGACTACGAAGGAGAACCTTGGGTAAAGAATATCTCAACACCCTTGAAAGTAACCCATGGCCTACAGGGACGTCACCTGTCGCTGTGGGCCAGTCACGGACGCTTCTACGACCAAAAGAAAGGATGCTGGCGCTGGCAGCGTCCCAAACTGTTCGGTACCACAGAGGATCTCTTTACGCAGACCATCGTCGTCCCTTATCTCATTCCCATGCTGGAGAAAGCAGGTGCTGTCGTCTTTACCCCGCGTGAACGCGACTGGCAAACGGAGGAAGTCATTGTCGACAACGACGGTTCTAAGCGTAACTATTTCGAGGTCACCGCTCAAGGCAAATGGCAAACGACATCCTATCCCGGATTTGCCTGGCACACGGGAACCTATTCGGATGGCGAGAATCCTTTCGAGGCAGGCAGCGCTCGTATGACCACGACGACAAACAGCAAGTCGCGCTATTCCGTGGCAACCTACCAGCCCGATTTCAAGAAAGCCGGCCGCTATGCCGTTTATGTCAGTTATCAGACATTGCCCAACAGCATTGAAGATGCATTATATACTGTCTGGCACAAGGGAGAATGTACCCAGTTCCGCGTGAATCAGCAGATGGGTGGAAGCACGTGGGTCTATCTTGGTACTTTCGACTTCGACGCAGGCTATAGCGAGTTCAATCGTGTGACATTGACAAACCAAAGCGACCATCGAGGTGTTGTCACTACCGATGCTGTGCGTTTCGGTGGCGGTATGGGCAATATCGAGCGTTTTGGCGAAACCAGCGGCATGCCACGTGCTGTTGAAGGTGCACGCTACTACGGGCAATGGGCTGGAATGCCCTACGCCGTCTATAGCAGTAAGGACGGACAGGACGACTATGGCGACGACATCAATGTGCGTTCCCACATGACCAATCTTTTAGGCGGTGGTTCGTGCTATATGCCTACTGTTGAAGGGCGCAAGGTTCCTATTGAACTCTCGCTGGCCGTACATAGTGACGCCGGATATGACAAAGAAGGTGTCGGACTCATTGGCTCGCTGTCTATCTGTACCACCAATTTCCACGACGGCAAGTTGAATGCTGGTATCTCAAGAATGGCCTCGCGCGACTTTGCTGATGCCCTACTCTCAAACGAGGTGCTTGATCTTAAATATAAGTATAAGGACTGGAACCGTCGCGAACTCTTCGACCGCAACTATTCCGAGACCCGCTTGCCTGAAGTTCCAAGTGCCATCCTTGAAACCATGTCACACCAGAATTTCCCTGACATGCGCTACGGACAAGACCCGAACTTCCGTTTCACCTTGGCACGTTCCATCTACAAAACCATCCTTCGCTACGTCAACGACCAGCACGGTACGCCGTTCATTGTGTCTCCGCTGGCACCCAACTATTTCCGTATCGAATTCACGGGAAAGAATACCGTCCAACTGAATTGGAATGCCGTTGACGACCCCCAGGAACTGACGTCGAAGCCGACTGGATATATCGTCTATACCGCCATTGGCGATGCAGATTTCGACAACGGAACCAACATCCGCTCAAAGACCAGCTACGAACTGGAACTGGAACCCAACGTGCTTTATCATTTCAAAGTTACGGCCGTCAACCGCGGTGGCGAGAGCTTCCCCACAGAGGTACTGTCCGCACTCTACAATCCCAAAGCCAAGAAGACGGTCATGGTGGTGAATGGTTTCCACCGCCTCTCTTCGCCAGCCATTCGTAACACGCCGACCGAGCAGGGCTTCGACCTCGATGAAGACCCGGGAGTGACTTATGGTCCTACGCTTGGATGGGTTGGACGCCAGATTAATTTCGACCGCAAACAGATGGGCAACGAAGACGGTGGACTGGGCGATAGCAGTGAGGAACTTGCCGGACGACTCATTGCCGGCAACGACTTCAATTATGTCAAAACCCACGCCGAAGCCATTGCGTCAGCCGGACGATACAACATTGTCAGTTGTTCCAGCGAAGCCTTAGAGACCATCATCCCCTCGCCTGCCCGATATCCCGTCATCGACCTGTTACTGGGTTTGGAACGCGACGACAAGCATAGCCTCCAGTATTACAAGACGTTTACTTCCACCATGCGCAGCACCCTGCAACACTATACGTCCAATGGTGGCTCGCTGCTCGTCAGCGGAGCCTATGTCGGTTGCGACATGATGAGTGATGCCGAACAGCTGTTCATGCAAAACGTCCTGAAGTGCCGCTATACTGGTCACAATATATGTGGTGCCAACAGTATCAACGGACTAGGTACGACATTCCAATACTGGAACCAGTTGAATGCAGAACATTATGCCGCTGTTTCTACTGATATCCTGCAACCTGTCGGACAGGCATATCCTGCCATGCAGTATGCCGACGGACAGGACGCTGCCATCGCATATAAGGGAACCGACTATAGCTGTTTCACCATGGGCTTCCCCTTCGAGTGCATCACAGACGCCCAGAAACGGAGTTCCATCATGCGCGGACTATTAAGCTTTCTCATCAAATAACTAAAATACAATTTTATGAAGTACAAAATTCAAACTAATTCAAGCGGTACACGCAGTATCGAAATCTCCGAAGACCATCTGCAGACCATAGAACAGTATCAGCTGTTCCGTGACCTTATCGACTCTAACGGCTATGTCGATGAGGATGTGCTAAACAAACTGAAATTGAACATCCGTTCATTGCTGGAGTCTGATGCTGGCAAGGACAAACAACTGCTCGACCTCTGCCTCGATGTCGTCTATCATCCTAACATGAAGGCTTACGGTCTGCAACAGCTCGTACTACTGTTTATCAACTGGAAGGACCGTGGCAACGATAATCTCGGAACGACCACACGCGCTTTCCAAGGAACGCCGTTCAATTAAGAAGAGGTGAGAGGTAAGAAGTAAGAGGTAAGAGATATGGCCGAGTATAGACTGACGGATTTTCTCCCCACGACGAAGAAGGAGATGGAACTGCGCGGATGGGATGAGGTTGACATCATCCTCTTCTCAGCCGATGCCTATGTTGACCATCCTTCCTTTGCCAATGCTGTCATCGGACGCACGCTCGAGGCCGCAGGCTATCGCGTGGCTATCGTCCCCCAGCCTGACTGGCACGGCGATTTCCGCGATTTCAAGAAACTCGGCCGCCCTCGCCTGTACTTTGCCATTTCGCCCGGTAATATGGACTCGATGGTGAATAAGTACACCGCCAACCGTCGCCTGCGCTCCGAGGATGCCTACTCGCCTGACGGGCGTCACGGGCTCCGTCCTGACTATCCGTCCATCGTCTATTCACAAATTCTGCGCCAACTCTATCCCGATGTGCCTATTGTCTTGGGCGGTATCGAGGCCTCGTTGCGCCGACTCACCCATTATGACTATTGGCAGGACAAGCTTCGCCCGTGTATTCTTTGCGATGCCCCTGCCGACATCCTTGTTTATGGCATGGGTGAGAAACCGATGGTTGAGTTGACGCGTCGTATTGCCGACGGTCTTCCCGTCAGCGCCTGTCACGACATTCCCCAGACGGTCTATCTTGCTGACAAAGTAACACGTCGTGAGGGTGATATCGTGCTGCATTCCCACGAGGAATGCTTGCGCAACAAACGTTCGCAAGCCGAGAACTTCCGGTATATCGAGGAACAGTCGAACATGATGCACGCCCAGCGCCTGCTCCAGCCTCTATCGTCATCTAAAACTTCCGATGGTTCTTTGTCGGGCACTTGCGTCGTCGTCAACCCACCCTATCCTCCTATGACTACCGAGGAGATTGACGCCTCGTTCGACCTGCCTTACACGCGCGTACCTCATATTAAATATAAGGGCAAGCACATTCCCGCCTACGAGATGATCAAGTTCAGCGTAAATATCCATCGCGGCTGTTTCGGCGGTTGTGCTTTCTGCACCATCTCCGCCCATCAGGGCAAGTTCATTTCGTGCCGCTCAAAGGAGAGCATTCTGCGTGAGGTCAAACAGGTGATGCAAATGCCCGATTTCAAAGGCTACCTCAGCGATTTGGGCGGTCCTTCGGCAAACATGTACGGCATGCACGGACGTAACCTCAACGCTTGCGAGAAGTGCAAACGGCCGTCATGCATCCATCCTCAGATTTGTCCGAATCTGAATACCGACCACTCGAAATTGCTGGAGATTTATCGTGCTGTCGATGCCCTGCCAGGCATCAAGAAAAGCTTCATCGGCAGTGGTGTGCGCTACGACCTGCTCCTGCATCGCAGCAAGGACGAGAAAGCCAACAAGGCAGCGATGGAATACACCCGCGAACTGATTAAGAGACATGTCAGCGGACGCTTGAAGGTGGCCCCTGAACACACCTCCGACCGCGTGCTGCGACTGATGCGCAAACCATCGTTCCAGCAGTTCTACGAGTTCAAACGCATCTTCGACCGCATCTGTCGCGATGAACACTTGAACCAGCAAATCATCCCCTACTTCATCTCCAGTCACCCGGGCTGCAGCGAGGCTGATATGGCCGATTTGGCCGTAAAGACCAAACATCTCGATTTCCAGCTGGAGCAGGTACAGGACTTCACGCCAACCCCCATGACTGTCTCCACCGAGACGTGGTATACGGGTTACGACCCCTATACCCTTGAACCCGTCAAGAGCGCCAAGACCCAACAGGAGAAGCTCGCCCAACGACAGTTCTTCTTCTGGTATAAACCGGAAGAACGTCGCGGCATTGAACAGAGCCTGCGTCGCATTGGCCGTGCAGACCTCATCAGCGAACTTTGTCCCTTCAATCGCCGTCGTCGCTGACTTAACGCCGCCGTTCGTGCAACGGCCACAGCACCTGTTCGTACAGCAGATATGGATTCAGCAACTGGCAACGACGTTGAGGTTTCCGAATCCTCGCATCACGCTGGCCGATAACGGTAAAATCATATCGTGACGTGTTTCCCTGGTAGTCGCGCAACAAATAGGTAAGGTGATACGGACGTTCTTCGTCGAACGTGACAATACCGCCGCTGAAGTCGGTATGCAGGATGGGCAGTCGCATGCCCGGTTCCATGTACGACTTCATATACCAGATACGTGTATGGCGCCAATGGTCGTAGTCGCCCCATTGGTTTACTTCCGGCTGACAGCTGACGGGAATGCCCGACACTTCGGCAGAGAACACCTCCCGACCATCCACCGACAACTGCACATGACGCACGCCATAGTGATTGTACGTCGCCTCGGAATAGTCATCGGCCCACAATGCGAAGCCTACCCTGCCCCACGCCGTAAATTCGCGGGAGAGCGTCCACGTCGTGCTGTGTTTCTTGACGTCGGGCTGTCCGAAGCCGAATGTTTGTTTCGTCGCACCGCCGTTAAACAGCCCTTCACCCACCACGGGAACAGCCATAAACGAATGTGCCTGCGGAGCTACCGTGTCGGCAATAAACTGCGCCAGTTTCTCCATCGGGTCTATCATCACCCACGTCTTCGTATCGTGCAGTTCCAGATGCAGGTGCGGCCCCGTCGAATGACCGGTATTGCCGCTGAGGGCTATCAAGTCGCCACCTTTCACGGGCAATTGGTCCGCAGTATATCGGAAATCCAGCGTGTCGCGCCATCCCGTGCGTTCAAAAAGCTGTTCATATTTGTCGGCAAAACGCTTCAAATGGCAATACACGCTCGTCAGCCCGTCAGGATGGTTCACGTAGATGGCATTGCCGAAACCGTACTTGTTAACGGTAATGCGACTGACATAGCCGTCAGCAATGGAGAAAATCTGCTTGCCCTCCTGATTGTCTGTCTTCACGTCTATTCCTCCGTGGAAATGCCACGGGCGAGGCTCACCGAAGTTTCCTGCCAGCACGATGTCGTAATCCACTGGCGACCGATAGTCCACGCTATGATTACTGACAGGCTCAGCATCGTCGCCACAGCCTGTCAGCAATAGAAAACAGCATGCTAAAAGATAACTCTCAACTTTCAACTCTCAACTTTCAACTCAATCAGCACGCCTTAAAGCTCATATCCAATCCCTTTACCGAGTGGGTCAAAGCACCCACCGAGATAAAGTCGACGCCCTGCTCCGCATAGTCACGGATGGTGTCAAAGGTGATGCCGCCACTCGACTCCGTCTCAAAGCGTCCGCCAATAATATCTACGGCCTTCTTCGTGTCGGGAACGCTGAAATTGTCCAGCATGATACGGTCAACGCCGCCGTGATCCAACACCTGCTGCAGTTCGTCAAACGACCGAACCTCTATTTCAATCTTCAGCTTCAACCCCTTCTCGTCCAAGTACTTATGGCAGCGGTCAATGGCGTTCACGATACCGCCGGCAAAGTCCACGTGGTTGTCCTTCAGCAGAATCATGTCAAACAGTCCGATGCGGTGGTTACAGCCGCCGCCAATCTTCACGGCCTGCTTCTCCAGCATGCGCATGCCCGGTGTCGTCTTACGGGTGTCAAGCACGCGGGTCTTCGTACCCTTCAGGCGCTCCACATATTTGTCCGTCATGGTGGCAATACCACTCATGCGCTGCATGATGTTCAACATCAGACGCTCCGTCTGCAACAGCGAGCGCACGCGGCCGGTGACAATCATGGCGATGTCGCCCTTCTTCACACGTGAGCCGTCACCCATCAATACCTCGACCTGCATGTCGGGGTCGAAGCGACGGAACACTTCCTTGGCTATCTCCACACCCGCCAGGATACCGTCCTCCTTGATGAGCAGGTGCGACTTGCCCATCGCGTCCTCGGGAATACAACACAACGTTGTGTGGTCACCGTCGCCGATATCCTCAGCAAACGACAGATCTATCAGTCTGTCAACCAATTCTTCTACACTTAACATAAGCCTTGTCTTTTTACCTTTTTACTTTTTTACCTTCTTACCTTTTTACTTTTTCATGTACTGGTCCTTAAACAGATATACGCCGATACCCACGCGCAGGCCATAGCACGTATAGTCGAACTTCTTCGTCGAGATGTCGAAATAGAGCTCTGGCTCCAGCGTCACCGTGCGCCCCAGGAAGAAGGCGTAGCCCAACTGAACCGATGGCAACAGGTCGTTATAGTTCGTGTCAGCATGCTTATACTTCAGTCCGGCACCTAGGAACAAGCCGTTCTGCTCGATGTAGTAGCGTGCTCCGGCACCCACTACCAGCGCGTCGGGACTTTTATCCCAATGGTCTAAGCCAATCTCGCCCAAAGCCATCAGGTTGTCCTGAAACATGTAGCCCAATCTGGCGTTCAGTCCCAAATGGAACTCCTTGGTCTGATTGCTGATGTCAAGGCCCGAGAGCGATGCACCGATATATCCCTTACCCTCTTCAAACTGTGCGTTGGCAGCGATGCTCATCACCAGCGCCACCACGATAAATGCAATTTTCTTCATAGTCATTATTATATTTTATCTTTTAACTATTAACTTTCACATTCCTTCTGTACCAAACCGCAAACCAAATGCAGGCAACGACAAGACAGGCAATACCAAGAGGATAGCCAATCTCGCCCGGCAGCTCTAACGCCTGCTTCGACACGAACAGGAACGTCGTACAAACCGTAGTCATAAACAGCGCCGGAATCAGCGTAATCCAGTATGGCTTGTGCTCACGGGCCAGATAAACCGTTATTGTCCACAATGTGAATACTGACAATGCCTGGTTTGACCAGCCGAAGTATTGCCAAATAGTGTTGAACCCGTCGGGATTGTCAATCTGCCAGATCAGCATGACGATGGAAACGGCAAACATCGGGATGCAAATGTACAGGCGCTTCACGATGGAACGCTGATCCAACTTCAGGAATTCGGCCACAATCAGTCGACCGCTACGGAATGCCGTATCGCCACTCGTTATCGGCGCGGCCACCACACCCAACATAGCCAGAATGGCACCAACCACGCCCAGCCAGTCGTTACATACCAGGTTCACCACTGCCGGAGCCGACGTGTGGAAACCAGCCGTAGCCGATGCTATCAGTTCGTAGCCGGGAGCCGGATTGCCATAGAAGAACCACGACGACACCGTAGCCCAAATCAATGCCACGATACCCTCGGTAATCATCGCACCGTAGAAAATGGGGCGTCCCATCTTTTCCGACTTCACGCAACGAGCCATCAGCGGACTCTGTGTAGCGTGGAAACCGGAAATGGCTCCGCAGGCTACGGTGATAAACAATGCGGGGAATATTGCGTCCTTCCACATCAATGCGCGGAATGGTGGATTCTTCAATACCTCAGACTCCGCAGCAGCACCCATATTATAGAAATTCGTCCATAGTTCCGGAAGCGTTGGCCAGTGGATGAACAGCCACACCATCAACGCAGCCGCCATGAACAGCAACGAGACGGCAAACAACGGATAAATCTTACCGATAATCTTGTCGATGGGCAGCATCGTCGCAATCACGTAATAGATGAAAATGATGGCCACCCACATCATGGTGTCACCACCAATCGAGTGTAGTATTTCGGCGGGCGAATACACAAATACCGTTCCGACCATAATCAGCAGCAACACCGTAAACACCAGCATTACCCTTCGCGTACCGTTGCCCAGATACTTGCCAATCAGCTTGGGCAGTCCCGCACCGTCGTTTCTCATCGATAACATGCCGCACAGATAGTCGTGCGTCGCACCGGCAAAGATACAGCCGAACACAATCCACAGATACGCCACTGGTCCGAACTTCGCACCCATGATGGCACCGAAAATCGGACCCGTACCGGCAATGTTCAGGAATTGAATCATGAAAACTTTCCAGTTCGGCAACACGATGTAGTCCAATCCGTCGGCCATTGCCACAGCTGGCGTTTGGCGGTCATCAGGGCCGAACACCTTTTCCACAAAGCGTCCGTACAGCAGATAACCCAGAATCAGAGCCACCAGGCTCACACAAAATGAAATCATCTTTTTCTCTTTTTGTTAATTTACCAATTTGCCCGCAAAGTTACACAATTTTCAGTAAAAAACAAAATCCATTACCGAAATTTAGCGTTAAAAAAGAATCGCAATACTCCGAAAGAAAAATAGTAACAGGGCGAAGCAAGTAATTAACAAACGCGTGCCTATAGCCAAATTAATGCTTGCCTATAGCCAAATTAATGCGCGGCTGCAGGCAAATTAATGTGTGCCTATAAGCAAATTAATGTGTACTTGCAGGCATGCGGTAGGGCTTGAGGACTGGGATTTCGTCGCAGAGGGCGTCGGCAAGGAGGTTTGCGACGACGGTAGCGCCATAGATGTTGTAGTGGGTGTTGTCCTGTTTGCCCTGCGGTTCGGTGGGTTCTTCGCCGGGAAGATACCACATGTGGAGCTTCTTCGAGCCCTCAGTACCGAGACCTTGCTCGAGGTCGTGGGTAATCTGGTTGGCATCGACGAAATAGCAGTTCATGCGCTGGGCCACGTCACGCGGTGCCACGCGATAGAGTCCGTGGGTATCGATGAGTGAGTCGCCCTCCACCATCTTCGCGCCATCCTTGAAGGTCTGCGTGCGCAGCTTCTCGTCGTCATCATTCTCAGGCGCCTTCACCAGGAAATTGCGACGCACGACGCAGTTCATGAGCACAGGGATGCCACCACGTTCGCGCGTCTCGCGCACATACTTCGCCAGATTGTAGTCGAACGTCGAGCCCGGATCGGTATGACGGGCAGCTTGGGGCTTCTCGTCGTTGTGACCGAACTGGATGATGACGTAGTCGCCAGGCTTGATGAGCGAGAGCACCTTGTCCCAACGGCCTTCGTCGATAAACGACTTCGACGAGCGTCCGTTGACGGCATGATTGTCGACGCGGATGTAGGTGGAATCGAAGCATGCCTGTAGCATCATGGCCCAGCCACGCTCGGTCTTGCCTTTCGAAAGATCCTTATTGGCGGCAGTGGAGTCGCCAATGACAAAAATAGTAGTAGTTTTTTGTTTGGTGGCCGAGGTGCACACAAGCACCAGGGCCATCAATACAGCAAGTAGTTTGATTTGTTTCATTGTTTTTGTTTTGTTTAGTTTTTTCGAGATAACGGTATATCGATATTACGGTATATCGTTATTACGATAATTGCGCGATGAGCTCGTCCGGCGAGAGCATCTGCTGGTCGCCAGTTTCCATATTTTTCAGCGTGACCTTTCCGGCCTCTATCTCGCTCTCTCCCGCCAGCACCACAAAGGGAATCTGCTTGGCATTGGCATACGACATCTGCTTCTTCATCTTCGCGCCGTCGGGATAGATTTCGGCACGGATGCCTTGCGCGCGTACCTTATTTATAATAGGCAGGCAGTAGGCGGTTTCCTTCTCACCGAAATTGATGAAGAGCACCTGCGTGGTCTGGAGCGAATCCTTGGGATAGAGGTCGAGGGCATTGAGCACATCGTAGATACGATCGACACCAAACGAGATGCCCACACCCGAGAGGCCAGGCATGCCAAAGATACCCGTGAGGTTGTCGTAGCGACCACCGCCAGAGATGGAACCCATCGGCGTATCGAGGGCCTTCACTTCGAAGATGGCGCCCGTGTAGTAGCTCAAACCACGAGCCAGGGTGAGGTCAAGCTGGAGTTCGTTGTTGAGAGGTGAGAGGTGAGAGGTAAGAGGTGAGAGAATAGCACGGGTTTCCTCGACGCCCTTCAGACCGGTCTCGCTGTCTTTCAAGACTTCGGCGATGGTGTTCAGCTTCTCCTCGTTGGTGCCTTCGAGCATGATGATGGGCTGCAGTTTCTGAATCTGCTCGTCCGTCAAGCCATCCTCGCGTAACTCGGCATTCACGTTGTCGATACCAATCTTATCGAGTTTGTCGATAGCCACCGTGATGTCCACAATCTTATCGGCAGCACCAATGACCTCAGCAATACCCGTGAGGATTTTGCGGTTGTTGATCTTGATCTGCACGCGAACGCCAAAACGGGTGAAAACCGTATCGACAATCTGCATCAGTTCGACCTCGTTGAGCAACGAGTCGGAACCAACGACGTCGCCATCAAACTGATAGAACTCACGATAGCGGCCCTTCTGCGGACGATCAGCACGCCACACGGGCTGAACCTGATAGCGCTTGAAAGGCAACTGCAATTCCTCGCGATGCATCACCACGTAGCGGGCAAAAGGCACGGTGAGGTCGTAGCGCAGACCTTTTTCGCAGATTTTCGAAGCCAAACGAAGCGTATTACGCTCCGTCAGTTCCTGGTCGTCAATCTTATTGAGGTAGTCGCCAGAGTTCAGAATCTTAAAAAGCAGTTTATCGCCTTCCTCGCCATACTTGCCCATGAGCGTTGCCAGCGTCTCCTGAGCAGGAGTCTCAATCTGCTGGAAGCCATAGAGCTCGTAAACAGAGCGGATGGTGTTGAAAATATAGTTGCGCTTGGCCATCTCAACAGGGCCGAAGTCGCGCGTTCCCTTTGGAATACTTGGCTTTTGTGCCATATCGTTTTTTACCTTTTTACTTTTTTACCTTTTTACTTTCTCACGATAGTTTGAGCACGGTCAGGACCGATGCTGATAATCTTAATTGGTGTTTCGAGTTCTTTTTCAAGGAATGCGATATAATCCTTGAAGGCCTTGGGGAACTGGTCCTCGCTGGTGAACTGCGTCATATCAGTCTGCCATCCGGGCAATTCCTCGTAAATGGGCTCGATGCCCTTCTCGATGTCGTAGGGGAAGTCGCGCGTCAGAACGCCATTCACCTTATAAGCCGTACAAGCCTTGATGGTGGGGAAGTCGTCGAGCACGTCGCTCTTCATCATGATGAGTTGGGTGACGCCATTCACCATAATAGAATAGCGCAGGGCCACGAGGTCAATCCAACCACAACGGCGCTCACGACCTGTGACGGCACCATACTCGTGACCGAGGTCGCGAATCTTCTTGCCCGTCTCGTCGAAAAGCTCTGTGGGGAAAGGACCAGCACCAACACGTGTGCAGTAGGCCTTCATGATGCCGAATACCTCGCCAATCTTGTTGGGACCAATGCCCAAGCCCGTGCAGGCACCAGCGCAGATAGTGTTCGAAGAGGTTACGAAGGGATAGCTGCCGAAATCGACATCCAGCATCGTGCCCTGAGCGCCCTCGCAAAGAATGCTCTTGCCCGAACGCAGCACGTTGTTGATTTCGTGCTCGCTGTCGACAATGGGGAACTGGCGCAGATATTCTACGCCTTCGAGCCATTTCTTTTCAACCTCAGTAATGTCGTACTCGAAGTTGAGCGACTTCAGGATAGCCTCGTGACGAGCCTTGGCAGCAGCATACTTCTCCTCAAAACCATCGAGGATATCGCCTACGCGCAGACCATTGCGGCTGACCTTGTCAGTATATGTCGGACCAATGCCCTTACCCGTAGTGCCTACCTTGTTCTTACCCTTCTGGGCTTCGTAAGCGGCATCGAGCACACGATGGGTAGGCATGATGAGGTGAGCCTTCTTCGAGATGTGCAGGCGCTCCTTCAGCGCATGACCACTGGCCTCCAGCGCTTTGGCTTCGTCCATAAACAGGTCGGGAGCCAATACCACGCCATTACCGATGATGTTGACCTTACCACCCTGGAAGATGCCAGAGGGGATAGAGCGCAACACATATTTCTGGCCCTCGAACTCGAGCGTATGGCCAGCGTTCGGGCCGCCCTGGAAACGGGCTATCACATCATACTGCGGGGTCAGCACGTCGACCACCTTACCTTTTCCTTCGTCGCCCCACTGCAAACCGAGCAGGACATCAACTTTACCTTGATTCATAGTTGTGTATATCTTAATGTTTTACTTTCTCTACCTTTTGCTGTTTTGATTTGGCCTTCGCATGTTTTGCCTGTTTCACCTGACAACTCTTGCAGAGGCCATAGACGTATAACGAAAAGCCATCCATGCGGAAAGTCTTCATATGGAGCGACCTGATGGCGTCATTAATCTTTTTGGACTTAAACTCCGTCACCTTACCGCATACCGTACAAATCTGATGGCAGTGGCTGTTGTTGTCGTAACAAGCCTCATATTTCGTGGCACCCTGAAAGCGGTGACGAATAACCAGGCGCAATTCCATAAACAGCTTCAACGTATTATAAAGCGTTGCACGACTGACGGGGAAACGGTCCTCGTCGTTCAGTTTCTCGCCCAACTCTTCCAACGTGAAATGTTCCTGTGTATCGTAGACGGCATCAAGAATGGCAAAACGCTCAGGGGTCTTGCGTAAGTTGTTCTGCTCCAAATAATTGGCCAGAATATTCCTGACAGTAGTCTTGACGTTTTCTTTCATTTTATGTGGCTATATCGGTTAAAACCGCACAAAATTACTACTTTTTCTTCAGAAAACGGCAAAATAGTTTATAAAAAATCTAAATTAATGGATTTCGTTGCGCTTTTGGCCATTCTCTCATACACAAGACCCAGTTCTGCAAAGCGCTGGAGACTCTGCATAGCCGCCTTGCGAACTGACATATAGGGGCCCTGAAGTGCAGAGAGTGACTGGTCGATAAACTCATTGATGCCCCGCTCGTTAGGTTCCTGTCCGTTCATGAACAATCGTGACAGCACGTGAAAGCCACAGAGCTGATAATACTCTTGGTCCCTGGCAATCCATTGATAGGCTTTCTCCGGCGCGTAAGGCAGATATTGCCACAGGTTGAAAGCCGCCTGTTCGGCAATCTCCTGCGAGGGAATCTGTTCCATCCAAATATCACACACACCAGGCAACATCTGCTCGGGTGGCATCAGCATCGTAGCCAGAATCTTGCACTCGCGGACATTCTCTTTCCAAAGGGCAATGGCAAGGTCGTATTGGCTCTTGGCTGTTGGCTGTTGGCTGTTAGCTTTTAGCTCCTCGGCTTTGGCTTTCAGACGAGGGAGCGTGGCGCCCCAATTGAGATGATAGTTCAAACCCTTGTCGCGCATCGACTGAGCAACAGCACCATCCATCATCAGACGGAACGACTGCTTGATTTCCTTTACTTTATCTCTTACATCTTCCATCTTACATCGTCCCGTACTCTTGTCCATAACGCAACATTTGGTGAACATAACTCTCGGAATAGTCGACCTGAACGTCGCTGATTTCTCCGTCGGCATCGAGAACGGGAATGAGTCGGGGATTGATGAAACCCTTATAAGGTGCTAAGTCCAGTTTCTTGTAACGAGCCAACACCTCTTGATGAAGGTCGGCATCTACCTTGATGGCATAACGTTCCACCAACCGACGGGCTGTATCGTAGTCTCCCTCACTCTTAATACGCTGAATCTCAGCTAACAAACGGGCAAACAGTTCACGTAAAGCTTCATAGTCGTTTACGCGTATAAAGGTCTTACCATCGCGTTTCTCCATCGTAATCACTTCCCCACCCTGTTCGTAGCACCAATGGGCTATCAGGGCACGATTGCGCATGTGGGCCTCCTCTATCTGCCGACCCGGTTCGATGCGGATAAGCTGGGTCATCAGGCCATTCATGATGTAACTGTAATACTGCGCCTTATACGCCTCGGCATCAGGCACAAGACCCAGGTCTATGAGTTTCTGGTCGGCAATATAATAGAGTCCGAAAAGGTCGGCACGCGCCTCCTCAATGGTGTTGCCGTAGGCTTTCAGCGCATCAGGATCGGTACCGGGCAACAATTGTCCGCTACCATGACCCAAGCATTCATGCAGGTCGGTATGCAGGTCGTCACAAACGTCGCCATACTTCTCTATCAAGGCGAGCGTAGGTTCGTCGATGACAAATTCCTCCTTGAAACCATTGCCGTGAGCGGCCTTGTTGTAGGCATCGGTAATGTTGGAAATGGTGATGCTCTTCGAACCGTGCTCCGCACGAATCCAGTCGGCATTGGGCAGATTGATGCCGATAGCCGTCGAGGGATACTCTTCGCCACCGAGCATGGCGGCACAGATGGCATTGGCCGTAACACCCTTGACATAAGGCTTGCGGAAGCGCGGGTCGACGGGCGAATGGTCCTCAAACCACTGGGCATTCTGGCTGATGGTCTGAGTTCGCTTGGTGGCCTCCAGATCCTTGTATTCCACGATGCCCTCCCATGAACCTTTCAGACCCAACGGGTCGCCATACACCTCGATGAATCCGTTGACAAAGTCTATCCTACCCTCGTGTTCGCCAACCCACTCGATACAGTAGTCGTTGAACACGCGCAGGTCGCCAGTCTTATAATAATTAATAAGGTGTTCTATCACGAGAGCCTGTTTTTCATTCTCAGCCACCGTCTTGGCTTTCTCCAGCCAAAAGACAATCTGTCGGATGGCATTGCCATAACGGCCGTTGACCGACCAGACATCCTCATGGATGCCCTTGTCGTCCTTGACCAATGTTGAGTTCAAACCATAGGAAACGGGCTGTTTGTCATCAACGGCGGCATCTTTCTGCTGTTGATAAAATGCTTCTGCTTCCTCCTGCGTTACGCCATCGTAGAAGTTGCAGGCTGAGGTCACCACCAAATCCTCGCCATCAGCTTTGTTGACACGTTTGGGCAGCACGTTAGGGTCGAAAATGACAGGGAAAAGTTCATCCATCAGATTACCGACAGTTTCATGACGGTAAAGTGGCAGTTTACTTACTTCAATCTGGCAGATTACTTGCCTTAACCATTCCTGGCTAAAGCCGGGCTCAAACTTGTCGCAACCATAGTGGTGATAGATGCCGTTCGAGAACCACAGACGCTTCAGGTAGATTTCCATCGCCTTGAAATCGTCACACTCGTGGTCGATAGCATCACTGGTATATATGGCTTCCAGCATCTTTCGAATGCGGATATTATACTTACCAAACTGGTCGAAGGTGATGTCGCGACCATAAAGCGTAGCCTTCGACAGGTAGTAAATCAGTCGTTTCTGACATAAAGACAATTGCTCAAATCCCTCTAAGCGGTATCTGAGCAACTGTAAATCTGCAAAGCGGTCTTCGACATAATCGAAGTGTGACACGCTATCTCCTAAGTAGTTCATTTCGCAGTAGCCTTCTTTTTCTTTTCGGGCTTCAATTTTTCAGAAGGATGTTGGGCAAGATGTCTCAAACGATACTCGCGAGGCGTCATCTTCATCAATTTGAAGAAAGAAGCGTAGAACGACTGACGGTTGGAGAAGCCGACCATATCGCTGACTTCTTGCATGCGTAGCTTCTGATACCTACGATCCACCAGGATAGCCATGGCCTCCTCAATACGGAACTTGTTGATGAACGACGTATAGTTCATGTGGAAGCGCACATTGACAACAGCAGAAATGTAGCGAGTGTTTGTTCCCAATTCTTCGGCAAGTTTCTTGGCTGAATAATCTTTGTCTTTGTACTTTTTCTCCATCACAACAATACGGTTGATTTTTTCTTTCAACTCGTCCATCAGTTTAGGGCTAACGAGACTACGATAGTGAGCCTCTTTTTCCTTTTTTGCGGTAATGTTATACTTTGTCATAACCCTAACTTGTTGATAATTAATTATGATTTCGATGCAAATATACGAAATTTCTTCCACATACTTGCAAAAATTTAGTAAAAAAATATTAAATAGACAAAATTTTCTGTCGTATCGCGTAAATTGTTGGCATTAAAGGTCTTGCAATAAAATGCCGCGTGCGTCTTTCAAGTAGTTTGAACGAATTTCTAATGCTTTTGCCCAATCGCCTCTCAACAGTTCGTTAATATCCAAATCTATTTTCCATTGTCCACGCGATTCCAGACGATCAACCATTGTGCCTAACGTCAACGCCTGTGTATCCATAGCAGGAATGAAACGGCTCTCTTCACCTTTCTCGTCGTTGGTAATTTCCAAGAGCATTCCTGCATCAATCAATTCATATACGAGTTCATTGACGAATCGAATGGGGATAGACGTCTCCGCGCGCAATTCAAGCAGAGAATAAGGTTTCCCTCCTGTGGCAAAACGTTTGCTGATACGACTCATCAGCAGGGCACAGAGCAGAATCCGATAACGATGGCTGATTTCGCCGGAATGGGCATCATAGTCGTAGTAGTCGAGATTTTGATTGGTGTAGCACAGTTCCGCACCAAACAGACAAATAGTCCACGAGATTTGCATCCACAACATAAACAACGGTAGTGCCGCAAAGGAGCCGTAGATAGCGTTGTAGCTCGACAGGAAAATCTGCGAATGGATATATACAAACTGCAAGCCCTGCATGGCAATACCAGCCAAAATGCCAGGAACTATCACACTCGAGAACTTTACTCGCGTGTTAGGCATAAAGATGTAAAGTGCGATGAACATGCCTGACATCAGCACATAGGGTGAAAGGTCAATCAAGTATCGAACGGCTGTACCTAACATCATAAAGTCTGGCAGTTCTTTAGCCGCCGTAGCCAGAAAGATGCTGATACCCGACGAAAGTACAATAAGTATCGGTGCCACGAAGAACATGGCCAGATAGTCGGTAAATGTGCGGAACATTGAACGTCCCTTCTTTACCATCCATATTTCATTGAACGCATCTTCGATGTTGCTCACCAGCATCAACACAGTATACAACATGAACAACAGACCAATACCAAGGAATATGCCACTCTTGGTATGAACCAGATAACTATTAACAAAACCGATAATTGTTTCTGCCACCTGAGGTTGCGACGATAACGAATCGCGAAACCATACCTCTATATATTTATTATATCCAAAGCCGCGAGCTATGGCGAAGACAACGGCAAGAATAGGCACGATGGCCAGCAACGTTGAATAAGTCAGCGCCGAGGCTTTGGTCATGACACGTTTTGCCGTAAAGAAACGAACTGCAAGTAACACTTTCTTCAGTATCTCGACACCCAAATAGCGCAAGGACGACACATCGCCTCGCGTAATTCGCCAAATGCCGATTTTCAGAAACTGTATAACCTTGTGCACAACAACTATTATCTATTATCTCCTAACTATCAACTAAAAAGAAAGCACTGTCCCTGTAAGCCGGGTTCTGTTTCTCCCGAAAGAGATGCCTGCCATTTATCTACTCCGCAGGTTACCCCACGGCTCAAGCATTCTACCCTCCGTCGTAGCACAAGGCTTTGGGCGGACAACCCTCAACCGACGGTTTACGCGAACTTGCAGCCTCCAGACGGAACAGCCCTGCGATCACCCGCAGGCTGGTGGGCTCTTACCCCACCTTCTCACCCTTACCCTTTCGGGCGGTAATTTTCTTCTCCCGGCTCCAGCTGTCACCAACTGCTGGCACTTTCACCAGTGGAGTGTCCTATGCTGCCCGGACTTTCCTCTCGTGCTCTGCTGAACACCAGCGGCAGACCGGAACACTGCTTTCAGGCTGCGAAGGTACGAATAAATATTCAATAAAGCAATAAAAAGCGCGAAAAAGTGCAAAAAAAACACTGATTTGCTTTGTATTTTGCAAGAATATTTGTACCTTTGCAGCCCAGAATGCAATCAACAAGCAGCATCGATATATGAACAAAAAATTAAAAAAGGTACTCGTTTTAGGTTCGGGTGCCCTCAAAATCGGACAAGCTGGCGAGTTTGACTATTCTGGCTCCCAGGCACTTAAAGCATTGCGCGAGGAAGGTATCTCTTCCGTGTTAGTAAACCCCAACATCGCTACCATTCAGACTTCTGAAGGTATTGCCGACAAGGTGTATTTCCAACCAGTCACCACTCATTTCGTTACAGAGATTATCAAGAAAGAACGCCCCGACGGCATTCTCTTGGCTTTTGGTGGTCAGACCGCTCTGAACTGTGGTACTGAGCTCTACCAGAAGGGTATCTTGAAAGAATATGGTGTAGAGGTTCTGGGAACCAGCGTCGAAGCCATCATGAACACCGAAGACCGCGACCTCTTCGTTAAGAAACTTGACGAAATTGCGCTGAAGACCCCTGTAAGCCACGCCGTAGAGAATATGGAAGACGCCCTCAAGGCTGCCCACGAGATTGGCTTCCCCATCATGATCCGTTCAGCCTACGCGCTGGGTGGACTGGGTTCAGGTATCTGTCCTGACGAGAAAGCTTTCAAGGAACTGGCCGAGAGTGCCTTCACCTTTGCTCCCCAGATTTTGGTTGAGGAGTCGCTGAAGGGTTGGAAGGAGATTGAGTTCGAGACCATCCGCGACGCTAACGACCATTGCTTCACCGTTGCCTCGATGGAGAACTTTGACCCCCTCGGCATCCACACCGGTGAGTCTATCGTTGTCGCTCCTACATGTTCGCTGAAGCCTGAGCAAGTGAAGATGCTTCAGGACATCACTATCAAGTGCGTCCGCCATCTGGGCATCGTCGGTGAGTGCAACATCCAGTTTGCCTTCAATGCCGAGACCAACGACTATCGCATTATCGAAATCAACGCTCGTCTGAGTCGTTCTTCTGCGCTGGCTTCTAAGGCTACCGGCTATCCTCTCGCCTTCGTTGCTGCTAAGATAGCGCTGGGCTATACCCTCGACCAGATTGGTGAGATGGGTACCACCAGCTCTGCCTACGTTGCTCCGTCACTCGATTATATGATTTGTAAGATTCCTCGTTGGGACCTCACCAAGTTTGCCGGTGTCAGCCGTCAGATTGGTTCCAGCATGAAGTCTGTCGGAGAGATCATGTCTATCGGTCGCTCTTTCGAGGAGATGATTCAGAAGGGTCTCCGCATGATTGGTCAGGGCATGCACGGTTTCGTGGGCAACGACCACACCAAGTTCGACAACCTTGACGACGCACTGGCCAACCCCACCGACCTGCGTATCTTTGCTATTGCACAGGCTTTGGAGGATGGATACACCGTTGAGCGCATCGAGCAGCTCACCAAGATTGACGTCTGGTTCCTGGAGCGTCTGAAGCATATCGTTGACCTGAAGCACGAGTTGCAGAAGTACAACAAATTAGAAGACCTGCCCACCGACCTCTTGCTGGAGGTGAAGCAGTGTGGCTTCTCTGACTTCCAGATTGCCCGCTTCGTTCTGAAAACCAAGTCCACAAATATGGAAAAGGAAAACCTGCAGGTTCGCGAATACCGCAAGCAGAAGGGCATCCTGCCTTCTGTCAAGCGTATTCCTACCGTTGCCAGCGAGCATCCTGAACTCACCAACTACCTCTACTTCACCTACACGCACACCCCTGCGTTCGGAAATCCTGAGGGTGAACAGTACGCTCCCAAACACGACATCAACTACTACAAGAACGAGAAGTCTGTCGTCGTGCTCGGTTCTGGTGCATACCGTATCGGTTCGTCGGTAGAGTTCGACTGGTGTTCGGTCAACGCCATCAACACCGCCCGCAAGCTGGGCTATAAGTCCATCATGATTAACTACAACCCTGAGACCGTGTCTACCGACTACGACATGTGCGACCGTCTGTATTTCGACGAGCTCTCTCTGGAGCGTGTTCTCGACGTCATGGACCTCGAACAGCCTCGTGGTGTCATCGTGTCTGTGGGTGGTCAGATACCTAACAACCTCGCTATGAAGTTGCATCGTCAGGGTGTTCCCGTTCTGGGTACCAGTCCTGTCGACATCGACCGTGCAGAGAACCGCGACAAGTTCTCTGCTATGCTCGACAAGCTCGGCATCGATCAGCCCGCATGGCGTGCATTGACTTCTTTCGAGGATGTGAAGGAATTTGTCAATCAGGTAGGTTATCCCGTCCTCGTGCGTCCTAGCTACGTGCTGTCGGGTGCTGCCATGAACGTCTGCTACGACGACGAAGAGCTGCATCGCTTCCTCAATATGGCCACCGAGGTCAGCAAGGAGTTCCCTGTAGTTATCTCGAAATTCATGACTGAGACCAAGGAGATTGAGTTCGATGCTGTTGCCGACAAGGGCGAGGTTGTCGAGTACGCTATTTCCGAGCACGTAGAGTATGCCGGTGTACACTCTGGTGACGCCACGATGGTATTCCCCGCTCAGCACATCTACTTCTCTACCATCCGTCAGATCAAGAAGATTGCCCGCAAGATTGCCGCCGAGCTCAATATCAGCGGTCCGTTCAATATCCAGTTCCTGGCCAAGAACCGCGAGGTGAAGGTCATCGAGTGCAACCTGCGTGCATCTCGTTCGTTCCCCTTCGTATCGAAAATCCTGAAGCGCAACTTCATCGAGACCGCTACGAAGATCATGCTCGACGCCCCCTACTCTCGCCCCGACTCGTCAGAGTTCGACATCGACCGTATCGGCGTCAAGGCCTCTCAGTTCTCGTTTGCCCGTCTGCAGAATGCCGACCCCGTGTTAGGTGTCGATATGAGCTCTACCGGTGAGGTAGGTTGTCTGGGTGACGACCTCAACGAGGCTATGCTCAACTCGCTGATTGCCACTGGTTACCGTCTCCCGAAGGATGGTGGCAGCATCCTGATTTCTTCAGGTGGTGCCAAGGGTAAGGTCAGCCTGCTGGAACCCGCTAAGGAACTTGTCAAGAAAGGCTACAAGGTATATGCTACTGGTGGCACCGCTAAGTTCTTCAATGACAATGGCGTAGCAGCTACCGCAGTTGCTTGGCCAGACGAGGAAGGTCAGAACAACGTCATGGACATGATTGCTGCCCACCAGTTCGACCTCATCATCAACGTGCCGAAGAACCACACCAAGCGCGAGTTGACCAACGGCTACCGCATCCGTCGTGGTGCCATCGACCACAACATCCCCTTGATGACTAACGTTCGTCTGGCCAAAGCCTTCATCGAGGCCTTTACGGCACTTTCACAGAACGACATCAAGATTAAGTCTTGGCAGGAATATAACGCATAATAGACAAAACATTCATAAAAAAGGTGGACTGACGTTTGGCTAGTCCATCTTTTTTTTCTATCTTTGCAGGCAAAACATCGAAATATGGAAATCAAACAAGCTGAATTCTCACTATCGGCACCTGTAGTGTCGATGTGCCCAAAGGACACAAAACCAGAATATGCGTTCATTGGACGCTCGAACGTGGGCAAGTCCAGCCTTATCAATATGCTTACCAACAACCGCAAACTGGCAAAAACCAGTGCCACGCCCGGTAAGACACTACTCATCAACCACTTTATTATTAATAAGGAATGGTATCTAGTCGACTTGCCAGGCTATGGCTATGCAAAGCGTTCAAAAAAAGAAATAGACCGCCTGGATCAAATGATTCGCGGGTACATTCTCCAGCGCGAACAACTTGTAAATGTCTTTGTCTTGGTTGACATCCGACTGGAGCCGCAGAAGATAGACCTCGAATTCATTGAGTGGCTGGGATTATCGTCCGTTCCTTTCAGCATCATTTTTACAAAGGCCGACAAACTGACGCCCAATAAATGTAATCAGGCTGTTGATGGTTACAAAAAGAAGTTGTCGGAAACTTGGGAGGAGCTGCCTCCCATGTTTGTCACCTCTGCCGAAAAGAAAACAGGACGCGACGACGTACTCAACTATATTGACGGAATCAATAAGTCTGTAAAATAAAGTAACAGGCTGACATTCAAGAAGTTCTTACTTATCTGTCATCTTTTTCTTTATCTTATCGATTCCTTTCAGCAGGTCCTCCGTGGGTTCAATGATGTTTTCAGAACCCCAGAAGTCAGGATCGTTGAAGTATATTACCTTGTCGTAAAAGTTGTCATGACGGAAGAATGAGTCGCGTACGCGGATAGGGCGAATATCTGCGCCCTCTTGGCGGTCAGTGACAACCATCTCAGAAACAATATTGAAATTTGACTTAAACAAACGTCGCTTCCAGTCACAACGGAACCGGATAATGTTTCGGATGTAATTAAGCCGCGTCACACCTCCGTCTGTCGTGTAGTCGGCAGTTAACGACAACTCATGGGGTGTAAAGCGCAATGAGAAGGGTTTCTTGCGCAATATCATTGCTGTCACCTTGTCAGGACTGCGCATATCCAATGAGAGGTCTATCCTAGTGAAGGCCAGAGTCTCGCGATCGATATACAACCGGCCTGTCCACAGAGCATACGTCTCAGTCATTTTGGGTGTCAGTTCCACCACGTACTGCATCCGACCATCCATCATCTCCGGAGTACGAAGACGCAGGGTATATTTCGACAATTCCTCTTCGTTTAGTAGTATATCTCGCTCCTTCACTACATCGAGGATAATGGGAAGCACTGGACCACCCTGTAGCTTCACAGCTAACGTATCACTGGCACGCTGACTAAGCAGCCGACGACCTTTCAGAATCTTCACACCGTCGCCAGCATCACTCTTCTGGTAACCAGTCTTATAGATGTCCACAACACCTTCTGCAATGCTGATGAAACGCTGTCGCTTCTGTACAGTCTCGCGATAGAAACCACGCATCAGGTTCGGATTGTTCGGATAATTACGTTCTATACGGTCAATAGCCTTCAGCACGATATCACGTGCCTCGTGACCTTCCACCACCACTTCGTCGAGCATCACGCTGCTGGCCTGCAAACGAACGGGATTGCCCTCCTGCTCCAGAGACCGACACGCTGCTGCTGTCAGACGACGCGTCTGATAGCCCAGACACGAGAATACCACCTCACGGGGAGCAGCACTCAACTTCAGCACAAATTCACCATCGGCATTCGTCACCGTACCAACACGGTTACTCATCACACTAACCGACGCCAGTGGCTTCTTCGTTTTGGCATCAGTTACACGGCCTCTTACAGTCCATAGTGAATCTGTCTGCGCCCATGAACACAGACAACACGCCATGAAGAGCGTTGTCAGCAAAAAACGTTTACTCTTCTCTTTCATCCAATCAAGTTCTTATGTCTGTTTTTAAGACGCTAATTTGACAGGAAAGTCAAACCGAATAAGCAGTATTTATAATTCCTTAACAGTGTTTTCAAAGATATAATACATATACTTTTGGAAATATAACCAATTCTTCGTAAATTTGCAGCCAGAAGACCTTGAACTATGCTGAAATGGCCTAAAATAATCAACAAGACCTTGTCAGTCAAGTTAAGTCTGATGGTTGTCTGCGAGATAGCGCTGTTGTTATTTGTAGCGCTAGCAGTAATGTTTTATTTCGCACGTCAGACATTGAAAGCAGAAGCCATGCGAAATGCCGAGCAGACGCTGGAGTCGACGGTACAACATATAGATAATATCCTTTTAAGCGTAGAACAGGCAACTGGTAACATCTACTGGAACCTTCTGGGTAAAATGAACAATCGCGAACGAATGTTCCACTATTGTCAGACTGTCATTGAGAGCAATCCCTATATTGTCGGCTGTGCCATTGCTATGGATCCCAACTTCTACGAAGATAAGAAGCCGTTCATGGCTTACGTTCATCGCAAAGGGTTCAACAACGAGAGCGAAGAACTGGTAATGGCTAAAGCATTCGGTGGAAAACCTTACACCCAACAGACGTGGTATACAGAACCGATTACAGAAGGACACGCATGCTGGATGGAACCTGTGAAGGATACACCTAACGACGAGGCGGTGACATGCTTCTCGCTACCCCTATACGATGGCAATTGGAAACCTATTGGCGTACTGTCCGTAGATGTATCCCTTGCCCTGCTTTCTCAAATCGTACTCGACGCAAAGCCATCAGCCAACGGCTATAGCACGCTACTGGGTAAAAATGGTGCGTTTCTTGTACATCCAGATCCCGTCAAGTTATCTCACGAAACGGTGTTTACACAGTGTGAGAACGGTGCAGACCCCTCGGTACGAATAGCCGCAGAAGCAATGGTAAACGGCGAGCGAGGCTATAAACAGTTTGTGATGAACGGTGAAGACTGGTATGTATTCTATCGTCCCTTCGAACGATCCGCTGTGCCCGGCCGAGCCATGGAGGAACTGAAATGGAGCGTAGGGGTAGTATATCCCGAGGAAGACATCTTCGGTGACTACAACCTACTATTGACTATCGTGTTGGTCATTGCCATCATCGGTATGTTGCTGACTTGGGTGCTCTGTACACTCATCACCCATCGCCAATTGGAGCCCTTACATCTGTTGACAGAATCGGCCGAGCGAATTGCCCGCGGACACTACGGAGAAACCATTCCCGACTCACGACGCAAGGACGAGATTGGACGTTTGCAGTATCATTTCCAGCAAATGCAACGTGCACTGGCAGAACGCATGAGTGAGTTGCAGCAATCGACAGAAACTTTGCAGGAACGAAACAGCGTGCTTAAACAGGCCTACACCCAGACGCAGGAGGCCGACCGTGTGAAGACCGCCTTTCTGCACAACATGACAAACCAAATGACAGGTCCTGCGGACACCATCGTCAAAAACGTTACAGAACTATGTGAGCACTATCACGACAATACACGACAAAAAACGGCAGACAATGTTGACATCATACAACAGGAGGGACAGATCATTACAGACCTGCTTAACAGTTTGATAGAAACTGCCGAGAGTGAAAAAGGAAAGGAGGAACACGTATGAGAGAACTGATACGTCACAGTCTGTCCAGAAAACTCACCATCGGTATGTTGCTGATGGCCGCACCAGTGTTCATTCTGGCATTGGGCGGAATGTTTATGCAATCGCAGTTCTTCATCCGTCAAGAAGCACAGGAAAGTGCCAGCAACATGCTGAACACGACGGTGCAGCGTGTCAGAAGTATAATGAGTACGATTGAGACTGCCACCAATTCCAACACTTGGCTCGCCGAAGAACATTTCCAACCAGACTCACTATTGGCTATCTCGCGACTCGTTGTTATGTTGAACAGTCATGTCAACGGGTGTTGCATTGCAGCAGAGCCGAACATGTTCCAACAATACGGACGATATTTCGATGCCTATACGCTGAGAGAAGGAGACACCATTATCACCGTGCGAGACGCTCCCTATGAATATTTCGAGAAACCATGGTATAGTGTTGCCCGCGAGTTGGGCAAAGCCTGCTGGGTGAAGCCCTATGCCGACGACTCCGAAGGATCGGTGGTGGCTACCGACCAGATTACATCATACAGCCGCCCCATTTTCCTAGAGAGCGGACAGCTGGCTGGCATCATCACGTGCGACCTGTCCATGCGTCGCATAGCAGCCGTAGTAGATAGTGCCGCCGTTCCCTACCCACACGCATATTATATGATGGTAGGTAGCGACGGACAATATTATATTCATCCCGACACTGCAAGGCTCTACAAACAGACCATATTCTCCAATGCCGACCCCAACAAACATACCGATTTAATAGCATTGGGACATGAGATGACAGCAGGTAATCTAGGTGTCATGAAGGCTACGATAGACGGTATGGATTGTCACGTATGCTACCGTCCCATACCTGGTACAGAATGGAGTCTCGCATTGGTATGTCCCGACAAAGATATTCTCTGGAGTTACCATAAATTGGTATATATTATTGCTGCACTGATTGGCATCGGATTGATTATCATTTTGCTGCTGTGCCAAAGCAGTGTGGCAAGGGAAATAAAACCGCTCAACAAATTGCTGCGCCTATCAGAGAAGATAGCAAGAGATCACAACGACGAGATTATTCTACGCACCAAGCGTGCCGACGTTATCGGTCAACTGCAAAACAGTTTTGCCACCATGCAACAGTCGCTAAACTTCCACATGGGAGCACTGCGACATACTGCAGAGACTAGCAGAAACCGTAATGAAGAGCTGGCAAAGGCTACGGAAAAGGTTGAAGAGGCTGTGAGGCAAAAAACACGCTTTATTCAAAACGTGTCACATCAGATACGCACACCGCTGAACATCATCATAGGTTTCGCACAAGTGCTGCGCGACAGCCTGTTGACATACAAAAGCGATACAAAGGACAACGACTTGCTGCCAGAAGAAGAGTTGGCAAGCATTACCGACACCATGTTGCATAATGCTCATCACCTGAACCGCATGGTTCAGATGCTATACGACAGCTCTGACTCGGGTGTCTCTCAAGAGTTGCAGGCCCACAGGAATGAACTTGTGTCGTGTAACGAACTGGCTCGGGAATGTGTTAGCAGCTTGAAAGATAATTTCCCCGACACAGACATTCTACTGAAAACCGAATTGCCTGACAATTGTTGTATACACACTAGCCACCTTTATCTGATGAGAACTATTCGCGAATTGCTGTACAATTCCGCCAAGTATTCGGACGGCAAACACGTGGTGATGCACGTCACACAGACAGATAATACTGTATGCTTCATTGTTGAGGACGTTGGCATGGGACTGTCGGAGGAACAATTGGAAATGATTTTCATGCCGTTTGGAAAAATCAACGACCTGTCGGAAGGCTTGGGTCTAGGTCTGCCATTGGCCAAACGCCATGCCCAAGGACTGGGCGGCGACCTCACGTTGGACACCACGTATCAGGATGGTTGTCGCTTCGTAGTGGAACTGCCAAAACAGTAACCAAGGAAGTCAGAGAAGTTAAGGAAGTTAAAGAAGTGAACGACAATTGAAAAAAATGAGCAAACGGTTTGGTTGGTTCATTTTTTTTTCGTATCTTTGCAGCCGAATTCAGAAAAACGTGTTTCCGTCCGCGAAGCACCTTCTTTCCAAAACATCATTTCAACATTGAATCATTAACGATATACTGTATATTAATATGTACACGAAAGAACAATTAGAAAAACTTCCTATCCCCGAGCTGATGGCGATAGCCAGTGAACTGGGAGTCAAAGTATCGCAGAACGACGAATTGGAGAATGTGGTATACGCCATTTTAGACAAGGCCGCAGAGCAGGTGGCTGCAGGCGAACCCGTCTCAAAGCGCAAACGCACACGTATAGCAAAAGACAATAGCAAGGTTTATACCGTCAACGGCTCGGAGAGCACCACGTTAGACAAAAAAGCCACAAAGGCAGGGAAGAAACCGACGCTGGATGCACTAATTGCCGAACAGGCTGCAGCAGAAAAAGCCGAAACAGAACAGCCCGAGCAAACCGCTACCGAACAAACAGAAGAGAAACCCGCACCCAAGAAGCGCGTACGTAAGACAAAAAAAGAACAGGAAGAGGAGGCAGTAGCTGAAGCACCTGCCGAAGCTAAACCTGAGAAAAAGACGCGCAAGAAAGCTGCAAAAAAAGACGAGGCTGACCTGTTTGCAGAAGAGCCCGTAGTGGAAGCCATTCCTGAGGCTGTTGCAGAAGCAATTCCTGAAGCTGTAGTAGAAGACGACAATGAAGAACTATCACCTGAGATGATTGATCAGTTACAGGAGAAAATGGCTAATAACGTTGAGAGTGAAGAGGTTCCTATGGAAGGAGAAACCGACGATGTATGGGAGGGTGATCCCGGCGACGGCACAGATTTTATTACCGTTGTCGACTTGCCTATTGAAGACCAATCTGCCATCCCGACAGTCGACATCTTTGACCGTCCCGTAGCTCAGCAACCACAGGACGAGCCTATGATGCAAGACTATCGCCAATCGGCACAGCCTGCTGCATTCGATTTCGGCGAGCTCATCACTGGTAACGGCGTGTTGGAAATCATCCAGGACGGCTATGGATTCTTGCGTTCATCGGACTTTAACTATTTGTCTTCACCAGACGATATTTATGTTAATCCACAGCAAATCAGACGCTGGAGCCTGAAAACAGGTGATGTTGTAGAGTGTACCGTCCGTCCACCACACGACAATGAGAAATATTTTGCCCTGTCAAACGTTACCAGCATCAATGGACGTAATCCCCAGGAAGTACGCGATCGCGTAGCCTTCGAACATCTGACACCGCTGTTCCCAGATGAGAAATTCACCCTGTGTGGCGATAAGGCAACAACAAATCCGTCGGTACGTATTGTCGATCTCTTCGCACCTATCGGTAAAGGTCAGCGTGCCCTCATCGTGGCTCAGCCAAAGACTGGTAAGACATTATTGATGAAGGATATTGCCAACGCCATTGCTGCAAATCACCCGGAGGCATACATCATGATGTTGCTCATCGATGAGCGCCCAGAAGAGGTGACGGATATGGCACGAACGGTAAACGCAGAGGTCATTGCTTCGACATTCGACGAGCCTGCTGACCGTCACGTGAAAATTGCCGGCATCGTATTGGAAAAGGCCAAGCGAATGGTAGAATGCGGTCACGATGTCGTCATCTTCCTCGACTCTATTACACGTCTGGCACGTGCCTACAATACCGTTGCTCCCGCTAGTGGCAAGGTGCTCACCGGTGGTGTTGACGCTAATGCCCTGCAGAAGCCCAAACGATTTTTTGGTGCAGCCCGTAACATCGAAGGCGGCGGTTCGCTGACCATCATTGCTACCGCACTGACAGACACTGGTTCGAAGATGGACGAAGTAATCTTCGAGGAATTCAAGGGTACAGGTAACTCCGAATTGCAGCTTGACCGTATGCTTGCCAACAAACGCGTGTTCCCTGCTGTCAACCTGGTACTTTCTTCTACTCGTCGCGACGAGCTGTTGCAGGATCAGACCACTCTGAACCGCATGTGGATTATCCGCAAATTCATTGCCGAGATGAACCCCATCGAGGCTATGAGTACCATCCGCGATCGTCTGGTACAGACACACTCCAACGAGGAGTTCCTGCTTTCGATGAACGGATAAGACTAACATTTACGTACCATGCAGAGCAAGGTATTACTCATCTATACCGGTGGAACCATCGGCATGAACCGCAATCCGCAAACAGGTGCTTTGGAGCCTTTCGACTTCGAGCACCTGTTGCTGCGCGTACCGGAACTGGAACAGTTCAATATGCAGATTGACACACATCAGTTCAATCCGCCTATTGATTCCAGCGATATGTCTCCACAACTATGGACCGACCTGTCGCACGTCATTGCAGACAACTACGACCAGTACGACGGCTTCGTCGTATTGCACGGAACCGACACGATGGCCTACACAGCTTCTGCCCTCTCCTATATGCTGGAGAATCTGACGAAACCCGTCATCTTCACCGGTTCGCAATTGCCCATCGGGCAACTCCGTACCGACGGCAAAGAGAACCTCATCACGAGTATAGAGATTGCTGCGGCGAAAGACGAAGAAGGTCATGCTCGTGTGCCGGAAGTTGGTATCTATTTTAATGGTCATCTGCTACGTGGCAACCGTACGACAAAACAGAGTGCCGACGAGTTCAATGCCTTCGAATCGTTTAACTTTCCTCATCTGGTAGATGCTGGCGTTAACATTACCTATCACGAGGAGCGTATTCTGAAACCCGACTGGAACAAGCCCATGGCTCCACATTTCCGACTGGACAATAACGTGATTATCTTTTCGTTGTTCCCCGGTATTCGCGAAGACCTTATTCGTCATATCATTCATACGCCTAACCTCAAGGCAATCGTGATGCGTACTTTCGGTTCGGGTAATGCACCCCAGCGTCCCTGGTTGTTGAACGCGCTCAAGGAAGGAACAAAGAATGGTAAGGTGATTGTCAACATCAGCCAGTGTATGCAAGGATGTGTCGAAATGGGTAGATACGACACCGGCTTCCATTTGAAGGAAGCCGGAGTGGTTAGCGGTTATGATTCGACGGTGGAAAGTGCCGTCACAAAACTGATGTTCTTGCAGTCACACTATAACGACCCGGAGAAGGTTCGCGAATTGATGAACCGCAGCATAAGGGGAGAAATTACGGTTTAGGAAATTCTCCCCCTCAACTCGGTTGTATTACTGATGCTGGTCGCGAAGCAGGTCGTTGACTGTCTTCACGGGATTGAACGTCGATAGGGGAACCTCGACGAAGACGGTCGACCAATCGCTCATGGCACCATTCCACAAGCCAGGTAATTCAAGGGCCTGCAACTCTTTACCCGACTTTGACTTCTGAGAAATGAAGCCCGTTGTCGGGTCGACATACTTAGGCAGGTCAAAGGCGTTGCCCTTGTAGTCCTTCACTGCGCATACAAGGTCAACGGGATTGAAGTGTGTACCCTTCGTAAACATCTCCATATATTCCTTGTTCGACTTGTCAATCTGACTCGACTCAAGGATTTGCAGAGAGACGGTACCATCCTGATTGTAGGTCAGGAACGGACCACCGCCAGGCTCGCCCACATTTTTCACAACACCACACACACGCATGGGGCGGTTCAGCTTCTTGCGTAGGTAGATGACGAGGTCGGCATCCTCCAGTTCCTTGATGTCAGCCTTACGACAGCAGAGGTCGTTCTGCACGAAACGGATGATGTCCTCAATCTGCTCGTGCGTGTACTTGCCAGTATCCAACAGGCGCAGATACTCGAAGGCCTTCTTCTGCAACGTTACCAATACGCCAGCTATGACCTGCTTCCACTCAACGGTATCGTCCTTCAGGCGATCGGGCACCACGTTGTCGATATTCTTGACAAAGATGACGTCAGCCTCAATCTCGTTCAAGTTCTCAATCAAAGCACCGTGTCCACCTGGACGGAACAACAGCGAACCGTCTGAATTGCGGAACAGCGTGCCGTCAGGATTAGCGGCAACAGTGTCCGTCGAAGGTTTCTGTTCAGAGAATGAAATGTCATACTTGATGCCGTACTTCTTAGCATAGAGGTCGGCCTTCTGAGCCACCTTGGCCTTGAACAGCTCCATGTGCTCGTGGCTGACGGTGAAGTGTACGTGAGCCTCACCATTCGAGGCAGCATACAAAGCACCCTCTACCAAGTGTTCCTCCATCGGCGTACGAGCACCTTCGGCATAGTTATGGAACAATAGGAGTCCCTTCGGCAACTGTCCGTAGTTCAGTCCCTCGGCCTTCAGCATGTTGGCGGCTACGGCCTTGTAGTTACCCTCGGCGATGAGTGCCTTGATACCCTTGCCCTGATTCTTCTGGCAGGCGGCATCCAACTCGTCGTAGAAGGCAAACTTCTCGATGTTGTCGAAGTACTTCTTCTCAAAGTCTGTTGTTGGCACGTCGTAGTCAGCGTCCACAAAGGCAAACATGTCCTTGAACATACGGCTGGCGGCACCCGATGCGGGCACGAACTTCACCACTTTCTTGCCCTCGGCTTTGTACTGCTGCCAAGCCTCAACATACGCCTTGCGCTCAGCATCAGAAGGAGCTACGATGCCCTTGCCGATAGCTGCGGCGGCCTCCAACTTCAGGAAGGGAAAACCAGTTTTAAACTCACCTAATTGTCTCTCGATTTGTGCCTCAGAAATACCCTTCTGAGCCAACTGCTTCAGGTCTTGCTGTGATAACATCATATTGTTCGTTTTTGATTAGTTTATATATCTATCCTGCAAAGATACGAAAAGCTTGCGAAATTTGCAAACTTTTTATGTATAATTTAACGATAATTGCAAAAGAAGCCTATCGGAGGTCTCTATCCTCAAGGACACGGAACTTGCTGCGACGACGCTGCAGTTCGGCTAAGTCAAGGTTTACCGTGAGACTTTCAACACTGTTCTTATGACACTGAGCCAACGCTTTGCCATAAGCATCAACTACCACAGAACAGCCGGCATAGTGAGAATGTTGGTCGTCACCTACACGATTGCAACCAATAAGGAAACATTGGTTCTCGATTGCACGGGAACGAGTGAGCAACTGCCATGCAGACTGCCGTGACTCAGGCCAATTAGCAACCAAAATAATGGCGTCATATTCAAGAGTATCAGCATAGCGACTCCAACAAGGGAAGCGCAAATCGTAGCACGTCAACAACAGAAAGCGGAAATCTCCGTACGTGACAACGGTATGCTCCTGCCCGGCCGTATAGTATTCGTCTTCGTGACCATACGTAAAGAGATGATGCTTGTCGTAATAGTAAATGTTACCATTACGTCCATCGACGAAATAGTGACGGTTGCGGAAACTACCGTCCGACAAACGGACTGCCAGACTACCGGCAATGGCACACTGACGACGCGCTGCCGTCTCCTTCATCCAAACGAAAGCGGGATTCGCATCTTCATCGGCAGCAATGCCATGAGGTTTTGTTGCAAACCCCGTGCTCCACATTTCTGGTAGCACATAAAGGTCGCTCTCTTCTGCATTGGAAAGCAACTGTTCTGCACAACGGATGTTTTCTTCTGGCTGTGCCCAACGGATATCTGTTTGTAGGAGTGTAACTTTCAATATTCGAGCAGTTTTACGGATGGGCTACCTTTAAAGTCAATAATCTGGTCAATAAGGTAACAACTGGCTTCGTCGGGAACACAAACGGAAACATTGAAATGGAAACCGCTGGCGTCAACCTTCGAGAACTCCATATTGTTCAACACCGACTGCTGCAGTATCTGAGCTGGAACATTCTTCGCATATTGTTGTTTATGGAAGTCGCGAGAGAACAGCTGGGTAGCACCATTGAAAATACTCAGATGGATGATGTTGTCATAATAAACATTTTCCACCTCCATACCATCTTCATTGATCGTCTGATGCGTCACCTTATATTTCGTGGGGTTAATAGCGATATACAGGTGGTAACGCTGACTGTCATAGAAAACAACCGTATCACGCTTCAATACTTCAGTAATCGTCAGAATCTGAGGCTTTGACTGCTCAAACTCCGCATTCAATTCCGTGTCGTCACTCTTTTCGAACTTCAGCAAATCGCCATTCTGATTACGAAACCACAACAAATGCTCAGTCTGCTTCTCAATGGGATAACGGTTGGAACCGACGAAAAGCGTATCGCCAATGACCCAGAAACGGGCAGGCAATGACGTAGAGTCAGCATAGAAAATGGAATCGCCTTTCATCTGGAATACAGCCGTTTCACCGTCTTCCTCCAACCAAACACCTTGCAACAACTGCTTGGCCTCACGGCTTTCCTCCTGAGGGGCTGTTGGTTTCTGACCGCCACAGGCAACAAAACCTATAACTGTCAGCAAACATATAATATGGTATAATACCTTATTCATATATATAATAGGAGCCTTTCTAATGCTTCTTTTTCTTATTCAAATCTCATTCCGTTTGCAAAGGTAAGAAAAAAAATCGATTTACCCGCAAAAAATTTGGTTTTTTGCTCGCAAATTACTACCTTTGCATCGTGATTGAACTACAGAGACATATTGAAATACTTCTTTTGGACAATGACTGCGTCATCGTGCCAGACTTCGGAGGCTTTGTTGCACACCATGTAGCAGCCCGTTACGAAGCCGATGATTGCATGTTTCTGCCCCCTACACGAACACTGGGTTTCAATCCACAACTTCGCATCAACGACTCGTTGCTCGTACAATCGTACATCAATGCTCTGGACATCAGTTACCCTGAGGCGTTGCGACGTATCGAACGGGAAGTTGACGAAATGAAGCAGGAACTCAACGAAAAAGGATACTTTACGCTCGAGGATATCGGCACGCTGAGCATTAATAGCGAAGGCAACATCCAGTTTGAACCTTGCGAGGCAGGTGTCCTGTCACCTAACTTCTACGGACTCAGCGCCTGTGTGTTCCCCACGCTGAAAGATATCCGCAAGGCCAAGTTGACAAGCAACGAAACCCCGGAAGTCGTAAAGAGCGAACAAGTTGCCGATTCCGCCTTATTGGAATTCATTGACAACGAAGAGCAGAACGAAGATCGTGCCATCGAGATTAAGATGTCGTGGATTCGCAATGCTGTAGCTATTGCCGCAGCAGTAATCGCTTTCTTCCTAATTACAACACCTATTGCCAACAGCGACCTTAGCACTCGCTCGATGAGCAACATGCAGGGCAATCTGCTGACGAAGCTGATGCCGAAGGACACGAACATGGCTCCCGCCAAACCCGTTGTGAAGCCTACTGCCGCCAGTGCTCCTGCAAAAGAGGAAGTAAAGCAAGAAGCTGCCCCAACATCAGAACCCACATACTGTATCGTTTTAGCCAGTCAGGTAAAGCTCAGCAATGCAGAGAGTTACGTTGAACAGTTAAAAAAACGCGGCATAAAAGATGCAGAGGTATATATCCATCGTAACACCGTACGCGTAGTTTGCGGATCTTACAAGACCGAGAGCGAAGCCTATCGACATTTGAACAAAATGAACAATGACGAAGAGTTCGCCGAAGCGTGGGTCTATAAAAAAGTATCAGCATAGGATTTTGAAGTCATGAAACGTGTAAGATGCCCCAAATGCGACAACTACATCACGTTCGACGAGACCAAGTATACTACTGGTCAGTCGCTCGTGTTTAAATGCGACCAATGCGGAAAGGAATTCGGTATCCGCATCGGTGTATCGAAGTTGCGTAACACCCAGAGACAGGAGAATGCCGAGATGTCGGCCGACTCTGGAGAGCGCCCTGCGGAAGAGGCGCCCTGCGGAAGTATTGTGGTCATCGAAAACGTGTTCCACTACAAACAGGTCATTCCATTACATATGGGAGATAACGTCATTGGCCGTTACCAGAAGGGCAACCCCATCAACACGCCTTTCGAGACTGTCGATCCCAGTGTCGACCTCAATCACTGCACCATCACCGTCAGTCGCGATAAACGTGGAAATTTGCGTTATACGCTGGCCGACAACAACAGCAATACGGGGACGTTCGTCGATAATGTCGAACTGACTCCCCGCGAACGCCGTGTCATTGAAGACGGGACGCTGTTTACCCTCGGTGCCACCAGCATTTTGCTGCGGACAGCCGATACTCAAGAAGAATAAGAATCAAATAAAGGTAAATAAGAATATGTTAAGAATTGCCGTACAATCAAAAGGTCGTCTGTTCGACGATACCATGAATCTGCTTGCTGAAGCAGACATCAAGATTAGTGCCTCGAAACGTACACTCCTGGTACAGTCAAGTAATTTCCCGCTGGAAGTGCTTTATCTTCGCGACGATGATATTCCACAGAGCGTTGCCAGCGGTGTTGCTGATATTGGCGTCGTCGGAGAAAATGAGTTCATCGAACGCGGCGAGGATGCCGACGTCATCTCGCGCCTGGGTTTCTCACAGTGCCGTCTGTCGCTGGCCATTCCTAAAGAGATTGAATATCGTGGCGTCAACTGGTTCAATGGCAAAAAGATTGCCACTTCCTATCCTAACATCCTGCGCAACTACATGAAGAAACAGGGTGTCGACTGCGAGATTCACGTCATTACAGGAAGCGTGGAGATTAGCCCGGGCATCGGACTTGCCGACGGAATCTTTGATATCGTCAGTTCTGGTTCAACTCTCGTCAGCAACAATCTGCGCGAGGTGGAAGTAGTGATGCAAAGCGAAGCCCTGCTTATCGGCAACAAGAATATGAGCCAGGATAAGCGCACCACATTGGAAGAAATGCTGTTCCGCTTCAAGGCTGTGAAGGATGCAGAGGACAAGAAATACGTTCGCATGAATGCCCCCAAGGCTCGTCTGCAAGAGATTATCAATGTGCTGCCGGGTTTGAAGAGTCCTACGATTATTCCCTTGGCCGACGAGGAATGGTGCTCCGTTCATACCGTACTCGACCAGAAACGTTTCTGGGAGATTATCGGCAAGCTGAAAGAAATGGGTGCTCAGGGTATCCTCGTTACCCCGATTGAAAAAATGATACTTTAGTGTGTTCGACGGTTCTCCCGTCGATAAAGGAAACAGTATGAAAATATACAAATATCCAAAACAGGACCAGTGGGCTGAGATTGTGGCACGTCCGCGTCTTGACCTCACGAAACTTAACGAGACAGTCGCCACAGTGCTCGCTGACATCCGTCAACGTGGTGACGTTGCTGTCCGTGAGTATGAACTGAAGTTCGACAAGGCGGAACTGGACAACCTCGCTGTCACCGAACAGGAAATGGACGAAGCCGAGAAACTCGTCAGCAACGAACTACGTGACGCCATCATCCTTGCACACCATAATATTAAGGTGTTCCACATCTCCCAGCGCTTCGTCGGTCAGAAGGTGAAGACGCAGGAAGGCGTCACCTGTTGGCAGAAGAGCGTCGCTATCGAACGCGTAGGCCTCTACATCCCTGGTGGCACTGCCCCACTCTTCTCTACCGTCCTCATGCTCGCAACGCCTGCCAAAATTGCCGGTTGTAAGGAGATTGTGCTCTGCACGCCTCCCAACCGAGAAGGTAAGGTGAATCCCGCCATTCTCGTCGCTGCTCGTATTGCGGGAGTCAGCAAGATATTCAAAATTGGCGGTGTGCAGGCTATTGGAGCGATGGCTTACGGCACTGAGAGTGTGCCCAAGGTCTTCAAGATTTTCGGTCCTGGCAACCAATACGTGATGGCCGCTAAACAACACGTCTCACTCGACGAGGTCGCAATCGATATGCCGGCCGGTCCCAGTGAGGTCTGCGTATTGGCCGACGAAACCGCCAATGCGGAATTCGTTGCTGCCGACCTCCTTTCGCAGGCCGAACACGGCATCGATTCACAGGTACTGCTCATCACGACATCGGAAGCTAAACTCAGCGAGGTACAGGCAGAAGTTGACCGCCAACTGGCATTATTACCCCGTAAGGAAATTGCTGTTAAGGCCCTCGACAACAGCCGTCTTGTGCTCGTCGATTCCGTCGACCAGATGTTGGAACTCTCCAACCTTTACGCCCCCGAACACCTCATCCTGCAAGTGAAGGACTACGAGCAACTCGCCGAGCGCGTCGTCAATGCCGGCAGTGTATTCCTCGGTCCCTATGCTTGCGAGAGTGCCGGCGACTATGCCAGTGGTACTAATCACACCCTGCCCACGCACGGCTATGCCACTGCCTACAATGGTGTCAACCTCGACTCCTACTGCCGTAAGATTACCTTCCAACATCTCACGGAAGACGGTATCCGCCATATTGGTCGCGCCGTAGAACTGATGGCCGAAGCCGAACAGCTCGACGCTCACAAGAACGCCATGACCGTACGCATCAAATCAATCAAATAGTGTGTTCGACGGTTCAGCCGTCGAAAAAAATAGGAATAGACAATTATGAAGCCCTTAGAACAACTGGTCAGAAAGAACATCTGGAGTCTCGCACCGTACTCTTCCGCTCGCGACGAGTATTCCGGCAAAGAGGCTCACGTCTTTCTCGATGCCAACGAGAATCCCTATAACGAGCCTTACAACCGCTATCCCGACCCGCTGCAGCGCGAACTGAAAAATGCCCTGAAGAAGGTCAAGGGCGTGCCCGAAGAAAATATCTTTTTGGGCAACGGCAGCGACGAGGCCATCGACCTCGCTTATCGCGTATTCTGCAACCCCGGTCGCGACAACGTGGTATCCATCGCTCCGACTTACGGCATGTATCAGGTCTGTGCCGACATCAACGACATCGAGTTTCGTCAAGTTCTGCTTGACGACAACTACGAGATACATGCCGACCAGCTGCTGGCAGCCTGCGACGACCATACCAAGATTATCTGGATTTGCTCGCCCAACAATCCTACAGGTAACTCGCTCAACCGCGACGAAATCCTGAAGGTCATCGAGGGCTTCGAGGGTATCGTCATTGTCGACGAAGCCTACATCGACTTCGCCCAGCAACTGTCCTTGCGGCAGGAGCTTGCTACCCACCCCAACCTCATTATCCTCCAGACCATGTCGAAGGCGTGGGGATCGGCAGCTATCCGTCTGGGCATGGCATTCGCCTCGAAGGACATCATTAATATATATAATAAGGTGAAATATCCCTACAACGTCAACCAGCTCACCCAGCAACAGGCGATGGTGATGTTGAAAGACCCCTTCGAAATCGACAAATACGTCAAAATCCTGCTTGCCGAGCGTAGCCGTCTGATGGCCGCCTTCCAGGATTTGCCCATCTGCGAACAGGTGTATAAGACCGACGCTAACTTCTTCCTGGCAAAGATGACCGACGCACAGGCCATCTATGACTACCTCGTTGACAAAGGCATCATCGTCCGCAACCGCACCCGCATCCAGCTCTGCAACAATTGTCTGCGCGTCACCATCGGCAATCGCAGCGAGAACAACGAACTGCTCAGCGCATTAAGACAATACTAGAATCTCTAGAATATCTAGAGCATCTAGTTTATCGAGCCCCATGGAACGCCTGTGGAATAGTAACTATATAAAGGTGATGATAGCGAACTTCTCGCTATTCACCGCCTTTTATTTGTTGACGCCACTGTTGCCACTCTATCTCCACGAGACTTTCGGAGCCACCAAGGACGTCATCGGACTGGTACTTTCCGGATATACCATCACCGCACTGCTCTTCCGACCATTCAGCGGATTCTTCGTCGACTCCTTCCCGCGCAAGACGGTGCTCATGGTGTGTTTCACGGCCTTCGCCATCTTCTTTGCCGGCTATCTCGCGGCATCAACCCTACTGCTGTTTACCATCGTCAGAACCCTCCACGGAGGACCTTTTGGCGCACTTACCGTCGCCAACTCCACCGTGGCCATCGACGTACTCCCCTCTTCACGTCGCAACGAAGGCATTGGCTATTACGGACTCAGCAACAATCTCGCAATGGCCATCGCTCCGTCGTTTGCCGTTTTCATCTATGCCGAGACGCATAATTTCCAGCTGCTTTTCTGGCTCGCACTCGTCGTTGCCACCTTCGGACTCATCATTGACGCAACGGTGAAATTGCCACAAAAGGCTCCCGTGCAAGCAAAGCGCGCGCTTTCTTTGGATCGTTTCTTCCTCCAGCGCGGCTGGTTGTTGGGCATCAACATGGTTTTCTTCGGTTTCTGCTTCGGCGTGCTCAGCAACTATCTCGCCATCTACGGCAAACAGGTCATGGGCATCACCGGAGGCACCGGCACTTGGTTTATGCTCTGCTCCGTCGGACTGATTCTCTCGCGTCTGCAGGGCGGTCGTGCCTTGCGCAAGGGCCTTCTTACCCACAACGCCGCCGAAGGAATGGTCATCTCGCTCGTCGGCTACACCTTATTTATATTAATGCCCACGCTCTATCAATTGTCAATTGTCAATTATCAATTGTCCATTGCCTTCGGCTACTACGGTTCCGCCCTGCTCATCGGCTTGGGTAACGGTCACATGTGGCCGGCCTTCCAGAATATGATGATTTCGATGGCTCACCACAACGAGCGCGGCACCGCCAACAGCACCATCCTCATCTCTTGGGACGTCGGCATGGGTTTGGGCATTCTCCTCGGTGGCATATTGGCCGAACTATACGGCTACGCCACTGCCTTTTGGACAGTGGCGATAGTCAATCTGACAGGCGTTCTCCTGTTCTTCCTGCGTTGCCGTCAATTCTTCCTCGTGCGCCGCCTCTCTACCGACACCCGATAGTCCGCCTCTTTCCCTTAAAGTCCAAATCAACTTTATGGGAAAAGAAGTTTGGTTTATGTTGCATATATATAGCAAAAGGACGTACAAAACTCAAAATATTTATATTATTCTTGGCAAAAGCATTGTCGATTCAGAAAAATATCGTAACTTTGCAGCGAAAAGTCGACGAAGTCAACTTATTATTCAAAAGTCGACGAAGTCAACTTTTATTAAATGGAATTAGATTAGGAGATACAACAATGGCAACAACAATTAAAGCAATCCCCACGCTAAAAGGCAAGGAAGCACGCGAGTTTCTTCGTCATGCTGAAGAAGCCGAGCGTGACTTTAAGGGAAACAAGAACAAGGATCAGCATCCTCTCTGTATGTTGGCTCATGAGATACTGAGCAAGGCAGGAATGCTGTAATATTCTAATTTGCATATGTCTTTCTTGATAGAGCAATGCACATTCTTTGAACTGACAGAGGACGTTCTCGCCACCTGTCAGCCTTTTTCTTGCGGCAATTCTGACCTCGACGATTTCTTTCAGAACGATGCCACACGCTATGCCTACTACTTGATGGGAAAGACTTATTGCTTTCGTTTGAATAGTGACCCATCAAAGATTGTTTGTGCATTGACTGTTTCCAATGATAGTATCCGAATCTATGATCTCCCTCGTAGTCGTCGTGACTACATGAAGAGTCTTACCCATCATGAGAAGCCACTTCGCAGATACCCAGGAGTACTGATTGGTCGCCTTGGAGTTAGCAGCGAATTTGCCGGAAAGGGTATTGGCAGCGAAGCCCTTGACTTTGTAAAGGGTTGGTTCTACTCCAGTAGCAATAAGACTGGTTGCCGTTTCGTTATCGTTGATGCTGTCAATGACCCACAAGTTCTTTCGTTTTATGAAAAGAATGGCTTTCGCCCTCTTTTCCCCACAGAAGAACAGGAATTTGCCTATACCATGGGGAAGAAAGATACTCCAGTCAAATTAGACACTCGTCTGATGTACTTTGACTTGTTAAAGTTGCGGCAAGACGACTAATTTTCATTATTAATTAATGGCATTCTCCTCGGTGGCATCTTGGCCGAACTATACGGCTACGCCACTGCCTTTTGGACAGTGGCGATAGTCAATTTGACGGGCGTTCTGCTATTCTTCCTGCGTTGCCGTCAGTTCTTCCTCGTGCGCCGCCTCTCTACCGACACCCGATAGTCCACTTCAGCTTCGTCCGCAAAAAAGAAAAATACTCCGAAAGTAATTTTAAATACTCCAAGACTATTTTCAATTTCTCCGAAAGTATTGAGGCAGACCACCGTTATCTGACAATATCACCAAATGCAGTTGGACAAATTTAGAATCTATTACTCTATCCACGTAAGTCTACCAGATAAAATTGTCCATCTACCATTCAGTTTTTCCAACATAACAACACCACCTTCATAAACTAAACGGTAGTAAACTACTGCACGTTGCATTTCAGAATCAAATATAATGGATGTTGCTTTAGGATAAGTTTCATATTGCCAATATCCACCCCAATGTCCGTAAAATATCTTACAGGCATTATTGATAAATTCCATTCTTTTACTACTGCTACCTTTTGAACGCGCAACTTGCATGACGCTTTCTGTTCCCAAATCAATATGTTCGTTGCCCAAAAAGTTATCAAGAAGCCGTTTGTATTTAGATGTCAGATAAACAATCTTCCGATCGGTGAATTGAACTGGGGGACGAAATGATATATTTGAAACTACTTCAGTGGTTGGAATCCCTATGGAAGAAAAAGCAGAATAATCTATGTCAAAAACAGGAGCCAATTCTCTGTTATGTTTTTCTCTTTCTACCATTTTTATGTACCCCATACGAATACTGTCACTAGGGTATTTCTGCTCTATACGACTAATGTAATAGGATTCCAGTTCGTCTGGTGCAAACGGGATGCTATCAGCCATGTAAATATTTTGCAATGTATCTTGAATAATGAAATAACGACTATCTTTATATAAGTCTTTATCTTCACTTCTACATCCTATTTTTTCCAGTTCAAGAGGTTGGTAGAAAGCAGCAAACACCTTATGTGCTTCGGCTACCCATTTATTAGAAGATTCATTTTCGTTAGATGAAATCTCGTCAGACCAATTATCAAAGAAGTTGTACAACAACGATTTTGAATGTTTGCTATAAGCTTTATTCAATAAGTCTGCCTGCGTGGAGGTTTGCCCTTGAATTTCAATGCACAAAACCAGAAGAAGAATCAATGTGACGATTCTTCGAGGAGCAAACCAAACAAGGCGATTACTCCTAATCATCCCCTCGTTAATCACATGATTAATAATTATCGATATTCGTGATTCCATACCACATGATAGATTTGTTATTTTTCCTGCAAAGGTATACGCAATTTCTCATTCCGCCAAATATTTATGCGAGAAAAATGATACAATAATTTTCTCCACACCAATGATTCGCTAGATTTTATCACGAATTTCTCTGATTATTTTGTATGAGATAATCATGTTTATGATGGCAACGACCATTGCAATTATTGGCAGGAACCACTCAGTATAGTTTGATGCTAAGAAGAACGTCAAATAACACAATACTATTGCACCAATCATTGTCAAAGCGGAATAGGAAGCCAGACCAAAGGAGGACGCGATTGCAACTTTACGCCCACCAAACATATAGCCTACTAACGACATAATTAATAAGGCAACAACAAACAAATGTCCTAAATGTCGAACCCCAAGCGCCAATAAGACACACAACTGAATCAACCACCAAACGGGAATAATAAGTTTTCTGCTGACATCCATAAGACAATAACAATCTCCGTTTTGATTCAAGACTCTATCTACCCTTTTTCTTGAACAGTTGTATATAGCTGACATCTGTAACAACGGTATCTTTAATGCAGAAGCCTTCAAGTACCAGCATCAGCGAGTCGTTGCGATAGGTGAGCAATTGCTCAGGATGATGCAGAAGCATCGTGTCTTGACTGACAATTTTTCGGATAGGATATTCAAGAACATCGGTGTTCTCATCCATGGTAATAGTGACTGTC
>JBGUIA010000061.1:0-3446 GCA_045112595.1 Prevotella sp. | reverse complement strand
GCCCTATTCTTCCCCTACCAGCCGAAGCTGAAGTGCTTCGTGGTGGCTCAGAGGGTGGACAAGAACGGCGACAACTACATCACCATCTGCGTGCGTAACTACGCCCGCCGCCGCCTGCCAAAGAAATTTGCCATCATCGTGGGCCTGAAGGATACTTCCTACGGCTCTATCGTTTACAACACGAAGGGCAACGACCACATCAAGTATGGTACCAAGACACTGCTCTGCAACCTGGAGGACGACAACAAGGGCGACGGCTACATGTACGACTGCGGCAGCTACCGTGCTGGTTACGTCACGCTCAAGGTGCCCGGTGTCACCGAGAAGGAGAAGATGTATGTCGGTGCCACACTGGCCTACAAAGTCCCTCTCATAGACGTATACGTGGGACTCAGGGGAGGCACCTTCTGCGGCAGCGACAACAGCGGCGTGGTGACACTCTATCCTTCGTCAGAGGTGGCAGCTGTGAAGCACGTCTTCAGCAACACCGACAAGGACTCCCAGATGCACGTGAACCGCTCGGGCAACCAACTGGTGGTGAGCGGCGTGAAGGCCGGTGAGCAGGTGCGCCTCTATCAGGCCAACGGCACCGTGCTGGCCCGCAAGACGGCAGGCAGCGACGGCAGGGCCTTCTTCCCCTTGATGCAGCTCAGCGGCGTAGGACTGATATCCTCCGGCGACGAGACGGTGAAGTTTGCGTACTAATGGTTCAGGGTTCATGGTTAATGATTAATGATTAAAGACTGATGATTATGAAAAAGATTATATTGACATTTCTAATGACAGCTATGGCGTTTGTGTCGGTCGGAGCGGTGGACATCACCGACCCCAAACTGATTTGGGACAACACAATAGCGGATTCTATCCCTGTGTTTAAGGACACCAAGACCATCTACATCTACACGCCCCACCAGTTCATTGCCCTCCACGACAAGTGGGAGCAATTCAAGGATGGCAAAAAAGGCTACAAGGGCTGGACCATCTACCTGATGAACGACATCGACCTGAACAACTACAACATACAGCCCCTGACCATCGGCTGGTACGACGGTCACCGCTTTGCCGGTAACTTCGACGGGCAGGGCCACACTATCAAGAACATCTATATCGGTGGCGAGGAGGACGACCGCGCACTCTTCGGCTGGATTGACAACGGCAGGATAGAAAACCTCAGGCTGGAGAATGTCACCATCGTTGCCGGCGACGGCGGCAACGAGCATGTGGGCGCCCTCTGCGGCAAGATGGAGAACCACAGCACCATCTCCCACTGTGCGGTGGTCAACTGCACGGTGAAGGTGACGAATGTCAACCACGGTGATGAGATAGGTGCCATCTGCGGCTATATGAAGAATGACTGTAACGACATCTTTTATTGCTACAGCGACGCCACCGTCGAGGGTAGAAGTCAGGTAGGCGGCATCGTCGGCAAGATAGAGGGCGGCGGCGACGGCTCCAGTGTGCAACACTGCTACTTCACCGGTAAGGTCATCGGTCACGACGAAGACTATCGCTACATTGTCGGCGAGATAAACGGACAAAAGGTGGCGAATTGCTTCTATCTGAATCACGACGACGGCGTTGACGGTGGCGGCGGTAAGGCCTGCACGGACAAGGAAATCAAGGCCCCGTTGCTCTTTGGTGATGACAATCCTGAGTGGATATATCCTCTCAATGGTTATCCCGAGCTGAAGGTGTTCCTGCGCTATAATCCAGGCGACACGTTCTACACGACGAATGTGGGCCACATAGACAATTACGAGGCCATCTCCCTCCCCGGCTACCTCAGTGTGAGAAGCAAGACGGAAGTGGAAAAGAAGAAGATGGTGGAAGATGAGACCATCTCCTGGACGGAAGTCACCTCTGCCAACGTAGTCCTAGAGAAAGTCATCGGTGCTGCGGCCTACGACGACTTTATCGTCAACAGCAACCAGCAATCCTATTTCAGCCCTATTCCGCTCACCACCACCGCTCTCGGCGCCAACGCTTTCGAGAAACTTAGAGCAGTGAATGGAGTATCGCTTCCTGAAACAATCGACAGCATCGCCTATCCCCAGCGCCACAACGTGCAGCAGGCCATTGTGCTCAGCGGCGACCGCTCTGGATGTGCCGTGAAGGACGATGCCCTCTACGACATGAACCACCGCTTCCTGCTTACAGCGCTCAAGTCGCCGGAAACGCTCACCATTCATCAAGAGTATGCCGACAGCATTGCCGACTATGCCTTCGAGAATATGAAGGGTCTGAAGACGCTCTATGTGGACACCTGGGTGGAGGCCGGTCGCGAGGTGGACGACGGCGAGAACCGCCCGCCAGTCTTTGAGCTGAAGGGCGAACATGCGTTCGACGGATGTCCGGCAGACCTCAACGTCTTCATCAAGGATGGCACCACCAACCAACTCTTCCTCGGTTATCAGGCCTCCGGCGGTTACGGCTACAGCAACGCCGACTATTGGAACCTGTTCTACTCCGACTATCAGGACGTCCCCAACCATATGTTCACCTACTTCCCCGTCAACTGCAATCCTGGCGGTATGTCCACGCTGATGCTCGGCTATCCAGTAGAACTGCCCGAGGGTGTGACGGCTTGGTGGGCGCAATCACTCGGCGATAACAACGTCACCCTAGAAAAACTTGGCACACAGATTGTTCCTCCATTTACCCCCGTTCTACTTACATACAAAGAAACAGGACCCCTATACCTTTCCCGATATACTGGCGACAACTACGGTGCCGCCACCGACTACGAGAACAACCTCTTCAAAGGTAGTGTAGATCCGGGAGGACATACCATGACCGACTCCGAGATGATGAGCAACTTCCTCACGTTAGGACGTCCCAATGGCGACAACACCTACGACAATCTGGGGTTCTATTTGTATCACCCCAAGAACAAAGTCCTGCCATCATACATCGCATGGATTGCCAGCAGCGATCTTCCTGCAGAAGCCCGCCTGTTCGCCAACTTCGGTGACGGAACCACCAAGATCAATCCCTATACCGTCAAGTCGTCACTCACAGACGAAATACGAGTTTACACTATGCAGGGCATCCGCATTGACCCATCGTCCATGCGGAAGGGGATTATGTATATCGTGAATGGCAAAAAGGTAATCATCTAGTAAAAGACTACAATTATGAGAAAGAAAACATACATATCACCAGTCTGTCACGTCGTCAATATTTCACACGTCACATTACTCAGTGGATCGTCAAATACAAACGTTCCCTACGATCCAAACATAAATACAGGCGAAGCACTGTCACCATTCCTTCAGACAGACGAGTTCAACGACATTGAGAATTTATTGAACCTATAATACAACAAAAGAAGCCCTGGGTCATTACTGACTCAGGGCTTCGCTTCAGAAAAAGTGGCGGCCTCCTACTCTCCCACATTGCATTGCAGTACCATCGGCGCAGGCGGGCTTAACTTCTCTGTTCGGAAT
>JBGUIA010000060.1:0-34637 GCA_045112595.1 Prevotella sp. | reverse complement strand
ATTTGGACTCTCGTCCAGAACCTATCAGTTGCCGAACGGTGGAACGAAGGAGGTACCCTGCTACGTACTGACGAAAACCGAGTGTCTGTACATCGCCACGAAGTTCAACGACGAGGCCCGCGCGAAGCTGGTGCTGAGGTGGGAAGAGTTGGAGATGGCTGATGGAAGAGGTCAGAGGTCAGAGGTGAGATGTTTGCCGAGTCCGCAGAAGATTCTGGCACTGGCTGACGAGATCATCGGCGAGGGGTTGCGACTGGTGAATGCCGACGCTGAGGACACGCTGACGGCGACGCAGGTGGCGAAGACTTTCAACATGACGGTACAGGACTTCAACGCCGTGCTGGAGGACTTGGGCATCCAGTATCGCAGGGGTGGTCACTGGAACATCGCCGTGGAACTGGAAGGTCGCGGATATACCGCCTTGCGCACGCATGTATCCTATTCATTAAAAGGCGAGAAGAAGATTCGCACGTACATGACGTGGACCATGGCGGGACTGCACTATCTGAACGCAAAACTGGGTTATCCGAACTTTTAATTAATCTAGCAAGGACTACAGGACTTAAGGACTATAAAAAGGTAAAAAAGTAAAAAGGTAAAAAAATTAAAGTCCTTCAGTCCTGTAGTCCTGCAAATAAATAATAATACTATGAGTGTACATTATATTTATAAGGGGAATGGTGGCGCAAAGATGATGCGCCCCGTTCTGACGAGAGAGGAGTATCTGAAGTTGAGGAATGGCGGGTTCCAGAAGGAGAATGTAGCGAGCATCAGACAGGGCGACGAGGCACTGAAATCGTCGCTGGTGCAGATGAACTACTCGTGTCTGCCTAACGACGACGGAAGCCTGAAAGGCAGTAAAAGGATGAGCACGACGGTGGGTATGGACATCGACCATCTGACAGCTGAGGAGATGCCGGTGGTTCGCCAGCGGATACTCAGCAAGAAGGACGAACTGGGTCTGCTGATGCTGGAGGAGAGTGCACGCGGCAAGGGCTACCACCTGGTGTTTAAGCGTCGTCCTGATTTAGACCAAGTGGGCAATCTGAAGTGGGCTTCTGACTTGCTGGAGGTCGCCTACGATGCTCAGGCGAAGGACATCACGAGGGTGTTCTTCACCACAACGGAAGCAGAATTGATATACCTCGATGATGCGATCTTTGAGACCACAGAGCAGGTTTTAACGAACACGAATCTCACGAATCACACGAATAGCTGCACACAGGAAAAAGATTCGTTAGATTCGATAGATTCGTGTTCAGAAAAAAATCCGTCAAATCCGAGTAATCCGTGTTCGTTCCCGACGCACTATCACGGGATTCCGTTTGCGGACATCATCGCGAAGTATTGGGAGGTGAACAACCGAGGGTTTGAACCTACGCAGGGCGATAGGGACACGCTGACGTTCCAGTTGGCGAGTGACCTGAGGCACATCTGTGGCAGGAATTTTGAGTGGCTCGACCAGGTGATTCCCTGCTACGACGGGTTCCCATTGGAAGAGAAACGGGCGAAGATCAAGAGTGCCCTCGCCTCGGAGTTCAATGGCTTTCCGATGCGATTGAGAAATGTGCTGAATGCGTTGCAGATGTCGGACAAAAACGACAACGAAAACGAAAATGCCGACGACGAACAATTATCAATTATCAATTGTCAATTATCAATTAAACGAATGCCGCAAGGCGTTCGCGAATCGATTGATGCTGTGGGGCCGCAACTGACGATGCCGATGGTAACGGCCATCTGCCCTTGTATCGGCACGCTGGCGACGGGTGTGACGCTCGACGTGCACGGGCAGAAGAAGGGGCTGAATCTGATTGCTTATATCGCAGGTGATTTTGCTTCGGGCAAGGGTGGCATCGACCCCGTGGTGGAAGCCTGGATGAGCGAGGTGGCGGCGCTGGACAAGATGTACCAGATGCAGGAGGATGAGTGGCGCGCCAAGAAACGGGCGGCGAAGAACAAGAAGGAACAACCCGAGGAACCGAAGTTGCCGGTGCGCTGTCTGACGCTGAACAATACCGTGGCCAACCTCGCCGAGCGACTGGCGAATACCGAGGGCAAGCACGCCTTTTCGTTCACGCCCGAGGCTGATACGGTGGCGCAGAAATGGAAATCGACGATGAGCGACTTTTCGGTGATGTTGCGCCAGAGCTATGACGGCACGAAGTACGAGCGTGAGGCGCGATCAGCCGATGCGGTGAATGTGCATATTGACAAGCTGTTGTGGAACGTCTGCATGTGCGGCACACCCGATGCCTTGTATCGCGTCGTCTCGAACTACACGGACGGATTCCAGAGTCGTATCGCCGTAGCTCGCACACCCGACAACACTTTTTCTCCCTTAGAGGACAAGCCCTACGTGCTGACCGACCGCCAGCGCGAGCGCATTCAGCAGATAGCGCATCTGTTGCCGCTGATGTACGGTGAGGTGGTACTGCCGAAGTTGGAGGCGAAGGGTCGTGAGTGGGTGGAACGCATCCGTCTGGAGACGATGAAGAACGACGACCGCACCCGTGCCCGTCAACGCTTCCGTGTGTGTGTCACGGCGCAAAGAATGACGTGTTGCCTGATGCTGTGCAAGGTGTGCGAAGGGCTGATTCAGAAACATGGATTGAATGGTGCTGAAAGTCAGTTGAAGCAGCATCCGAACCTATGGAAGGAACTCCTGTTGAAGGCGCAGACACCCACGATGCTGGAGGCCTACGACGTGATAGCCGACTCGCTGCTGGAGAACGCGCTGTACTTCTTCCGCGACCGCATAGAGAACGCTTTCAGTAGCCGCAACTATGTGGGCGGTCTGAATGGTGAGCGCACCAAGCGTGGCAGGAACGACTCCATCTTTGAGCGGCTGGATCCGCAGTTCTCCTTCGAGCAGGCGATGCAACACTCGGTAGCGGTAAAAGGTGCAGGCGTGAACCACAACACCGTCCGCCAGATGCTGAAGAACTGGCGCAAGCAGGGACTGGTTTCTCTGAGCGACGATGGGAAATACAGGAAGGTTAACGGTTAATGGTTAACGGTTAACGGTCAAAATGTCAAGGTCAAAATGGTCAAAATTGATTTACGAACACGAATTGCACGAATTACACGAATAGCTGCGCATAGGAAAAGATTCGTGAGATTAGTGAGATTCGTGTTCAAAAAAAAGAAACGATATGATTAGTGTTGATAACAATCAAGAATGCTTCGTGTTGCTCTGGCGAAAGCTGGAGTGCACGAGGCGCCTCCTCGGAGGTCAGTATAAGCGGTTCTGCATCCGCAACGTGTTGAAAGCATGGTTCGGCATAGAGGCAACCGACGACGTTATCTGGAAGGTGTGCCACATGGCCACCGTCGACGGAGAGCCACAGGAAGGCTGGAACGAACTGCCTGCGCCGAGTCTCTATCCACGCAAGCACCGTGAACTCTTGCGAGCTATCGTAGCCGTCAGTTTGGGCATCAGCTTCTACAAAGTTGACCTGAAAGCCCTCGACGCGGCCTACAGCATCGCATTCCCTAATAGTACACCGATTAATGTAAATAAAAAGAAGAAGTTTAGAAGTTAAATAGTTATGAAAGAAGTTAAGAAGATATTTCTCAGCGAGCACTTGACTTCGTCGAGCGTAGCTACGCTCGGCCATTCAAGCGAGCTTGATGGCTCTCGCTTATCGCCACACTTTACGCTCGGAGAGATGTGTAAGACAAAAATGAACTTAAAGAACGTGCCCAACGAGGCACAAGTTGAGAACCTGAAGCGGCTCTGCGGGTGGTTGGAGATGCTTCGCAGTGAATATAATCGGAGGTATGGAAGACTCTCCCCCGACCCCTCCCTGCAGAGGGAGGGGAGTGAATACAAAGAGGAGCCGATTATTATCAACTCCGGTTATCGTTCAGAGGCGGTGAACAAGGCCGTGGGCGGTGTGGCTGGGTCGAACCATCTGACGGGTTGTGCGGTGGATATTCACGTGTTGGGTAAGGAACAGGCGATACGCTATGCGTGTATCTTGTTAGACATCGCAGACGAGTCGCAGGAGGACTTCGACGAGCTCCTGATAGAGCAAAGCCCTAAGAGCCTCTGGATTCACTTCGCCGTCCGTCCCTTCGCTAATCGCAGAAAGATACGGCTGATGAAGGGGTAGGCGAGTTTGACGAGAAAACAAAAAAATCGGGCTCATCGTTTGGTGAGCTCGGTTTGTGTGTGCCGCGAGCGGGACTCGAACCCGCACAGCCGTTATGGCCAAGGGATTTTAAGTCCCTCGTGTCTACCATTCCACCATCGCGGCAGCAGACTTATTGCTAAATCGGGTGCAAAGATACGAATAAGTGAGCAAAGAACCAAAGAAAAATGAACTTTTTTATCGTTTTGTGCCTACAGAGAGGAATCCGTTGGGGCCTGTCGTGGAGGCCAGATACTTCTGCAGACCTACGTCACCTTCCTCACCATTCTGGCAGAGACCGCCGTTGTTGAGGTCGTATTTCTTACCGCATTTGCCACATGTGGCAATGCCGTTGGTGCTCATCGAGACAGGATATCTGGGGTTGATGGTGTTATTCTCGCGACGAACACAGTTGGGACACTGGACGTCGTAGGCCACAAAGCCTCCGTTGGGTGCAGTGTTGAATGTTTGAAAACCCACGATGATGCCGTTGTTGAGGCCCAGAATGTAATTCGTCAGACGTTCCAGCTCCGTCACCTGTTGGTGGGTGGCATCGCCGCCCTGATTGCTTTGGAAGTGGAGAACAAGACCACCCATGCTCGAATCCCATATCTTGCAAAACACGCCTCTCGAATCGATGTTCATAGCCGAAGCAAGCGTAGGATCGATGTGCAGGCTGTTGTCGTAGGTGAAACGGCAAGGCCACGTAGAGTACTCGCCTTCAGCCTGACAGGACGCCAACAAGAGGTAAGTGGCAAGAGGTAAGAGGTATGAGAATAGTCTTTTCATCGCAGTAATGCCTGTTCAGCGTTAACAACTTTCTCGAAGGCGAAACCTTCGAGTACAGTGTGCATCAGGGCACTGATGCGGTCGTTGCAGAGGTTGCCGATGGAGCCTTCGTGGGTGTGATGGATATCCTTGTTGGGACGGAAGGTACCAGCCTCGATGTCGAGACCCACCTTCTTGTAGGCATCGCGGAAAGGCATACCTTCCGATGCGAGGCGGTTCACTTCTTCGACAGAGAACATCGGGTCGTACATGGGGTTGTCGAGAATATCCTCGCGTACCTCTATCTTATTTATAATATAAGCGGCCATCTGGAGGCAGTCCTTCAGTTCGTCGAAGGCAGGCAGGAAGACTTCCTTGATGATTTGCAGATCGCGGAAGTAACCCACGGGCAGGTTGTTCATGATGAGCGTCACCTGCTGGGGCAAAGCCTGAATCTTGTTGCACTTGGCACGAATGAGTTCGAAGACGTCGGGATTCTTCTTATGCGGCATAATGCTCGACCCCGTGGTACACTCCTTGGGCAACTTGACGAACGAGAAGTTCTGCGAGTTGAACAGACAGGCGTCGAAAGCCATCTTTGCCAATGTGCCGGCAATGGTCGCAAGGGCAAAACCGACGTTGCGCTCCATCTTTCCGCGTCCCATCTGGGCATAGACGACATTATAGTCCATCGAGTCGAAACCCAGCAGGTCTGTCGTCATCTGACGCTTCAAGGGGAACGAAGAGCCATAACCAGCAGCAGAGCCCAAGGGATTACGGTTGGTCATCTTGTAGGCCGCCTGCAGGAACAGCATATCGTCTGTCAGCGACTCCGCATAGGCACCAAACCAAAGTCCAAACGATGAAGGCATAGCCACCTGCAGATGCGTATAACCAGGCATCAAGACGTGCTTATACTGTTCGCTCTTCTGGATGAGTTCGTCGAACAGCACTTTTACGCCTTCAGCCACCTCCATCAGTTCGTGACGGGTAAACAGCTTCAGGTCTACCAGTACCTGATCGTTACGGCTGCGGCCTGAATGGATTTTCTTACCCATATCGCCAAGTTTGCGCGTGAGCATCAGTTCCACCTGCGAATGCACGTCCTCGACGCCATCCTCAATCTGGAACTCACCGCGTTCGCAAATCTGATAGATGTTCTTCAACTCGGCCAACAACAGGGGCAATTCGTCCTTGCCAATGAGTCCGATGGATTCCAACATGGTGATATGGGCCATAGAGCCCAACACGTCGTACTTGGCCAGATAGAGGTCCATCTCGCGGTCACGACCAACGGTGAAGCGCTCAATCTCGGCATTCACCTCGAAGTTTTTTTCCCAAAGCTTGTTTGCCATAATTGTAATTTTCTAGAGATTCTAGATAGTCTAGATGATCTAGACAAAAGGTATTTGCGACAGGGCGTCAGCAATTTTCTCCACACCATCCTGCAAGGGACCAGCAACCATTCCTTTCAACATAAAGGGGATGTCGGCCTTGACGGTGACCTTCATCTTGCTGGTCTCAGCGGTGACAGGCAGCACCTGAATCCAAAGGTTAAAGGGCAGCGGCGACTGCTCTGCCTCGAACTTGACACATTTGTTTTCTTCGCGCTCAATGATGCGCAGCTTGATGACACCCACAGGGTCGACACTCACCTGTACAGAGTCGCTGTCGAACTGGAAGTCCTTGAGCTTATCCTCAGGAACACGGTCGCGAACGCGCTCTAAATTGGTCAGATCACTGATATTCCTATAAACAGCCTCAACAGGATAGTTGATCTGCTTGATGCTACTTTCGAATTTGCTCATATTCTTTTTATTAAATTCCCCAGACGCTGGGATCCTTACGCCATTCTTTTAATACCTCAATCTCTTCGGGCTTGATATAGCCAGTCTCAGCGGCCTGCTCCAATACGGCATTATAGTCGCTCAAGGTGATGAGTTTAACCCCTGCCTCACGGAAAGCCTCTTCTGCCACAGGGAAACCGTAGGTGAACGAAGCCACCATACCAATGACCTCTACACCATATTCGCGCAGGGCAGCAACAGCCTTCAGCGAAGAGCCGCCAGTAGAAATCAGATCCTCGACGACGATGACCTTGGCGCCTTTCTTCAGTTCGCCTTCCACCTGATTGCCCATGCCATGATCCTTTGGCTTTGGACGAACGTAAGCGTAGGGCAATCCCAGTTCGTCAGCTACGAGCGCACCTTGAGCAATGGCACCTGTTGCCACACCAGCCACAGCCTCAGCCTCAGGGAAATTCTCCTGAATGGCATGACAGAGTTCGAGTTTGACAAACGAACGGACATCAGCAAAACCCAGTGTCTTGCGATTGTCCGTATAGATAGGCGACTTCCAGCCCGAAGCCCAAGTAAAAGGCTCGTTAGGCTGCAACTTGATGGCCTTGATATCCATCAGTTTTTGGGCAAACAGTTTTTTGATTTCCATATATTTAATGTTATTTTATCTTCATCAATAGAATTCCCACAATAATCCAGATGATTTCACGCACACGACAGATGATGCTGACAAAGATGCCTAAGGCTGCAGAGAGTCCCAAGGCTGCAATGGACAACACGAAACCACCCTCCTGAACACCCAACTGCATGGGCAGGAATCCGATGAGGTTGGCAAAGAGCGTGGTAAACGACACTATCAAAATGGAGTGCATATAGGTCAACGTCAGACCGCCCCAGCCTCCTCCACAGTCGATGCCAAAGAGCAAGAGCATGAACATCACCTCTGAACTTTGTAGCACACGCGATAGGAATTCCAACACCAGACTGGTGTAAAACGCCTTGCGGTCCTGTCCGTAGAGTGCCGATATCTGGGCATCAATGTTACGCAGCGCCTCTGCATGTCTGCCACGAAAGCGACGGCTCCAACCTCTCAGTCCTGGTATCTTACCGATAATCCCCAGTGTGTAGACCACCAGTCCGTGACGATAGCCTCTGGAGAAGATGTAGAATGCCACGAGGCAGAATACGACGATGATACCCAATACGATGGCAATGGCTGTGGTGATGGGCATATCGCCAATGAGTACCAATGCCAGATAGAGGAATATGGAGACGAACCAGAACCAGAAGTGGGCAAAGAAATGCATCATCGCGTAAAGGATGACTGACGATGTGGCGTGCTGGTTGTCGATATTCTTCGAGAGTTCCATGATGCGGTAGGGTTCTCCGCCCAGTCCGCCAACAGGTGTTGCATAGTTGAGGGCATAGCCTGTGATGGTCAATCTATAGATACGCCAGAAACCTACAGGCGACTTGCCACCCAGATTGCCTTTGATGATAGCCTGCCAAGCCAATGCATTGAGGCCATAGACGAAGAACCATACGCCCACGATGGGTATCAACCAGTAGCCTGCGTGGCAGAGATGCTCCCAGAGTTCGACGAAGCTGACATCAAACGTCAGCAACATCACCACGACAGCAGCAATGCCCAAAAAGAAGAACAGGTTGTTCAGTCGTTGCTTCGTCCACTTCATCTTTTACTCAAATTGTGTCGGCAATTTTCTTGCAGAATGCTTCGTGACGATGATTGATGTAGAGGTAGAGCAGTCCCATGCCGACGATTTCCCATACGAAATTCATGACAGGGATATCGAGCAGACAGAATACAAACAACCAGAAGGAGCGGAAATTGAACGTCAGCAGTCCGTTCCAGAAAATAACGGGCAGCGACTGGTCGTGGAATTCCTTGCGGACACTCTCTGGGATGTTTTCCGAAGCACCAAACTTCTCACGCAGTTTCTGCATCAGACGCTGGAACTGGGGAGTCACCTTCTCCTGTTTCTTCGTATAGTCGATGTACGACTTCTGGAAGTAGCGCTCAGCCCAACTGTGGGTCTCAGGTATCATCTGGTCGTAGATTTCCTGCTGACGCTTTGAATTGTCAAGCTCGGCACCTTTCTCGCCTTTCAGGAAGAAGAGGTGTACCTGGATGTAATAGTCTGCCAAACGCTGCTGACCTGCTAGTCCCATCACACCAGAGATGACTCCCAGAATGTAGACGATAACGGTGGCGATGATCACATTCTGTTGTGTGTCCTCAATGCCCAGCAGCGAGAACTCTATGTCGTGATGCAGGTAGAAACGGTAAACCAGTAAGTGATAGATGGGAATGAACCACGCGAAACCTGCCACACCGTCGAGGATGCGTCCCAAACGGCTCTTTTTGCCTGACAGTCGCGCCAGTTGTCCATCCGTACAATCCAAAATATCGGCAATCATCAGCAGTACAATGGCGATGATGTTCATCGACAATCCCCACCAACCACTATAATACAAACTGCCGCAACCAAAGAAAATGGCACTGGCTGCACCGACAATCATCGACCAGATGGTAACGGTGTTCGGATGGATGTCGAATTTATTGAAAAGAACAGCCAGATAATAACAGAAAGGACGGATGACATGGAGGTCAAGCCAGTCTTCCGTCTCTGCTGATTTTAGTGTTGCTTTAAAATTCTCGTTCATGCTTTTTTTTATTCAATATGACTTTTGTCGCGATTCAGCAAAACCCCTGCAGGGAGTTGCGCTCACTGCTCCAAAAGTTCATTTTTTTGCCTCTTCAAACACGCGCTTGATGGTGTCGCAGACAACCTGTGTCTGTTCCTTACGTCCCAGCGTGATGCGCAGACACGACTCCAAGCCCTTGTCACCCATGAACTTAATCTTATAGTCCTGAACCTTCAGGGCTTCCATCAAAGCGTCCTTGATTTCAAGCGGATATTTAATCAGGATGAAGTTGGCAACAGACTTATACACCTTGAAGCCAGGCAGGTCGCCCAGCACCTTCTTGTACAGCTGACGTCCCCACTCCATATCTTCGGCCACACGACGATAGTGCTCGTCGCTGTCGAGAGCTGCCAATGCCACAGCCTCTGAGAAACGGTTGAAACCCAGATACTTGTTGATATAGCTGAGGAACTGGTCGTGGCCCTTGCCGATGAAACCAAAGCCACAACGCAGGCCAGGCAGTCCGTAGAACTTAGACAGCGTACGAGAAATAATCAGGTTGCTGTATTTGTTTACCAACGGAGCAATATAGTCAACGTCCGAGGTGATGAAACTGGCATAAGCCTCGTCGACAAGCACCATCGTGTCGCTGGGGATATTTTCCATGATACGGCCAATCTCCTCGCTGGTCAAGCTGTTGCCTGTGGGGTTGTTGGGCGATGCCAACAGCAACATACGGGGATGTACGCGGTTGGTGTATTCAATGACCTCGTCAACGTCGTAGGCAAAGGTGTCTTCCTGCTCGTGCAAAGGATACATCTCGAAAACACCATCACATTCGCTGGCTACACGGTTGTAGTACCACCAAGAGAACTCAGGGATGAGAATCCTCTTGTTGTCGCCTTTGGTCAGGAAATAATGGATGGCATTTTTCAGGATATCCTCGCCTCCATAGGCAAGCAGCACTTGCTCCTCAGGCACTCCGTAAATTTCGCTCACGCGAACACTGATAACACTCTTTTTACCCTGATCGTAGATACGGGTATAAAAGCAAAGGTCCTTTGCATCAAAGTTTTTCACTGCGTCAAGCACTTTCTGGCTTGGCTCAAAATTAAATTCGTTCCTATCAAGATAGTTCATTGTATTCTTTTTTATTTCTTACAGCCTGCAAAGGTACGAATAAGTGAGCAAAGAACCAAAGTTTTTAAGAATATTTTTAATCCCCGCACGACAGCCGCCTCTTGTCAAGGGTTCTAAATCTTGTTATTTTTCGGTAAAACATTTGCTTATTTGGATAAAAAGTATTACTTTTGCAAGCTAAAAGAGCGAAAACTTAACAAAATGATATAAAAATGGCAAAAAAACTGTTATTAGGCGACGAAGCGATTGCATTAGGTGCCATACATGCCGGACTGAGTGGCGTGTATGCTTATCCAGGCACTCCTTCGACGGAGATTACTGAGTTTATTCAAGGCAATGCGATAGCCCGTGAGCGTGGACTGCACAGCCGTTGGAGTACCAACGAAAAGACAGCTATGGAGGCTGCACTGGGTATGTCGTTTATGGGAAAGCGCGCCTTGGTATGTATGAAACACGTAGGACTGAACGTCTGTGCCGACCCGTTTGTCAACAGCGGTATGACGGGTGTGAACGGTGGTGTCGTCGTTTTGGTGGCTGACGACCCCTCGATGCACTCTTCGCAGGACGAGCAGGACAGCCGTTTCTACGGTAAGTTTGCATTGATTCCCACTTTCGAGCCCTCTAATCAGCAGGAGGCTTACGATATGATGGAGGTGGCCTATGCCTATAGTGAGCGCATCAAACTCCCTGTTCTGATGCGTGTCACCACTCGTATGGCTCATAGCCGTGCCGTCGTTGAGGTGAAGGACGAACCCAGTCAGGAGAATACGCTGAACTATGATGCTATAGCTGCCAACTGGGTGCTCCTGCCAGCCAATGCCCGCAAGCGCAATGACTTTGTTACGGCCCAGCAGGCTCAGTTGGAGCAGGATGCTGTTAGTTCGCAATATAACAAGTATATAGAAGGCACGGACAAGAAACTGGGTATTCTGGCCAGCGGCATTGGTTACAACTACGTGATGGAATGCTTCCCCACTGGCTCTCCCTATCCTATCCTGAAGGTTTCGCAGTATCCGCTTCCCAAGCAGTTGGTACGCCGACTGATGGACGAATGCCAGGAGGTGCTCATTGTTGAGGAAGGTCAGCCGTTTATTGAGGATATGGTTCGTGGCGTTGGTGACCTGAAGAATATTCATGGCAAGCTCGACGGCACGCTGCCTCGTACGGGTGAACTGAATCCCGATATCGTCAAGAAAGCCCTGGGTATGGAGAGTGGCGAATGCTTCGACCCCTGTGCCGATGTGGTTCCACGTCCCCCTGCATTGTGTCAGGGTTGTGGTCACCGCGATGTTTATACAGCCCTCAACGAGGTGCTGAAGGAGTTCAACAATCCTCGTGTGTTTGGTGATATCGGTTGCTACACACTGGGCTTCCTGCCTCCCTTCCGTGCTATCCACTCATGCGTTGATATGGGTGCTTCGATTACGATGGCCAAGGGTGCTGCCGATGCTGGTCAGTGGCCCGCCGTTGCCATTATTGGCGACTCTACGTTTACCCACTCAGGTATGACGGGTTTGCTCGATGCCATCAATGAGAATGCCGACATCACCGTTATCATTTCCGATAACCTGACGACAGGTATGACTGGTGGACAGGATTCTGCTGGTACCAATAAGTTTGAGGCCATCTGTCGTGGTTTGGGGCTGAGCGACGAACACCTGAAGGTGGTTGTTCCCCTGCCGAAGAATATGCCGGAGATTACGCAGATTATCCGTGACGAAATCAACTATCACGGCACAAGTGTCATCATTCCTCGTCGTGAGTGTATGCAGACTTTGCAGCGCCACCTCAAGCAGAAGAAAGCGGCTGAGAAAAAGTAAAAAGGTAAAAAAGTAAAAAGGTAAATCATGAAGACCGATATTATATTGTGTGGCGTAGGAGGACAAGGCATCCTCTCTATCGCAACGATTATTGGCGAGGCCGCCATGAATGAAAATCTGTATATCAAGCAGGCTGAGGTTCACGGAATGTCACAACGTGGTGGTGACGTGCAGTCGAACCTCCGTATCAGTTCCGATCCTATTGCCAGCGACCTTATTGCCAAGGGTAGTGCTGACGTGATTATCTCTATGGAACCCATGGAGGCTCTGCGCTATCTGCCCTTCCTGAAAAAGGACGGTTGGATTATCACTTCGTCGACACCGTTCGTTAATATCCCCAACTACCCCGATATGGAAGTCATTAAGGCCGACCTCGACAAACTGCCTAACGTCATCATGCTCGACATTGAGCAGAAGGCCAAGGACGCTGGTGTTCCCCGTTCGGCAAATGTCATCCTGTTGGGTGCAGCCCAGAAGGCATTGGGCATCGAATACAAGAAGCTGGAAGAGGCCATCAGTAGGGTCTTTGCCCGCAAGGGTGAAGCCATCGTCGAGGCTAATATCAAAGCATTAGCGATTGGTAAGGAGGCACAGAAATGAAGACTCCTATCAATAAAGAACTGGTAGACGGGCTGATTGCCAAGATGGGCATTCAGGACTTCGCCAAGGCCACCATCCGTGAAGTGAAGCAGGTGGCAGCAATGGCTGAGAAAGAGAGTGGCGTGGAGTTTATCAAGATGGAGATGGGTATTCCCGGACTGCCTGCTGCACAGGTGGGAGTCGATGCGCAAATCAAGTCGCTGCAGGAAGGTATCGCCCACTCTTATCCCGATATTCAGGGCTATCCTGAACTGAAGAAACAGGCTTCTCGCTTCGTCAAGGCATTCATCAATGTCGATATTGCACCTGAGGGTTGTGTGCCCGTCTGTGGTTCCATGCAAGGTACGTTTGCTTCGTTCCTGACCTGCTCGCAGGCAGACAAGAAGAAGGATACCGTGCTGTTTATCGACCCAGGTTTCCCTGTTCAGAAGATGCAGTTGCAGGTGCAGGGCGTGAAGTATGAAACCTTCGACGTCTATGATTTCCGTGGTGAGAAGCTGGGTCCCAAGTTGGAGAGCTATCTGAAAAACGGCAACATCTGCGCTATCGTCTATTCGAATCCCAATAATCCTGCGTGGATTTGTATGACGGAAAGCGAGTTGCAGGCTATTGGTAAACTCGCAACCCAGTATGACGCTATTGTGATGGAAGACCTCGCCTACTTTGCTATGGACTTCCGCAAGGACCTCAGCAAACCCTTCGAGGCTCCCTATCAGCCTACGGTGGCTCACTATACGGACAATTACATGTTGCTAATCTCTGGTTCTAAGGCATTCAGTTATGCTGGCGAACGTATTGGCGTGACGTGCATCTCCGATAAACTGTTCCATCGCCATTTCGCTGACCTCAGTGCCCGTTACGAAGGACTGCCTTTCGGATTGGTTTTCTCCACCCGAATGCTCTATGCCCTCTCGTCTGGCACCAGCCATTCTGCACAGTATGCTATGGCGGCTATGTTGAAGGCTGCCTGTGACGGAACCTATAATTTCCGCAATGAGGTGAAGGTCTATGGCGACCGTGCCCATAAGCTGAAGGAAATCTTCCTTCGTCACAACTTCCACATCGTCTATGACAAGGACTTGGATCTGCCCGTTGCCGACGGTTTCTACTTTACCATTGGCTATAAGGGAATGACTAGTGGTGAACTGGCAAAAGAACTGATGTACTATGGCGTTTCGGCCATCTGCCTGATTACCACAGGCTCTCATCAGGAAGGCTTGCGCGTGTGTACCTCTTTTATAGAAGACCACCAGTACGACCAGTTGGAAGAGCGTATGCAAATATTTGCAGCAAATAATCCATGATATTTTTCAACATTTTAAACTAATAATATGACTCAAAAAAATCTTTTCAAGACGTCTTGTATGGCTTTGCTGATGGCTTTCGTCAGTAGTACAGTCTTTGCACAGGACAAAAAGGAATCTAAGGGCATTGACTGGATGAAGGAGTTGAAAGAACGAATCACCATCAATGGCTACATGCATGGCGGTTATGAATACAACGACAAGGGTGGAAAGACCACCAGTACGTTCAATTTCAAGCGGGCCATATTCTGGGGAAAAGCAAGGATTACCGACCGCTGGTCGTTCCTGTTTATGAACAACTTCGCTTTGTCGAAGGGTGTTCTGGAGTTCTATACCAACTATCGTGTGACGCGTAACAATGCGCTGAACGTCCGTATTGGTCAGTTCCAGCATCCATTCTCATTGGAGAGTCCGTTGTCACCAACCATGCTTGAACTCGTTGACGTCACCTCACAGGCTGTTACGTATCTGGCCAACGGTAATGAACCTCTGCTTGGTCCCAACTACGGACGTGACCAAGGTATCATGCTGTTGGGTGACCTCCTTAACGACCACTTCCACTACGAACTGGCTGTGATGAACGGTCAGGGTATCAACACCGCTGACGGCAACAGCGACAAGGATGTTATCCTGAAGTTAGAGTATCGTCCCAGCAAAGAGTGGCGCCTCGTAGCCTCTGGACAGAAAGGTCGTGGACACGCCATCAACACCTGCGCGTGGAACGATATTCAGGTTGGCGAAGACTATCGTCGCGACCGTGTCAGCTTTGGTGGTGAGGCGAAAATTCCCACCCAGTTAGGCCGTAAGTCGACAAGCGGTGGCATCTGTCTGCGTAGTGAGTTCCTGGCTGGTAAGGACGGCGATGTAGGCAGTCGTGGTGCATACATCACAGGTTCTGTAGCATTAGGACAGGGTGTCGACGCTATCGCATCGGTCGACTACTACGACCGTAACACATCAGAAAGTGGATGGCAACAGACTAATCTTGTTGGCGGTTTGCAATATTGGTTCTACCCCAAGTGCCGTTTGCAGGTGCAATTTACACATAGCTTCTGCGGTCATCTGCTTGGTGACGATTACAACCGTATCCAGGCTCAGATGCAGGTAGCGTTTTAATTGATAATTGACAATTGATAATTGATAATTATGATAATAAAAGTTCTTTTGACTCTCATTTTTCTGGCCGTGATGATTGGTGTGGGTCTATACACCCGTAAACAGGCCAGCAGTGTTGATGGTTTTGTGCTTGGTGGCCGTGCCGTAGGTCCCTGGCTCACCGCTTTTGCTTTCGGCACCAGTTATTTCTCGGCAGTGGTCTTCGTGGGCTATGCCGGACAGTTTGGTTGGAAATATGGTTTGTCCTCTGCGTGGATAGGTATTGGTAACGCAGTCATTGGATCACTGCTTGCCTGGATCATCTTAGGTAAGCGTACAAAGTTGATGACGCAACATATTGAGAGTCGCACGATGCCTGACTTCTTCGGCACGCGCTTCAATGATCAGGGTCTGCGTGTGGCAGCCTCTATTATTGCTTTCGTATTCCTGATTCCCTATACTGCAGGTGTCTATAGTGGCATTTCACGTCTCTTCGAGATGGGTTTCAATATTCCTTATGAGTATTGTGTGGTTATCATGTCGATACTCACAGCCGTCTACGTTATACTTGGTGGTTACAAGGCTACGGCCATGAACGACTTCATTCAGGGCATTATCATGCTCTTTGGTATTGTCGCTGTCATTGCTGCTGTGCTCTCTGCACAAGGCGGATTGACGGAAGCCGTCAACAAACTCGCCCTATTGCCTGCCGATGGTGCCACAGAGCCTGGTAGCGGTATGTTTGCCACATGGTTCGGTCCTGATCCCTGGGGACTGTTAGGCGTCATTATCCTTACCTCACTTGGTACGATGGGACTGCCCCAGATGGTGGGTAAGTTCTACTCCATCACCGATGAGGCTGCCATTAAGCGTGGTACCGTTATTTCTACTATCTTTGCCTTCATCGTGGCTGGCGGTTGCTACTTCCTCGGAGGTTTCGGACGTCTCTATGATCCCGTGATCAATCCTGCAACAGGCAAGATAGCTTTCGACTCTATCGTTCCTGCTATGCTTGTCACATTGCCCGACGTGCTTATTGCCCTCGTGGTGTTGCTCGTTTTGAGTGCTTCTATGTCGACACTGGCTTCGCTGGTGCTGACGTCTAGTTCAACTATGACCCTCGACCTCATCTATCGTGACAAGAAGTCGTTGCCTGGCGAGGTGGAAGATGGTACCATTGACGATATCGTTTCTGAGAAAGTTGAGCGCCGTAAGGTCGTCGTGATGCGCGTGTTGATTATGTTCTTCATCGCCATTTCTCTGCTTATCGCCCTGAATCCGCCAACGTTCATTGCCCAGCTTATGGGTATCTCTTGGGGTGCACTGGCTGGTGCTTTCCTCGCTCCGTTTATGCTGGGTCTCTACTGGCGTGGTGTCACTACTGCCAGCGTCTGGGCCTGCTTCATCTGGGGTGTAGGACTGACGGTCATCAACATGCTGGCAGGCAACCCCATCAATCCCATCAACTGTGGTGCTATCGCTATGGTGGGTGGTTTCCCTGTGGTATGGATTGTCAGCCTGCTGTCACCCAAGATGAATCGCCAGCAGGTAGATAAGATTTTCGAGTGCTACAAATAACATTTTTATAACGTCATAACTAAAATAATATGATTTGGAATCCGAATAAAGAATGCATGAGCCGCGACGAGATGAGCGCGCTCCAGAGCAAAAGACTTCGCAGGATAGTTGCGTACGTCTATCACCATGTACCATTCTATCGTAACAAGATGCAGGAACTGGACATTCGTCCGGATGATATTCAAACCATTGAGGATATCAAGAAACTGCCTTTCACTACAAAGAAGGATCTGCGCGACAACTATCCCTTTGGTTTGCAGGCAGCTCCTCAGAGTGAAATCATCCGTGTACATGCTTCCAGCGGTACGACGGGTAATCCCACCATCGTAGGCTATACTCGTAGGGACATTGGAATATGGAGCGAGTGTATGGCCCGCTGTCTGACGTCGTTTGGCGTTACCCGCGACGATATATTTTCTGTGGCTTACGGCTATGGCTTGTTCACTGGCGGACTGGGGGCCCACTATGGTGTTGAGCATCTGGGTGCCTCTGTCATTCCTGCAGGAACAGGTAATACGGAGAAACACCTGAAACTGATTCGCGACCTGGGTATTACGGGCATTGCCTGTACACCGTCATACGCCCTCTATCTGGCTGAGACGATGGAAAAACTGGGTATCACGAAGGAACAGATCAAGTTACGCATTGGTGCCTTTGGTGCCGAGCCTTGGACAGAGAAGATGCGTCAGGAGATTCAGGAACGACTGGGTCTGAAGGGTTACAACATCTATGGTCTCTCTGAGGTCATGGGTCCCTCCGTCAGCTATGAGTGCCAGATGCAGAATGGCTCACACATCAACGAGGACCACTTCTATCCTGAAATCATCAATCCTACGACGCTGGAATCCCTGCCTAACGGCCAGACGGGTGAACTCGTATTCACCACACTGACCAAAGAAGGTATGCCCGTATTGCGCTATCGTACTCGTGACCTGTGTCATCTTATCGATGGTCCTTGCGACTGTGGACGTACGAACATCCGCATGGGACGTATCGAAGGCCGTAGTGACGATATGCTCATCATTCGAGGCATCAACGTCTTCCCATCGCAGGTCGAGAGTGTCGTGCTGTCTATGCCCGAATTTGCTCCACGCTATATGCTTGTCGTCGACCGCGTCAAGAATCTCGACACGCTGCTCGTACAAGTGGAACTGCGTCAGGAGTACTTCACAGGCACCTTCGATACGCCAGCTGCCGTTGACGCCCTGGAGAAGAAGTTGTCGAACAAGCTGAAGAGCGTACTCAGCATTGTAGCCAAGGTACAGCTGAAGGCTCCTGGCACCATCGAGCGCAGTCAGGGCAAGAGCGCTCACGTCATTGATAATCGTAAACTATAATTACATAATTATGGAACAATCTAATTTCTTTAATCCTGAGTTCGAGACGATGTCGCGCGAGCAGATCGAGGCACTCCAGCTGGAGCGTCTGCAGAAAACCGTGCGCCATTGCATGAACTCGCCCTTCTACAAAAAACGCTTTGAGGAGATTGGGCTCAAACCCGAGGACATCAAGAGCCTTGCCGACCTGCGCAAGATTCCCTTCACTACGAAGCAGGACTTGCGCGACACCTATCCCTTCGGAATGGCCAGTGTACCCCTCAAACAGTGTGTTCGTCTGCACTCCAGTTCAGGAACCACAGGTAACCCCACCGTCATTCTGCACACGCAGAAAGACCTTGACGAGTGGGCCAATCAGGTGGCTCGTAACCTCTGGATGGTAGGCCTGCGTCCTGACGACGTATTCCAGAACTCATCAGGTTATGGTATGTTTACTGGTGGACTTGGTTTCCAATATGGTGCCGAGAAGCTGGGAATGCTCACCATCCCTGCTGCTGCTGGTAACTCGTTGCGTCAGATTAAGTTCATCAAGGATTTCGGCACAACAGCCATCCACGCTATTCCCTCTTACGTTACCCGTCTCTACGAGGTAATGAAACAAGAGGGTGTCGACCCCCGTCGTGATACCAAGTTGAAGGTGCTGGCCATCGGTGCCGAGCCTCACTCTGAGGAGCAGCGCAAGCGTATTGAGGAAATGATGGGCGTGAAAGCCTACAACTCGTTTGGTATGTCGGAGATGTGCGGTCCTGGTGTTGGATTCGAGTGTAAGGAACAGAATGGTCTGCACTTCTGGGAGGACTACTACATCGTCGAGATAGTAGATCCAGAGACGCTGGAGCCCGTGCCTGACGGCGAAATTGGCGAACTGGTACTCACCACCCTGTGTCGTGAGGCGATGCCGCTGTTGCGCTACCGTACACGTGACCTGACGCGAGTGCTGGGTCGCAGCTGTCCTTGCGGACGCAACCACATCCGCCTCGACCGTATGCGTGGCCGCTCTGACGATATGATTGTGTTGCGTGGTGTAAACATCTTCCCCATCCAGATTGAGAAGATTCTCATGAAGTTCCCAGAGGTGGGTACCAACTACCTCATCACGCTGACCACCGAGGACAACAACGACCAGATGACTGTCGAAGTAGAGCTCAACGAGGGTACCGACGACTACGCAAAGTTGCAGGCACTGGCAGGCGAGATTCGCCACCAGCTGGGCGACGAAATCCTGCTCAAGCCTCGTGTACGCCTCGTCTCCAAGGGCACCCTGCCTGTCAGCGAGGGCAAGGCCGTGCGTGTCATCGACAAGCGAAAAGTATATCAATAACATCGTTATAACGAAACAACGGAATAACGACATAACGTAATAACGAAAAAATAGAAACTATGACAATCCATCAGTTATCCATTTTCATCGAGAATCGTTCAGGCACGCTCATCAAGGTGCTCCAGATTCTCAAGCAGGCCAACATCCAGATTGTTGCCTCAACCATTGCCGATACGGCAGAGTATGGTATTTACCGACTCATTTGTTCAGAACCCCTTCGTGCCTACGAAGAACTGAAGAATGGTGGTGTGGCTGTTGCCCTGAGCAACGTCTTTGCCCTCGAGTTGGACGACGAGCCAGGCCGTGCTGCCGACGCCGTGCAGACCTTCTCAGAGGCAGGCATCAGCATTGCCTACATGTACACCTTCCTGCTTCGCGGCAAGGGTATCATGGTGTTCCGTACGGAGAATTCCGAGGCGGCCCAAAAGGTCATTACCGAAAACAAACTCCGTTACATAGAGGAGCCCGACCTGTCGAAGCTGGTGTAAGTGCTCATCCTTCATGAATGAGCTGATAACATCAGTCAACGATGCGGTATGGGGCTATGTGCTCATCATTGCATTAGTGGGTTGCGGCTTGTGGTTCACATGGCGCACCCACTTTGTGCAATTCCGCATGATTGGCGAGATGTTACGCGTGCTGACAGACTCAGCTGTAGACACAGTGGAGGAGCACGTCAGGGATATAGGCCCCAAGCAACGCCGTATATCCTCGTTTCAGGCCTTTGCCGTCAGCGTGGCCACTCGCGTGGGTACTGGCAATCTCGCTGGTGTGGCGTCGGCCATAGCCATTGGCGGTCCTGGAGCCGTATTCTGGATGTGGATGATAGCCCTGGTAGGTTCAGCTACAGCTTTCGTCGAGTCTACGCTTGCACAGTTGTTCAAGCAAAAACACAAGGACTCGTTCATAGGTGGCCCTGCTTATTATATTCAGCGGGGATTGCACAAGCGGTGGATGGCCGTTACGTTCGCCATACTCATTACCTGTCAGTTCGGCCTTTCCAACAATTCTATCCAGGCAAACACCATCTGCGGAGCCTTGCAGGAAGCCTTCGGATGGTCACCTGTATGGGTAGGGTTTGTGTTAGCGACTTTAGGCTTGATGATCGTCTTTGGCGGCATCCAGCGCATTGCAATGGTTTGCGGTGTACTTGTGCCGTTGATGGCTCTAGGTTATTTGTTGCTGGCTATCGTGATTGTCGTAATGAATATTGAACTGGTGCCTCACGTTTTCAAAGTCATTGTGCTCGACGCTTTTGGTATCGAACAGGTTGCTGGAGGCGGTATTGGGGCAACGATTATGTATGGTGTGAAGCGAGGCTTGTTTTCGAACGAGGCAGGTGAGGGCAGTGCGCCTAACGTGGCAGCAACGGCATCTACGACACACCCCGTCAAACAGGGACTTATTCAAGCGCTGGGCGTGTTTACCGATACTCTGCTGGTTTGCTCCTGTACGGCCTTTATTATCCTCATCAGCGGGCTTTACAGCGTGCCTGAACTGAATGGTATTGCCCTCACGCAGTCGGCTTTGCAGTCGGAGGTTGGTGCCGCAGGGCCTGTTTTTGTGGCCATTGCCATCTTCCTCTTCGCCTTCTCCAGCATCATCGGCAATTACTATTACGGTGAGGCGAATATCCGTTTTATCACACCGAATACAACGATAATGACCGTCTATCGCATCTGTTCTGCTGGCGTGATGGTCATCTTCGGCGCCATTGCCAGTTTCGAACTTGTCTGGAACATCGTCGATTTCTTCATGGCCTTCCTCACGGCCTGTAACCTCATTGCCATCGTCCTCCTTGGTCGCTACGCCTTCCGTCTGCTCGACGACTACCGCAGTCAGAAGCGTCAGGGCATCAAGGAACCCACCTTCCACCGTAGTCAACTTCCCGAACTCGAATCCGAACTCGAATGCTGGGAATAATTACTTTTAACAAAATCAGACAGTGCCTTGTTGCAATGTTGCGTTGCAATGTTGCAATAAGGAGTATAATAACTCTGGGAATGTATATTTATTGAATTAGAATGGTATAAATATTAATTTCTATTTATCATAATCTTGCAAGATTATCCAATACCCTCTCCGTGTTTGATGGTGGAGGGTGCTTATTGCAACATTGCAACGCAACATTGCAACAAACTGCTATTTTTGCGCCTGCCTAGAGAAATATTTTTCCCTGCCTAGGGAACTTTTGCGCGCTGCCTAAAGAAATAAAATTCCCTCCTTGGGAATAAACTGCTTACTTTCGCTAAACGGGCAGTTTAGTTCCTTTGGATCGCCTGCTTACTTCCCAAGGGCAGCCTGCTTACTTCCCAACGAAAAAAAATGCGCCTCCGCAGATGGGAAGCGCATTGTATAAATATTAAATTCGTTGTCTGATTAGAGAGCGAACTTGTAGCCCAGAGAGAACATGAACCAAGAGTGCTTGGAATCGCCATTCTCAAAGGCTTTTGTCACACCTAAGTTATAGCGTGCATCCAACACGAAATCAGAATACTCGTACGACAGACCGAAGGGAATTGACAGGCAGAATCCTTTTACACCCTCGAGGGTCTTTGAATCACTGCCAGAATAACCTCCAGCAGATGCTTCTGCCTTTACTTTTGCTGAAGCCTTGAAAGCGGGTTGGATACCAGCCTTAACTGCCAGACCCTTAACGATGTAATAATTTGCGAGGATGGGAATGTTGATGTAGTCAAGTTTGTAGGTAAGATCCATCTTCACATTGGTGCCATAGATATCACCTGAGTCACTGAACTTCACACCCTGCATAGAGTAGAGCACACCAGCGGTTACGCTGAAGTTCTCTGCAACACCATATTCGCCTTCAACACCAGCAGCAAGGCCAACACGCATCTTTGAATCGGTTGTCTTAGTCATTGTTGCCAGGTTCATACCAACCATTGGTTTCAGAGTTACCTGACCTACTTCGTTCTGTGCAAATGCGCCCATGCTCATCAGCATCATGGCGGCAATCATCATTAGTTTTTTCATACTTTTTTGTTTTTGTTAATAAAAAAAATGATTTATCGGCGGCAAATATCGGAAAAATATCTGAAAGTTCCAAATTTTTAACCAATTATTTGCTTTTTTAATACAAAAAATGCGCCTCCGCAGGTGGGAAGCGCACTATTTTATTGATTTTCAGATGCTTATTTTGTATTAATGGGAATCTTGTAACCCAATGTAATGGAGAACCAATTGTGTCTTGCGTCGCCAGGACTGAAGATGGTCGATATACCGAAGTTATAGCGAGCATCAAGGACGAAATTAGAGTACTCATACGACGCGCCAACAGGAATAGAAAAATAGAAACTATTGGTATTATAGTCCAAATCAGTTCTGTCAATTTTATCAGAAACTTTGAGTGACGGCTGCATACCGGTCTTAATGGCCAGTCCTGGAATGACATAGTAGTTAACGAGGATAGGGATATTGATGTAATCGAGATTATATTTAACTCCATAACACTTTGCACCCTGCATAGAATACAAAAGTCCTGCGGTCACCGAGAAATTTTTCAGGAAGGCATATTCTCCTTCAACACCTGCAACGGCACCGACACGCATATCCGTCTCTTTTATCTTTGTAATAGTTGAAAGATTCACACCAGCCATGGGCTTCAGGCTAAACTGTCCAACTTCATTTTGTGCAAACACGCCCATGCTCATCAGCATCAGGGCGGCAATCATCATCAGTTTTTTCATATTACTTATTGTTTAATGTTTATATTTCTTGTATTATAGACCTCTGGCCTTGAGCAGACTCGACGCATCAGGCTGGGCCATACCTGTGAAGTCGGTGAACATCTGCATCAGGTCACCCGTATTACCCCTACTCAAAATCTTGTCGCGCAGATCCTGACCAGTCTCAGGCTTCAGTGGTCCTCGCTTGGCAAAAACGTCAGCGATGTTTACTGCCAATACCTCCGTCCACAGATAGCTGTAGTAGCCAGCTGCATAGCCTCCGCCAAACACGTGGTTGAAGTAGCTGGTACTATAGCGTGGAGGAATCTGGGCATCCAGCAGGCCAATCTGTCGCAGGGCCTCGGTTTCAAACTGAGCAGCCTGCTCAGCCGTGGGAATATCCTTCGAGGGCAGCATGTGCCAGGCAAGGTCGAGACAGGTTGCAGCCAGATTCTCACCCAGTGCGTAAGCTGACTGGAAATTGATGCTCTTCAGCATGCGTTCTTTCAGGTCGGAAGGCATGGGTTCACCCGTCTTGTAATGGCGCGCATAGTGGTCGAAAACTTCTGGAATCGAGGCAAACGACTCGTTAAATTGCGAGGGCATCTCCACGAAGTCGCGAGCCACGCTAGTACCACTCAGGCGATTATACTGACAATTGGAGAGCAGTCCGTGCAGGGCGTGACCAAACTCGTGGAACATTGTTGTCACTTCGTCCCATGTAATCAGCGAGGGCTGCCCCTCAGGAGCCTTGGCGCTATTACATACATTAAATATAATAGGCAACTGGTTCCACTGACGGCTCTGTTTCTGGAAACCATCCATCCAGGCACCACCACGCTTCGTTGGACGACGATAGTAGTCACCATAGAAAAGTCCGAGTGTCTTGCCATCTTTGTCAATCACCTCGAACGCTTTCATATCAGGATGATAGGTAGGAATGTCCGTACGCTCCTTGAACGTAAGGCCATACACGCGGTTGGCAGCATAGAACACACCATTCTGAAGTACACTGTCGACGGTGAAGTAGGGTTTAACCTCGTCTTCGCTGATGTTCAGCAGTTCCTTCTTCATCTTTGCTGAATAGTAGAAGCGGTCGTAGGGCTCGAGTTTAAAGTCAGCACCTTCCGTTTTCTGGGCAAACTCCTCAATAGCCTTCGACTCTGCATCTGCCTTAGGACGATACTGGCTGATGAGGTTCTTCAAGAAAGCATAGACATTGTCCGTTGTCTTGGCCATCGTGTTTTCCAGCGAATAAGAGGCGTAGTTTTCGTATCCCATCAACTCACCCTGCTCAGCACGTAGTTTGGCAATCTCGGTAGCAATGGCGAAGGTATTGTGTTTGTTGGTACCATCTGCACGATGGATAGAAGCCTCATAAATCCGTTTGCGCAGGTCGCGATTGTCGAGACTGGCAAGAAGAGGCTGCTGGGTGGTATTCACGATGACGATAGCATAGGGAGCCTTGCCTCCTCTGTTCTCGGCGTCTTTCTTACACTGGGCGATATCGGCTTCACTCAATCCTGCCAAGTCTTCCTCCTTCTCGACCCACACCAAAGCGTCGTTGGTAGCAGCTTGTAGGGAGTCACCCCACTTCTGCTGAAGTTCAGAGATCTGCAGGTTGATTTCCTTCATGCGAGCCATCTTCTCGTCTGACAACAGGGCACCCTTGCGCACGAAATTCTTATAGATTTCCTCGAGCAGCTTCTGGTCTTCACCTTGCAATGAATCATGCTCAGCGTCATACACCTGTTTGATACGCTCAAACAACGGTTTGTTAAACGATATCTCGTTGTCAAGTTCCGTCAACAGAGGCTGTACGGTCTTCTCTATCTCACTAATCTCGTCAGTCTTGTCGGCTTCCGTCAAGGCGAAGAACACGCGACTTACACGGTCGAGCAGACGTCCGCTGTTCTCGTAAGCAAGGATAGTATTCTCAAATGTAGCCGAATCTTCGTTCTCAGTGATTTGCTTAATGGCCTCACGCTTCTGCTCCATAGCCTTCAGGAAGGCAGGCATATAGTCCGTCACCTGAATCTTGCTGAAGTCAGGGGCTCCAAACGGCAGTTCACTCTCCACCAAAAGTGGATTCTCGCGCTGTGTCTGTTCGCAAGCAGTAAATGACATCATCATAGCCGATGCAATACTTAATGTTAAAATGGTCTTTTTTATCATTTCTCGTCTTCTTATAGCTTTCGGACGACAAAGGTACTAATTTAGTTACAAACCACCAAGTTTTTCGTCTTTTTTATAAATAATAATGTAAGATGATGAAACGTTTTAGTGTCTTTTTTCTCTTGCTAACCGTTTTTTTGACGGTCTCAGCACAGCAAAAAGTGTATATATCCACATCGTTCCATGAACCCGCAACGGATGGGTTGAGATTCATATACAGTTACGACGGTTGGAACTGGCAACAGATTGACGGTATCTGGTTGCGTCCAGAGGTCGGACAACAGAAAGTGATGCGCGACCCTTCTATAATCCGTACACCCGATGGGATGTTCCATCTCGTATGGACCAGCAGCTGGCGAGGGGACAGGGGCTTTGGCTATGCATGTTCGAAAGACTTGGTGCATTGGAGTGAACAGCGTTTCATCGAGGTAATGACAGATACGACAACGGTGAATGTATGGGCACCAGAACTCTTTTGGGATGATGTCAAGCAACAGGCTGTTATCGTGTGGGCTTCGTGCATTCCTGGTAAATACCCTGACGGACAGGAGGAACACAAAAACAATCATCGCTTGTATTATACCACTACAAAGGACTTTAAGAAGTTTACTCCTACAAAACTGATGATAGAGCCAGGCTTCTCGTGTATCGACGCTACACTGGTGAAACGAGCCAAAAACGACTATGTGATGGTGCTGAAGGACAACACCCGTCCTGAACGTGATATCAAGGTGGCATACGCTAAGTCGCCTTATGGTCCTTGGTCGAAAGCCTCAGAACCATTTACTGGTAAGATGATGGAAGGCCCAACGACGGTGAAGGTAAAAGATGGCTGGCTTATCTACTACGACCGTTATCAATTGAAGGATTTTGGTGCCCATTTTACCAAGGACTTTGTGACTTTCGAGGATGTTTCCAATAAGGTCAGCGTCCCAAATCTTCACAAGCATGGCACTATCTTTGAGGCTGATGAAACCATTCTCAAAGGACTGTTGAATGCACGGAAAGTACATTATACGGGTACAACATTGAGCAATCCCAATCGTCACGACGGTGGTCTTTCGCCTGTCGTTGGAGTGCATAACATCCAGATTCTGAGAGCCAATCGCGAACATCCTTCTAAGGCCAATGGTCAAGGTTGGACCTACAACCATCAACCCATGATGGCGTATTGGAATGACCAATTCTACGTTCACTACCTTTGCGACCCCAAAGACGAGCACGTTCCGCCCTCGCATACTTTGTATCAAACCTCAAAAGACGGTTATACTTGGAGCAATCCCCAGATTCTCTTTCCAGAAGTGCAGGTACCTGAAGGTTTCCAGAAGCCCAATCGTCCAGAAAAGGCTCACGACCTCATTGCGATTATGCATCAGCGTGTGGGCTGGTACGTATCGAAGAGCGGACAACTCTGGGCTATCGGAAACTATGGTGTCGCCTTCGACAAAAAAGATGACCCCAACGACGGCAACGGTCTTGGTCGCGTCATCCGCGAGGTCAGGAAGGATGGTACACTAGGCCCGATTTATTTCATTTACCTAAACTCTAGTTATTCTAGATATTCTAGAACTTCTAGAAATTCTAAAGCCCCCTTCCCCTACTATACCAAAGCCCCTAAAGACGTAAAAGTCGCCTGCGAAGAGATACTGGCTAACCCCCGCTATCGGATGCAATGGGTAGAGGAAGCAGATAGGAACGACCCGCTCATCCCATTGCATAAGGAGTACAAGGCCTATTGCGACTATACCTTGCCTGACGGACAGATTGCAGCTCTTTGGAAGCACGCCCTCACCTCGACGAGTGCTGATGGAGGTCTGACGTGGGCACAACCTGTCGAGCGAGCCAAAGGTTTTGTAAACAGCAATGCAAAGATATGGGGCCAGCGTCTCTCGGATGGCACTTACGCTACCGTCTATAATCCCTCAGAATACCGTTGGCCACTGGCTATCAGCCTTTCCAAGGACGGCTACGAATATACCACGCTGAACCTTGTGCAAGGCGAAGTACCACCGATGCGCTATGGTGGCAACTACAAGTCGTATGGTCCGCAGTATGTACGAGGCATCCAGGAGGGCAACGGCATTCCTAAGGACTCAGACCTGTGGGTGGCATACTCCATGAATAAGGAGGACATGTGGGTGGCTCATATCCCTGTGGCTGTACAGACAGAAGCACATAGCCATGCTGATGGCACTGAGTTCAAAGTGGGCAAGATTTCGGATCTCGCCACCTGGAACATCTACTCCCCCGTAATGGCCCCCGTTTCTTTGAACAATGGCTGGTTGACGCTTTCTGACTGCGACCCCTTCGACTATGCCCGCGTAGAACGCAAGATTCCTGCCACGAAGGAGTTGAAGGTTGCCTTCGACCTAAAAGCAGGACAAAACAATCATGGCCTCCTGCAGATTGAGTTCTTGGATGCTCATGGGACTGCCTGTTCACGTATCGAACTCACCGGTGAAGGTCAGATGCGTTGCAAGGGCGGAGCTCGCTATGGTGGTTTGGGCAAATATGAGGCCAACAAGACTTATCATATCGAAACCATACTCAGCGTCTCGAAGCGTATGATAGAGGTCTATATTGATGGCAAGAAGGCTGGCCAGCGAATATTCTTTGCCCCTGTGGAGAGCATTGAACGCGTGATGTTCCGTACAGGTGCCGAGCGTCGTTTCCCAGATATCGACACGCCTGCCGATTGGGACGGCATACTTGATAATGCCGGCGCCACAGACCCAGAGGCGACCTTCGCCATTGCTGCTTTCTCCACCACTCCTGTCAGTGTGGTTGACGGTTCTGCCGTCAACACCCCTGCTTTTCTAAAGTACGACGACTACAAACACTATGTCAACTATTTCAACACGATGGAGCCCGAAACCATCGTGCAGGCCATTCCCAACGCAAAAGCGTGGGATTGGATGCAGGTCAACGTGCCTCTCTTCGATTGTCCTGACCGCGACTTCGAGGAGATGTGGTACTTCCGTTGGTGGACATTGAGAAAACACATCAAACAGACGCCCGTAGGCTATGCTATGACGGAGTTCTTGGTGCCACGTTCCTATGCCGACCAATACAACCTGATTGCCTCTGGTGTGGGGCATCATATCCACGAGGGTCGTTGGCTTCGCGACACCACCTATCTCGACCAAATTATGAACACTTGGTACAAAGGCAACGAGGGTAAACCCATGAAAAAAATTGCGAATTATTCCTCATGGATGGCGCATTCGTTGTGGGGTCGTTATATGGTAGATGGGCGCAAGGATTGGATTGTCTCTATGTTGCCTTCGTTGGAGTGGGAATATAACCATTGGGAGACGACACATACCCGTGAAGGCGGCCTTTATTGGCAGGCTGACGTGCAGGACGCAATGGAGGAAACCATCTCTGGCGGTCGCAAGAAAAAGTACCTGCGCCCTTCCATCAATGCCTATATGTATGGCAACGCAATGGCTATTGGTAACATCAGTGTGCTTGCTGGTTTTGCCAGCAAGGCCCAAACCTACTTCGCCAAAGCTGCAGACCTCAGTGAAAAGGTACACGCAAAACTATGGAACGAGCAGCACCAGTTCTTTGAGACCCACCGTATCGATTCCAGCGCTAACGTTCGCGAAGCCATTGGCTTCATACCTTGGTATACCAAGATGACGAAAGATGAAGCGAAATACAGTGTCGCCTGGTTGCAGGCTGGCGACCCACAGGGTTTCTCTGCCCCCTACGGACAGACCACTGCCGAGCGTCGTCATCCGCTGTTCCGCACTCATGGCACAGGCAAATGTGAATGGGATGGTGCCGTATGGCCCTTCGCCACCAGTCAGACGCTGACGGCTATGGCCAACTTCGCCAACGACTACACCACCGTGCCTAGCGGTTTGGCCGCTGGGTCCCTCGACTCCCTTTATTTTGCTGAACTCGAAAAATACATGCAGAGCCAGCATATGCGAGGCAAACCTTATATCGGCGAATATCTCGATGAAACGACGGGTTATTGGTTGAAGGGCGACCAAGAGCGCTCTCGCTATTACAACCATTCTACGTGGAACGACCTTATCATCACTGGACTCTGTGGCCTGCGTCCCCGTGCTGACAATACCCTTGAGGTTAATCCTTTATTACCCAAGGACAAATGGGATTATTTCTGTCTCGATAACGTGCTGTATCACAGTCATAACCTTACGATACTTTACGATAAGGACGGTTCACGCTATCATGCGGGTAAAGGGCTTCGCATCTATGTTGACGGGCATTTGAAAGGCCAGCGCAACGATTTAGGTAAAATCATTATTCCGAAGGTGCTATGAAGAGAGTTGTTATTTTACTTTTTTACCTTTTTACCCTTTTACCTTTAACCTTTGCACAAAATGTTTTTGGTGATGCCAAGTGGATTGGTGCTATCACGAAGGCTGATGCCAAGACGCCTGAGGGGCGACACTATACTGGCAACGTACTCAAGGAAACCAAGGCCGAATGGGATCAAGCTGACCCGTTGTCGCGCCAAAGCATCATTCTGCGTCGTAGCTTCTGGCCATATAAAGCGGTGAAACATGCCGAACTGCGTATCTGTGGATTGGGATTCTACGAGGCGACCATCAATGGTCAGAAGGTTGGTGAATCAGAGTTTGCCCCAGCCTGGAGCGACTATGACAAGACGGTATATTTCAACACCTATGACGTCACCGAATATATTCATTCAGGCGACAACGAGTTGCGTGTGTTGTTAGGCAACGGTTTCTACAACGAGCAAGGCGGCAGATACACCAAGTTGAAGGTGTCGTTTAGTCCTCCGACGCTACTCTATTTCCTCTATGTCATCTATGAGGACGATATGCGTGAACACGTCTTCAGCGACGAAAAATGGCAATGGACAGAGAGTCCTGTGACCTTTAACAGCATCTATGGTGGTGAGGATTATGATGCGCGCCTGGAAATGGGGAGTCAGACGGAAGAAGGCAGATGGAAACCCGTCGTAGTGATGGAAGGTCCCAAGGGCAGTTTGTGTCCACAGATAGCCCACCCCGTAAAAATCATGGAACGCTATGGGGTAAAAGAGACTTTGCGCAAGGATTCTATCCTTGTGCTCGATATGGGTCAAAACCTTGCAGGCTATCCTGAAATCACCGTTCAGGGCAACGCTGGTCAATGGCTCATACTCATTCCTGGTGAAACGCTGGACAAGGACGGATTGGTGAATCAGCGTCAGACAGGACGTCCGCACTATTATACCTATACCCTTAAAGGTCGGAATGACGAAGAGGTGTGGCATCCGCGATTCTCCTATTATTCCTTCAGATATTTGCAGATTGAGGGCGACATCGATGTATTGAAGAAGGTGGAGTCATGCTTTGTGTATAACTCCGCTGAACGTACGGGTTCGTTTGAATGCAGCAATCCACGCATCAATGCCACCCATCAATTGATTGACCGCGCGATAAGGAGTAACTGGCAGGCCGTATGGACCGACTGTCCCTCGCGCGAGAAACTGGGTTGGCTGGAACAGGACTGGCTGAACGGTGAGGCATTGGTGTACAACTACGACGCCCATAAGATGATGGAACAAACCATGCAGAATATTGTAGATGCACAGCACGACGACGGTTCTATGCCAGAGATTGCTCCAGAATATACGCAGTTTACTGGTTCGTGGGCCCGTCCGTTCCAAGAGTCGCCAGAATGGGGCGGAGCCATCATTGCTTTACCCATGCTCTGCTTGCGTCATTATGGTGACCTCGATTTGGCCAACCACCACTATGACGCCATGAAACACTATGTGGACTATCTGGCCACACAAGACTCCTGTTACATCTTGCGACAAGGCTTGGGCGACTGGTACGACTACGGACCTGGACGGGCTGGCTTCTCGAAAAACACGCCTATGCCGCTGGTATCGACAGCCCATTACTATCAGTGGATGTGTAACATCTACGTGTTAGCCAAACTGTTAGGACACAAGGAGGATGCCGAGCGGTTCAACCTGCGAGCAGACAGCATCCGTCAGTCGTTCAACCGTACGTTCTACGATTCGCAGAAGAAGACCTATGCTACCGGCAGTCAGTGTTCGCTGGCTTTACCGTTATATTTGAAATTGGTTCCCGATAGTGACTATCAGGCTGTACTCCAGCATCTTATCGACGACATCAAAGCCCACGGTAATCGTCTGACGACAGGCGATGTGGGTAATCGATACCTATTCTCCGTACTGATAGAGAACGGCCAGCGCGAACTGCTTTACACGATGCTAAACCACGATGACGTGCCAGGATACGGCTATCAGATTAAGAAAGGTCACACCACGTTGACAGAGCAATGGGATCCGGATATGGGTGCATCGATGAACCACTTCATGATGGCACATATTGAGAATTTCCTAATTCCCGACCTCTTGGGCATTCAGCGTACAGGTGATCTGATAGAAATCGAACCGCACCCTGTTGGTGACATCATTTGGTGTAAAGGATCAACGATGAGTGCCCATGGCATTGTCAAGGTGGAATGGCATATCGACAAAGACGTCTTTACACTGGATATTGACATTCCTGAGGGTGGCTTTGCCGATGTCTACATGCCGTTCTCTGGCCATGCGGAAAGTGTGACGGAGGGACATCATAAATTGACAGAAAAGATTCAAAACAAACTAAAAAACTGATATAACAATGGAAACAAGATTCAAGAAACCCCTGAGTGGCATCATACCACCATTGGTAACACCTCTGAAAAATAACGAGACGCTCGACGTAGAGAGTCTCGAACGACTCATTGAACACCTCATCGAAGGTGGTGTACACGGACTCTTCGTGCTTGGAACGACAGGCGAGGAGCAAAGCCTGTCGTACGACGTGCGCAAACAGATGATCAAGGAGTCGTGTCGTATCAATCGCGGTCGTCTGCCTCTGTTAGCATGTATCACAGATACAAGTATTGAGGAAAGCATCCGTCTGGCGCGTAAGGCTGCCGACTATGGGGCTGACGGTGTGGTATCGGCGCCTCCCTATTACTTTGCGACGGGTCAGCCCGAACTGGCTCAGTTCTATGAGGAGCTGGTGCCTCAGTTGCCCCTTCCCGTGTTCCTTTATAATATGCCTTCGCACGTCAAGGTGAGCTTCGCACCTGATACAGTTGCCCGTATTGCGAAAAAAGAGCAGGTTGTGGGTTTCAAGGACTCCTCAGCCAATGCCGTTTACTTCCAAAGCGTAATGTACAAGATGCAACATCGTCCTGACTTTGCGATGCTCGTAGGTCCTGAGGAGATTACAGGCGAATGTGTACTTTTAGGTGCGCAGGGTGGTATCAACGGTGGTGCCAATATGTTCCCAGAGCTGTATGTGGCTATGTACAATGCTGCATCCGCTCGCGACATCAATCGCGTACTCGAATTGCAACAGCTCATCATGCAGATTTCCACGACGATATATACCGTTGGCCGTCACGGCTCCAGCTACCTGAAAGGCTTGAAGTGTGCCCTCTCGTTGCTGGGCATCATCAACGACGACTTCGTGGCTTCTCCGTTCTATAAGTTCGAGGCACCAGAACGCGAAAAGATCCGTCAGGCCCTTGACGCTTTACCCATCAAGAATGGCAAGCTATGCATCTGATTGATTTCATCGTCTTTATCGCCTTCACGCTGGGTGTCGTCGTCTTCGGCTGTTCGTTCTTCAAGAAGGGCAGCAGTGCAGACGAGTTTACCTCTGCGGGCCATTCTATTCCTGGCTGGGTGGTTGGTATGTCCATTTTTGCCACCTACGTCAGCAGTATATCGTACATCGGCTATCCTGGCAAGGCGTTTGCAGCTGATTGGAATGCCTTTGTGTTCTCGCTGTCTATACCCATTGCCTCCTACTTTGCCGCCAAATATTTCGTGCCGTTCTATCGCCATTCAGGTTCCGTATCGGCCTATACGTTTTTGGAGGAGAAATTTGGCGCATGGGCTCGACTCTATGCCTCGGCCTGCTACCTGTTGACGCAGATTGCACGCATGGGTTCCATCCTTTATCTGCTGGCCGTACCGATGTATATCCTGATGGGCTGGGACATGCATACTGTTATCATCCTCACATCAATAGGTATCATTATTTATTCAATGATGGGTGGCTTGAAAGCTGTTATCTGGGCAGATGCCATACAGGGTATTATATTAATAGGTGGAGCCGTACTATGCCTGGCCATTCTGATGTTCTCCATGCCTGAAGGGCCTATGCAAACGTTCGAACTCGCGGCAAACAGCCCTGAGGGCAATAAGTTCTCGTTAGGTGCATTCACGTCTGATTTGACCACGTCGACGTTCTGGGTTTGTCTCATCTACGGCATTTTTATCAACCTGCAGAACTACGGTATCGACCAGAACTACGTGCAACGCTACCATGCAGCCAAGACGGACAAGGACGCGAAATTCTCGGCACTCTTCGGAGGCTATCTCTTTATTCCTGTCTCGGCCCTGTTCTTCCTCATAGGCTCGGCACTTTACTCGTACTATCAGGCAGGCGTGGCACCATTACCCGCAGAGATTCAGGACAAGCCCGACTACGTCTTCCCTTACTTTATCGTCAACGGTTTGCCAGTAGGTTTGCGAGGACTGCTTATTGCCTCTATCTTTGCTGCTGGCATGAGTACCGTCTCCACTTCCGTCACCTCTGCCGCAACGATTATTCTGACCGACTACGTGCGTCCCTTCTTCTTGAAGGCTCGCAAGGTTACTGACCGTTTGCGCCATCACGACCCAGAAGATCATCATAAGCATCAGAAGTTAGAGTTGGCTGTAGTGCGTTTTTCCAGCTTTGGCGTAGGAATGCTAGGTGCTTGTGTGGCTATTGCGATGCTCTCGGTAGAAAGCATCATCGACGCTTGGTGGACGCTCAGCTCGATATTCAGCGGAGGCATGCTCGGCCTCTTCCTGCTGGGCTGTATCCCCCAGAAAATCAATCGCCTGGCGGCCTTCTTGGGTTGCGTGGCAGGCATTATGGTCATTGCGTGGATATCATTAGCTTCCATGTGGGATCTGCCTGGCATCCACCTGCACCCCTATCTGGCCATCGTACTCGGCACAACGGTCATCTTCCTGACAGGATTCCTCGTCACTTTTTTGCGTTTTTCTTCTCGTCTTCGATAGAAAAGTATTATCTTTGCAAGCGAAAAGCGAGAACAAAGAGAAAATGAACATATACGATATTCAAAAAATACGCGAGGATTTTCCTATTTTAGGCCGTGAGGTGTACGGCAAGCC
>JBGUIA010000059.1:0-28139 GCA_045112595.1 Prevotella sp. | reverse complement strand
TTCCATAGCTTACTTCTCAATTAAAACAGTTGAACCATTACAACCAGCGCAGCTACCCTTTACGAGAATCAGGTTGTGCTCTGGAATTACCTTTAACACACGTAAGTTCTGAGTCGTCACACGGTCGCCACCCATCTGGCCACCCATGCGCATACCCTTGAACACCTTGGCGGGATAAGAACAAGCACCGATAGAACCCGGCTTGCGCAGACGGTCGTCCTGACCGTGGGTGCTCTGACCGACACCACCGAAACCGTGGCGCTTTACAACACCCTGGAAACCCTTACCCTTAGAGGTACCTACTACGTCGACGAACTCTGCATCACTGAAGAGGTCGACGGTAATCACGTCTCCGAGGTTGTGCTCCTCGTCAAACTTGAACTCGGCCAAGTGGGCCTTTGGTGTTGTACCTGCCTTCTTGAAGATACCCATCATAGCTTTGGTGGTGTTCTTCTCCTTCTTGTCGCCGAAAGCGAGCTGAAGAGCAGCGTAACCGTCCTTCTCGACGGTCTTCACCTGAGTAACAACACAAGGACCACATTCGATAACAGTGCACGGTACATTCTTACCTTCGGCACTGAAAACGGAAGTCATTCCGATTTTTCTTCCAATTAATCCTGGCATTTCAGTTTAAATTTTAATAATAATGTTATTTATAAATAATGTATATGTCTCACTTCGCATCAGTGTCATTTTGCCACCCTTTCGACGTCACAGCACAGCATAAAAGAAACGAACTACATCTCCCCTTTTTGAAGAGTAAGTCGCTCTATTTCAGTGCTTTGATAGCCTTTCGGCCAGCGCAATGGGCACTTTTGCGGCTGCAAAGGTACACATTATTTATAAATTACACAACACCAAAAACCTGTTTTATAACATCTTTTAAGATTATTTAAGCTTTTCAACCCTCCGCAAAAGTACAAAAACCGAGCCCACCAAACGATGGACCGTTAGCTTACTCTTTCCCTACCAGGCCCTCCAGTGTCAACTGTGCTCCCAAGACGAGAGACAAACTATGAGATAAAAGTTGCCAGAAGCATTGAACATAATCGGGAAAACATTTGGTTTTCTCACTTTTTTTTCGTACCTTCGCACACTGACAATATACAATAAAGGAAATGAGAAAAAACATACTACTCTTGACGCTCCTCGTGCTGACAATAGCGCAGGAGTCGTGGGGACAGACCGCCAGCAAGTATCGTATCGGGCAGATTACCGGCATCGAGCCGCAGGGCTGGCTGAAAACCATGATGCAGCGACAACACGACGGACTGACGGGACACCCTGAGGCCCTGTCGTATCCGTATAACACCTGTCTATGGGCTGGCGAGATTTCGCGCGCTGACGAGACCTACGGCGAAAACTGGTGGCGCTACGAACAGACGGCATACTATACCGACGGCCTGCTGCGGTTGGGTTATGAGCTGGGCGACGATGCGATGGTGGCCAAGGCCATGGAGGGTATCGAATATACGTTGGCACATCCGAACGAGCAGGGCGTGCTGGGCAACAAGACGCTGAAGGGCATCACATGGCCCATGTCGGTATTCTTCCGTGCGATGCAGGCGAAATACGAGCACGATGGCGACGAACGGATCCCCGCTGCGTTGGAACGTCACTACCTGAACTTCACTGTCAACGATCTGGCTGGCGGCATTGTGGGCGGACGAAACATCATGTCGATAGAGGGCATCCTCTGGACTTACGGCAAGACGGGCAACCCCGATCTGCTGCAGCTGGCAGAAGATGCATGGGCCGTACAGGGCAAGTTTGCCGTCGATGAGACTGCCATCACGAGTCAGGAGCCGTTCTACATGCATGGCGTCACGTTCTGTGAAATGCTGAAGCTGCCCCTGTTGCTCTATGCCTATACCGGCAAGGAGCGCTACCGCGAACTGGCCATGACGGCCATCAGGAAGATAGAGCGTGAGTCGATGTTGCCTGACGGGGTGCCGACGAGTGCGGAGTTTCTGGTGGGCAACGATGTGGACGTGAGCCACGAGACATGCGACATCGTTGACTTTACATGGACGCTGAGCCACTACCTGATGGTGACAGGACAGGCAGAATGGGCCGACAAGATAGAAAAGGCCGTCTATAATGCGGGACTGGGTGCTATCACCAAGGACTTCCGTGCGCTGCAGTACTTCTCGTCGCCCAACCAGTTTATTGCTACTGGCACGTCGAACCATAACATCTACAAACATGGCTCCACATGGATGGCCTACCGTCCGACACACGAGACGGAATGCTGTTCGGGCAATGTCAACCGCATGCTGCCCAACTTCATGGGGCGTATGTGGCTGACGGATGGCGACGGTGGTGCTGTGGCTGCTATCTACGGGCCCAGCAAGGTGACGTATAAGACGGACAAGGGCAACATGACTATCACCTGCGAGACGGGCTATCCATTCTCCGAGACGCTGGCATTTAAGGTGAGCGGAGCCGAGGGAGCCTCGATACCCTTGACGCTACGCATTCCGACATGGTGTAACGATGCCACATTGAGCATCAATGGTGTGGCCGTCAACCAAGTGCTGCAGGCAGGGACGTTTGTACGCCTCTCAGCCCCAGTGAAACAGGGCGACGTCGTTACGCTCACCCTGCCGATGGCGGTAGAGCAGAAGGATATAGTTGGGCAAGGGGTCTGTTTCCAGCGCGGTCCGTTGCTGTTCTCCTACGCCATCCCTCAGCAAAAGACGGAAGACACCGAGGAGTATCCTAATATGCACGGCAAGAAGCCTGAGAACCCCGACTTCAAGTGTTGGAACATTACCCCCACGGGCAGTTTCAACTATGCCTACGCCAGCAATGGCAAACCCATCGAGGTGACCTATCCTACTGTTGAGGAAGTGGAAGGAACCATTCCTTTCGACCTCAACTCTGCGAATGTGAAGCTGCGACTTCCCGTCAAGCAGATTGCCTGGGACTTGGTGGACGGACACTATACCCCCGCCATGCCCGAGCAGGGACATCTGGAACTGCTGAGCAATGAAACGCAGTATATCGACCTCGTCCCTTACGGCTGCACAGAGCTGCGACTTACCGTATTCCCCGATGCCAATGCGGAGCCGCTGCCCAATCCTGGAAAGCCAAACCTTATGCGCCCTGCCGATGCACCAGACTGCGTGACTTTGTTAGATGGCAGATACTGCGCCTATTTCGAGCTACCACGCTTCTGTTGGGACACGCCCATCTATTGTAAGGTACACACGACTGATGGCACCACCGACCTGCAGAGCAATGAGGGCGGTGACCTCTGCGAAATGGTAGGCACGACAGCTAACGATCGCCAGATTTGGCGTTGGACAGGACCCGCCACCAGCGACCCACAGCCCGTAGAGATTATCTTCACCAATCACGACCTGTTGACTGGTATCATGCCCTTCGCCAATGGTGGCTACTACAACTATGCCAGCCTCCTCTACAATGCCGGACAGACCACGGAAATTGTTTCGATGGAAGATGAATTCGCAACGCCACACTCTGCCCAGCAGAGAAGATGGAAGATGGAAGATGTGAATGATGCGTGGTACACGATTGATGGACGCAAGCTGCAAGGCAAGCCCACTCAAAAGGGTGTATATATCAATAGAAATAAAAAAAGGGTCGTCATTTTGCGACATATTTGAATAGAATAAAAAATCGGGTTACCAAATTTGGCGACCCGACTTTTTTTTATTGAATAATCAAGTGCGTTAAAGATGAGCTAACGAAATTCCGCGCAGGTGGTCACCCTCGTCGTCCGTGGGAGGATTATTCTGTGGGAAGTAAGGATTCAGCTTAAAGAGACGGCTCCAGTTCACCTTCTTGTCGAACTCAGTCTTATAGTAGGTGTTGGCGAACGTCTGCCACACCTTATTGCTGCTATATTTCTCATCATACTTTGTCGTGCCTTCCCAATAGAGAAGATCGTTACCGTTTTCGGTATAATACTTATAGAAGTATTTCTTACTGCCTGTATCGAGAGCGCGAATGCGGACAGCCGGCATCTGATCGAACTCACCAGTCATCGTAGCACCCAGCGTGACGCTATAGGTCAGGTCGTAGTCCTGATTCTCATCGGGCTTGGAATAGATATGGAAGCACTGTGCATCCTTGACGGCCTTGTCGAAAGTGTTCACAAGCTTAACAGCCTCATTGTCAGCCACAGTCTCACCCTCCTGCACGAAGGCTTCGGCAAGGTGACGGCAGTAGTCCTTGACGTCGTAAAGAGCACTCTCGTTGAAGTAGTGATAGGTGTTTTCGGCAGCCGTCTTCACAGCTGTCTGCCTGGCCTTGCTCCAGTTCTTCTCGACATAGTCGACGAAGTTCTTCAGCGGGGTATAGACATTCTGCAGCTTGCTCATATCGGTCAGCGCGAAGTCGACATACTTACAATTGACCCTAGTCTTGTCCGCCATGTATGTATCATAGTGTCTCTTTGCCGATGACTGTGCCCATGCCTGCATGGCAGTGATGAAGTCGCCGCTCTTGGCTGCTGCCTTCAACTGCTGGACGAATACATTATAGTAGGTCGAGATGGTGGAGTGACCTGAACCATAATAGTAATCGGTGAGGCCGAGGAATTCGGTGATAGACTCCATATTATTCATGATGCAGCAGTCGAAGATGAGTGCCTTCAGATGTACGCCAGCCTTCTCAATAGCTGTGCGCATCTCCTTGTTCGACATCAGTAAGTATTTCTGCGTATCATCCTGCATGGCACCACGGGTGGTGACGAGGCTCTTATCGTAGTCATCACTGATGGAATAAGCACCGCCGTGGTCGGAAATCAGCAGAATATAATTCTTGGCAGGAGCCACCTTCTGGCAGTACTTAATGAAGTTTGCCAGCGAGTCGGGCTGGAAGATCTGACAATCAGCGCCCTGAGTACCATGCTCGAAGCCACTCAGGTCGAAGCGATTAGCCTGCTTATTATATTTGTCGTGAGTCAACTCGAAGCGGTAGCACTGAGCAGCCTTGCCACCCCAAATGTGTGAATTGGAGTAGTCTTCTTTATTTTGTTTATCCAGATTATTCTGACCAGAATATTTGAACTGTACCATGTAGCGAACATTGGGGTCGTTGACTTCAAGAGCATCCAAGGCGCTAGCCCAGTTCCACTCGGTAGAACCATCCAAGTTGCGACCGCCACAGCTGTAGAACATCACGGTGTAGTCAACAACGTCCGTACGGGCTTTGCCACCATTGCCACCATTACCACCTTGGCTACCATTGTCATCACTGCTAGAGCATGACACAAAGAACATCGCAGCCATCAAGGCTACCGATAAATAATAGAAATTCTTTTTCATTTTTTTTCTTTTAATTTGTTGAAGTTATATTATCTCACCTGAGTAATCAAAGCGCTTTTCTCCTTAAGAGTCATCATCAAATCTTCAATAATCTCTTTTTACAGTCTGATGAGCGACGAGCCCAGTGAGCCACACTGAACGGCATAGACAGCAGCAGGCAGGTTGGGAAGCGTCACAATGCCGTCGGCTGTCTGGGTGGTGAATACCCTCTGTCCGTTGAGCGTATAGACGTTGACGGTAGTGGGTTCCGTAATGCCCTCAATGCGCAGTGTGTGACCCTGCAGGGTGACACCAGCCAGCGTCTGCGGCAGCGTGGGGATGGAGGTCGTCACGCCGAGGATGTCGAGCAGTCCGGCGTAGGCATCTACCTCACCGTAGCCATAGCCATTGTTAGGATAAGTCTGTTTCGGGTCTGGCTTCTTGCACGTACGACTCAGCGTGGCGATAATCTCGTCGTGGGTCAGCGTCGGCTTGGCCTGCAGCCACAGGGCCACGATGCCCGTCATCACTGGTGCCGCCATCGACGTACCACTCAGCATGAGCACCTCGCGCTCCTCATTATTATACGTACCGCGTGCCACAACCAGCTCGTTGTCTTCGTTCCACCTTTTGGTGTTGCCACTGTACAGCTTGCTGCGGGCAGAGATGATGTTGTAGCCGGGAGTTGTGACATCGGGTTTCATGCGACCGTCGAGGGTTGGTCCGCACGACGACCAGTTGACAAGGTAGCCCTCGTCACTGGAGTTGCCCGAAGCGTAGGTGGATTCACCTGCGATGTTCGTCACCCAGTTGCGATGACTCACCAGTCCCACGGTAACGGCCTGCGGATGGGTGCCGGGCCAGCCTACGGTATAGGGGTTGTTGACTGTGTTCTTCTTGCCAAACAATATATGGTCGGGCTTGCCCACCACTTTGAGTCCACTGTTCGAGCGGAAGGTCAGCGTGATATACGCCAATTCATCTTTAAAATATTCCTCGGGAAAGAAAAGGCTGAAAATATAGTCGTTGCCCGACGTCATGCCTTTCACGTATCCGTAATACATTTCAATTTCATGTTTCTTGCCTTTCTTGTCCTTCCAATCCCATGTGACTTTCGCATTGTCAGGGTCTTTGTCATATTCGGTACGCACTTCGGAAGACTTGATGGGTGAACTCAACTCGTATTCGAGCGTTGGAGAATCGCCATTGTCGTTGTATATCTTCATGTCGAGCTCAAACTCATCGTCGCTGTGTAATTGGAATGCAGACGTTGGTGTTTCCAGTTTGACCTGGGGCGACCACTCATACTGGTCGGCAGGCTTCTCAGCATAGATGTAGCTGTCACCTTCGTTGCCCGCCGAGCAGACGAGTATGCGTCCGGCCCCCAGCAGCTTACCTATAAACTCGTCAATCACCTCGTTGTGGTTGGCAAAACCCTGGAAAGCACCCCAACTGCAGTTCACCACGCAGGGCATATTTTTCTCCTGGGCGTAGTCGAAGGCTATCTTCATGCTCAACAAGTTGAAGACATCGTTGATTTCCACCTTCCTGGCCTGCACTTCCTTCAGATAGTCCGTGTTGTAAAGGAAAGCCTTTATCTTTGCTTCTACTACCTTGTCAATGTCCTCGTTACCCGTGTTCAGCATCGCTGTGGCGGCCACGATATCAGCCTCGTAAGCCAGGCCGCGGTAGGTGACTGGTGCGTCATCGTATGTCTTGGCCGTCCAGGGGCTGCCTGCGGCGATACCCATCACGTGGGTGCCGTGCGTGGACCACCTTTCCATAGTACCCTGTGCGGCAACCATTGCCTCCTGGGTGGTATAGATGGCACCCATGCCGCCGTAGCCGTTGCTGTTTTCAGCATAGCCGTCCCAAACCTTCTTGATACGCAGGTTGCCCTGAGCGTCGAAGAACATAGGGTGCGTATAGTCGAAGCCGCCGTCGCTAATACCAACCACAACGCCCTTGCCGGTATAGGCGGGAATGGTCTTGTCCCCCACCGTCGAACCAGCCTGCACCTTGTTGGCGCCAGTGGTCACGTGGGTGACATCCATGTGCAGCTTGCCACGTTCGTGGGCTTCCATAGCTACCACCTGATCACCGCTTGCCATTGCGGGAATGCGGCTGGCAGGCAGCAGGGCAATGTATGTGCCGTCCAGACTGTCGAGCAGCACTGTGCCCTCACGGCGCAGCACGCTGCCGTTCTGTCCCTCGGCCAGTTTCACCAATGCGCCCACGTAGGTCTCTGTTGTTTCTCCACTCGCCGCACGGCGTGCAGCCACTTGCTGTTCTACAACCTGCTGATGCAGCAGGGGCGACACCTTAGACGTCCAAGCGCCTGTTTGTGCCGATACACTACTTGTAGTGAGAAGCCCTATGAGGGCAATGACAAATGTTCTTTTCATATTTTTACCTTCTTACCTTTTTACTTTTTTACCTTTACTTGTTTACGTACTTGAACTTTGTTCGAGTACGTTCTCGTTCGATAATGCATGAGCATGCTCAGCATTATTCTCACTTATTCACGTACTTGCGGCCCTTGTAGATGACAAGGCCTTTCTGCGACTTATCGACACGCTGGCCCATCATGTTATAGACGGGAGCGTCAACGCCGTACATCGTGGCGGGCGTAGCCTCGCGGTGACCACCGGCCTCAATGGTCTCGATGCCCGTAGTTCCTGTTATCTTCTTCAGACCTGCCAGACAGTCAATCTTGCCGAAGCCTGCCTGCACCTTGTTGCCAGAGGGAATCTTCGCCACGGTAGTGGTGAACTCATCGTTCACGCAGGTCTCCTTCATAATCTCCTTGATCTCATTGACGGTCAGCGTGGGCTTGGCCTGCATCCATAGCGTCACAATGCCTGCTGCATGGGGCGTCGCCATCGACGTGCCCTGCTCCAGCACATACCAGTTCCGGCGACCATGCTTCTCTACATAGGAGATGAGGTCCTCGAGGGCCATCTCCTTGTCTTTATTCCCTTCGTCAGGGACACCGGGCTGGTTCCCGTTCCCTTCGTCGGTAATCTTAAACAGTCCTTTGTCCCAGTTGCTGGCAGCCGAGATGATGCCTTGCCCTGGGGCAAGCAGCGTGGGACGGGGCTTGCCGTTGTCATCGACACAATAGCTGGAGAAGTCGGAGATTTCGCCAATGACCTGTTTGTTACCTGTCAGCGGAGACTCCGGGTAGTCTTTGTCCTTTCCCTGATAGCCTTTCCAGTTGGTGGTCGTGATGTAAGAGCCGACGCTGATGACAGCATCGTCGCAAATCATCACGTTGCAGGCTATTTCGCCGTTGCCCTTCGTATAGCCGTTGGCGGCAAAGTTGTATTCACCGTCCAGGTGGGGGGCGTCGAAGCAAGGCTCAGCGTTGTCTTCGCCATCGCATATCAGATTGACGGTCTGACCAGCGTTTTTCGCCTTGACCACCAATACCAGTCGGCAGTTGAATTCCTTCATCATGATGGGTTGGCTCTTGAATGCCAGGCCATAGACCACCGCCTTGCCTCCCTTGGCCGTCTCCACTTCGTAATTGCCCACCGTGGGATTATAAACAGTTCCTGTTTCCTTGTCCAACACCTGACCATTTACGTCGGAGAGTACGCCAGTATTCAGGTTCACCACCTTCAGCTGGATGTCGAAGTCCCTGTAGTCGCCGGCATAGAAGTAATAGTCGGTGTTATATTCGACTTTTTTCTGAGGCTCTTCATCAGTGGGGAAACTCGCTGCACCCAGCACGGTCTTCAGCTCGGTAGCAGTATCATCCAGCTTACGGACTATCGACTGCCAGTTGGTGGCAGAGTTACCCGTACCGATAACCACCGCACGGCCAGGCTTCGTACCGTTCTGCGTCAGGTCGGCAACCAACTTGGCAGTAATGTCGCTGCCGTCGTGCAAACCCAGCGTGTTACCCAAGCTGATACTCACCACACAGGGCTTCTGCACCTCGTCGGCATAGGCGAAAATCCTCTGGATGCCATCATTGATGTTTACCATACCCGTGTATTCGTCCAGTCCTACGAGCACGAGGTCGGCCTCAGGAGCCACACCCTGCATACCGTTGCCAAGGTCAGAGCCGCCTGCTGTCGCTGACGTATGTGTGCCGTGCGAGCCACCAGTATTATCGACGGTCAATATATTTACGTCATACTCATCCATGCTCGTCGCACCGCAGACGTAAGCCTTTTTGACGCGTGACGTGCCGTCGGCATTGCGGAAGGCAGCATGGTTGAAGTCGATGGCAACGTCGATGATGCCCAGCACCACACCCTTGCCCGTATAAGCCTGGGGCAGACCGTTGGCCACAGCCTGTGTGGCATCGCCGGAGATGTCGGCCTTGGTGGACTGGCGTGCCACACTGTTCGCCGGATTCCTCTTCATGTCGGCCATCACATAGCTCAGCTCTTCCACCTGCTCCAGCTGCATAAGCTTGTCGGCAGGTATCACCAGTGCGGCCTGGCTGCCTACAATGTAGCGCACCTTGATGCCCATCTGCTCCAGCTGAGCCGTAGGCCACTCGGCACCATCCTTCAGCGTGGCAATGGCCGACAGCGCCTTGATGCTGCCGTCAGCATTGAAGTCGACAACCATGGTTTTGTTCACTGCCTCGGCATTCACGGGGCGCAGTCCCTGTGCGCGACGGGCATTGACCTGTTCTACCAGACGCGTCAGTCGCTGGTCAATCTTCTGTGCATTGACGCCTGCTACTATCAGCAGCAGCGTCAATGTCATGAATAATAGTTTCTTCATTATTAGTCAACATCCAAAGTGATTCCTATTTCCTTGGCTTCCTTCTCGAGGCGATCAATCTCACGCTCAATGTCAGGATTGATTTCTTCAACCTGGTCGTTGATGTTCGACACCTGAGTGATCAATTCGCTTTTCTCCTTAAGAGTCATCGTCTCCATTCTGGCATTGATGGAGTCGGTAACGGCTTTGAGAAGGTCCTTGACATCTCCCATGGTATCCTCAAACTGTTTTGCGTCGTCAGCATCGTTGATATGTGCAGACTTCAGATAATCCAATAGGCCATTGCTGATTTCCAGTAACTGGTCGGGCTCACCCGTAATCTGGTACCCTTCCTCGTCGTTACCGTCATTAACCTCAAACGACACTGAAGTCTCTGACGACGATGAGAACTGACAACTAACGGCAGCCATGCAGAATACTGCAGCTGCAAAAAACTTTCCGAATGATAATACTATCTTTTTCATTTTCTTCATATAAATGTTATTATCTCTTATTCTTCTCTGCGAGCAGAGTGTGGCGTTATGAATTTCCACTCACTTCTTATGGTGGTAGTCTTGGATCAGACCTTTCTTCACCAGAATGGGCAGGATATTAGCAGCCGACTGGCGGTCACCCTTCTTGTTGCGGCCGTAGTACTGCTCGTAGGTCACAGGATCATCGCGCAGCAGCTTCTCCATAAACTCGTCGTTCAGGCGCGTCATGACAATCTTGCCCTTCGCGTTCGGTTCCTTGTCAATCAGATACAGGATATGGTGCTCCATCAGTTTGTCATTCGTCAACAGCAGGTCGGTAGCCAGGAAAATGGTACCCCAAGTGGTATGGCCCGTAGCCAGCAGCGCTACGTCGAGACCGATATTCACCAAGTCCAACACATCGCCAAGCGTCACCTTATACGACACCACACACAACTTGCCGCCTTTGTAGGGCAGTGCACGCAGATAGTTGTTGACAGGCAGGATGTTACCGTCCTCGTCGCGCAACATGTGCTGGTTCGCAAACAGCTGATTATCTACCGACATCAGGAAAACGTCATGCTTGATGACCTTGTTCACCTCCTTATCATCGGTCTTAAACGTAAAGTCAATACCGTCGTACTTCACACGGCAGGAGTCAGGCTCCTTGCCCTCAATCAGGTCGGTGTAGGGCTTCCACTTGTCGGCCTTGAAGTCGGCATAGTTCATACACACCTTCACCTGTGCCTGTACAGTCATCCACACCAGGCACATCATGCCCACCAGGGCACCACGTTTAACACCGTGAATCATCATCATTGTTTTAACTTTCATTATCTTACTTTTTACTTCTTACATCTTACCTCTTACATCTTACCTCTTACTTCTTACATCTTACCTCTTACTTCTTCTGGTTCTGCTTGATGACGCGGTCAACGAGCGTCATTCCGTAAGTCTCGTAGAGCGTTTCGGCAAAGCTGCTGGGACTCTTTTCCATGCCGGCGAAGTCCATGTAGATGATACCTACCGAACCCGTATGGTTGGACAGCCAGTCGGCTGCCACCTTGTTGGCCTTGACAGCATTATCGCGATAGCTGTCGGAGAACGGCAGTCCGAAGTAGGCCGACGGGAAGTTGATAACCCATGCGGGCTTCTCGGCCGTCAAGTCGCGACCTACGGCAGCTTCCAGCGTGCTGACCACTGCCTCGTCCTTGCCCTCGCGGTCCCATTTTCCCCAGAAGTCCTGCACCCATAGCGGTGTCTCCACACCGTCGGCACCAGTGATATTACCTTTCATCAGCTCCTTATGTCCTTTTTCAGAAATCCAGCCGTTACAGTATCCGCCAACAGGCTGCTCGGCATATTTCTGGCACGAGAGCATCAGCACGTGACCACGCATCTCGCCCACGGTGAGGCGAGGCTTGAAGTCGGCAAACATGCTGCGGAACTCAGCACTGTTGACCAGTTCCGTAAACTCCTTGCCCCACGCCGTCTTGTCGGAAGTAGCGCTGAGGTCAATCGTCAGCAGCAAGAACTCAGAGGGATTGGCAGCAAGGAATTCCTTCAGCTGCTGGAAGAAATCGCTGACCAGCAACTTCGTATACATTATGCCATGCGAACAGCGTAGCACGTAGTTGGCACCGTCGTGCATACGTTCCGGACGCAGGTCGAACACGCGCATACCCACCTTCAGCTGTTCCTTGATGGTCAGGTCCTGCGTCTTCGCCGATACCTCGGCTATCTTGCCCAAGTCCTTATAGAACCAGCCGTCAGCCGTACAGGCATCATGGCTTCCGGGCAGCGACAGGTCAGCTACCAGACGACTGTCGGCCAGCCCCTTCATCCATTGGCTGTTGTCCACGTCCATGGGCTTATAGTCGTCCACGTTGTATTTCGGCTTATCACTGCCGCCATTCTGTTCCAAGAAACTGTTCAGTATTGCCATCGTTTCGTCGTCAGCACGTACCAGCGTCAGCGTCTGGCCGTCCACGCCCTTGGCAGTAATGGTCTCATTGCCATATGTAACGTTCCACTTCTGCGGATAGCTCTGGTCCCAATTGTTACTCAGTGTGATGGCTACCGTCCCGTCCGTTGCAGAGCTGTAGGTGAAAACGCCATAGCCCAGAATGCCATGCACCATCACAGGCTCCTCGCTTTCGTCGTTGAAGAAACAGCGTTGGAAGTCGCCCGTGCCGTCAGCCCGGAAGTTATAGATGTCAATCACCACACTATAGGAGACGGTCTCAGCATCACTGCTACCTTCCTCCTTGGCCGTGCCCGACGCTTCATAAACGTCGTACCATGCCCCGCCGCTCACCTTCTCAGCCATCGGACCGGGCGACACCAGCTTCGGCTCGTTGTTGTCATCATCCTTGCTGCACGATGTCAGCGTCATCATTACGCCGCAAATCACAATGGCGGCCATCATCCATAAGTTCTTTTTCATCATTATCCTTATCATTTCTTTCTTTTTCAAATCATTCCTCCTCGTCAAATTCGAGTTGCGGGGCACCTTCGCCACCGCCACTAAAACATATAATCATAGGCCGTCGAACCTTTATAATTTTCATTTTGGGCTTATCATAATTCTTCTTCTCCATAATTCTAACCATTTTATTTAACAACCTTTTTACCCTTATATATGTAGATACCCTTATTGGGTTTGCCGCTGAGCTGTCGGCCCTGAAGGTCGTAGTAGTGTTCAGTACCGTCGGCATCAATGGTCTGAATGACTGGGCTGATGCCTGTCGCCTCACCAAACTCACCGTCACTGTCAAACTCATCGGCTGGGAAGTCAGCCACGTCACCGCTCTCCTCGCCGTTCTCAGTGTGGATGTATTTCGTTTGAGCGATGATGAAATCCAAAGGCTCCATGGCTGAGAAGTACGCAATGAAGGGATAAGTGAAGGCTTTTGTATATCCCTTTGGCGGATACTGGAACGTCTTGTCCTTCTGAGCGATATAGATATAATCCCTAAATATCTCATCGTTTTCAATTCTCCTGAACGTACCACACCACCAGCCAATTTGCTTGCTGGCGTCGGCATTGTTGATTGCCTGTGGTTCCTTGGGGGTGGGTACAATTGTGACGTTCCGGCCCGTCAAAGGCATCGAACCTTTATTAATTACTATCATGTAAGGCTCACCTGCCTTCAGAATGGGGAAGTCGTTGGTGAACTGGAACACTTTATTGACTAAGTCGACTTCGTGGAGCTTATACACGCTGATATCGTCAGCATTGTCCAACTTCAGAATATCAATATCGAATGGCAAGCAGACACTAAAAGCCTTACTCTTCCACGTGCCGTCGGCCGCCTGTGTAGCTTCAATTGTGCGACCTTGAAGAGTAAGGTCGTAGCCAATTTGTTCTGCGGTCAGTCCGGTAATAGCCTGCAGCAGGAACTCGTCGCGTTGGTGCAATCGAGTTAGGAAATCGGTATTGTCTTCCCTCTTATCCGGCATCAGTTTCGCACGGAGGTCGCTGAGTGTCGGGGCGGTGAAGTAGCAGTTCTCTATCTTGCCGCTGTTGCGGTAGCCTACGACGGCATTGACTTCGGCAGAACCAGTGATGCTGCTGCTGAGCGCAATGCTGTTGCCGACATAGCCCAAAGTGAGGATGCCCGTGATGCCACCAACACCCGAAAGACCCTTCACAGTGGCTTGGCTCGTACAGCCCGTCACCCTGGCACCATTGCCGTTGACAACGCCTACGACGCCACCGGCATTGGCATCACTCGTGACGGTGACATCCTTCAGCACGTGGCAGTTCTCAACGCCAGCATTGCCAAATACAGCAGCGGCGACAACTGCCGCGCCGTTACCCTTGAAAGCGCTGTTCGTGACGACGACATTCTTAATGGTCGCATTACCCTCCAGTGATCCGAACAGTGAGGCTTCTTTGGGTGCTGCCAGATTGACGTTGAGTCCGCTGATGACGAAACCTGCACCGTCGTAGTGACCATTGAAGGTTTTGACGGGCGTGAAATTGTTCTCCACCGTCTTGTCGAACGCGATATTGGCGCCCTGACGGAAGTACTTGCCCTGAACCGAGGCAGCGTCGTTGTTGAAGGTTTCCGCCATCTCTTTCAGTTGTCTGGCGTTCTTAATCATATAAGGTGAGGCTTCCGTACCTGCGCCCTCCCAGTAATAGGGCAGCTTCTTGTCGAACGTGCCACTGGCATTGGGCTCGAAGACGAGGCTGAGGGTGCGCACGGTTTGGCTGCCGTCGGGCTGGATCTTCGTATGCACATAAAGGAAGTTGCTGAATCCAGTGACGGCGTTGTCTGTAGAGACGAATTCGTTGCCGTCGAACATCACTGGTTCGATACCCTCCTCCCGCTCGACAGCCAGCGGCTCGTAAGTGCCGATGAGATTGTAGTTATCGTCGAAGGTGACTGCGCCCTGCACGTCGTCAATGATGACATTGTTGAAGGTGGGATGTTGCACATCGGTACCTTTGTCGTAGAAGCAATAATAATAAGGCACGCCCGCCTCTATGCTCGAGGCATGCTGGAACTCGACCTTGAGGCTTTGGCCGTTCAACTCCGACCGGTTGGCCTGATAGAGTGTGGCCCCTTCGAGCGGCGAACCGCTGAGCGTGGCGTTGAAGGGCAGACAGATGGGATGCAGACGGCCGTCCTTCATAATCGTCAGGTTGTTGATGGTAACCTCGGCCCTGAAGCCGTAGTATTTGTCTAACGTCTTGGTGTTCTCCTCGTCAGTGTCGAGGGCATCGAGTATGATGATGCGTGGCTGATAGAGGGTTACCCTCTGCCAGTTTTCAAACTGGTAGGTGATGCCGGGTGCCTTGTTGTAAGTGGCTGTCGCCATGTAGAACGCCTCGCCCAGCGACTCCTCGGTGGGTTCTACACGGCCGCGGAGATCCTCAGTGGCTATGGCCTTGACGGTTACCGGCTCGCTGACGAGCGGATGGGTGAGCGTCACCTTAGCCTCGCTGAAGTCGTCGCTCCACTGCCAGTCCTCCTTATAATTAAATCGGTAGCGGGCGTAATAGGTACAATCCATAGATGGCGTAAAGGAAAAGCCTGCTGGCAGCAGTAGGCCTTTTTCCTGCTCGCTGTCCTTCATCTCGATGCCGTCAGGGGCTTTTGTGCCGGGCAGATAGCCCATAAAGACCAGTCCATCGACGGCAGGTGGTGCCGGCAGCGTTGTTTCCATTCCCTTGATGACCTGATATTCGTCAGCGGTATAGGTCTTGCCGTCGGTGGTCTTCTGGATGGTCATCGTCCACCAATCAGAAACGGCTTCCCTCTGGCCACAGACACACACGCCGCCTTTGTAGGTGTGGGCTTCTTCGACCTTGTAGTTACAATGTTTACACTGGTGCCAGTGCTGCGTGTCGTCCTTCTTTCCGTAGGTGAACTCCGCATGGGTACACGGCGAAATGATGACGTAGGTGTTGCTGTGGTTCATGCACGATTCTACACGTTTGTCAGCCGAGGCATAATGCAGATAGTCGCCCTGCCGATACTGGGCATCGGTAATGGCGCTGTTGTGGTTGCTCCACATGACCTTCATCTGGTCGCCCAACGCTATTTCGCCATCGTCATAAATCAGGTGACCACCTTCAGCGGTAATGGAACCGATGGGCGCTGCGCTGTATTTGTTGCTGTGTTTGGTGACAGCCTCCACAATGCCGCCCGTAATGGTAACCTTGCCGCCGTTGCCACAATCGCCGCCACCAATGCCGGGAGCAGCATAGTCGCCCTTTTCGTAGCCTGAGGCATAGACATGGCCGCCCGTCACTTCGAGCGAGCCGCCATCAGATTGATAGGAGCCGCCAATGCCGGCAGATCCATATCCACCATAGGCATAGACCTCGCCGCCGTGGATATGCACGTCACCGCCTTTGCCAGACCTTCCGCCACCGATACCTGCACCCTCGCTTTTGTTTTCAAAAAGCACGCCGCCACGGGCAGTGACCTTGCCGCCATAGATGGTTACCTTGCCGCCATCACCGCAATATCCACCACCGATACCGGCGCTACAGTCATCTCCTTTGGCGTCAATCACACCGCCATAGATGATGATGGGACCGCCTTGATGGCCATTTTCTCCACCACCGATGCCCGCACCGGATGAAGTACCGGGACTTGCCGTGACTTTACCGCCATAGATGACAAGTTCGCTGTTGGGGTCAATCTGGCCTTTATAACCGCCTCCGATACCTGCACCGCCAAATCGATAGCGGGCATGTAAAGTCGAGATGTCGCCACCATGGATATAGAGCGACCCCATGTTTTTACCATTACTGGAACCAATGGCTGCACTCTGGTCATGAACGTCGTTAAAGACGGTTATCTTTCCCTGCTTGTCGCCGTCCGACTGACTATAGACATACAGTTTGGCGTTGTCCGAGGCATTTATCCTCAGCAGACAAGCCTTCAACACGCATCCGTCGGACAGAATGAGGTGTACCTCACCCTCAAAGGTGATCACATCGCGCTTTGCCTCGCCTTTCACCACATACCAGCCGCTTTTCAGCGTTTCATTATCTCTATGCCTGTCACCCGTAAACTCCCTACAGTCGTTACGCGTCTTCGTCTCGGTCTTCACCTGTTTGCCGGCATCGTCCCAGGAACGTTCCAAGTAGGTGACCTGAGCCTGAGCCGTCAGCACCGAGAACAGGCTGATCAGACAACAGGCGGAAAACAAATATCGTCTCTTCATCTCACTTCTTACCTCTTATTTCTCACCTCTTACCTCTTACATCTTACATCACTGCACCTTCACCACATAGCCGTTGCGCAGCTTGATGTCAGAATTGTCGCAACGCCAGTAGATGGTAAACTGCTTCACCCCTACCCCTTCGGCAATGCCGGGCAGCTCGTCTTTATGTGAGTCGAGCACGCGCTTGGCATTCTTGATGATGGCCGTAGCAGTCAGCACACTCTTCTCGCTGCTTTCGTAAATGGTGAACATATCGCAGTAAATGTCGGGGAAGTTGCGTTTGAGTTCTTCCTCCAACTGAGTCTGCACACCCCGTGAGTAAGTGCCGCCATACCATTCGTCGATGGTTACGAACATGCGCCAAGTCTGCACATAGCGGTTGGGCTGCAGCAGTTCGTGGCTATAGGTTTCCACAGGTGTCTCGGCGCGGTACGTTGTCTTGCTACCCGAGTTGCTTTCAACGAGTAGCAGGCCTGTTTCGGGTTTCGACTCCACCTCCAGGGTGTATTGTCCGCTGGGGTTCTCCACCGACCAGCACGCGTCGTTCGAGATGTTGGCATCGTTCACCAGAATCTCTGGCATGATTTCGTGCTTAAACTTATAGCGTTCACCCGTCACCTGCAGCTCCTTGGCAGTATAGGTCCATTTCACCTTGGTGCCGGTGGTGTTTTTCACCACGGCCAGGTCCTTGATGCTCTTTGAGTTGCCCATGGCGAACGAAGAACCCCATGTACTGCCATAAGTATGGCCAAAGCCAGCACCTCCCATAAGTGTCAAGCCTTTTCCCCACATCCAGCCACCTTTGACTGATAGTGTGTAATTTCCCCCGGCGCTGCTTGATGAACTCGAGGTCAGGTTCACCGATTCAGTGACAACCTGATTCGCCGTCTCGGGAGTTGCTGCCTCACCTTTGATGAAGCCGTTCTTACCCTTCAGGTTCATCGATGTCTCATATTGCGTCAGGTAGTTGCCATACAGCAGGTCCTTTTTCCCAAAACCTGTGGCCACGACCCAATCACCTTCTTTATAGCCACGGGCAAAGAAGATATCCACCCCGCTGCTGTTACCCATCGCCAGCACCACGTTCTGACTGATGTAGTAGTAGTCGCGCTTGTTGGTGAAGTTATGGACTGCCCACGAACGCAGTGTCATCTGACAGGCTTTGAGCTTACGAGCAGATTTTTTACTGGGCATCGTGTAGTTGATGTTGCCGTAATGCGTAAACGACTCAGAGGCACTTATCAGGTCGTTGATAGCCTGACTGCCATTGGCACGACGGGATACACCGGCTGCCTCCTCCTGCTGCTTTTTCTCCTCGGCTTTCTCAGCCTCCATGGCATTAATCCACTGAGCGGCACCGTCGGCCATCAGGCCGTAATGGTAGGCAGTAGGCTCGTCGTCGCTATCCATGAGGTCCTGGTAGAAGTAGTCGTCGGCTCCGAAGATGACCATCTCGCCACAGACCTCATTATTACTTGTCGCACGCGTGTAAGCATGGAGATTAGCCCGACGTGTCGACATGCGTCCTGCCAGCGAGGCCTCGACGGAGGCTGCTGCCTGTTCAGGAGTCAGCACGAAGACGTCGTCGATGGAGTCGGTCACGATGGCGGAAATAGCCTTCATGACTTTGTCGTTGAACACATCCAGCTGCTGTTCGGTCGGTGTGGCGATGGCCACATAGCCGTCATACATCAGGGTGATGGCCATTTGTTTCACCTGTTCGTCGTTCAGGCTGCTGATGTCGCTGCCTTTCACCAGTATCAGCCTGGTGTCTGTCATAAACGACGCCGTCACCCGCGGCAGACGCTTGATGAGTGCTGCACCGGTTGACAGCTCGGGAAACTGGCTGAACGATGCTGCCGGCAGTTCGGCGGTAACGCGTACGGCCATCTGGTCGGCAGTAGGCTCCTCCCACGTGTACTCTGTGCCGGGGTTATCGCCATTGTCGTCACTATTGTTGTCGTCACTGCACGCGGTCAGTGCCGTCGTGCCGATGATCATGAGGATGCTCAGCATCCATAGGTCCTTTCTCATATTTTTTTTGCTTTTTGCTTTTAGCTTTTGGCTTTTGGCTTGCTAACAGCTAACTGCTAATAGCCAACAGCCTTTTTACCTTTACTCCACTACCACCTCGTAGCCTTGCTTTGTCTCACGATTCTTGTCCGAGCTCCAGGTGACGGAGAATTTCTTGATGCCGAAGCTCTTGGCCATCGCCTGCAGGATGTCCTTATAGACATCGAACACATTTTTCGTATAGGTAATGATGCCGGTAGCATTCTGCAGGCTTTCGTCCGTCAGTTCACCTACCTCGAAGACGCTTTGGTAGAGGTCTGGGAATTTCTTGATGAGTGCCTGCTGCAAGTCAGACTGTGCACCTTGCTGGAAACCCTCGCGCCATTCCAGCACCCGGACATACATACGCCAGGTGTGTACCGCACGGGCGGGCTGAGCCAGCTTGATCACCCAATTGTTATCGAAGGTCGTCTTCGTGTGTTGCACGCTCGACACCCCCTTGGAATTAAGCAGCAGCACACCCGTCACAGGATAGGAACCGATGTTCACGGCATACTGTCCGACGGCATTCTCCACCGACCAGCACGCATCGTTCACCAGATTGGCATCGTTCACCAGTATCTCTGCCGGTTGCTCATGTGTTTTGTTTCCTGCTCCGGAGGTCTTGGGAAGTCTGCCCTTATAGGTCCACTTCACCTCTGTGCCGTTGGTATTCTTCACCACATCCAGATCCTTGATACTCTTCGAATTCGTCATGGCAAACGAATTGCCGTCAGTGACATTCGTGCTTCTCTTGAAATCATACCTTGCTTCTACACCAAACGTCCCTCCTTGCACACCACCTATAAAGGAAAACGAGTGTGAGGTGGTCACCTGGCGTGAGTGCGACGTGGTGGCGTTCACCGACTGGGTGGTCATCTGGTTGGCGGTCTCGGGAGTTGCCGCCTCACAGTTGATGACGCCTGTCGTCTTGCTGTCCACCGCCTGCAAGTTCATCGATGTTTCATATTGCGTCAGGAAGTTGCCATACCACAGGTTGCCGGTGGCCTTTCCGTCCTTGTTTATTTCCGTCATCCAGTCTGTCGGTGAGTAATACCTGCAGAAGAAGGGGTCGAACTCGCCGCTATTGCCCATTCTCAGCAGCACGTTCTGGTTCACATAGTAGAAGTCCTTATGGTTAGCCACATCGTGAACGCCCCAGGTGCGCAGCGTCATCATCACGCGGTCAGTACGGTAGATGATGTCGCTCTTGCCTGATGTCTTGCTGGCGTCGCTGGCCCTGAAGTACATCTGTCCGCTCTTCGTAAACGTCTCGCTGGCATTCATGATGTCGTTGATGGCCTTGGTGCCGGAAGCACGATGGGGAGCACGACGGGCTGCAACACCCTCCACCTCGTACCAGGCATCCTCGTCGTCAAACTGGGCCTCAATGGTGTTCAACCACTGCGCAGCACCGTCGGCTACGAGTCCGTAGTGGTAGTCGGTAGGCTGCCAGCCCGTTTCGCCGTCAGCTTTTCCGCTCGTCTCGTCAGCCACGATATTACCATCGCAGTCGGTGATGTACGTCGTCACCTCGCCTTCCACGTCCAGCGGTTCTTCGAAATAGCAGTCGTAGGGCCCGAAGATAATGATTTCGGCACACGCCTTGTCGGCACCTGCCGCACGCATGTGATTCATCAGGTTCTCGCGGCGCAGCGCCATACGGCCTGCCATTGAGGCATTCACGGTGGCTGCCTGCTCCTCAGGCGTCAGGTCGAACAGTTCATCGGCCGCCTCCTCCACTATCTTCGCCGTCACGGCCTCCATCTTGTCCATAAACGCGTCGAGTTGTCCCTGCGTAGGACGCTCCAGCGCCACATAGCCGCCGTAGTTCAGCAAAATGGCCATCTTCAATATGACCTCGTCCGACTGGCTGCCGAAGTCGCTACCCTTCAGCAACACCATTTCCGTGTCGTTCGTAAAAGTGCCCGTCACTTTCGGCAGACGCCTGATGAGCGCCGCACCTGTCGACGAATTGGCAAACTCGCTCAGCGACGCTACCGTCAGGTCCGCTGTCACGCGGACAGCCATCTGGTCGGTCGTTGGCTCCTCCCATGTCACCTCCGGCGGTGTCGTGTTGCCACCACCGTTGTTGCCGTTGTTGTCGTCGTCGCTGCTGCACGACGTCAGCAGCATCACTACGCCGCAAATCAACATAGCGGCTGTCATCCATAGATTTTTTCTCATATATGCCTTCTTACCTTTTTACCTTTACCTATTCACATACTTACGTCCCTTATAGATCACCATGCCGCGGGTGTTCTTGTCCACGCGCTGGCCCATCATGTTATAGACGGGGGCATCCACGCTATACATCGTGGCGGGAGTGGCCTCGCGGTGACCGTCCATGCTGATGGTCTCGATACCGGTGGTGCCGAGAATCTCCTTCAGACCAGCCAGACAGTCTATCTTGCCGAAGCCGGCCTGTACCTTGTTGCCAGAGGGAATCATCGCCGTGTTGGTGGTGAAGTCGTCGTTCACGCAGGTAGCCTTCAAAATATCCTTGATTTCGTTGGTGGTCAGCGTTTGCTTGGCCTGCATCCACAGGGCTATGATACCTGTTGTGACGGGAGCCGACATCGAGGTGCCCTGCTCTAACAAGTACCAGTTCTTACGACCATGCTTATCTACATAGGAGATGAGGTCGGAGAGGTCCCTCTTAGGATCAATGGTGCCTGGCTCGTTCGCCAGGAATAAATTCTCAGCATCGTAGTTGTTGCATCCCGAGATGAGTCCCTGACCAGGGGCAATCAGCGTGGGATAAGGCTTGCCATTGTCGTCAAGACCATAGCTGGAGAAGTCAGAGATCTCGCCTATCACCTGCTTCTGGCCTGTCACCTTCGAGGGGTTGTAACTACTTTCGTCACCTTTATAGTTTGTCCAACTGTTACGAGTGATATATGACCCTACACTGATGACATAGTCGTTGCAAATCGATGTGTTGAGGGTGAACTCGCCGTTACCCTTCGTAAAGCCGGCACTGGCGAGGTTTCCAGGAGCATCGAAGCAGGGCTCGTAGTTGTTGTCGCTGTCACACGCCATCTTGATGGTCTGTCCGTCGTGGCCTGCCTTGACAACAAATGCCAGACGTGAGTCAGCATCATCCAAAAAGACACCCACACCCTTTAAGCGCAACCAGTAAAGAATGGCAGTGCCTCCGGCGAGGGTAGGCCTAGTTTCTTTTTCGATGGTGATCGGGTTACCTATGATATCCTTTACATTCGCATCAGTGATGGCACCCGTCTTCAGGTTCACCACCTTCAGTTGGACGCTAAAGTCCTTGTAGTCGTCAGCATAGAGACAGTATTTAGCATCGTACATTCCTGATGGGAAAAGAGGCGGGTCGGATGGCGTCGAGGTACCCAGAACAGTCTTCAGCTCCTCGGTGGTGCTATTAAACTTCTTCACTATCGACTGGAAGTTGGCTGCTGAGTTGCATGCACTGATGACGACGGCACGGCCGGGTTTTGTGCCGTTCTCCGTCAGCGTAGCCACCGCCTTGACCTCAACCTCGCCACCGTCGTGCAGACCGAGGATGTCGCCGAGACTGATATTGATGACGGCAGGCTTGTTGCCGGCATAGTTAAATATTTCCTGGATACATTCCGCAATATTGGCGCCTGTGGCGTTATTACCCATATCACACAGCACGAGCTCTGCCTGCGGAGCCATACCCTGAAAGCCGTTGCCCACGTCCGAGCCTCCGGCAATAGCCGACGTGTGGGTGCCGTGCGAGGTAAAGCTGTCGTTGGTGGTCAGCGCCTTGATTTCAGCCTCAGTTTCATATACCTTCCTCACAACATTCAATCCTTCCTCCATATAAAGGACGGCCCTCTTGATACGTGTAGTGCCGTCGGCATTGCGGAAGGCAGCATGGTTGAAGTCTATGCCGCCATCGATGACGCCAATCACCACACCCTCGCCGGTGTATGCTTTCGGCAGCTGCTGACCAGCAGCGGCATCGGCGGTGTTCACATTCGATACGTTGGTGGCCTCGCGGGCCTTGTCATTCACCTTCATCTTCACCTCGTCGGCGCTGATGTAGCGGAACTCTTCCACATCCTCCAGCTGTAACAGCTTGTCGGCAGGAACGTTCATCACCACCATGTCGCCGAGCTGGTAGCGCACCTCAATACCCATCTGCTCCAGTTGCTGCGTGGGGCACTCGGCACCATTCTCCAGTGTGGCGACGGCCGTCATTGAGCGTGCCGTGCCGTCGGCGTTGAACACAACGGCAATCTGCTGTTTCACGACCTCGGGGTTCAGGGTTGTCATACTTTGTGCACGGCGTGCATCACTGTTCTCTACCAGACGAGTCAGTCGCTGGTCAATCTTCTGTGCATTGACGCCAACTACCACCAGCAGCAGCGTCATCATCATCATTAATCTTTTCATTGTCATATTCTTTTTCAAATCACTTCTATCTTTTAGCTTCGCAGGCTTCGCGCAAACAGCCTCGCACGCTTCGGCTGTCAATGCTGCGGTTAAGCGAGGGCAATGATGCTCGCATCAATTGCCGAGCGTTAGCAGCTTCGCGGCGTTAACGCCGCAAAGTTACGTTATTTTTTCTTAAAACAGCGGCTTTTCTACGAAAATCTTCAAAAAATCCCCGTAATCCTTTACATATATCAAGTCACAGCCCGCTGCAAATGCTAAAAAATAATAATTTTTAGCAAGTTGTCTTCACAAAACGGGATATCATACAAACAAAAGACCCCCACTTACGACGAGTGGAGGTCTTTCAGTTTAGTCGCTGGACTTGAACCTGAGCTTCTGAAAACTGTGCTCTGTGCTCTGTGACACATAGAGTCGCTGCTTCCACGTCCTTATCATGTGCGACGTCTCTTTATGCGAGGCATTTAAGCCCTGCTGTTGGCGCACGCGTGCGGCATCCTCGATGGTAAAGGTGTCGGGCAACAACTCCAGCAGGTTACGCGGGCCACGTGTTCCCGTACGTTCATCTCTACGATTGGCCTGACGGATGGCGTCACCGAAGAACTGCATCTTACACCACAGGTCGTAGTTCAGCGACCAGCGCACGAAGTCCTCGATGGTCTTCTCCCACTTACAGCCGTTGGCGACGTACAGCACGCAGGCTTTCAGCCACGCTATCACACAGGCGCGGAACGACAGATTCCAATACACCTCATCCTGCGACAAGCGAGCAAACTCGGCACACTCCTGCTGCAACTTCTTGGCCAGCTTCGTAGCCTGCGGACAATCCACAAAGCCTCGTGCGGCACAGAGGTTGTCGATATACGGTTTCAGGGCTTCGTCAAACTCGGAGTCATACTGTCCATAGATAGGCTGCTCGATGCCAATCTCCGACTCCGGAATCGTACAGAAGTTGATACGGCTTATAGGACCGTCGGTCAATACGTTGCGGAAGTACCGCTGACCTTTCTGAACCGTCGTACACGCGTTCCAATTGAACCTACAGCGCGGACGGGCGGTCACCGACTGCGTGCCGATACGCGTCTGGCCGTACTCCGAATCGGGGTCGAAGGCGAGGCACATCAGCTGGAAGTGCTGCTTACCCGTCGTACCCTTCAGCTGGTCAAACAAGTCCAGCTCGTTCAGCTTCACATACACGAAGTGGCCCTCACTCTCGTCCATTCGCGTCACCAGTGCCGGCTTCGTCATGTCGGGGTCGATGATCTGAATGACCAAGCCTTCCGGGCGCACCAGCTTGTCCTTGTTGGCACCCTTCTTCTGGCAATCCTTCTTCCACTCGCGCTCGCGCTTCTCGTTCTCGGCGTCGCGGCGGCGGATGTCGGCCATGATGTGTTTGATGGGCTTGTCGATACAGCCTTTACCGGCTCCCGTACCCGCCATCAGCACGTTCATCAGCGTCGCCTCGTGCTCCACGTTGTCGGTATACATAAACCTCACCTCCTTCAGGTGCGTACCCAGCGCAGGGAACACCGCATGGGCCACTGCCGCCTTGTACATCTGCGGTGTCTTGCTCGTCAGCAGGCCAATCAGCCTCGGCACCTTCTCCGGCATCTCCGGCGGAATGGAAAGTTGAGAGTTGAGAGTTGAAAGTTGAGAGTTTCCTCTTCCATCTTCCATCTGACCTCTTACATCAGCCATCTTCCCTCTTCCATCAAGCGCAGCGAGCGTATCTCGCAAGCGCTGCGGCATCCCCTCGTACTTGCTCGCCAGCGCATTGCGTATTTTCTGCCGCTTCTCCTCCAACGGGAACCCGTCGTAGCAGGGTATGACCTGATCCAGCCACTCAAACGACTTTCCGCAAATATGCCTCAGGTCGCTTGCCAACTGGAACGTCAGCGTGTCCCGGTCGCCCTCCGTCGGCTCATACCCGCCGTTATTCACCTCCCAATACTTCGCGATAATATCCTTGAAGGGGATACCGTGATAGTCGTTCGGAAAGACCCTCTCCGTCTCCCCCTGTTTAGGGGGAGTGATTGGTTTGTGTTCTCCCCCTACACAGGGGGAGCTAGAGGGGGTCTCACTCCCCTCTCTACCCAGAGAGGGGTTAGGGGTGAGTCTCTCTTCCCACGGGCGGTAGTGCTTATTGGCCTTTTTAGCCCCTGCGGGGACATCCTCTTCACCCTTCGCTTCGCGCTCCTTCAGTCGTTCAAATTCCGCTGCCGACTCCTCAATGCTCAGCGGCTCCTCGAATATCGCGTCGTCCAGATAAAACAAGTTGTCCGCTGTTGCGGGACCGGTGTAAAGCACGCGCTGCTGGTCGTGAGCCGATGTATCCATCTCGGTTTTCGTCAGCAAAGCCACCTTCACCTGCGACTCCAGAATGGTCCTTCCCCGCTCCCTGCGACAGACGGCATGCAGCCCGTAACGTGCCGAACCCGACAACTCCAGCAGCCCTATCTCGTCCTTCTTGGCTATCAGGATGTCCTTGATACGCGCCTGCTCCTCAGCATTGTTGCAGTCGATGTCGTGCGGAAACGTCGACGAGGGATGACAGCAGCCCTTCAGCACACCGTCCGGCAACAGGTCGCCATAGTTATACTGCACCTGACGGGCTTTCGCCTTCTCATTGCCTGCACGGGCATCGTAGAAGTTCTTGGCATTCTCGGGTGTATTACGCCTGGCAATGTACGCTTCCCTGGTAGTGACGGGGCGCGCCTTCTTACGCCCCCCGTCCAAATAGATTTCATTTACCATCGGCCGAAATGCTCGCTTGCATACGCCATCACCATTGCCGACTCCTTCTGGTATATCTTCGGCAACTCCTCGCGCTGATCGCTGGGCAACACAAAGATCACTCTATCGTACCCGTCCTCACCGAACGACAGGCTGATATGCGGGCCCTTGAATTCGGGCTTTTTCTTGTGCCTCCTCGTCTGCACGAAGTCGAAGGTTCCGTTCGACAGCAACTGCCCCCTTCCTCGTCCGCAAAACGGCTCTACCATTCCTACACGCGGGTCCTCAGGCAACACCTGCAGATAGTTCAACCCGTTCTCCATCTTCGTGACGGCGACCGCAGCCTGCATCGTCACAGTCTTGTTCTTTTTACTCATTAATGCTTTCTCATACTCTATTATTCGTGTTATTAGTGCAATTCGTGCAATTCGTGTTCGTCACTCAAAAAACCGTCTTGCTTCCCATTCGCGTCTGCGTTCCAGCCCTTTGAGTTTCTTACCCCCGGCATACACCCACTTCTTGAATTCCCGCTTGATCTGGTTCTTCGAGCCCCCGCTGCAAATTACCTTCAGCAGCGTCGACTTCTTCAGGCGGTCGATGCCCAAATTGAAGGCAAACGACACCAGCGCATCAAACTGCCCTTCCGTGCGTGCAATGTTCAGCTTGTTGACGGCCTGCTCCACCGGATACAAGTCCTGCAACAGATACTCCTTCGCACAATACTCTGAAATTTTGTCACCCGGGCGCACATCCTGCGTATGACCGTAACCGATGGTCCAGACGCCTGCGGCATCCTTATACGCTTCCAGTCGCAACCCCTCCATCAGCATCAGCTGATTCAATAATCGTTCACTTCTAATCATACTTTTTATCTCCTATAAATCTAAAAAAATAATGTTCAACGTTCAACGTCCTGCGTTCTTCAAGTGTTCTGCCATTTCCCACTTCCGGCAAACGTGCCCCGAAGCTACTGCCTTTTTCGTCACTCTGCACAGCCGCTTCCTCGACATCAGTAGTCGGTTCTTACACGACGCGCAGCATTCCTTGACGGTGATACCGTAACGGTTCGTAATGTAACTGACTTCAACATACTTCCCTGCCATACGTTTACCCCTATCCTATCAGTCCCAGCACAAAGTCGCGGCCTTTCTCCGTCCACACCAGTCGCGACTTTGTCTTGCGGTGACCGTTGCGACCATGATAGATGAAGCTGCGGTCTTCCGTCAGTCCCTGATGCAGATATTTCGGCGTGAGTCGCCACTGGCCTTTCGACCAATGGATGATGCCCTTGTCGCAGAGGAACGAGTTCAGGTCGCGACCCTCCAGTCCGAAGGGTGCACCGATGTCCGTCGGTGAGTAGCAGTCGTCGCTGTCGCGGTTCAGCTCGTCCAGCTCGTCGCCGATGATGTCGTCAGCCTCGTCCAGAATCTCCTCGTCGCTCACGCCCAGCAGTCGCTGACCCTGCGGACGCTCAATCTGACTCCAGCGCGCCTTCCACCGTTCCCACTCCAAAGCCTCACGACGATCCTCCTCCAGCTGCTGCCACCGTAACACCAGTCGTGCGCGCGCCTCGTCGTTGAACTTCGTGGCGATATAGAGACATTCGGTTTTTGTGAGTGAATAACAAGGACGTTCCTTGCCTTGAGCGTCCAAGTAAGAGGTCAATTCAAAATGGAATTGGCCGACCTTTAACCAGGCTGGTTCCATATTACGGATAGCCTTCATCACGTTAAAATGAGTTTTACCCGTGAGCTCTGCAATCTCCATTGACGTCATGCGCTGCTCACCATCCACC
>JBGUIA010000058.1:0-33012 GCA_045112595.1 Prevotella sp. | reverse complement strand
CCCCACTGACGCAGGTTCTTCAGATCTTCCAGCGTGTATTTGCCGATGAGGCAGAGCTGAGAATACAGCATAGGAGCCATGTGACCGGGATCGAGGAAGAAACGGTCGCGACCCGGCCATGTGGGATTCTCGGGGTCGTAAACCAGGAATTCTGAATACAGGGTGTTAATGAAATCTGCACCACCCATAGCACCACCGGGGTGACCTGACTTGGCTTTCTCAACCATTGAAGCAGCAAGGATACGGATGTTGTCCGCTGCTTTGTTCATAATCTTGTTGTCGTTCATAATGAATAATTTGTATAAAGTTCTGAAAATGTTCTGCAAATGTAGTCAAAAAAATCCAATTTCCGTGCAATTTAAGAATAATTAGTACTTTTTTTTAGAATCTGAAGCCCAGCGACGCGTTCACATACCAGTCGGTCAGCTTGATTCTGTTGTTGTCAACCTTGTTGTGCCAGTGGTTTACCTGACCATAGACATTCAGGAAAAAACGGTCGAAATTATAGGTAATCGAAGCGCGGGCATCGATGTTGAGGGAAAGCTTGCCATACTTTGTGGTGGATGATACTTCTTCCAGCGTGATGTCATCCTGCCAACTGTCGTCGTCGTCGGGAACATACTTCTTGCCCGTAGGTGATACTTCGCCCTCACCTAAGAATATGTCATAGTTCGACTCGTAAAGATAGGCCTTGGTGCGGTTATAGACCACCAACATGGGCATGGCCGTGATATTGATGAGCAGGTTTTTCATCGGTACCCAGTTGTAGGCATAACCCAAGCCGATGCTACCCTCATGAAGTTTGATGCGTCCTACGCCGTCCAAGATTTGAATGAGCAGTGCGTTTAGCGGACGTGCATAGTCAATGGATGTCTGGAACCACATCAGCCCCAGCATGAACGAGCCCGCGGAACGTATCTGGATGCTCGACTGGTCGTAGGCGGCAGCATAGGAGAAACGCTTGCTGTTGAACATATAAAAGCCGTCGAAGATGGCTGTTTTTACCTTGATGTCATCCCACGTCTCGGTTTCCTCGAAAGGTTCGTCGAAGGGACCGCTCTCGTCATATCCCCACATGCGGGCTTCGATTTCATTGGTGTGGAAGCGGCGGATGCGCAGGTTGAGACCATAGTTGGCACCAGTGGCACCGAAAGAGAAATTGCGTCCGTCAGAGCGGTGTAGCGAATAGCTGTACCCAAGACCGTAGCCCCTGTAGCCTATCCAGGCTCCTATGGATACCTCGCTGGACGGTTTGAAGGCCGACTCCCAGTTGAGTTCACCGTAGAGACCTTTCTCTGCCATCATTTCATGGTCTATCGTGGATGTTGACCGCAGGTCCATGTCGTTGGCTTTATATCTCAGCATCACGGCCCATGGTTTCTCAGGAACCTTGATGTAGTTGGGGTCGATGCCTCTGACGGCTGATGAATCGATATAGGTCTTGATGCTATGCAGGACTCTGAGCGGCCAAGGCTTTTTGTCCTGGGCAGAGAGTAATATGCAGCAACAGAGCGTTAAACCTATTGTTATATATCTTTTCATCCTTTATTATATTCTGTTGATTTGCTTGACACCCTTCACCGTGCGGAGTTTTTTCAGTAACGCTTCGAGTTGGGTATTGTCGTCAATCATCAGCGTGAGGTTGCCGCTGAACAGACCGTCGTTTGAGTCGATGTTAATGGAGCGCAGTACCAGCTTCTCCTCTTTCGAGATAATGCTGGTCAGATTGTTCACGATGCCGATGTCGTCGTTGCCAATTACACGCAAGGTAATCGTGTATTGCGACGAGCCCTTGCCGCTCCATTTTGCTTTGACGATACGGTAGCCGAAACGCTTGCGCAGTTCGGGGGCGTTCGGGCAGTCGGTGCGGTGAATCTTGATGCCGCCATTGATGGTGACGAAACCGAATACGGAGTCGCCGTAGATGGGCTGGCAACAGCGTGCCAACTGGTAGTCAAGGCCTTTCAGGTCTTTGTCGATGACCAATACGTCGTCCTGTGTGTGGTTGTGGCTGAGGCGCGATTCGTCGAGCACGAAATGGGCTGCGCTTTCGGCCACGTTATTGCCAGTGACGGGCTGTTCGCCCTGTTGCAACTCGATATAGCGGTCGATGACGTGGTTGACGTCCAGTTCGCTGTTGGCTATTTGGCGGTAGAAGTCGCTGACCTCCTTGAATCCCAGTTTACGAATGAGCACCTGCATGATGCTTTCGTCCACTTCTATTTTGCGGTTCTTGAACTTGCGTTCCAGCATCTCCTTGGCAAACAGGCCTTCCTTGACCTGCGTTTCCTTCAGGGCGAGACGGACTTTCGACTTTGCACGCGAGGTCTTCACGATGTTCAGCCAGTCGTGTTTGGGTTTCTGGTTCGACGACGTCATGATTTCCACCTGGTCGCCGCTTTGCAACACTTGGCGGAGAGACACTACCTTGCCGTTGATGCGTGCGCCCGTGCAGGAATTGCCAATCTTCGAATGGATGTGGTAGGCGAAGTCAAGCACGGTAGCGCCCTTGGGGAACTTATAGAGGTCGCCCTTGGGCGTGAACACAAATACCTCGTCTTCATAGAGGTCCATCTTGAACTGGTCCATTGCCTCCATACCGTCGCTTGTCTCCAGCATCGAACGGATATTTGTGAGCCATTCGTCCAGTCCCGACTCGCTCCTGACGCCCTTGTAGCGCCAATGGGCAGCGACGCCACGTTCGGCCACTTCATCCATACGCTCCGTTCGGATCTGTACCTCCACCCATTTCTGCTCAGGACCTAATACGGTGATGTGCAGACTCTCGTAACCATTTGATTTCGGAACACTTATCCAATCTCGTAAACGTTTTGGATTAGGCTGGTACATGGAGGTGATAATGGCAAACGTCTGCCAGCATTGCATCTTTTCCTTTTCGACGGGCGTGTCCAAAATGATGCGGATGGCAAAGAGGTCGTAAACGCCTTCGAAGGGACATTTCTGCTTCTGCATCTTCTGCCAGATGGAGTGGATGGACTTTGTGCGGCCCTTGATGTGGAACGTCAGTCCGGCCTCCGTCAGTCGCTGTTCGATAGGCTGGATGAACCGCTCGATATAGGCATCACGGCTTTGCTTGGTTTCACTCAGCTTATCCTTGATATGGTAGTAAGCGTCGTGTTCCATGTATTTCAGCGACAGGTCCTCCAGTTCCGACTTCAACTTATAGAGACCTAATTTGTGGGCGAGGGGAGCGTACAAGTAGGCAGCCTCCTCGCTGACCTTGTGCTTGGCTTCAAGTTGTTCGGTGTCACGAATCTGTCGCATGAGGTTCACGCGGTCGGCAATCATGATTAGAATGACGCGCATGTCCTCGGCAAACGAGAGCAGCAAGTTGCGGAAATTCTCGGTTTCGATGACGGGATTCTTCTTATAGAGCTGCTGGATGCGCTGCAGACCACGCAGGATGCGGGCAATGGACTCGCCAAAGTCGGCTTGTACGTCATCAATGGTTAGATAGCCTTCTTCGACGCTCGGTCTGAGCAGGATGGCAATGACGGCATCACGGCGCAGGCCAATCTCTTCGACAACGAGTTGTGCGGTCTGGAACCCGAGTAGTACAGGGTTCAGCCCAAAGACGTTGCGATGCATCTGCTGTTCCTCAATGGCGCGCATCAGGTGATGGCGCATCAGTTGTTCGTCTCTTTTCTGCAAAGAGTCGTCCAAGAGTTCGCGTACCTTATTATAAAGTACCAGCGTTTCTTCTTTTTCCTGTTGTGTGAATTCAAAAATATGCATATTCGAGCCACAAAGTTACGAAATTGTAGCCGAATGGCAAAAGAAAAGTGTCATAAAAAACGTTTACGTAGAATTTTAGTGAATATTTAGTGTATAATTTTGGAAGTTCCGAAAAAATGTCGTAAATTTGCAACCAGTATTTTAAACATTTCATTAAACGTAATACTAAAACAAATGGCAAAAATTGTAACATTAGGTGAGATTATGCTCCGCCTTTCGCCCGTGGGCAACGACCGTTTCATTCAGAGTGAGTCATTCCGTATCATCCCTGGTGGTGGTGAGGCTAACGTAGCTGTCAGCGTGGCAAACTATGGTCACGAGGCTTACTTTGTTTCTAAGCTGCCCAAGCACGAGATTGGTCAGATTGCAGTCAATGCACTCCGCCGTTATGGTGTTAACACCCAGTTCATTGCTCGTGGTGGCGACCGTGTAGGTTTGTATTATGCTGAGACTGGCGCGTCGATGCGTCCTTCAAAGGTCATCTACGACCGTGCTCATAGCGCTATTGCTGAGGCTAATCCTTCTGATTTTGATTTCGATAAGATTATGGAGGGTGCTGCTTGGTTCCATTGGAGCGGTATCACACCTGCCATCTCTGACAAGGCTGCTGAGTTGACGAAGCTCGCTTGCGAGGCTGCCAAGCGTCATGGCGTGACGGTATCTGTCGACCTCAACTTCCGCAAGAAACTGTGGACCTCTGAGAAGGCTATCTCTATCATGCGTCCGCTGATGAAGTATGTGGATGTTTGCATTGGTAACGAAGAGGATGCTGAGCTCTGCCTTGGTTTCAAGCCCGATGCTGACGTTGAGGGTGGTAAGACCGATGCTGCCGGTTACGAGGGCATCTTCAAGCAGATGATGGCTGAGTTCGGCTTCAAGTATGTCGTCTCTACACTCCGCGAGAGCTACAGCGCTACCTTCAACGGTTGGAAGGCACTGATCTACGACGGTAAGGAGTTCTACCAGTCAAAGCGTTACGAAATCAATCCTATCATCGACCGCGTCGGTGGTGGCGACTCGTTCTCTGGTGGTCTGATTCATGGTCTGCTGACCAAGCCGACCCAGGGCGAGGCTCTTGAGTTTGCTGTGGCTGCTTCTGCCTTGAAGCACACCATCAATGGTGACTTCAATCTGGTAGGTGTTGACGAAGTTGAATCTCTCGCAGGCGGTAATGCCAGTGGTCGCGTACAGCGTTAAAACTAATTAATTGATAATTGATTATGAAACAGTTTGAATATAAGGTGATTTCCTCCATCGTAGGAACTGAGAAGAAGTTAAATAAGTTGGGCTTTGAAGGCTGGGAACTTGTTGCAGTATTTGATTGTCGCCTGTATTTAAAGCGTGAATATAAAGCGTAATTATGGCAAAGTTTGATAAATTCCAGGTGATGGCAAAGATTGCCGAAGCACCGATGGTTCCTGTTTTCTACAACAAGGACGTTGAAGTTTGTAAGAATGTCATCAAGGCTTGCTACGAGGGTGGTGTCCGTGCGTTCGAATTCACCAACCGTGGCGACTTCGCTCATGAGGTATTCGGTGAGTTGTCAAAATGGGTTAACAAAGAGTGTCCAGAGCTGGCGCTGGGTATCGGTTCTGTAGTCGATGCTCCTACCGCTTCGCTGTACATCCAGTTGGGTGCCAACTTCGTGGTTGGTCCGCTGTTCAACCCCGATATCGCCATTGTCTGCAACCGTCGTTGCGTAACTTACTGCCCTGGTTGTCTGACACCATCTGAGATTGGTAAGGCACAGGAAGTTGGTTGCGACTTCACGAAGGTATTCCCTGGCGACGTGGTTGGTCCAAACCTCATCAAGGGTCTGATGGCTCCCATGCCTTGGTCGAAAATCATGGTTACTGGTGGCGTAGCTCCTGAGGAGGAGAACCTGACAAAATGGTTCAAGGCTGGCGTCTTCTGCGTCGGCATGGGCTCGAAGCTGTTCCCCTCTGACAAGGTGAAGGCCGGCGACTGGCAGTATGTCACCGACAAGTGCAAGGAGGCACTCGGCTACTGTGCTAAGGCTCGCGCATAAAACGATAACATTTAGAGACTCAGTATGGCTTCTGGCTTTACTGGGTCTTTTCCTTATTTCAGCTTGTTCATCGCCAGATAGGCAGGCGTTGGACAGGCTGAATGCTCTTTCCTATGCCTATCACTACCGCAATATTGACTCCGTCGAATACTATGCTTCGGCGGCGAAAGGAACTGCTGAAGGACTGAACAATCTGGCCTTTGTCAAGATGGTCCGAATGGACTATAAGGCCGCAGAGGACTATCTGAACCAGATTCCCGAGATGACCGACAATCAGTTGGAACTCTTGGTGTGTTACGTCCAGCAGATGCGTCTGTGCCAGCGCCGTTCGCGTAACAAGGACTTCCACGATTTCCGCGAGCGTGCTGTGACCTGCATGAAACGTATCGACGAGGAGCGCAACCAACTCGACGCCCGCCAGCAACAACGCCTGCGCTATGCTGAGACGGAGTTCGGCATCGTCAATTCCACCTATTATTATTATGTAGGCCTCGAGCGCCAGTCCATCGACGCTCTTATGGCCATCGACCCTAACGAGGTACGGCGCGACACGGCTCAGTTCCTGAATTACCTCTACAACATGGGCGCTGGTGGCATCATTACTGACGGCAGCCAGGAGGACATCTATCAGGAGGAGATGGATTGTCTGTCGCGCTGCCTGAATATTGCCCTGCGACATGACTATCCCTATTTCGAGGCGCAGGCCAAGGAGGCGCTGGCCGACCATACCGGCGACATTGAACTGGCAGAGGAGGCCTTGCAGCTCTTCGAGGACTATGGCGACATTTACCAGATTGCTGGTGCCCATCGTACACTGGCCTCCTGCTATCATGCCATCGGCGACGACGAAATGGCCCTCGAACATCTGAATAAGGCGCTCTCCGACACCACTATCAATCAGGCTCCCGACCTTGTGGCCTCTATCCGTGAACAGCTCAGTGTGGCCTATGCCGCCTTGAACGACAAGGCGGCCAGCGACTACAACCGCAACCTCTATCTCGACCTGCAGGAACAGACCCGTCAGGACCGCGAACTCGAGTCGCGCGCTGCTCATTACGACGAGGCCTCCGAACAGCTCAACTGGATGCTCATTGCCGTCGTCTGTGCCATCGTGCTGCTACTGTTCCTGCTGTGGCTGTTCAACTATCTCAACCACCGCAGCAAGGATGGTAACGAACTCGACGACGTGCTCGAACAGAAGGCTGAAGATGTCCGTATGCGACAGCTGAGTGTCGAACAGTCTGAGCGCCGCAATCTCGACCAGCGCGCCAAGGTATCGGTGGTCGTAGGCATCCTGCCGCTCATCGACCGCATCCGCCACGAAGTGAAACATCTAGAATCTCTAGAACCTCTAGAACATCTAGATAATCTAGAGCCTCTAGAAAATCTAGAAAATAAAGAACGCCTCGACTACATCCGCGAGGTCACCGACAAGATTAACGAGCAAAACGACCTGCTGACGACGTGGATTCAGTTGCGTCGTGGCGAACTGAACCTTCATGTCGAGAGTTTCCCGCTGCAACCGCTGTTCGACATCGTGGGCCGCAGCCGCTCGGCATTCGATATGAAAGGCGTGTCGCTCAGCGTAGAACCTACCGATGCCGTTGTCAAGGCCGACCGCGTACTGACGCTCTTCATGCTCAACACGCTGGCCGACAATGCCCGCAAGTTTACCGACAAGGGCGGCAGCGTCACCGTCTCGGCTGCCGAACAGGCTGACTACGTCGAACTGTCTGTGACTGATACCGGCTGTGGAATGACTGACGAACAGCTGGCCCACGCCTTCGACCATAAGGTGACTGGCGAACACGGCTTCGGACTGATGAACTGCAAGGGTATCATCGAGAAATACCGCAAGATGAGCCAGCTCTTCAGTGTCTGCCAGCTGTCTGCCGAGAGCGAACAGGGTAGGGGCTCACGCTTTTTCTTCCGACTGCCGAAGGGCAAGCTTTTGGCTATTGGCATTTGGCTATTGGCTTTTGGTCAACAGCTAACAGCTAACAGCCAACCGCTAACAGCCATAGACAGCGCTCATGTCTATGCCGATTCCGCCTACTTCTGCAACATCAACGGCCAGTACGAGCGCACGTTGCTGTTTGCCGACTCCTGTCGCGCGGCACTCAACCGCCATTATCTGCAACACCATCCCCACAGCCCGCTGCTCATGACTGCCGATGCCAACGATGCCTCGCCTCTGCCTGCCGAGATTCAGTGGCTTCACGACAGCGTCAGCATCAACTATCAGGTCATCCTCGACATCCGCAACGAGAGTGCCGTCGCTGCGCTGGCGCTCCACGAGTGGCCCCTCTATATATATAATAATAAGGTGTACACCCAGCTCTTCAAAGAACTCTCCGCCGACAACACGCTGGCCGACTATTGCCGCGTCATGCAGGAGTCGCAGTCCAACAAGCGCATCGCCATGATACTGCTCATCGTCATCCTGCTGCTCATCGTGCCGGCCTACTACATGGTGTACTATCGCCATCGCCTCTACGACCGTCGCCGTCGCGAACGCATAAAGCTCGACAACATCGAGTTTGCCGACGACGAGCTGCGCCGCATGGAACTCGAGGACAATAAGCTCCACGTCGCCAACAACGTGCTCGACAACTGCCTCTCCGCGCTGAAACACGAGACTATGTACTACCCCTCGCGCATCCGACAGCTCGTCGATAAGGGCGACGTCGGTTCGCTCGACGAGGTGACGCAATACTACCGCGAACTCTACGGACTGCTCAGCACGCAGGCTGTCCGTCAGGTCGAACAAGTCAAGCTCCACGTCAGCCACACCACGCTCTGGGAAACGCCCGTGCTGGGCAACGAAAACCTGCTGCGCTACTTGGCCGACATCCTCAAGCCGCAGCATGTCGATGCACACGTCAAGGACGACCGCTACGTCGTCTTTACCGTCACTCGCAGCGAGCCGCTGTCCGACATCGACTACCTGCGCTGCCGTCAGATCATCCGCGACCACGGCGACGCCACCCATCGTCGCGCCTGTGGCATCACGGTCACACCGCAAGAAATAACAATTACTCTACCAACATACAACAATGGACAAGTTTAAACTTATTATCGTCGAGGACGTGCCCCTCGAACTCAAAGGCACAGAAGGTATCGTTCGTAACGAGATTCCCGAGGCAGAAGTCATCGGTACTGCCGACGACGAGCTGTCGTTCTGGCGACTCATCAAGAAACAGCAGCCCGACCTCGTGTTGCTCGACCTCGGACTGGGCGGTTCCACGACCGTCGGCGTCGAGATATGCCGTCAGACCAAGGAGATGTATCCGCAGGTCAAAGTACTCATCTTCACGGGCGAAATACTCAACGAGAAGCTATGGGTTGACGTGCTCGACGCAGGTGCCGACGGCATCATCCTCAAGAGCGGCGAACTGCTGACGCGCCACGATGTGCGCTCTGTCATGGAGGGCAAGGCGCTGGTGTTCAACGAGCCCATCCTCGAGCGCATCGTCGACCGCTTCAAGCAGGCCGTATCGTCGCAGCTCGCCAGTCAGGAGGCACTCATCGACTACGAAATTGACGAGTACGACGAACGATTCCTGCGCCACCTCGCCCTCGGTTATACCAAGGAGCAGATCACCACGCTGCGCGGCATGCCCTTCGGCGTGAAGAGTCTGGAGAAGCGCCAGAACGAACTGGTGAAGAAGCTGTTCCCTGGCGGTGAGAGCGTCAATGCCACGCGCCTCGTCGTCCGCGCCATCGAACTGCGCATCCTCGATATCGATAACCTTGTGCCGGACGCAGACTAAAAGAACACGGATTATACGGATTAAACGGATTGATGAAAAGGTTTCTCCCACATATTGCCCTTGCGCTGGTGCTGGCACAACTGCTGCTCATGCTCGGTTCGTGGCTGTGGAGTGCCGCGCTGCCCTTGAGTGGCGTGCGCAGCATGCTCTCAGGGGAAGGCATCCGCTGGTTCCTTGGCCATTTTGCCGAGATTGTCGGCAGCCCCGTGCTCGTCTGGCTGTTGCTGCTGGCTATGGCTTACGGCGCCGTCGTCCGCAGCCGTGGAGTGTCCGTGGCGTTCCTCGTCATCTATGTCGGCATTGTCCTGCTGCTCACCGTCGTGCCTCACGCCGTACTGCTCTCCGCCAGCGGACTGCTTTGGCCCTCGCCGTTCTCCGCCAGCCTCGTGCCCCTCGTCGCCTTCGGCGTCCTCATGGCTGCCATCATCCACGGCGTCATCGCTGGCTCGTTCCAGTCGTTAGCCGACGTCTATGGCGCGCTGGTCTACGGTCTGCGCCAGTGTGCCCCGCTGCTGCCCCTCTACATCCTCCTCGTCCAATTCCTCGAGTCCCTCCGCTTCGTCCTCCCGTAAATGGGAGCATTAATGGTGGCAATTGCAAACATTAAAGGTAACAATTGCTAGCATTAAAATATGAATTCCCTGGGCAGGGAATATTATTTCTCTGGGCAGGGCGCAAAAAAGGAACACCGATGTATGGATTCTGATAAGTGCACAGCGGAACCGATCCCGTTGTGCACTTTTGTTACTTATAGTATCCAATTCGGACGAAGTGTCGGGGGGCGGCGAAGGGCATCCAGGAGATGTGGAGCCAGCCGGGGCCGCTCAGCAGCTGGTCGGTATACGGGCAGGCGCGGATGAATTCCACTAGGCGCTGGAACTGGCGCTGATCCGTTGTGTCGCGACTTTTTAGTCTTGAGAAACTGAGAACTTTTGAAGTTTAGAAGTTTAGATGTTTAGGATTTATAGTAAAAAAGAATAAAATTTTAATTTTTATATTTATATATATACCAAAATCTAAACTTCTAAACATCTACACTTGCTAAACATTACGGCTTTCGATAGTTGTCCCGTTACCTTACGGGCTGAACGGCAGAAAGCTCCCGGCTCTCCGGTCGAGAGCAGGGAAGTCTCAAGCGGAGAGCCGGGATGGTGTCGAGGTAGACTTAGGTAATCTATTATCTACTTACTGATGTTCTGAGTGACTTCCACTTTGGCGCGGATGACGTAATCGGTGGGAATCATCAGTTTTTGTGAAGATACATACTTCAGGGGTGCAGCTTCTAAGTCACCTGTCTTCTTGCTGGTGGTGAAACTTGCCACACCGTTACAAAGGGGAACGGTCGCACCGTTCGGCATTTTTACTTCCTTGACGTCAATGATGAGACGCTTTTTCTGGTTGGCAAGCACACGCTGTTTCAATGAGGTGCGCACACGTGCCGAGACCTGTGAACCTTTGGGAATAGCGATCTCGCCCGATTCCAGTTTTACGTCGTCGGCCGTCGCCAGCTCTATCATCTGACCTTCTTTCAAATCATAGGCGTTGATGTCCTGAACTGCCACAACGAGAACTTCAGTACCTGCTGTAAGATACTTCTGGGCATCTGCCTGAGTGACTCCTGCCACCAGAGCCATCAAAAGGAATGCTATTTTCTTCATATCCTATATAATATTAATAGGTGTAAATTTCTCCTGTCATAGAAGCATGTCCGTCTTGGAAGAATCCGCCTGACTGACTCTGCTGGCTCAACAGTAGTACGATACATCCGCCACGGGCTGCTGCCTCCTTGCGAATCTTCTTCATCGTCTTCTCGCTGAAGTGACCAGCCGTAGTAGAGAACGACCATGTGCCAGTAGAGTGTTTCTCGACCTGTCCGAGCGACTTGAGTCCCAGCACCTCGTTCTTGTCGTTGACTATGCGCACCTTCTCCCAGTCTTTTTCAGACTCAATAAAGATTTTCTGCGACATCTGCTGTACACGTCCACTGGAGAAACGCACTTCGGAGATTGCTGCACGTCCAATGATGTTGTTGACATCCTCGTTCTCATAGCAGAACTTGATGAAGTAATCAGTCACTTCGCTAACCTTACCTTTGGCTATTGTGCCATTGTGGAATACCACTTCGTCCTGAGCAGCGCAATGAAGGCTGACAAAAAGTAACAAAACATAAAATAATCTTCTCATAATCGTAATTGTATTAATGCAGTTTATTTATAATTTGGCGACAAAGATACAAATTTATAAGCAATAGTGCAAATAATTGAATGCTATTTTTGTGTTATTGCTAAATTTTGGCACAGTATTGTGTCTATTCTGCAAAAAATGTTTATCTTTGCAGCATGATACTGGTATTCGGCGGGACGACGGAAGGTCGCAGGGCGGTAGAGGTGCTGGAAGAAGCAGGTGCGCTTTACTATTATTCTACACGCACAGATGGGCAGCAAATAGAATTGGTGAATGGTGTCCATTTGTCGGGTAGTATGGATGTGCCGCAAATGATTAATTGTTGTCGAGAGCATGATATCCGTCTGATTATTGATGCTGCTCATCCCTTTGCCGAAGAATTGCACTACAACCTTCAGTTCGTGGCACGACACATTGGTGCACCGATTATCCGTTATGATCGTATCTATCCAAAGCACGACAAAGACCTTATATGGTGTAAAGATTATGATGAGGCTATCTGGCTGTTGGAAGCGCACGGTGTCACGCGGCTACTGGCATTGACAGGTGTAAACACTATCTGGAAACTGCGTCGTTTCTGGGAGAACCATAAAGATTGTTGGTTTAGAATACTAAGCCGTCGACTCTCCCATGTTGTTGCCCACCAGCAAGGTTTCCCTGAGGATCATCTCGTTTATTATGAGACGGATAAAACTTCGGATTTGATAGAAGACCTTCATCCTGAGGCCATCATCACAAAAGAGAGTGGGCTAAGTGGTGGATTCACGGAAAAAGTTGATGCAGCACGGCAGGCTGGAATAATGGTTTATGTTATTGAACGACCAGAATACCCTCCACATACGCCCAATCCCCAGCATGTACACGTTGAATACGTCAATGGCTCTTATGGTTTGCGGCGGGCGGTGGAAAAGCTGTTGCCGGAATTTTTCCCTTTGCATAGCGGACTGACGACAGGGACGTGTGCAACGGCGGCGGCGATTGCTGCGACGAGGCGGATGCTGTATGGCGAGACGCCCACGGAAGTGGCAGTATTGTTGCCGAATGGCGAGACGATTCCTGTGGCTGTGGGTTATGGCGACGGATATGCCTATTGCGTGAAAGAGGCAGGCGACGACCCAGACGTGACGAACGGCATCGAGGTGAGGACGAAGGTTGAGAAAGCGACTCAGTTTGAGATATGCGGTGGCGATGGAGTGGGGCGGTTTACGCTGCCGGGGTTTGATTATCCGGTAGGCGAGGCGGCCATCAATAAAGGACCGCGCGAAATGATTCGAAAGAATGTTCTAGCGGTTATGAATCACGGGGACAGTCCCCATGATTCACTTCGAATTACCATCAGCGTGCCGAATGGCGAAGAGATTGCCAAGCGGACGTTTAATCCGCGGCTCGGCATTGAGGGCGGCATCTCGATTATTGGCGTGAGTGGTATCGTGAAGCCGTTCTCGGAGGAGGCGTTTATCGACAGCATCCGCAAGTGTATGGAAGTGGCGAAAGCCAGCGGATCGGAGCGCGTGGTGATCAATAGCGGTGGCAAGAGCGAGCGGTTTGTGAAGACGATGTATCCTGTGTTGCCCCAACAGGCGTTTGTGGAATACGGGAATTACATTGGTGATACACTGAAAATTGCCAACGAATTGAATATCAAGCATATAACGCTGGGCGTGATGCTGGGCAAGGCCGTCAAGTTAGCTGCTGGAAATCTGGACACGCATAGCCGCAAGACGACGATGGACAAGGCGTTTGTTCAGCAGATGTTGCAGGAAGCAGGCATCAGCATCGACATCAGCGACATGACGCTGGCACGGGAGCTATGGGAGCGTATTGCAGATGACAAACGAGCGGAATTCGCACGCACCGTTATCCGCCATTGCTACGAGCATTGCGCCCCGCTGTTGCCCAACGGTGAACTCACGATATTATTGATTGACGACAATGGAAAGATATATGAAGTATAAAGACCTGTTTGTTGATTTCGACGACACGCTGTATGATACCTATGGCAATGCCGTCATTGCCTTGCGGGAGACGTTCGAGGCATTTCATTTGGAGCGTTACTTTGCTGACCCGAAAGTGTTCTACGATGCCTATTGGGCTGCGAATATCGACTTGTGGACACGCTACTCGAAAGGAGAGATAGATCGCCCGTATCTCATCGTCGAACGTTTCCGTCGTCCTTTGTCCGCAGGTAAAGGGCTTGAAGTCACCGAAGACCTTTGTCTGGAGATGAGCGACAAGTTTCTCGACTTCTGTTCTTCGAAGCCAGGCGTCATTGATGGTGCCCACGAGCTGATGGATTACCTCCGCAAAAAAGGTTATCGCATGCACATGACAAGCAACGGTTTCCACGAAGTACAATATAAGAAGCTGGCGGCCTGTGGCCTGCGCGACTATTTCGATACCATTATCCTCAGCGAAGATGCGGGTGTCAACAAACCCTCGCCGCTTTTCTTCGATTTTGCATTGGAGATGACTGGTGCGGAACGAGAGACTACGCTGATGATTGGCGACAACCTGAATACCGACGTCCTTGGGGCTTTGAATGCCGGCATCGATGCCATGCTCGTCAATCGTTGGAACATCGAAAAGACAGACATCCCGCAAACCGTGACGTTCGTTGTCAACAGCCTGCGGGATATCATGAAAATCCTTTAATCCGTTGTCTTATTCCCCTACGTCATTCTTCCTACGACCAAAGAGCACGGCGGCAATGACGGGGGCTCCGACGAGGGCCGTGACGCTATTGACGGGTAGGGCACCCTCGAAGCCTGGCATGCGGGCAATGAAGTTGCATACCAGAGCCAAGGCTGCACCACACAAGGCAGTGGCGGGCAATAGTACGCGATGATCGCTGGTGCGGAACAAGGCCCGCGCCAGATGAGGCACGGCCAGTCCGATGAACATGATGGGTCCGCAGTAGGCGGTGACGATGGCCACCAGAACGCCCGAACAGATGATAATCAGCATGCGCGCCCGTTGTACGTCGAGGCCGAGATTGGCTGCATAGCGTTCGCCCAACAACAGCATGTTCATGGGTTTTACCAGCAGGAAACTTATGGGCAGCAGGATGCACATCAGTACCACGAAGAGCACCATTTCGTCACCTGACACGCGCGAGAAAGAGCCCAGTCCCCAGACCACGAACGATTTTACGTCTTCCTCTGGCGACAGGAACTTCAGCACACCGATGATGGCGTTGGCCAGATAGCCGATCATCACACCTATTATTAATAAGGTGACGTTGCCCTTCACCTTTTGCGATATCCAAACGATGAGCAGCATCACGGCCAGTGCACCCATGATGGCAGCTACCGACATGGCAGCATCGCCAAGGTAGCCGAGACGGCTTAGTGCCACACCGCCAATCTTTCCTGACAGCAGGACCACAAAGGCTACACCAAGTGCCGAGCCGTTGCTGATACCAAGAACTGACGGACCTGCCAACGGGTTGCGGAAGACGGTTTGCATCTGTAGTCCGCTGACGGCAAGTCCCGCACCGGCAACGATAGCCGTCAATACCTGTGGCAGTCGTGAACTGATGACGATATTGGTCCATATCTCGGAGTCGGAGCCCGCACCCATCAGGATGCTGCAGACTTCGCCGACAGGGATGCGCACCGTGCCGAGCAGCAGGTTGATGACTACCAGCACGACGATGGATATTAACAGGATGATGAATTTCGATGCTTTCATTTCAACAGACGGTAGTACTTCGGGGTGTAGTCGGGTTCGACGAGTTCCGGGTGGAAGATGGCCACAAAGTCTTTCAGCAGCACGTCGGGTTCTACGGGAGCAATCTCGTAGTATGGCTGCTGCTTCATGTTACAGTATATCACCTTCCGTTCCTTAAAGGCCTTGAAGAGTTCGTTACGAGGCTCGCTGGCTTTCAGCGCTTCGTACGAGAACTCGCCAGGGTAGCTGTTCAGGATGCGCCAGTAGTCGGCATTGGCCGAGAGGGCATACATCTTTTCGAACTCCAGATTCTCGCCACTGGTCTCTTCGTCGTTGATGACGTAGTCGGCACCGGCATCGCGGAAAATCTGTGCCAGATAGTTTTTCCCACCCACAGCATGCCAAGTGCCATAGTGCATCTCGCCGCTGGTAACGGTGGGCTTTTGGCTTGTCTTTGCGGCCTTTTCCTTCAGGTCGTTGTAGCGCTTTTCGACAGAATCGAAAAGAACAGTAGCCTCGCGTTCCTTGCCGATAAACATGCCAACGAACTTCACCCATTCAGCCTGACCCAGCGGGTCGAGTTCCTTGTAGCCTAAGTGGGGCACTAGCGTGATTTTCGTCTCCTTGATGGCATCGTAGCCGCCACGTTTTGAGGGCGAAATGAATATGACATCAGGATTGGCTGCCAGCACCAACTCAGTATCGAACTCTCCCTCCATACCGATCTTCACAATTTTACCGTCTTTTACGCGTTGCAGGATGTCCTTGTCGAACAGGTTCTTTGTGCCCGTAATGCCTTTCACAATGTCGTGGGCGTCAAGCACGGTGAAGTTTGACAATTGCAAGGCCGTCATGCAGATGGTGTTCTTGATGGGTACGCGCACTTTCGTATAACCGTTGGGCACTTCTGCGTCGTCGGTATGAACCAAGGCGAAGTGCTCGTGCTTGCCTACGTCCACCAAACGAATGTCGGCAGAGTCGCGAACGGTGAACCCCGTGGCGTACTTTACGTCGATAGTGACAATGGAATCACTCGATGTCTCGTCGGCATCTTGCGTTGTGGCTTTCTTGCCCGAACAAGCACATAAGCCAATAGCCAATAGCCAATAGCCAATAGCAATTTTTTTCATTTCTATTTGCATATATTTCGTATTTACCTTGCAAAGTTACAAAATAAATTCGTAACTTTGCAAACAAATAGCAACAATATGCAAATAAATATTGACCAGACACGATGGTATGACCGCATTTGGGCGTCGTTTATCTTTTTTACTCGACTGCCTTTCTGGCGACTGCACCAACCAGCGCAGGAGTGTTATAAGACGGTGGTGGAGCATTGGCCGCTGACGGGTTGGGTCACGGGTGGACTGATGGCTGCAACGCTATGGGTTGGCAGCATGTATCTGCCTTACATGGTGGCAGTGCTGTTGGCTATCGTGGTCCGGCTGCTCGTTACAGGCGCCTTGCATGAAGACGGACTGGCGGATTTCCTTGATGGCTTTGGAGGCGGAGGCTCTGACAGAGAGCGCATCCTCACCATCATGAAAGACTCGCACATCGGCACGTATGGTGTCATTGGCCTCATCTTTTACCATCTTTTATTAGCAGCAACGCTCTTGTCAATGACTCCCACGCTGGCGGCACTGACTATTCTGGCAGCATCACCTTACGCCCGCATGGTGACGGCACAGCTCATCATGATGATGCCTTATGCCCGACGTGAAGAAGATGCGAAGGCAAAGACCGTCTATCGTAAGATGGACTGGCGTGCAGGCGTCGGCCTCGCCATACAAGGATTGTTGCCGATGGGGCTATATCTATGGTATACGGAGCTGCCGTGGGAACTGGTTATCTTCCTGCCTTGCGTCGTGATGTATTTCCTCTATATGCTCATTTGGAACAAGCTCCGCGGCTATACGGGTGACTGTTGTGGAGCGGTGTGTCTGTTGGTAGAACTGGCAGTATATTTAGTTGTTTGTGCCCTATGAAAAAGATCATTCTCATTACAGGCGGCCAACGCTCTGGCAAAAGTACAAAGGCCGAAGAACTGGCATTAAACCTATCGGACAATCCCGTGTATGTGGCTACTGCCAAGGTGTGGGACGAAGAGTTCCGTGAACGTGTCCGCCGGCACCAGGAGCGACGTGGTCCTCAGTGGACGAACATCGAGGAGGAAATCCATCTGAGTCGTCACGACCTGACGGGTAGGGTGGTAGTCATCGATTGTGTGACGTTGTGGCTTACGAACTTCTTCTTCGCCAATGACTCCAACGTCGATAAATCGTTAGAGCTGGCAAAGGCTGAGTTTGACGCTTTCACCAATCATGATGCTACCTATATCTTTGTGACGAATGAAATCGGTTTGGGAGGCGTCAGCGAGAATGCTCTTCAGCGCAGGTTTACTGACCTACAGGGTTGGATGAACCAGTATATTGCGCAGAAGGCAGATGAAGTCATATTGATGGTAAGTGGAATTGCCGTCAAGGTAAAATAAGGACGAAATAACGTAACGTTATAACGATATAACGACAACATGAATAAAACATTCGATATACGACCCGTTGACCGCTCGATGCAGGCGGCGATACAAGCGAAGATAGATAACCTAAACAAACCCAAAGGTTCGTTAGGTCGATTGGAAGAGTTGGCGATGCAGGTGTGTCTGATTCAGCAGACATTAGAGCCTTCATTGGCGCATCCTTGTCATCTGCTTTTGGGTGGCGATCATGGCATTGAACGCGAGGGCGTGAGTGTATCACCCCGTGAGGTCACCTGGCAACAGATGATTAATTTCACCCGTGGAGGTGGTGGCGTCAATATGTTCTGCCGTCAGCATGGTTTCAAGTTGCGTGTTGTGGATGTGGGTATTGACTACGACCTGTCTGACGTTCCAGGAATTATTGACCGCAAGATTGCGCGAGGCACCAAGAACTTCCTGTATGAACCCGCCATGAGTGAGGAGGAATTTAATCAGGCGATTGCTGTGGGCGTCGATTTAGTCGACGATTGCATTGCTGAGGGTTGTCGTGTCCTTTGCATTGGAGAAATGGGTATTGGCAACACGTCGCCTTCGAGCATCTGGATGAGTCTGTTTGGCGATATTCCGTTAAAGGAGTGCATCGGTGCTGGCGCTGGTCTTAACAACGATGGTATTCGTCATAAATATGAGGTTCTTAGCCGTGCTGTTGCAAACTATAAAGCCTCCCCTAAGCAGGGGAGGTTGGAGGGGTCTCTTGCCTATTTTGGTGGTTTCGAAATGATTGCTGCTATTGGCGCCATGCTTCGCGCTGCCGAGCAACACCTTGTTATATTAGTCGACGGCTTTATCATGACGGCCTGCGCTTTGGCAGCTATCCGTCTCTTTCCTGACTCGCAGGACTACATGATATTCACCCATTGTGGCGACGAGAGCGGTCACAAGATGATGCTTGACATGGTGGATGCCAAGCCCTTGTTGCAATTGGGGTTGCGATTAGGCGAAGGAACAGGTGCTTTATGCGCGTTCCCCATCATTGATTCCGCAGTTCGGATGATGAACGAGATGAACAACTTCCAGAACGCGAAGATTACGAAATACTTCTGATCGTTATAACTTTACGCTTGAGATGTCCACGAGACCATTCACGATGGCATAAATGGTGAGGCCCGCAGGAGAGTGGATCTGTAGTTTGCGCGCAATGTTGCGGCGATGGGTAATGACGGTATTGACGGAGATGCACAGACGATCGGCAATCTCCTTGTTCTGCAGGCCTTGCACGACACCGATGATGACATCGCGTTCGCGGTCGCTGAGTGCTTCGTTGGCGTCCTGTCCACTCTTGAACACCATTTGCGAAATGTTCTTCGAAACGTCCTCCCGATTGGTGGTGCGTTCGAGGCGTTTGATGGCAGGTGTGAAGATATGGTCCTCGACCTCTGCGTGTTGGCGCAGCCATTCCTCGTTGTTGTAGATGTCGTAGAGTGTTGCCGTCAGTTGGTTGTTACGATGTGCATCGGCTGGCAGGTACTTGATAATCATGAGTTTCAGTTCGCGCAGCTTCTTGTCCGTCTGTTCGTGGTGCTTCGAGAAGGTCTCAACGTTATAGTCGTTCATAGGACGGCCTTCAAGTAGTGATTCGACATAGGGGAAGAGCGTTTTTTCCTCGTATTTCATATGGCGACGAATCTCTTGCGCATACTCCTCATAAAGTTTCATGATGAGCATGCCCAGCGCATCGTTCTCGCTGATGCTTTCCTGTAACTCGCGGCGGATGAAAGGCAGTTGGAAGTCAAGATAGTATGCGTGGCTGGCCTTCAGATAGTGCAACAGCGTAGGCACGTTGATTTGTTCGTCATCCTCATAAGTGGTGATGTCGTTCAGTTGTGCGTTGACTACTGCCAGGAAGGTGTAGGTATCCACTCCGTTCATCTGGCATGTCTCGCTGACCGTCTTATCGCCAAACCCCAGGTTAATGCCAAACGAACCCAATGCCTGCAGCACACTGTAGTTGTCCTTGATGAGCGTTATCATCTTGTCGCCCGCCTCATACATCTTCACGTTCTTCATCTTGCGTACCTTATTAATAATTTGACGGTGCAAAATTAATCATTTTCCATGAAACGTGCAATAGTCCTGAAGGCATTTCATCATTTTTAGGTATTGCGACTTTTGTTGAAACTCCTTACCTTTGCAGCCGAAATTGAAAGTGTAAGTGAAAATGAAGAGAATTGGATTCGCATTATTTGTATTTGTTAGTTTAAACTGCTGGGCGGGAAACGACGGAGACAGCATCCGTCGCTCACGCCTTAGCGTGGGAGGCTATGGTGAGGCGGTGTTCTCGCGCAATTTCTATAGCGACCATGTCAGCCGTTACAGTCAACCCGAGGAACACAAGAACGATCCCAGTCACGGACGTTTCGACATTCCCCATGCAGTCATCTACTTAGGTTACGACTTCGGCAAGGGCTGGACGTTCGGTACCGAGATTGAATTCGAACACGGAGGCAACGGCATTGCTTACGAAAAGGAGGACGAGGAAGGCGGAGAATGGGAACAGGAGACCGAGAAAGGTGGTGAGGTAGAGCTGGAGCAGTTCTGGATTCAGAAATCGTTCTCGCGTGCTGTCAATGTCCGCGCTGGACATATCGTCGTGCCTGTCGGTTTGACCAACGCCCACCACGAACCGCTGAGTTTCTTTACCGTCTATCGTCCTGAGGGCGAGAGCACTATCATGCCCTGTACGTGGCACCAGACGGGCGTATCGCTGTGGGGCCGATATAAGGATTTCCGCTACGAGGCGCAGTTCGTGGCAGGTCTGAATGCCGACAACTTCACCAATGTCGGCTGGATAAAGAAAGGCCATAAGTCGCCACTGGAGTTTGATGTTGCCAATAAGTATGGAGTATCTCTGCGTCTGGACAACTACACTGTTCCCGGCTTGCGCATCGGACTCAGCGGATATTACGGTCATAGCATCGGCAACAGCTATCCGCGCAATGCCAACGGTGTGGATGCGGAATACAAAGGCGTTGTGGCTATTGGTGCCTTCGACTTCACGTATAAAGCCCACAACTGGATTGTTCGCGGACAAGCCGACTACGGTTATCTGGGTGATGCAGAACAATTGAAATATGTGTATAACCGCCTGAATTCGAAGTCGCCTTACAAGCATTCGGCCTTTGTGTCGAAGAATGCCTATGCTGTGGGTATCGAAGCCGGTTACGACGTGTTCTCGCAGATTCCGCAGATGCGTGAGGATAATCAAAAACTGTACGTCTTCGGTCGCTACGAAGCATATAACCCCTACGCCAGCAAAACTAAGGGCACGGCCTACGACTATACTGCTGTAAAGCGTATGGCATTTGGTGTGAACTATCATCCCGTGCCGCAGGTGGTCGTCAAGGCCGAATATTCGAAGCGGTTCCTCAAGTCCATCTACAACGACGAACCCAGCATCAATATCGGAGTGGCGTATGAGGGATTCTTCCTTTAATCGAAATCGCGGAATTACGGAATTACGGAATAACGGTATAACGAAATAATAATAGAAAAAGAAATGAAAAAGATTATTTACTCTTTGGCCCTGATAATGGGTATGATGACATTTACTGCCTGTAGCAGTGACAGCAACGACAACAATGACAATGTCGACAAGTACAAAGACCGCTCATATGGTACGGCGGCCATTGATGCCTGTGCTGATGTCGTTAACCAGTTTGAGAACGCAAACAAAATCATTGCTCAAGCAAGTCTGACTGCAGAGCAGGAGGAATATCTGCGTCAAGTGCTGACAGGATTGGTTAGCAACGTAATCATACCTACATACACCAATCTGGCCAACGACGTGGAAGATTTGGAGAAAACGCTCAATGGTCTGACTGTCAATACCATTACCCAGGCACAGATTGATAAGGCGTGCACAGATTTCAAGGCCGCACGACTGAACTGGGAGCAGTCGGAGGCTTTCCTCATGGGTGCTGCCAGCGATTTCGACATCGACCCCACCATCGACTCGTGGCCTTTGAACCGCACGTTGTTGCTGAGCTATTTCAACAATGGCATGGACGAAGAGATGCTCGAAGATGCTACTATTCTCGGTTTCCACGCCCTGGAGTTCATCCTGTTCCGCGATGGACAGCCTCGTAAGGTTACTGAATTGCAGGGTAACGACACCTACAAGAACTTCGAGAAGGTCAGCGGTGCCCAGGAATTGGCATACGCCCAGACCATTTGCAAACTTCTGAAGGAGCGTTGCTTCCAGTTGCAGGTTGCCTGGGAGGGAGAAACCGCTCAAAATGCCAACCGCGTCAATGTTGTTAAGGCTGCCGGACTGGACTACACCACTGAGGCTGGTCTGAGCTATGGAACCAATCTTATTACGGCTGGCTTTGATGGCAGTAAGAGTACTTTTAGTTCACTGAAAGCCGCCATTGCTCAGGTGTTGAGTAATGACGAGGGTTCGTGCGTAGCTATTGCCAACGAGGTAGGTACCGCCAAGATTGCCAATCCTTTCTCTGCTGGCGACGTGTCTTACGTGGAGTCACCCTATAGTTACAACTCCATCAAGGACTTCCAGGACAACATCCGCTCTATCCGCAATGTGTGGTATGGCAGCACCAACGGCAATGCAGCCAACGTTTGTTTCAATGCTTTCTTTGCCAGTGTTGACAAGAATGATGTTAACACTAAGGTTACTGGTGCTTTCAATGATGCTATCAATAAGATTGGTGCGATGCCGGCTCCTTTCGTGAAGTACTGCTGCACCATCTGGAACATCAACTTCGAGGACGATGAGGATTGGGAGACAGAAGAATAATCATTAACAGACATCAAATATGAACAAACTATCACGACTATTTTTCGTGAGCATGCTGGCAGCCCCTATGCTGTCAGCATGTTCCGACGATAACGACAGCCTGTCGAATCTAGGTCCGTTGACACCTGAAGAACAGATGTTTGGTAAGGCCACAGGCAACTTTACTGCCGAGGAATGGTATCCTGGCGGACAGTTGGGAACGACAGAGAAAGCCAGCTATTCGGCTCCTGCTCCGGCAGTGACCAATCAGGCTGGTATGGAGGATGACTTCATCGTTGGTGAGGGTTTCTTCGAGAAGCTTTATACCTTCGAGCAGGAGCCTCGTAAGGGTCTTGGTCCTGCTTGGGTTCGTAACTCTTGCATTGCCTGTCACCCCAGCTATGGTCACGGCAAGCGCCAGACTGAATATCGTGCCAACACCATTGGCAATGGTTATCTGCTGGTCATCTATCATCCCGATACCAACGGCTATATCACGGAAGTAACGGGAATGCCGCAGACTCAGGCTATGTCACCCTTTAAGGCACCCATCGATGAGAGTCAGATTACGATAGAGTGGAAGAATGTAACTGAGATGGAGAGTGGCCTGCCCATGCAGTTTGCGGATGGCGAGACCTATGCGCTCATCTATCCGGAAGTGCGCATTCCGCAGTCGGCTTTCAATACCAATCCGAAGCCAACGAACTACGACGTTCGCTTGGAATCGACTATCGGCGTTTATGGCACAGGTCTGCTTGATGCCATTGATGACGAGGAAATCGAGGCACAGTGGAAGGCTGAGGCGAAATATGTCGAACTGAATCCCGCCATGTGGGACAAGGAGGTTGGCAAGTTCAAGGCTTCTGCCTATTATTCTGCCGGTTATAATGACACAGGTACCTTCCATGGCGACCACGGTCCGTTGAAGCGTTTTACTTACGCCATGACGCGCGGTACATTGCAGGACGGAGCCGGTGCTAACGCCATTTGGAACATCACCAACGTCACCCGTAGCGACCGTCATTGGCTTTATACCACACCCGCTTGGGCAAAGGCGCAGAGCGAGGATGAGGATGTGCTCAAATATATCAAGGAGCATGGTGCTGAGGAGTCGAGCATCCTGCATCCTTACTATGCCGACGGCACCAGCGAAGGTATTGCCAATCGTGTAAACGAGATCCTGAGCTGTTCGTCGATTGCCAAGAAGGAGACTTTCGACAAGTATCTCTATTTCGGTGCGCCTTACAACGGCAAAGATGAGATGACCGATAAGCAGTACTATCAGTTTATGGTTTGGCACCGTGGTCTCGCAGTTCCTGCTGCACGTAATCTGAACGACACGCAGGTACAACGCGGCAAGGAGTTGTTCTCGAAGATGGGGTGTGCCCAATGTCACCGCCCGTCGTGGAAGACTGGCAAGGACGATATGTGGGTGGATGCTTCCACGAAGGCCTACGCCAAGAGCGTCGGTAAGGATGCCAGCAAGATGCTGCCGAAATATCCCAACCAGACCATCTGGCCCTATACCGATATGGTACAGCATCGCCTGTTCATGAAGAACGACATCCGCACGGGGTGGTGTCGCACTACGCCGTTGTGGGGTCGCGGACTGAGTCGTTTACTGACGGGTGCTGACGACCGATTGCACGACTGTCGCGCACGCACTGTCCTTGAGGCGATTATGTGGCACGGCTATTCGAAACAGTCGGATGGCTACCGCGCTACCGAACAGTTCTTCTATCTGTCGAAGGACGATCGTGACGCTGTCATTAAATTCATCGAGGCGATATAATAAACGGGCGGTTTTTCCGTTAGAATAGTATGAAGAAGACCGTCGTTATCCTATATATTGTGGTGGTTGTCGTCATGGCAGCCGCCACAATCGTTGAGAACAATCAGGGCACGGAGTTCGTCGCAGAAAATATCTATGGTGCTTGGTGGTTTTCTGCATTGTGGGCTTTTCTGGCGGCGTCAGGCATCTTCTGGTTTGTCAAGAGCAAGGTTCGCCGTCCGTCGGTCGTGGTGCTTCATCTGTCGTTCCTGGTCATTCTTGCCGGTGCTCTGTTGACGCATCTGACAGCCGTGCAGGGTGTCGTCCCTTTGCGTAAGGGAATACCTACAAATGAGTATCTCACTCGCGACATGCGCCTTCACCATTTGCCCTTCACCATCAGTCTAGAGGACTTCGAAATCAAATATTACGACGACAGCGACGATCCGTCTGACTACATTTCACGCGTTACGATTGATGGCGAGCCTGTTACCATCTCGATGAACCATATTGCCAGTCGTAGCGGCATCCGTCTCTATCAGATGGACTTTGACCCCGACCTGCAGGGTAGCATCCTCGCCATGAACTGCGACCCGTGGGGAATCCCCGTTACCTATTGCGGCTATGCGCTGCTCTTTGTGGCGTTGCTATGGATACTCATCGACCCCAAAGGCCAGTTCCGCAATCTATTATCCGAATTGCGAGGCCGTCGCTACCAGCTGTTGTCCGTTCTTCTCCTGTTCGTTTACGCCTTCTTACTCTACCACTTCTTGGGTAAGTATTCCTCGGCCAACCATCCGTTGCCGGTGCTCAACTCCTGGCTGTTGCCCGTCCATGTGTCAACCATCATCATGGCTTATCTGCTGCTGTTCGTTGCCATCTTCGTGCGCGCCATGCTTTATCCGGCACTCGCATTCCTTGGCTATGGCATCTTCATCGGCGCCATATGGGCCAACGTGTCGTGGGGCAACTACTGGTCGTGGGATCCTAAAGAGACGTGGGCACTCATCACCTTCATGGTCTATGCCGTTCCTGCCCACAAGTCCTTCCACTGGTCTGACAGGTCTTTCCGCCTGTACATGGCCTTGGCATTCCTCACCATTCTCATGACCTATTTCGGCGTGAACTACCTGTTGGGAGGCATGCATTCATACGCTTAAAATATCGTAGATACGCTTGATGTCGACATGCTGGCGGACGTGAGCCGCCAGTTTGTCGTATTGCTCATTCTTGAAATCCATTAGGCTCTTAGCTTTTGGCTTTTGGCCTTTAGCTATGTGCTTTAAAAGATGTTCAATGACGGGCGCATTATCGAGGAAGCCATGAATGTATGTTCCGATGCAATGGTCGGTCTGCAGGATGGCTTGGTCTGTATCGCTGACACCCTGATGAATTTCATACCCTTGACATTCCTGGCCTTCGAACTCGAACGTCACCTGACGGGTGGTCTTATCCGAAGTCATCGTGGTGTGGATGGGCAGTAGTCCAAGACCGGGCAGACTCGTGATGCTGCCCTCGATGCCATCAGGGTCGTTAACCGTCTGTCCCAACATCTGATAACCTCCACAAATGCCTACCACCATCTTACCTTCGCGATGGGCACGCTGGATGGCCTGAGCACAACCGTTACGACGCAACTCCATCAGGTCGTCGAGTGTAGCCTTTGTGCCGGGAAGGATGATGATATCTGCCTGCTGGATATCAGCGACGTTGTTGGTATAGAAAAGATTGACGCGGGGATCGCGTTCTAATGTATCGAAATCGGTATAATTGCTGATATGTCGCAAAAGGACGACAGCCACATTCACCTTGCCCTCGGCCAACTGACGACGTTTTTGTTCCAACGCCACGCTATCCTCTTCGTCGATATAGATATCCTTATAATAAGGTATCACGCCAAGAACCGGCACACCACAAATGTCTTCGAGCATCTTGCGACCTTCGTCGAAGAGGCGCATGTCGCCACGAAACTTATTGATAATGATACCTTTGATGAGTTTCCTGTCTTCGGGCGTCTGCAACATGATGCTGCCATAAACGGAAGCAAAGACGCCACCGCGGTCGATATCACCAACAAGGATGACATCAGCCTTTGCATGACGGGCCATCGACATATTCACCAGGTCGCGGTCCTTCAGGTTAATCTCCGCAATACTGCCTGCACCCTCCATCACAATGGGGTTATAGCGTGCTGCCAAACGGTCGAAAGCGTCGCAAACCTCCTTGCGGTAATCCACATCTAAACTATTGTCCTGTCTCCTTGTATCCTTGTCTCCTTGTCTCCTCCAATAATCATACGCGTCCTTATTGCCGATGGGTTTGCCGTTCAGTACCACCTGAGAAGTATGGTCACTCTGAGGCTTCAAAAGCAATGGATTCATATCCGTATGACAAGGGATGCCTGCGGCTTCGGCTTGTACAGCCTGGGCACGACCAATCTCGAAACCCTCGGGTGTGGCGTATGAGTTCAGCGCCATGTTCTGCGCCTTGAAAGGTGCGGGCTGATAGCCGTCCTGACGGAAGATGCGACAAAACGCAGCAGCCACGATGCTCTTGCCGACATCGCTGCCTGTTCCGGCAAACATAATAGGATGGAGATGCTTCATAGTTGATAGAGATGGGTATAGCTTGCTAATACATTCTTATATCTGAATACAGGTGTATCGACAGGTTCGCCTTTGGCATTATAGACCTGCGTAATGCTCTGCGGCTTTTCGCCCATGAATTGCGTATAATGGAACTCGTGACCACGATATTCTTTGCCGTCGAGCTCGAAACGTCGGTAGCCCAACGAGAGTTTGCGGTCTGCCTTGCGAGCGGTGATAGAGTAGGGCAGTACACCACACATCGCATACTCGCCATCGTCCGTCACGATGCTTTGGCAGAGGTACATCATACCGCCGCATTCTGCAATAATCTTACCTCCTCGTTCGGCATAGTCCTTGATGGCCTTGCGACAAGCCTCGTTTTCCACCAACGCCTCCAAATGCTTTTCCGGATAGCCCCCCGGCAGATACAACAGGTCGATACCTTCAAACGAAGGCACCTCCGTCTCAGGGTCGAAGAAGCGAACCTGTGCGAAGCTGTCAATCGTCTCTTGATACAGAAACGAGAACGACTCCTTGTTGCGGGCTATCAGAGCGCTAACAGTTCCTGCCATCTTACGTGTTCCTCCAATAGTTTAATGAGCGACTGATGCTCCATATTCTCTGAAAAGTCCAGTCCCAAATAGCGTGAGCCTTGTTCCAACGAAGCATCCTTAGGCAGATACCCTAGACACCCGACGCCCAAGTCCGTGCACACCTGTTGAAGCATGGCGAAATGCCGTTCCGAGCCCACCTTGTTGAATATCACGCCTGCAATGCGGACGTCCTTCCTGAAATTGATAAACCCAGATAGCAATGCCGCCATCGAATAAGCTGCTGACTTTGCATCCACCACCAAAACCACAGGAATGTCCAGCACGCGGGCTATCTCATACGATGACCCTCGTTCGCGGTCGTAGCCGTCGAACAACCCCATCATACCCTCCACGATACACACATCCGCAGCCTTTCCATAGTGCTCAAACAACTCTCTCACATGTTCTGGCGTCGCCATAAACGTGTCGAGGTTCACGCTGGGCCTTCCGCACACCGCCTCGTGGAACTTCGTGTCGATATAGTCCGGCCCGCACTTGAACGGTTGCACCTTCATACCCTTCTGTGTCATCAACGCCATCAGTCCCCTGGCAATCGTCGTCTTGCCAGAGCCGCTCATGGGTGCTGCTATCAGAATTGCTGCTTTCATCATCATTTGAATCTTACCTTCAGTCCTACCACCAACATCCGCCCAGGGGAATAGAGTGAATATTTCCGCGTCGACGAGTCGATGCGACGGTCAACCTTGTTAAAGATATTATCTACACCGATGCTCGGCTCCAGATAAGCCCACTTCGTCACGTCGAAAGCGTGGGTCGTATTCAGGTTCCATAGTCCGAAGCCCGGTGCGTCCTCGTAAGCCCCCGTGTAATAGGTCTTCGACTGCAACCGCCCGTTCAGGTTGGCGTTCAGCGTGTAGCGTCCCCATGTGTGACGATAGTTCGCAGCAATCGTAGCCGCATGGCGAATGCTACGCTCCAACACCGTCCACTCGTCGTCGCTCTTAGTGCGGGCATAGGTGTAGGCGTAATTAGCCGACAGGTTGAAGCCTCGGAATACATTTGCCGATACGTTTGCCTGCACGCCCTTCACGTCGCCATCGTCGCTGTTCTGATAGAGGGCGTAGCTCACCATCTTGTCGGCCTGATCCTGTGTCATTTCCGGAAACTCCTTCATCAACATCTGCCGACTGGCATCGTCCACGGGAACATTCTCCTTGACAATCATATCGTTGATGCGGTTGATGTACCCCGTCACGCTGACGGCGATCACGTCGTCGCGATATTCGGCATTCAGCGCGAAATAGTTGCTCTTCTCGGGATTCAGGTCCTTGTTGCCGAAACTGATTTGCGCCTTGCCGCGATTCACGGAGAAGTAGTGGTAGTAGAGCTCGTCGAGACCGGGAGCACGGAAGCCTGCCGAGTAGGTGGCGCGGAAACGGAAATTGCCTGGGGCATACATCAGCGTCGCTTTGGGTGTCAGACGCGTGCCGAAGGTCTCATGGTTGTTAAGTCGTAGACCGACGGTAGCCGTAGCAAACCCTCTTCCCACGCGAACCTTCGCCTCATGCTGGGCGTAGGCTGCCAACGAATACACATGCTGGTCGATGTTGCCACTGGTGGCGGTCAGATAATCCTTGCGCCAGTCGGCTCCGAAAATGGTCGTAGAGTTGCTGGTCAGACCGAGGATAGCCTTCGCCTGTCCCTCCATCATGCGCTGCTTCTTCGACTCCACGTAGTCGCCAACGGCATTCGTCTTGGTCTCCACGTCATACTCCTTGCCGTAGCGGAAACGGTCCACCGTGAAGTCGGCTTGCAGCGAGTTCTTCTGCGTAAACTTATAGATGCCGCCCACATTCCATCGCAGTCCTTTGTAGCGCATCTCGTAGTCGGTGCCGCCCGTGACGTCGGGGTCGGTATCAGGGCGGTCGGTGATTTTGTACGAATAGTCCAGACCGGCGTTCAGCGCCAGATGCTGATTGGGGGCATAGGTGAATTTCTGTCCTAGAATGTTTGCGCGATAGCCCGTAAACAGCGGTGCTATCGACCGTTGCGTTTCGGTATCCGAGCCCTTCACGTATTCCAGGTCGTTGTTGCGATAGCTGTCGGCGCGGTCGTGGGTAAACAACGTGTACGAGCCGAAACCGTCCTTATAGATGTCGAGCGTTGCACTCTCCGTCAGCACCCCGTTTCCACTGATGCGGAGGTCGTTGGCAACACTGACAAGCGACTCTGTAGATTGGTCGGTGATGATGTTGATGACACCGGCAATGGCGTCGCTGCCGTATAGTGACGATGCAGCGCCGTCGAGCACCTCGATACGTTTTACGCGCGACATGTTGATGCGGTTCAGGTCCACATTATTCGATATGTCACCCGACAGCTTCTGACCGTTAATCAAAATGAGGATATACTTGTTGCCCAGTCCGTTCAGTCGCAGTTGCGAGCCCATGCTGTTCGGAGCCATCGACACCTGCGGCATCAGGCGCGTCAGTGCACCGTCAAACGTCTTAATGCCCTGTTCCCGAATCTCCTGACTGCTGATGACGCTGACCGGCGTCGACGTGCTCTTCAGTCGCTGGTGATGACCCGATCCCGTCACCACCACGGGGTTCAGATTGTACGTCCGGTCAATCGAGTCGCGCCGCTCCATCTTGTGAATCTGTGCTGAAGCGGTAATGCCCGAAAGAAACGCTATCATCAAGGTTAAAGCAAACTTGTTCACGTTATTCTTGTATTACATATTTGTCTGCGAAGGTACGAAAAAAAAACGAGTCCACCAAACGATGAACATGAATTTTTTTACTTGTTTGTTTTGTTTTTTCCTAATTTTACACTATCTTTGCAGGCAAAATGAAAAGAAAAGGATGATGAATAAGTCTTTCACGCTTTATCTTATTGCAGTTCTGCTATGCCTGTCGTTGGGCAGTTGTAGCCAGACACCGGCACCAGACGAACAGAACGGTGCTTCCGGGGTGTCGGATAATGGTACTGACAATAAACTGGAGGATATGCGTAATAAAGACGTCGTGATCCACAAAACCAAAGCACAATATGTCATCTATTGACTGACGCCTGTGCTTAGGTTACAGAAGTCTTACACACATCATCGTGAGGTCGTCGTTAGGTTCGGCACCGTTGCGGAAACGCTCGGCTTGGGCATTCATCAACGCAACAATGTCCTGGCACTTCCGTGACGACTGCGATTTCAACACCTCGATGATACGGTCGTCGCCGAACTGATGCTGCTGACGGTCCTCGGCTTCGTTCAGCCCGTCGGTGTACATGAACAGCAGACGGTCTTTGAAGAAGTCTATCTTCTCACCGACGTATTCCAGCCCGGGCCACAGACCGATGGGGGCGTTGGGTTCCATGTCAAGGAACGAGAACTGCCCGTCGGCATTGCCCAGCACGGGCGGGTTGTGGCCGGCATTACAGTATTCCAGCAGATTGAGCCTGAGATTGAGCCGGCAGATGAACATCGTGATGAACATACCCTGCTCGTTGTCCTCGGTCAGTTCGTCGTTCATGCGGGTGGCTATCATGTCGGGCTTCATGCCCTGCGAGGCCAGCGTATGGAACAGGCGGGTGGCCTGAGCCATGAACAGCGAGGCCGGTACACCCTTGCCGCTGACGTCGCCGATGCAGAAGTAAAGTACATTGCCCTTTAGCAGGTAGCTGTACAGGTCGCCGCCCACCTCCTTGGCAGGTGTCATCGTGGCATACATGTCGAGCCTATCCACTTGGGGAAACATTCTTGGCACCATCGACATCTGTATGTCGCGGGCGATGTTCAGCTCACTCTCCATACGCTCCTTGGCGGCATTCACCTTGGCAAGACGCTTAGCCGCCCGTTGGCGATTGATGTGGAAGATGGTAAAGAATATGGTGAGTGCGATGATTGACACGGCGAGTGCAAGCACACGGGCTCTCGACAGGCGCATCTGCTGCTCGGCAATCTTGCGCTCCTTGCCCTGTGTGTCATAGACCGTAGCCAGTTCGGCGGTAGCATCCTGTTTCTGTTTGGTAAGGGCCGAGTCGTAGCATGCTATCAACTTCATGCCTACGGCGATGGCCGAGTCCTTCCGCCCGGCCAGTATGTTGGCATGCATCTTCGGCAACAGATAGGTACCGATATTGTCGAGCGACAGGTGCAGGTCGCGTTTCTCGAACACCTGGTCCAGCTGGTCGTAGTTTTTGGCAGCCTCCGCATAGCGCCCAGCCATCATCAGGTAGTCGGTGGCGTTGATGAGCGATACGTTGCGTTGCGAGAAAATGGTCTTGCGATAATCGTCGTAATGGCGTTTAGCCTCCTCCGTCTGGCCTAATTGCTGGCACATCGCAGCCAGGTCGAGCGAGATGGTGCCCCTGAGGAAGTCCACCTGTTTCCCGATGGTGTCAGGCTTGGTCAGATAGACTGCCAGCGCGGAGTCTTCCCTGTCGAGCCACATCTTCGCCTGAGCGTACTCTGACATACGGATATAGCTGGTGGCGATGTTGTCCAGACGCAGAATGATTCTGGGCATCTCCCTGCCCGTGCTGTCCGCCGTCATCCACTCCAGCAACATCCCGTAAGCGTCGGTAAAATTGGCAGCAGCTTCAGCGGGCATGTGCAGATACTGCTGACATTCACCCACGACAATATGCAGTTGCGTGAGGTCGTCGTAGCCCTTGTTGCCCAGCGAGTCCATCTTCGCCAGGGTAGGCAACGCTTCGTTCAGCGCACCCTCGTAGTCGCTCTCCGACGACAATACGCGCGACAGCAGGGCCTTCGACTTCAGGTATATCCTCAGATCTGCCGCGTCAGGATTACTGTTGGCAGTGGCTTTCTTCAGATGGTGTTCCGCCATTTTCAGCATACCCTTGTTGGCGGTGGCAGCACCCCGGTAGTAGTCGGCGGTAATGGCCGATAGTTCACCGGCATCCTCTAGGCTGTCAGTCAGTTGCAGTATGCGTAGCGAATTGTAGGTGTACATGGCTTCCCATATCAGTTTCTCGGCAGCGGGTAGGTCTGCCGCGTCGAAATCATTGCCCGTAGCATCCTTGCCCTGCCTGCTGGTACAGGCAAGAAAAAGCATGGATACTGCCATCATGCTGACTATGATATTGTTACTTTTGGTCATTACCGCCGACTTTTTCACGCTGCAAAAGTAGTCAAAAAAAACGAACTCACCAAACGATGAGCCCGTTTTTTTTACTTGCCGCTTCCTTTTCACTTGTAGTAGCCGAGGCGGATGAAGTGGCGGGGGTCGGCGAAGGGCGTCCACGAGATAAGGAGCCAGCCGGGGCCGGTCAGCAGTTGGTCGGTAAAGGGGCAAGTGCGGAGGAAGTCCACCAGGCGCTGGAACTGGTGCGGGTCCTTGGGGCGGATGTCGGCAGCCTGGCCGAGCAGGTGCTGCGAGTTGCGCACGCCACCG
>JBGUIA010000057.1:0-19256 GCA_045112595.1 Prevotella sp. | reverse complement strand
ATTGCCCAACAATTCGGCCTCAGCACGCTCAAGCAACAACTCAGAGGCAGTAAACTCACGACGAATGATGTGAGCATAACCAATACCTGCCACCTTGTCAGAATATTCAAAACGCTCTGCAATACGAGAGCTCATATAGCCGTGATCAGAGTTACCATCCCAGAAGGTCTCACCACAAACGGCAGGCATACGCATACAATAATAATTCCAGTTGGGGCCCAGATGGTAGTAGATATCACGCAAAGCTTTACCAGCAGTTGCATAACGATAGCCTACCGAACGACGCCACTGAACAGAGTATGTAGCTATAAGCATCAGATTATTGTTCTGATCGGGACCCTGCCAGATTTCAGCATAGTCTACAGAGTTATTGGCGTTGTCGAAGCCTGCCAACTGGTAGAGCAATGAGGGCAACTCGGCACGTCCGGCAGTCGTGTTCTCACCCAGCACATAGTTGGCATGTTCAATCACCTTGGCATATTCACGCTTGTAGAGGTAGAAACGGGCAGCAAAAGCATGGGCGGCCTTCAGGTTGAAGTGCCACTTTGGCTTCTCGTAATTGACGTCGCTGAGATATTTCAGTCCAAGCAGTAGGTCTTCCTCTATCTTCTTGTAGGTCTCCGTCACACTGCCGCGCTCATAGTCAACCAATACCTTGTCTTCAGGAGTTGTGATGTAAGGCACACCAACATCCTGTTTACTCAGCTCCTCGCTACGATAGGCCTGTGAGAAGATATTCAGCAGTACAAAGTGATTATAGGCACGTGTCAGGTAAGCCTCGGCATATGCAGAACGCATTTGGTTCGAAATGCTGGGGTCGTCCAGTGAAGCACGTCCACGAAGTTCGTCGAGTTTCACCAAAGCATGGTTGGTAACGGCAATGGCATTGTAAGTGTTTTCCCAAACTTCAGCAGGAGAGTCGCTGCTGGTCGACGAACGGACAGGTTCGAAGCGATAAGCTTCGTCGTCCATACGGTTATATGACGTCAGATTAAAACGAACCTCAATCTCGTCGCCGTTAGACTGAGTAGCCAAATATGGGGCGTTGATGTCAATAATGTTGTCGCCAGAGATTTCGCAAATCCATCCGTAGTTGGCTGTAGAATAGGCCGTACTCAACAACATAATCACATCGTCGACATTCGTCAGCTCCACACGCTCGTCGGGAGTCTTATCCAAGAAACTGTCAGAGCATGAGGTCAAACCTAAGCCCAAGGCAAGAATCGATATTCCTATATATTTCTTCATAATCATATTCTTCATTAATCTATCATTTTGACATTTGATCTCCTTTACATTCCCAAACGGACTGTAAACGTAAACTGCTTAGGCATAGGCGTAGCCACACCACCAGAATTAACAAACTCAGGATCCTGACCGTTCAGTTTCTTGTCTGAATAAAGCAATACAAGATTCGTAGCATCAAGCTTCAGCGAACAGGTAGAGAGACCTATCTTGTTGATGAGACTACGCGGAATATCGTAGGTCAGTGAAACATCCTTCAGACGAATGAAACCGCCGTCAGCCACACGTGCCGTAGAGTAGTTATAAGCATTGTAGGCATAGTTCAACTGATTGATATCCCTGTACTGACGACGACTGGCAATGGTTGGAATGTCAGTAATCAACTCGTCACCAGGCTCAACCCAACGGTTCTTGAATTCTTTCGGCATAGCGCTCATATCGGAGTAAGCGGCAGAGAATACCGGGTCGAGACGAACCTTGTTACCAAACGAATAGGTTATGAAGACGTTCAGGCGCCAATTCTTCCACTTCAGCATATTGTTAAGACCACCGGTAGTCGTAGGCTCCGTAGGACCTTCATACTTCAGGAAATCAATCTTCTCATACTCCTGGAAATAGATGTCTGTCATCGTCTTTTCACCATTCTCATTGATGAACATAGGCAGACCTTCATCGTTCAGACCCACAAAGGGGATAGAGAAAAGAGCCGATACAGGATAGCCTTCACGGAAATGGTTTGTGCTATTACCACTAACCAGATCAATGACGTTAGAGCGCGACTTCAGGTCGGTAATCTCGTTCTTCGCGTATGAGAACGTTAAGTCGGTATCCCAGTTGAAGTCCTTGCTCTGAATATTGTGCGTAGTCAGCGTAAACTCAATACCATGCGACTTCATGGTAGCTACATTGGCCAGTTTATTAATGAAACCTCCGACACCCTGCGTCTGGATATAACCAATCAAATCGTAGTTGTGACGCCAATAAACATCAGTGTTCAAATTGATACGGTTGTTCAGGAAACCCAAATCCAAACCGACATTGAACTCATGTTTCTTCTCGTAGGTCAGCTCCGTATTGGCAATATTGCTCAGTACGACAACTGTCTCCATCTGATCTGCCTGAGGACGCCAAGCATTCGTAGAATAGTAGATAGGCAGAGCGTTCGACACATACGAAGGTCCACGATCGGCTGTCAGCGAATATGACAGGCGCAATGCTGCGTGCGATACAACATTGTTGCTCTTCTCCATCCACTTGCGGAAGAAGTTCTCCTCGTGGAGATTCCATGCACCAGAGACGTTCCACGTAGGCAACCATCTGGCCGAACGGGCTTTACCCAGTTTGTTGGTTCCCTCATAGCGGAAGGTACCATTGACGACGTAACGTCCTTTGTATGAGTAGCTTCCCATGAAAAAGTAGGCGAGGTTGCGTACCCATGACTTGTCGAAGGATGTCAGCACCGTACCTTCCTCTTTAGCCTGTTTGTAGAACTCCGGTGTAATGGTCACCAGACGGGCAGCATTGTAATCCACACCATAATCCGAATGGTAACTATGGTCTCTGTCAGTCTTGTTGGCTTCCATACCGGCAAAGAGGTTCATGATATGAGTACCTTCATTCCACACCTTATTATATTGTACGGTTCCACGGAAGTCCATCTGGCGAACCATATAGTCGTCACGTGTATAGATACCGCCCTTTGGCATCACCGTAATAGGCAGTGAGTTAGGATCGTCCGGATCAGTATACAAATAGGGATTTGAGCTCTGAATGCTGGGGTTATCTACACCAGCGCGATAGGCCTCAGCCTGATTACTCTCGTTCAGGATGAAGTGCTCCTGCGAAGTCTTTTGCGTACGATAGGCACCTAAGAGATGAATCTCAAGTCCCTGAATAGGCTTATAAGTAAGCTCGCCCTGGAACTTCATATCCGAAACCGACAGGTCGATATAGTTATTGTCCAACTCCTTGAAAATGTTAAAGGGAGCATAGTTACGCGTATAAGTAGCGTCGGGATCCAGCGTACGAGCCGTATTCATGGCATAGCTGAAAGGGTTGATGTCGAACGAACGGTTCACAGCACCACTCACAACGTCAGTAGATCGAGCCAAAGTACCAGGAGCCTTCTGGTCACGATACGAGCCGTTGGTCAGGATAGAAACGGTCAACTTTTTCGACAGGTTAAACGAAGCGTTCATGTTGGCAGTATAGCGTTCAACCTTGGAATCCTTCGTCCATCCCGGATCATACATAGCTGATACAGAACCATACAGACTGGCTTTCTCCGTACCTGTAGAAATGCTGACAGAATGATTCTGAAGGATATTGTTGTTGAACAACAGGTCAAACCAATCTGTATTACGGAACTCAGCCGTCTGAAGATATTGGTTCATGGCTGCATCGGTATAAGGCAGACCATACTTACCATCCTGGTAGTCGGCAATCAGTTTATACATACGTCCATACAAACCTGAAGAACTACTATTGGCCAGCGTAGAGAATTCCAACCAGCCCTTCTCGGCCATTTCCTTATAGATACCCATCTGCTCCTGAGAGTTCGAGATGTTGTAGTTACTATATGAAGGTTTCAAGCGATAGGTAAACTCACCTGTATAGTTCACTGTACTGCGACCAGCCTTACCACGCTTCGTGGTAATGACAACCACACCTGCCATAGCACGGGCACCGTATATAGAGGTTGCAGAACCGTCCTTCAACACCTGGAACGACTCAATATCGTCAGCGCTCAGACCTGCAATGGCGTTCGAAATAAGCGTCACGGCATCACCTGAAGACAGATCATCAGCATTGACATCGACAGCGTCTTCCTGAATCACGCCATCAATTACCCACAGAGGCTTTGAACTACCATAGATAGACGTAGCACCACGCACGCGAATCTTCGGTGCAGTACCAAAAGTACCAGACACGTTCTGCACACTGACACCAGCAGCACGGCCTTCCAGTGCACGACTCACATCAGCAACACCGTCCAACTTGGCTTTCTCAGCATCCACTTTCGTAGTAGCACCAGTAAACAGACGTTTATCCTGCTTCATCATACCCACGGCGACTACCTCGCCCAATGTTTGAGCATCGGCGCGAAGGGTAATCTTCATTCCGTCTTGAGCTTTTACAGTCTCGGTAACCATACCTACATAGCTTATCACAAGTTTCTTTCCTGCAGGTACGTTAAGAGTAAAATGACCGTCCAAATCGGTCTTAGTACCCTGCTTAGTCCCCTGAATCATCACAGTGGCACCAATACAAGGCTCACCATTGTCCTCGAAGACAGTACCTGTAATCTTGTTCTGAGCTATAGCCAGTCCTACGTAGAGGAACAAGCCGAACAAAATCAGCGTAATCTTTTTTCCCATATACAATATTTTATTTTTTAATGATTCACCATTATTATATTATGCGCACGCGCGAAAGCATGGCAAACAATGTGCAAAGATACTACATCTTTATGAAAAAACAAACAAAATTAATTAAAAAATAACTATTTATGCAAAAAAAATCATCCTTTTTGCAACTTTTGTTACAAAAAGGATGGTTTTTCCCTATTTATATGTCACTTGGAAATAAACGATTATTTCACAAGGATAACCAAATATTTGCTAGTTGACCAGAACTTCGAAGGATTCTCAATACGCAGGACATACTGCTTGTTTGCATCCTGCTCCAGTTTATAGCTTGATGCAGGATGATCCGTCAACAACTTAGCAGAGCGTGAGTACAGCTTGATTTCTTTATCTACTCGAATATCAATCTTGGTAAAGTATTCCTGATTGAAGTTTGAGCGAAGCACCTCACCATCCTCGATGATACGCTGCTCTTTCAGCTCCTTCTTAGTACCAAAAACAAACCATGCGGTATGCAATTGCTTGTCCTGCTGAGAAATCGTCTGTGACTTCTCGGTAGTTTCTTCCTTCAAGTTGCTGACATTCTCCGACAAGTCTGTTACCTGCTCCGTCAGTTCCTGAATCTGAATGTTTTTGGCCTGCAACTCTGCCTGCAAAGCTTTCAGCTGAGCATCTTTCTCTTCCATCTGCTGGGTCAGGCTTTCCAACGTCCGGCGCAACTGGTCGCCTTTCACAGAACTCTGACGAAGCTGATTGCGCAACTTGCTAATCAATTCACGGTTCTGCTGCATGGTCTGCTGGATAAACGCCATGTTCTCACGGATACGCTCCTTGGCTGTAGCACCTTCACCCTGACGGGCCACACTGACACGCTCCTCTGCGGCATTGATGGCACGGAAGCCTTCCTCAATGTCGTTCATCGTACCAATCATGTCATTAATTTCATTGTCCTTCTGGGCAATAATTCGATTCAGCGAGTCTGCCTGCTGCGTAAGCATATCGCTACTTCCACTTTTCTGATTGCAGGCTGTCAATGACAACACACCTACAATAAACAATAATACTTTTTTCATTTTCTTGATGTGATTTTATTTATCTGTTTTACTTTCTTTTTTATTCTCTTTTCCTGCCAATACAATGACGAACTCTCCGCGAGGCTCATGTTCCGAAAAATGAGCAATGGCCTCAGACAATGTGCCTCGAACGCTCTCTTCGTGAACCTTGGATATCTCACGACACACACTGACCTGGCGCTCACTACCAAATACCTCAGCAAACTGTTGCAGAGTCTTTAATACGCGATAGGGTGATTCGTAAAACACCATCGTCCGTTCCTCATCAGCCAAACTCTGAATCTTTGTCTGACGACCTTTCTTCTGGGGTAGGAAACCCTCAAAGCAGAAGCGGTCGCATGGCAGGCCACTCGACACCAATGCCGGAACGAAAGCCGTAGCTCCTGGTAGTGTTTGCACCTCGATTCCCGCACGGACTGCCTCACGCACGAGGAAAAAGCCTGGGTCGGAAATGCCTGGGGTTCCTGCATCACTTATCAGCGCAACAGTCTGTCCTGCCTGCAAACGCTCGATTACCGAAGCACTCGTCCCGTGCTCGTTGAATTTGTGATGCGAAAGCAGATGCTGTTTGATACCGAAATGGTTCAACAGAATACCCGATGTCCGCGTATCCTCCGCCAGCACCACATCGGCCTCTTTCAGCACTCGAATGGCACGCAGCGTCATGTCTTCCATATTGCCCACAGGTGTGGGTACAATATATAATATGCCCATTTCGGCTGCAAAGATACAAAATATTTTTGTTTTTATTTCTTATTTAGCTAATTTTTATTATCTTTGCACCATGATTACTTATCCTACATCGGGCGAGAGCCGTCGCCCTGGCAGAATAGAAGTGGTTTGCGGCTCCATGTTCTCAGGAAAAACGGAAGAACTCATCCGTCGTTTACGTCGTGCCCAGTTTGCTAAGCAAAAGGTGGAAATCTTCAAACCAGCCATCGACACGCGCTATAGCGACGAAGAGGTGGTAAGTCACGACCACAATGCCATACCCTCTACCCCACTCGACTCGTCAGCAAGTATCCTGCTGCTGTCGTCCGATATTGATGTGGTTGGCATCGACGAGGCACAGTTTTTCGACGACGGACTCGTTGACGTCTGCAACCAATTAGCCAATCGTGGCATACGCGTTATCATTGCAGGTCTCGATATGGACTTCCGTGGCATTCCTTTTGGTCCCATGCCTGCCCTCTGCGCCATTGCCGACGATGTCACGAAGGTTCATGCCATCTGCGTCAAGTGTGGTTCCCTGGCATATGTCAGTCACCGTACTGTCGCAAATGACAAGCGTGTACTCTTAGGTGAAACACAAGAATATGAACCGCTTTGTCGCGAGTGTTACCAGCGTGCTTTAGAGGAAGATAAAGCCAAAGATAAAAAAACATCCGAATAAATTTGGCTGTTTCATCAAAAAGTTGTACCTTTGCACCCGCTTTCAAGCAAAAAAGGTAGATCCGTTAGCTCAGTTGGTAGAGCACAACACTTTTAATGTTGGGGTCTTGGGTTCGAGCCCCAAACGGATCACAAAGAACGAAAAGCCACTGATTTTCAGTGGCTTTAAAAGTAAACATAAGATAGATTATGATGACAGCCAACGAGATCCGCGACTCTTTCAAGAAGTTTTTCGAGTCAAAACAACACGCTATCGTGCCCTCTGCACCGATGGTTATCAAGGACGACCCCACGCTGATGTTTACCAACGCGGGCATGAACCAGTGGAAAGATATAATATTAGGTACGCGCGACCCTGAGCCACGCCGCCGTGCAGATACTCAGAAGTGTCTGCGTGTTAGCGGTAAGCATAACGACCTAGAGGAAGTAGGTCACGACACCTACCACCACACCATGTTCGAGATGCTCGGCAACTGGAGCTTCGGCGACTACTTCAAGGAGGGTGCCATCGATATGGCATGGGAATATCTCGTTGATGTGCTGAAGCTGAATCCCGCTGATCTGTACGTCACTGTTTTCGAGGGTTCACCCGAAGAAAATATTCCTCGTGACGACGAGGCTGCCAAATACTGGGCTAAACATGTGCCCGAGGACCATATCATCAATGGTAACAAACACGATAATTTCTGGGAGATGGGCGATACGGGTCCCTGCGGTCCTTGCTCCGAGATTCACGTCGACTCTCGTACTCCTGAGCAGAAAGCCGCATCAGGCAAGACAGGTCGTGAACTCGTCAATCAGGACGATCCACAGGTCATCGAAATCTGGAACCTCGTATTCATGCAGTTCAACCGCAAGGCTGACGGAAGCCTCGAAAAGCTGTCGATGAATGTCATCGATACCGGTATGGGCTTCGAGCGCTTGGTTCGCATGATGCAGGGCAAGCATTCCAACTACGATACTGATGTCTTCCAGCCCATCATCAAGGCCGAGCAGGACATCACGGGTCTGAAATACTTCACTTTCGAAGAGGAGACTAAGAATCCTATTAGCAAGGAGCAGGACGATATCAATGTCGCTATGCGCGTCTGCGCCGACCACCTGCGTGCCGTATCGTTCTCCATTGCTGACGGTCAGCTGCCTTCTAATGCCAAGGCCGGTTACGTCATCCGTCGTATCTTGCGTCGTGCCGTACGCTATGCCTATACCTTCCTCGGACAGAAGGATGGTTTCCTTTATAAGCTCGTCCCCACCCTCGTTCACGAGATGGGCGATGCCTTCCCTGAACTGAAGGCTCAGCAGCAGCTAATTACCAAGGTCATCAAGGAAGAGGAAGACAGCTTCCTTCGCACCCTCGACAAAGGTATTGCTCTGCTTGATAAGGCAATGACCGAAATAAAGGCCAACAGCCAACAGCCAACAGCCAATGGCCTTGTCCTCGATGGTGTTCAGGCTTTCCGCTTGTTCGATACCTACGGTTTCCCCCTCGACCTCACGGAACTCATCTGTCGTGAGAATGGCTTTACCGTTGACGAGGAACAGTTCAACGTCGAGATGCAGAAGCAGAAGGAGCGTGCCCGTAATGCCGCTGCTGTCGAGAATAGCGACTGGACGGAGCTGCAGGCTGGTGAGCAGCAGTTCGTAGGCTACGATTATACCGAATACAACTGTCACATCCTGCGCTATCGTAAGGTCACCCAGAAGAAGAACGAGTTCTACGAGCTCGTGCTCGACGCCACACCGTTCTATGGTGAGATGGGTGGACAGGTAGGTGATTGCGGTGTGCTCTGCAACGAGAACGAGACCATCGACATCATCGATACCAAACGCGAAAACAACCAAAGCGTACATATCGTGAAGCAGTTGCCGAAGGATCCCGCTGCTGAGTTCATGGCATGCGTCGATACCGACAAGCGCAACGCATCCGCTGCCAATCATACCGCAACCCACCTGCTGGACTATGCCTTGAAGCAGATTCTCGGCGACCACGTAGAGCAGAAGGGTTCGTTTGTAAGCCCCGACACCCTGCGCTTCGACTTCTCACACTTTGAGAAAGTCACCGACGAGCAGTTGCGAGAGGTAGAACGTATGGTGAACGACATGATCCGTCAGGACATCCATATCGACGAGCATCGCGACGTGCCTTTCGACGAGGCTAAGAAGCTTGGTGCCATCGCCCTCTTCGGCGAGAAGTACGGCGACAAGGTCCGTGTGGTTCGTTTCGGACCCTCTTGCGAGTTCTGCGGTGGTATCCATGCTACCTCAACAGGTCGCATCGGTTTCTTCAAGATTCTCTCTGAGAGCAGTGTTGCTGCCGGCATCCGTCGTATCGAGGCCACTACCGGTAAGGATTGCGAAGAGCGTCTCTACCAGATGGAGGATATCCTCAAGAACATCAAGTCGTTCTTCAACAATGCGAAGGATTTGCAGGGCGTTATCCAGAAGTATATCGATGAGCACGACGCCATGAAGAAGGAGATTGAAGGTTTCCAGGCACAGGCCGTAGAGCGTGCCGCTCAGCGTCTCGTTGAGAAGTCCCGCACTGTCAATGGCGTTACCGTCATCACATCCGTAGCTCCTATGGCTCCCGCTGCTGCCAAGGACCTCGCCTTCAAGATTCGTGCCGCTGTCAATGGCTCATTGCTCTGCGTCATCGGTTCTCACGACAACAACAAGCCCCAGCTCTCCATCATGATGAGCGACGATATGGTTTCAGACCACGGTCTCAACGCAGGTCAGATGGTTCGCGAAGCCGCCAAACTTATCCAGGGTGGTGGCGGTGGTCAACCCCACTTCGCTCAGGCTGGTGGTAAGAATGTCGATGGACTCAGTGCTGCAGTCGATAAGGTCATCGAACTTGCAAACCTCTGATCATTCCAGTTTTTCTTTCTTAGAACTGATTTGCGTTAGTTTGCCGTTCTTCCACTTGTAGGTCTCGAAATAGAGTGTGTTGACGTCGCGGATAACGCAGTCAATGGTTTTCTTCTGCTCGTCGAAGTTGGGGTCCGTAATGCTCTCAAATGCTTCGACGTAGTAGTATTGGCGTGTCGCAGGGTTCCACACGAAGACCTTGTACATATCCTGTGTACGGACGGTCATACCGATAAACACCATGATGTCGGGGATGCCGTCGAAGTTGACGTCCTCCTCCCTGATCCATTGCAGTTCGTCGGCACGATCGGCCTCGTAGGCAATACACAATGGCTCCTCGAAACTCAAAGGACTCTTCTGACCATTCACGAAGAAATCGACGTGGATATCGCTGAGCCAACCGTTCTCATCCTTGTCGAAACGCTTCTCTATGCGCCATGCCTCACGCTTCGGAGCATGGAGCACCGAGGGCAGTTCCTTGACCCACGAAGGCTTGTCGAACACGGCCTCCATCTGCGTCATCGGCAGCGACTTACCCGTCGCAGGATTCGTCCACGAACCCTTATAGAAATGGTAGTCTCCCTCCACCTCATAATACATCAGCGTAAAGCGTCCGGTGATGGCGCCATCCGGCTGATATTCAGTAAATTTGATGGCATAGAGGTTGTCGCTGTTAGGTGCCTTCGGGTCCGCTTTCGTTTCCTCTCCGACAATGAGGATAGGTGCCGGATTCTTCGCATTCGGGTAGTAGATGTACCCCGCATTCACCCATTCTCCGTCGTTCAGTCCCGTGTACCACACGATTTCTATGGGAATCTTGTTGTTCAGTTTCCCCTTGAATCCATACTTTTCGTTATAAGCCTGTGCTGCAGCACCTGTGGCGCACATCAGCAGCAAAAATGTCAATAATTTCTTCATCATGACTGTCACAAGTTTACGGTTTCCGGCTGCGAAGGTACGAAAAAAAGAATGAAATACAAAAGAAATTTGATTTTTTGCCATTTTATTTTGCATATTGCACGATTTTTCGTACCTTCGCAGGCGTTATGCAGGTGATTTACGAAGATAACCACATCATCATCGTCGCCAAGGAGAGCGGTGAAATCGTGCAAGGCGACAAGACCGGCGACACACCGCTGTCGGAAACGGTGAAGGCCTACATCAAGGAAAAGTACCTGAAACCCGGTGCTGTCTTTCTCGGTGTCGTTCACCGTCTGGACCGTCCCGTGGCAGGATTGGTGATGTTTGCACGGACGTCGAAAGCTCTGGCGCGTCTGAACACGATGTTTCGCGACGGCGAGGTGCACAAGACCTATTGGGCGTTGGTGAGCAAGATGGAAGATGTCAGATGTCAAATGGCAGACGACGGGGAATGGCACACCCTGGAACACTGGTTGGTGCGCAACGAGAAGCAGAACAAGTCGTACGCCTACGACCACGAAGTACCCAGTTCGAAGAAAGCCATCCTGAAATACCGCGTGGCAGGTCATACCGACCGCTACACGCTCTTGGAAGTGAACCTGCTGACGGGTCGTCACCACCAGATTCGCTGTCAGTTGGCAGCAATGGGTTGTCCCATCAAGGGCGACCTGAAATACGGTGCCAAGCGCAGCAACCCCGACGGCAGCATCTCGTTGCTGTCACGCCGCATGGAGTTCATCCATCCCGTGTCGAAGGAACATATCGTCGTCGAAGCGCCGCTGACAGGAATTTGGGAGAAAGTTGAGAGTTGAAAGTTGAGAGTTGAAAGTTGAGAGTTGAAAGTTAAGAGTTGAAAGTTAATAGTTAAGGTGAAGAAAGCGTTGTGGTGGATATTGGGCATTTTGCTGAGCCCGTTGGTGCTGTTTTTGGTGCTGACGGTGTTCCTTTATCTGCCACCCGTCCAAAACTGGGCCGTCGATAAAGTGGCCGAAATCGCCTCCGAGAAGACAGGCATGCAAATCACCGTTGGTCACGTAAACCTCTCATTCCCACTGGATTTGGCCATCGACGACTTCATGATGATTCACGAAGGCGACACCATTGCCAACGTCGAACACATGGTGGCCGACGTCGAGCTGTGGCCGTTGCTGGAGAAACGTGTCGTCATCAACGAACTGGAGGTCACCAACACCCAGCTGAACACCAACGGCTTCGTGGAGGCAGCGGTGGTAAAGGGCCGTTTCAACCGCCTCGCACTCACCAGCAAGGGCATCGACCTCGACAAGCAGACGGTGGAGGTCAACGGTGCGCTACTCGATGACGCCCACCTGGATATCCAGCTTCGCGACTCGGTGCCTGAGGACACGACGACCACCCCCACCCTCTGGATCATTCATGCCGACAGTCTGACCATCAGCCGCAGTGACCTGTCGTTACACCTCGCTGACGACAGCACGCATATCTACACCCGCATGGGCGACCTGAAAGTCCGCGAAGTACTTGCCGACTTAGGAAAACCCGCTTATAGCGTCGGCAGCATCGACTGGAACGACGGTGCGCTGCGCTACAACGATATCGACATGCCGCAGCTGAGTCTCCACACGGGTCCTTTGCGCATGGAGAACGACAGCGTCAAGGTGCCCCACCTGCAACTGAAAACTGCCGACAGCGACCTCATCGTCGGCCTCGACATGCCCCTGTCGCTCACGGACTCGCTGAATCCCGGCAACATGCAACTCACGATGGATGCCCAATTGGCGCGCAACGACTTGATGCCCTTCCTCTCGTCGCTTCCCCGCCCCATGCAGGAACGGTGGCCGCAATACCCACTGAGCGTGAAAGGACGCGTAAAGGGTAACATGGAATGCATGGAATTCACCGATCTCGACCTGTCGCTGCCCACGGCATTAGCAGCCAAAGCCAGCGGTTTCGTGGCAAATCTCAACGACATGAAACGCCTCCGAGCCGACGTCGACTTCGAGGCCCGTACCCAGGACCTCAGCTTCGTGACGGCCGCCCTGCCTCGCGACATTCAGCGCAACTACCGCATCCCCAACGGCATGAGTGCCAACGGTCACCTCAAGGCCAACGGTGCCGACTATGACGCCGACGTCACCCTCCACGAGGGCGGCGGTACGGTGAAGGCCAAAGGCCGCATAAACACCGACGTGATGCGCTACGACGTCACCGCCCACATCGACCGCCTGAACCTCCACCACTTCATGCCGCGCGACTCGTTCTACACCGTCACCGCCGACATCACGGCCAAAGGCGTGGGCACCGACGTCTTCTCGCCCCGCACCACGCTCCATGCCGATGCCAACATAAAACACCTGGGCTACGGCCACTGGAACCTCGACAATGTGACGGCAAAGGCTGACATCAAGAACGGACAGGCCCATGCCGACATCCATAGCGACAACAAGCTCATGAACGGTCTCGTAACCGTCGATGCACTGATGAAGAAACGCCAGATCGACGGCACGCTGACGGCCGACCTCAACCGCCTGGACCTCTACGCCATGGGACTGACGCCCCATCCGCTGAGCATCGGACTCTGCGGCCATGTCGACGTGAATTCCGACATGAAGCTGACACATAGCGTCAGCGGACTCATCAACGACCTGACGCTGCGCGACTCCAGCAAGACCTACCGTCCCGGCGACATCGGACTGCTCGTCAAGACGCGTCCCGACACCACCTATCTCCGCGCTCAGAGCGGCGACTTCATCGTCAAGGCCGACGCCAGCGGCGACTACGAACGCCTCCTGCGGCGCCTCACGGTACTCAGCGATTCCGTCGCCGGTCAGTTCCACCAGCGCATCATCGACCAGCCCGCCATCCGCCGCCTGCTTCCCGTCATGAAGCTCCACGTCGAGAGCAAGCAGGACAACCCCATTGTAACCTTCCTGAACAGCAGTCAAGGCATCGACTTCAAGCAACTGCTGTTCGACATGGATACGTCGCCCGAGACAGGCATCAACGGCAAGGGCTACGTCCACGCGCTGACCATCGACGACATGCGCCTCGACACCATCAATTTCAGTCTCGTACAGCGCAAGAACCACCTGTCGTTCCAAGGTCAGGTGCGCAACAACAAGAAGAACCCGCAGTTTGTCTTCAACACCCTCATCGACGGACTGCTCCAGGAGCGCGGCGCCACTTTCGGCGTACGCTACTACGATGTCAACGACCGCCTAGGCATTCGTCTGGGCGCCAAGGCCGAGATGGTCGATTCCGGCATCAACCTGCACCTGCTGCCCGAACGTCCGACTATTGGTTACAAGGAGTTCAACCTCAACCCCGACAACTTCATCTTGCTGGCGCGCGGCCATAAGGTGCGCACGAAGATAGACCTCATCGCCGACGACGGCACCGGTGTAAAAATCTATTCCGAGGACAGCGATCCCACAGCGCTACAGGACATCACCATCAGCCTCAACAAGCTGAACCTGGGCGAGGTCACCAGCGTCCTGCCCTACTATCTGCCCCAGATGACCGGCATCCTCAACGGCGACTTCCATGTCATCCAGAATGCCGACGGACAACTGTCGATGGTCAGCGACATGGCCGTGCACAACATGACCTACGAACATAGCCCCATCGGCAATATCAGCACCGAGCTGATGTATCTGCAGAAGGAAGACGACGCTCATGCCATCGAGGCACGCCTGATGAAGGACGACAACGAGATAGGACTGCTCACGGGAACCTACTACAACAAGGACAACAAACGCATCGACGCACGCCTGCTCCTGGAACGCCTGCCGCTGTCGATGGTCAACGGATTCATTCCCGACCAGCTCTTCGGATTCCACGGCTACGGCGAAGGCGAACTGGCCATCAAGGGCACGCTCAACGCTCCGAAGGTCGATGGCGAAGTCTATCTCGACTCCTCCTATCTCGAGAGCATCCCCTACGGTGTCCGCCTGCGTTTCGACAACGACCCCGTGCGCATCGTCAACTCGAAGCTGCTGCTCGAAAACTTCACCGTCTATGCCTACAACAACAACCCGCTCAACATCCAGGGCGACATCGATTTCAGCAACCCCGAACGCATGCTGGTGAACCTCCGCATGCAGGCCCGCGACTTCCAGATTATCGGTGCCGATGAGAACCCCAAGAGCATCGCTTACGGCAAAGTTTTCGTCAACATGTTTGCCCGCATGAACGGTCCCGTGGACAACCTCAACATGCGCGGCCGCCTCGACGTGCTCGGCTCGACGGACATGAGTTATGTGCTGCGCGACACCCCGCTATCGACGGACAATCACCTGAACGATTTGGTGAAATTCACCGACTTCAGCGACACTACACAGGTCGTTGTGACGCGTCCGCAACTCGGTGGTTTCCAGATGGATATGACGATTGACGTATCTAAAGGTGCACATGTCATGGCCTACCTCAACACCGACCACTCGAACTACATCGACCTCATGGGCGGCGGCACGCTGCGCATGCAATATACCCCTGCCGACAACCTCGTCCTCCGCGGTCGTTACACGCTGTCGAACGGCGAGATGAAATACTCGCTGCCCGTCATCCCGCTGAAGACCTTCACCATCCAGGACGGCTCCTACATTGAGTTCACCGGCGACCCCATGAACCCAACGCTCAACATCACCGCCACCGAGCGCACCAAAGCCTCCGTTTCCGGTTCCAGCGGTGCGGGACGCAGCGTCGATTTCGACTGCGGTGTGAAGATCACCCAGACGCTCAACAACATGGGTGTGGAGTTCACCCTCGACGCACCCCAAGACATGATCATCCACAGCGAACTGCAGGCCATGGGTCGCGAACAGCGCGGCAAGCTCGCCGTCACCATGCTCACCACGGGCATGTATCTGGCCGACGGCAACACCAGCGCCTTCTCCATGAACTCCGCCCTGAGCTCGTTCCTCAACAGCGAGATCAACAGCATCACCGGCAACGCCCTGCGCACGCTGGACCTCTCGATGGGTATGGACAACACCACCGACGCGGCGGGCAATTCGCACACCGACTATTCGTTCAAGTTTGCCAAGCGCTTCATGAACAACCGCCTGAAGATCGTCGTCGGCGGCAAGGTGTCCACCGGTGCCGAACTGCAACAGCGCAACTCGTCGTTCTTCGACAATGTGTTGCTCGAATACCGCCTCGACCAGACCGCCAACAAGTTCGTCACGCTGTTCTACGAAAACAACAGCTACGACTGGCTCGACGGCTACACTCAGAAATACGGCGGCGGCTTCACGTGGCGCCGCTCGCTGAACAGCTTCTGGGACATCTTCCGCTTCAAGGATCCCCAGACGCCCGTCCCCATGCGTCCGCGTGAGACCGGCTCCCCCGCCCTCGCCCCGCGCGACAGCGTCAGTAGCGACACTTTAAAGACTCAACGCCCATGACACGAAATAGCCTCACCACATACATCCTCCTGCTGACGGCTGCCGTCCTCCTCGTCGCCTGTTCCATGACGAAGAACATCCCCGAGGGCGACCAGCTCTTCACCGGACTGAAGAAGATCACCTACAGCGACTACGTGCTCACCGACTCCGCAGGTGTTACAGCGGAGGTGGCGACGAAGAACTTCGCCCTGGCACAGGAGGAAGTCGAGGCCGCACTGGCCACCGCACCCAACGGCGCCATCTTCGGCAGCAGCTACTACCGCATGCCATTCTCCATGGGACTGTCCATTTGGAACCACTACCACGACCGCGACACCAAGTTCGCAAAATGGATGACCAAGGCCTTCGGCAAGCAGCCCGTACTCATGTCGTGGGTCAATCCCGAACTGCGCGCACAGGTTGCCGAGGGCGTGCTCCACAACCACGGCTATTTCAACGGATACGTCGGCTATAACGTCATCCAGCAGAAGAATCCTAAGACCGCCAAGATAGCCTACGACGTGCACCCCGGACGGCTCTACACTCTCGACAGCATAGGCTATTTCGGATTCCCTGCCGAGGCCGACAGCCTCATCCATGCCACGTCCGCCGAGGCCCAGATTCATAAGGGCGACCCCTTTGTCGTCAGCCGCCTCGATGCCGAGCGTCAGCGCATCGGCAGCCTTCTGCGCAACAACGGCTACTACTACTATCAGCCCAGCTACGCCTCCTATCTCGCCGATACGTTCGTCGTCGATGGTCGCGCCCAGCTGCAGCTGCGCATGGCCAACGACGTCCCCGTCGAGGCCACCCATAAGTGGTACATCGGCCGCGTCACCATCAATATGAAGAAAAACTTCATGGAACAAGCCACCGACTCCGTTGTCGGCCGCTATTTCACCGTGCGCTATTCCGGCAAGAAGCCCCCCATCCGCACCCGCGTGCTCATGGCCGACATGAAGCTGCGACCCCGTCAGCTCTACAGCTACGACAACTACCAGCAGTCCGTCACCAAAATCAACGCCATGGGACTCTTCTCCATGACCGACTTCACCTTTACACCCCGCGACACGTCTCTCACTTCTAACCTCTCACCTCTCACCCCTCGCGCGGACACCCTCGACCTCACGCTCAACTGCGTCTTCGACAAGCCCTGGGACTTCTATATCGAGACCAATTTCAACGCCCGCACCATCGGACGCATAGGCCCCGAGCTGCGCATGGGTGTCACACGCCGCAATGCCTTCCGAGGAGGCGAGAAAATCGACGTCAACGTCCACGGCTCCTACGAGTGGTCCACTAGTGGCGGATCCAATATGAACAACTACGACTATGGTGCCGACGCCTCCATCGAGTTCCCGCGCATCATCGCACCGTTCTTCGGCGGTAACCGCGTGCGACGCGACAAGGACGGCCGCATCATCCGCCGACGCCGCTTCTACTCCACCCCCTCCACCATCGCCAAGGTCTCTACCGACATCATCTACCGCCCCAGCTACTACAAGATGCACGTCAACTCCGGCGAATGGACATACCGCTGGCAGACTTCCGCGCAGAGCCGCCACGAATTCTCGCCGCTCACCGTGAAGTATCAGTTCATGAACAGCCATACCGACGCCTTCGACTCGCTGGTGCGCATCAACCCCTATCTGGCCGTCACCATGCAGGACTACTTCATCCCCGAGATGCGCTACACCTACACCTACACCTCGCCCGTCGAGCTGCTCAACCCCATCCGCTGGGAGACCACCCTCAGCGAGTCCGGCAACGTCGTCTCGCTATGCTATCTCCTCGCAGGCCACGACTGGAACGAGAAGGACAAGAAACTCTTCAAGAACCCCTACTCGCAGTTCCTGAAGCTTGAGACCGACTTCACCAAGACGTGGCGACTGAACAGCTCGTCGAACCTCGTGGGACACATCAATGCGGGCTATATATGGACCTATGGCAACAGCGACTGGGTGCCCAACAGCGAGATGTTCTATGTGGGCGGTGCCAACAGCATCCGTGCCTTCTCCGTACGTGGTGTGGGTCCGGGAGCCGTGAGGAGTTTCGGCCAACATGCCTTCGACTACATTTTCCGCAACGGCTCTATCAAGTTCGTCAGCAATCTAGAATACCGCTGCCAACTCTTCGGCAACCTCCACGGAGCCCTCTTCCTCGATGCAGGCAACGTGTGGACGCCGCCCGGCGACCATTATGACGACCCGGACATGGAAGAGACCTTCTCGCCGGGCAACTTCCGGCTGAAGAACTTCTTCCGCGAACTCGCCCTCGGCACCGGCATCGGCATCCGCTACGACCTCGACTTCCTCATCATTCGTCTCGACTGGGGCATCGGCCTTCACCTGCCATACGAAACCAGCCGTTCCGGATACTTCAATGTCGATAGCTTCAGCCGCAACCAAACCCTCCACTTCGCCATCGGCTATCCATTCTAATGCGGAGTGTCCCCGTCAATCGGGGAAACGGCTTCCGCAAAGGGGTACTTTCCGGCGCACGCCCTAAAAAAGACCAAAAGACCAAAAGACCTTTTTTCGAAAAACCCTTTATTTAGGGCTATTCCCAGAGACGACAAAATCTATGCCATGCAATTATGACGTGGATTTTACTCAATTTTAGCCCTCTTTTTGACTCATTATTATCGTTTTTGAAGTGAATTTCTACGGTTTATGCGACTATTATAGCGTCATGCATCAATATTGGTTTGCTTTTTCATTTTGGCGGAAAGTCTAAATTTTCGAGCAGCGAATGCAGAGAAAAACTTGTTTTTACTATGCTGAGTCGCGAAAAAATTCGCCTAAAGGTCAAATTTTCGGCGATAGTAAAGAAATGAGCCGAAAAAGGAAAAAAACGTAACGAACGTTAAAGTCGTTTTGCATCCTTTAACATTTGCAGGGGCAAAAAAGGTCTTTTGGTCTTTTGGTCTTTTCCTAGGCGTTTGCACGGGGGCTATATATAATAAAAGGGGGAGTACTTAAATATATTTTTAAATACCTATTTATATTTACATACATTATTATAAA
>JBGUIA010000056.1:0-4035 GCA_045112595.1 Prevotella sp. | reverse complement strand
GTATTTAGGGATTTTCTCGTCACCCGTATAAGATTTCACCTCTACCACCTCTACCCTGATGGCGGTCAGAAGCTGTCGGGAATGAACTCCTTGGCGTCGTCAATGTTCTCTTGTTTGCGGGTGTTAGGGTCTATTTTGACAACGAGATATTTCGTTGTTCCGTTCGACCTGCGGCTGTCGAACCCCATGTGTTTCATGGCTTTACCGATTTCCGACGTGCAGAACATACGTCCTCTGTGGCCTCTCCAACCAAGCTCGGTCAGTATGTCGCCAGCCGTCATGGCAAGCGTGTTGTCCATCTCGCTGGGAATACGCAGGAAGGTCTTCAGCACTTCCTCGCAGTCGTTGGGCATCAGGTAGCGCTTGTTGTGTTCGCTGATGAGCTGGCTCTCTTCCTTGGTGGGTTTAATGGGTTCGCCTTGGCTCAGCAGATAGACTGCCTGTGCGTAAGCACCGTCGTAGTTGATGGGGTGTTCGTTGAGGTTGACGGTTTCTTTCAGGCTGATGACCAGATAGCGTCGGTTACCTTCCGTGTCACGCAGGAACTGTTCGTCGTTGGTGGTTGCGATGAGCGATGCCCTGCGGTGGCGTTTCTCGCGGAAATGTCCGTATGCCTCTCGGATGTTCGTTTCGTTTAGCGTCACGGCGTGTTTCAGCGCGTTGGCCTTTTGTGAACTGCCAAAGGATATCTCGTCGAAGATCATGAGTGGCGTGTCCGAGAGTGACGACAAGAAATCCTTGTCGAGCATCTGCGCGGGGCTGACTTCTATACGATAGCTTCGCAGGCATGGAGGGAGTATATGTCGTGAGAAGTAGGTCTTTCCGATGTGCTGGTGTCCCTCGAAAATCGGCATCTGTGGATTCTCGTCACACTTGCCTTGCATCATGGATACCATGGCCAGAAACCACTTGGTGAGCATCGTGACGTAGTAGTCCTTGTTCTCAGGGTCGCTGAACACCAGATGGCCTTCGAACATGTCTCTGATAGGATTGTCGCTGGTCTCTGGATTCCATGCCGGCAGATGGTCAAGGTAGTCACGACAGGCGTCAAACTGCGGACTGAAGTCACGGCTCCAAAGCATTGACTTTACATCAGATATGCGCACGTTGACACCATCGAGTTTCAGACGGATATAGTACGTGTCCAGGTCTTGTTCCTTCAGTTCGCGCCATTCATTGTCACCTTCCTTCAGCTCCGGCCGGCTATACCATGTGTTGAAGCGCCACTGGGCATAGCCTTTCAGTGCGTCGCGCATCTGCTGGATGCGGTTCTGCTGTTCCTCCTTGCGCTGGCCTTCCGTCTTCTTGCGGCGGCCGCGGGGCAGCGAGACGTCGATGCCGGCATCCTTGGCCAGCTGGATGAGCGAGGCCAGACGGACGTCGCCACGGCCGGTGTGGAGACAGTTGTCGAACTTCTCGTCGCACTCCTCGCGCTTGTAGCCGGCGTACTGGCTGCAGATGGTGTGGTAGGCCTCGCGGGCCGCTTCGCCCACGCTGGCACAGGCCAGTGTGACGGTGATCCAGTCTTTGTACTCACGGGTGATGTCGGCGCCGCTCTCAGCTATCCGACGGGCTACGAGCTCCAGATGTTCGAGCTCGGAATAGGATTTGTTGCTGTTCATGATTTAAAGATATTTGGGGTTAATAAAACAATCGGGATCGTAGGGCAGGAAACAGGCTCGGCTGACGTCGGAGCCTGATTTGTCGGGGTCGATGCCGTGGTGGAAACACAGGTGGTTGCGCAGGGCGTTGTACTGCTCCTGGTAGCTCAGTCCGTCGGTCCACGAAGGCAGGGTGACCACCCATTTCACGCCGAGGCCCTTGGGCGATATGAAGCATAGCTCGGTGTCGATGTTCGGGTCGTTGATGAGTCGTCGCTTGACGTCCTCAGCCTGCTCCGTGGAGTCGAGGTCGTCAATGTCGATCACCATGTATGGCGAGCGCAGCAGGAGGCCTCGCGCGTTACGGTAGGAGAAGGTGCCGGCGAAGAGTGCCGTCTCGAAGTTCAGTTTCTTGTAGTCGCCCAGCTCGTCCTTCGACGCATGGCCCATCATCTGGCGCAGCGTCTGCGTTGCCGTGCCGCCGCACCACTGGCTGGTGACATATTGGTAGAGCCAGGGAATGTCCTGGTTCTGCTGCGGTTTCGTGGCCAGCACTGCCTGGCCGGCCTTGTTTCGGTATCCTCTTGGAAATATCGAGAATCTTGGGGTGTCTGTCATGTTCGTCAATTATTAATCTTATTTAAATAACTACTGCGGAAGCGGTCATAATTTGGCGGATTACAAGAAAAACACTAACTTTGCAACCGCTTTAAAGACCATTTCGCGATGGCTTTTTAAAGAAGAGACCGGCCTCGTCAACACGCTATCATTCAGAGGCCAGTCCCGTGTGCGCCCGCCATGTTGTGATTAACATGGGGGGCTTTTTTTCATGGTTCGATTATTATTCCATAGTTCTTGTCTTTTCGTTTGTTAATTCGTGGCTTCATCTGGTATACCTGACCTTTTAGGTCATCATCATAAGAGGGCTGGCGGACCAGGTCGAACATGATGTTGTTGTTCTCGTAGTCGTAACCCAGCATGTCGAACATCAGCTTCGCGGGAACGTAATAGTAGCCGCTGGACGATTTTATCGGGAAAGCATCCCTGCTGGCCTCGCCGATAATAACGAGGTAGAGGGCTCCCTTTTCGTTGTCTTTCGCAAATCTGGCGAATTTTCCGGACGACAGCCCCAATGCGTTTGCCGTCTCCTCGGTAAAACCAAGCCTTCCAGAATACTGGATGGTCGCTTTCAATTTTGTTGCGAATTGCTGCGCGTCAATAATCGTGAATTCCATATGCAAATAATTTTGCCTGCAAAGGTAATAAATGTTTGTCTATTCTCCAAACGTTTATGACAGAAATCTTTGTTAAATAGTGTTTATTGGCAACATTATTGCCGATTTCAATATTTTCTACATAAACAAATATAGAAAAACGGAATGAAAAAGAGAATGAAAAAGAAATGCAAAGAGAATCTATCGGAAAACATCACTTTTCTGCACTTTTCGCCAAACTTTTTCGCGATTTTGTTTGGTAGTATCGTTTTTTTTTCGTAATTTTGTACCTGTAATCAAGAGCGATTGCAAGCGGGATTTCAGGCCACCCGGTGTAGTTGGCCTGAACGGTTTCTAATAGCATTAAAAACACAACAAAGAAATGGCTAGTAACGAAATCAAACTCGGAATCAACTTGCGTAAGAACAAGAATTCCAAAAACGCGGGATTTGGCAAGTACTATCCCGAAGTCGACACGCAAAGTACCCTCTCGCTGAAGGGCTTTGCGGCACACCTCGCCAAGCACGGCTGCATCTACGGACTCGACATCATCGAGGGTGTGCTCAAGAAAATCACACAGTGTCTGCCCGAACTCATCAGTCAGGGCGTACCCGTCGAACTGGCGCCCCTGGGCCGCTTCGTACCCACGTGCTCCGTGGACAAGCCCGTGCTGAACATCCCCGCCATGGAGGGTGCCGACCCCAACGACGTGGTGAAGGGTGTCCACATCCGCTTCTACCCCTACGGTGTGGAGGACGACAACATCACCTCGCGACGCTTCAAGCAGGAGTACTGCTCGCTGGAGTTCCGCAACATCGTCGACACCCAGGAGGTCACCCTCAACGGCAAGCTGAAGAAGGTGCAGACCCTGAAGCCCATCGAGACCGCCGTGGCCGAATGGAAGCAGGAACACGGAACTGGATCTACGGGCGGTGGTGATTCGAACACGAATGGCACGAATCCCACGAATGGTGGTGGTTCCAACAGCGGTTCACAGAGTGGAACTCTTACAGCTCCGACCATCAGCGGTAACACCTCATTCACCGAGTCTACCCAGGTGAGCATGAGTGGTCCTGCTGGCGCAGAGATTCATTACACCACCGACGGTAGCGTGCCTACGGCTGAGAGCACGCTGTACAGCGAGGCATTCACCCTGAGCGCAACGACCACCGTCAAGGCTATCGCCATCAAGGACGGCCAGTCCAGTGAGGTCGCCAGCC
>JBGUIA010000055.1:0-5073 GCA_045112595.1 Prevotella sp. | reverse complement strand
TTAATTCGGGCGGCCGCCCGAATCCGCTTACCTAGGCATTCGCTCCCTTTTACATAGGCACTTTCTCCCTGTTTGCACGGCACTCTTCCCCTTCGCCCCGGCACTAAAATACAATACTCCGAACGAAATTTCAAATACTCCACAAGTATTTTTTCCACGAGAAGACACTCTCGCTCGAAAATACTCAAATAAATTTGGTTTTTCGCTCGACTTTTCGTATCTTTGCAAGCATGTTCAAGAAAATGATTCTCAACATCATGTTGGCGGTTGCGCTGGGCATGAGTGGCGTGACGGCGCAGGCTGCCGACGATGGCGACATCGTGGAGTTTCAGGGCGACCGCTATGTGATTCATGTGGACAAGATGGGGGCGGACAGCGAGATGACCTTGCTGGACGTGTTGAACACCTGCCCGGAATTTATGTCCATCAACGGCAAGAAGATAGACCAGAATTACAAGTTGCGCGTCGACAACATCGACCTCGTAATGGATGTCGAAACATTCCTGGCAAACGTGAAGGCTTGCGAGATAGACCGCATCCAGGTGTGCAGCAATACTTCGGTGGCAAAGGCCGTGGGCGGCACGAAAGGCGTTATAGACATCTATTATCGCGACGATGTGAAGACGGACGGCAAGGTGGCCATGACGGGTAGCACCTACGGCAACGGTATGGCATATGCCGACGTGGCGAACAAGAGCGAACGGCTCACGGTGCGGGGTTATGCGCTAGCGCGTAGTTCGTACGGCAAGGCTTATCCTACGGGGGTGTATAAAATGACCGACCGCGGTTTGGCCGAGAATGTGCACCTTAGCCTGGACTGGAAGATGAGCCAGAGCGACAAGCTCTTCATCAAGGTCTATCAGAAGTTCGACAACAGCAAACAGAAGATTTTCGACCCCGACTTGCTTGAGGCCCATCCTTACTATAACCGTTATGTAGGCCTCGTTCTGTCGTACTCCCACAGCTTCGGGAATGATGCCATTCTGTTTGCCGAGATTGGCAGCGACTACACCAGGGAAACCAGCGACGGCGACAGGATGGGCGACAGCTATCCCTACGGATTCGTGGAATTCAACACCCCCGTGTTTACCCCCGACCTATGGCTGATGGTGGGTGCGGAGATGGACTACGAGAATACGTGCTATTTCAATGTGAACCGCGAACAGCACCTAGTGACTGACTTCTACGCACAGCTGGACTATACTCATGGTCCCTGGGTGATGACGCTGGGTGACCGCTACCGCATGATGAACTACTGGAATCGCCGCTACGACTCGGATGACCATAGCCTGTGGACGCATGCGCGCAACAACCATTGCTATCTGGCCAGTGTGGGCTATAGGGCAGGGCATCACTTCGTTCAGGGATTGTTCGCCCGCCGATTCTTCATTCCCGAGGTGAGCGATTTCCTAGTGGACGAGACAGCCCCGACGACGGCCTTGAAATACGATGCTGGCAGTTACAATACCTGCCTTGCACATCAGGGGGTGCTGCGCTATTCGTATCAGCAGCAGGGCCTCTGCTATCACGCCAGCGTGGAGAATATCTGGTACACCGATCTCGCCACGCCCAACTACCAGGAGCTGGGCTTCAGGAACTCGGTCTATTGGAAGACAGGTCCCTGGGAACTGACGCTGGGTGCCAACTACTATTATCACCACATAGATGCTGGTTCAGAGACGGATTCCGATTACGACAACTACTATACGCTGAAGTTTGCTCCAGTGCTGAATCTGCCCAAGGGATTCCGTCTGTCGTCGACGCTGCTCTATAGCAGTCGCCGCGCCATTGAGGACCGGCATGCCCACCTCTTTGCCACCGTCAAGGCCAACAAGCAGTTGGGTAGGAAGTGTAATGTCTTTGCCGAATTCCACGATATAGCCGGTTATGCAACAGGCTATTGGTTGCAGCAAGCTGGGCTGTATCAGAACCGTGCCGTGAGCGTGGGAGCGACAATTTATCCTTTCAAATAAAGGTAAAAGGGTAAAAAGGTAAAAAAGTAAAAGGAAAAAAATGTAAACGATGAAAATAGATTCTGTGAAACCGGGAACGCCCAAGCGGGCAACATATCTGTCGCTGATAGCCGTACTGTTGTTTATGGGCTGTTTGAATTATGCCGTAGTCTTCAACGGCATGCAAGTAAAGGATACGGTATGGGCTCTGACGCCACCCCTCATAGCCATTTCGCTGGCTCTGATTACCAAGGAGGTGTACAGTTCGTTGTTCATTGGCATTCTGTCGGGCGCCTTGCTCATAACAGACTTCGAGCCCGTGGGAATGCTTAACCAGCTATTCCCGAACGGCATGATGACGGTGCTGGCAGACAAATGGAACGTAGGCATACTCGTTTTCATGGTGATACTGGGTACGATGGTGCAGCTGATGAACCGTGCGGGTGGTTCGACAGCTTTCGGCGTATGGGCTGCCGAGCGCATCAAAAGCCGTGCCGGTGCGCAACTGTCAACGATGCTGTTGGGTTGTCTGATTTTCATTGACGACTACTTCAACTGTCTGACGGTGGGTTCCGTCATGCGCCCTGTCACCGACAAACACAAGATCAGCCGTGCGAAGCTGGCCTACCTGATTGATTCCACGGCGGCACCCATCTGCATCATTGCCCCCATCTCGTCGTGGGCGGCAGCGGTGGCAGGATTCGTCAAGGGCGAGAATGGCATCAGCATCTTCGTGCAGTCCATACCTTTTAACTTCTATGCGCTGCTGACCTTATTGATGATGGTGTTCATCATCCTGATGAAGCTGGACTATGGTCCCATGCTGTTGCACGAGAACAATGCACGCAAGGGCGACCTCTTCACTACCGGCAAGAGCAAGCAGGCCCAGGAGGAGAGCCGGAAGGAGGGTAGGGTTGGCCGCGTGTCAGACTTGATTGTCCCCGTCGTACTGCTCGTCTTCGGATGTGTCGTCGGCATGATTTATACCGGTGGTTTCTTCCAAGGCAAGAACTTCGTCGACGCCTTTGCTGCCAGCGATGCCTCGGTGGGGCTGGTGATGGGTTCTGCCGTAGCACTCGTCATCACCATTGCCTACTATCTGGTGCGTCAGTCGCTGTCGTTCAGCGAATGTATGGATTGTCTGCCGGAAGGTTTCAAGCAGATGGTTCCCGCCATGTTGATTCTGACGTTTGCATGGACACTGAAGAGCATGACCGACAACCTGGGGGCGGCAACCTTCGTGGCTGGCGTGGTGGCAAACTCTGCCGACGGACTCATGGGGCTCCTGCCTGCCATCATCTTTGTCGTGGCCACGGGGTTGGCTTTTGCCTCCGGAACGTCTTGGGCCACCTTTGGCATCCTCATTCCCATCGTGGTATCCTGTTTCCAGGACGTTGATCCGCAGCTGATGATTATCTCCATCTCGGCCTGCATGGCCGGTGCGGTGGCTGGCGACCATTGCTCGCCCATCTCCGACACCACCATCATGTCGTCGGCAGGTGCACAATGCGAACACCTGAACCATGTCACCACCCAGTTGCCATACGTCATGACGACGGCCGCTGTGTCGTTCCTCACATTCCTTGTGGCAGGTTTCACCAAGAGTGCAATACTGTCTCTCGCTTTCGGCATCGTGGTGCTGTTCCTGCTTCTGATGTTCATTCGTCGCAAGTTATCTCAATAGATTTTAGCGAAAAAATTTGGTTGTTTAAAATTAATTACTTAATTTTGCAAACTCGTAGGGCAAGTTTATAAAGAAATAACGATGACCAGGCAGGTATTACTGAAAACAGTTTACATCTATGTGATTCCGTATTTTGTATTGCTCACGGTGATACTTAGCCTGATGTATGCCTATCCGAAGCCAGAACTTCACATGCTGTTAAACTCCCATCACACGGGTATTCAGGATGCTTTCTTCAAGTATTACAGCATGATGGCTGAATGGCCGTTGTATGTTCTGGCATTGCTCCCCCTGTTGTGGAAGAAGGCCAGGTGGACGCTCTTCTTTGCCTTGTGTGAACTGACTGGCGGTGCCACCCTGCAGATCATGAAACACACCATCTGTCACGACCGTCCCGTCAGCGTGTTCGAGAATTTCCATGACGTGACTTTGCCCTTGGTAGAGGGCGTGACGATGTATCATGGCAACTCCTTCCCATCGGGACATGCCTCTACGTTCTTTATGTTCTGCACGTGCTGTGTCATTATCCTGGCATGTCACTACAGCCAGAAGAATAAAGCATACAACCTCCGGTCGCGGTTGCTGTTTTACGCGTCGTTGTTGGTGCTGCTGGTGCTGGCAGCTTTGGGCGCATACTCACGTGTCTATCTGTCCCAACACTTCATATCGGATGTGTGTGTGGGCAGCATCATCGGCTTTACGACACCGTTCTTGATGTTCTATTTGTTCAAGAAGAAAATCCTGAAAATATAATCAAATAAAAAAGGGGTAAGCAACTCGCTTACCCCCTTATTGTTTCTGCGACTACCGGATGTTGAGTACGACGATGGATTTTGCCGGTACTTTCACCGTGAGCACGCCTTTCTTCAGCTTTGCATCCTTGAAGTCGGCAGGAGCAACGACGTTGGGATGCTGGAAGTCGTTGAAGTCAGCCACATTCTTCGAGGTGAGGATGCGACCGCTGACAGTCTTCGCAGCATAGCCTTCCAGGGTGAAATCGATGGTCTGGTCCTTGTCCAACGAGACATTGGTGACGGCGAGGACGATGCTGCCGTCGGTGGTCTTCGCAGCCGAGGCAGAAAGCATGGGACAGGGACGATAGCCGGCATCCTTCGCACCTTCTTTCTCCTTGAAATAGGCCTTGCTCACCTGCATGGTCTCGCTCTCGAGGTCGAGTGGGAGATAGGTAGCCTCCTGGAATGGAGTGTACATCTCGAAGACGTGGTAGGTCGGCGTGAGCACCATGTGGCCAGTACCTTCTTGGTCGGTCAGAATCATCGACTGCAGCACGTTCACAATCTGAGCAATATTCGCCATCTTCACGCGGTCGGTGTATTTATGGAACACATTCAACGAGAGTGCTGCCACGAAGGCGTCACGCAGGGCGTTCTGCTGGTAGAGGTGTCCGCTGATGGTGCCAGGTTCCTCGTCCCACCA
>JBGUIA010000054.1:0-10451 GCA_045112595.1 Prevotella sp. | reverse complement strand
TTAATTCGGGCGGCCGCCCGAATCCGCTTACCTAGGCATTCGCTCCCTTTTACATAGGCACTTTCTCCCTGTTTGCACGGCACTCTTTCCCTTCAACTACCCACTAACGTCAGACGAAATCGTTAATTTCGTTAAATATATTCGGTTTTTCGCTCATCCCGTTCTTATTGTCGTTCCCAACTCGGAACATCCTTAGAGCAACCCTAGAGCAGAATGGGAGCAACCCTATGGCAAGGTTTTCTTGGAACTAAAGAGGTGAAATATCCGTTAATGCCTGTATTTAGAGACATCCCCAAGGTTTCTTATATCCTTATCTACCTCGCACGCTAGATTTCAATCAGTGTCACAATATTTTGGGGTTAAATTAATATTTGTCAAAAAGCATCAACGAACCTTTCGTTTTCTCAAGCTCTTTCTACAAAAGTCGCTCGTACTTTTGTAAAAAAGTAGAAGAAAGTTTGGAACTTTCGAAATTAATGCCTATCTTTCACCCTTGGTGAAAATACTCTCGTTCGAAAAAAATCAAATGAAAATTTGTTTTTTTGCTCACTTATTCGTATCTTTGCGGCAGAAACAGCAAAATATTTATGACACAAGAAGAAAAAGTGCGATACTGGCTCAATATAGCATGGGCGAATAGCTAAAGGGTGTGGCCTTTATACGAAGATGAGCGATGAGCAGAAGGACTTCCTTGAGGGCATCAAGCAGATGAACATTGAGGCTCGCTATCAGGAATATAAAGATGACATTGCTCGCACGCTCAATTGTGAGACCACTGCTGTAATAATAGAACAAACCAAACAATTTCACGCATGGATACTCGAAAAGCTGAAAGAAAAGTTATAGACCCTGTGGCCTTTACGCCCGATACTATTCAGGGGATTCTGCCAAAAGAGTTCGCCTTGGAATTGGTACGCCGCTACAAAGAGGCCATCGCCCCGAGTTTCGACCCGGCGATGAAGGTGATGATGTTTGGTTCATACGCCAAGGACTGCCCTAACGAGTGGAGTGATATCGACGTTGCTGTCATCGTGCCAAAAGCCGACAGAAGCAAATGGTGGGACACAGCAGTATCCCTTGGCCGTGCCACTCGCAATATCAGTTGCTACATCGAGCCGATTCTCTTGGAAAGTGACGAGGACACACCCATTTACCGTGAGGTCATGCGCACTGGAGTGCAAGTATAGATCTAAACAATTGTTGAACCCTAAAAACGATGATGCCTATGGGCTGAAAAAAAATATAACACGGACATATAGGATGAATATCCGCTTTTAGATTCTTGTTGTTCGAAATCGGCAAAATTTCTCAAACAGTTTCAAGAACTGAAGTCGGAGTTCACGTCGTAAGGCGTGGGCTTTTACTCGTTTAAGAAACTAGGTGTTTGCCGATACCTGAACAACGTAGACGAAGTACTTGTCCACGTTTTCTTTTTGTGTGCTTCAAGCAAATCATTTAAAACTTATAACATAAATAGTAACAAACGTAAAAACAAAAACGTATGAAAGAAAAAATCGTATTTTTACTGGCAGCATTTTTGATGCTGTTTAGTGTAAGTGCAAATGCACAAAGTGGCGGAACACCTATTAAGGGTGACGTAAATGAAGACGGTGTGGTTGACATTGCCGACATCAATGCCATTATCGACATTATGAAGAATGGCGGTGGAACAGGTGGCGAGACAAAATACTATTGGTATGTAGGGGTTATACCACCAACTGACCCGAATAACCCTGATGAAAACACAGGAAATAACAAATGGACATTACTTACTTCTGAGCCAGCAGAAATATCAGTAAATACAGATATGCAAATTCCGCCAGCAGTATGGTATATAGCAATACCACATTCATATAATTTCCAAGCATATGATTCAACTGGCGCAGTACCAGATGTAGCGGCATATACTAAATCACAAATAACAATAAGTGGTATTCAATATGATTTATTTACCGGCGCAGGAATGGCGATAGCAGTAAATGGAGTATTCAAAAAATAAAGAAGAAAAGCTATGAATATAAGAATACTAAAAATCGTCATTGGGCTACTGACATTTATTGGAAGTGCAAACGCCCAGACGCTTTCGGTAGCGTCGGTTGAGGCGACAGCGGGCGAACAGAAGACGCTGACCGTCAGTCTGTCGGATGCCACATCGGCTACGGCCATGCAGTTCAATCTGTCGCTGCCAGACAATGTGACCATCAACGAGGGCGAATGTGCACTTGGCAGTGCCGCTTCGAACCATACGCTGAGAGTCAGCAGAATGGATAACGGCAATTATCTTTTCGTGATCTTTAGCATGGATTTTAAGAAACTCAGCAACGGTACATTGCTGACCATTCCTGTAATCTTTGCTAACGATGCTACGAGCGGAAACGGGAATCTCTTTACAGTTCGTTCTTCCGCGGCAGATGCCGTCAGCCACCAACATCAGAATGCAACATTTGCTGTTAATGTAAATACGTCTGACATCAAGAATATCAGGACGAACGGCGTGGAAAAGGGCATTATCTACAATGTGAGAGGACAGAAACTGTCCTCGCCACAAAAGGGTATCAACATTATAGACGGACAAAAAGTATTAGTCAAATGATTTGAAGATAAATAACAGACACAAAAAACATTGGAGTCGGAGAAGGTAATCATCTTCTCCGACTTTTTTGTTTTTGGGAAAATGAGAACTTTTGAAGTTTAGAAGTTTAGATATTTAGGATTTATAGTAAAAAAGAATAAAATTTTAATTTTTATATTTACATATATACCAAAATCTAAACTTCTAAACATCTAAACTTCTAAACATCTAAACTTGCTAAACTATAGGCACACACACAATAATGGTGGGCTATTTATACTTGTGGGGTAGTTATTTTGACAGGTTTTGACTGAAAAGTTTGGAAGTTTGGGATTTTCTTCCTATCTTTGCATCGCAAAACATAAAGATAATAATGAATGGAGATAATTCTCAACAATTATCACCGCAGGGTGACGGAAGAGAAAATGAAGTCGGTAGCTTCCTGGCAGCAGCATCCGATTTCGCACGAAGCGTGCTTGAGTCAGTTCAGGCGCTTGCGGGAACAACGGCTTGCAAGGGAGTCCAGATTGCAAGACTGAAGGATTGGGCTCAGAGCCTCTCTCCAAGGGCGAGCAAATAACCCAGCGTTAATACTTTCGGAGAAATTGAAAATACTCTTGGAGTAATTGAAATTTCTTTTGGAGTATTAAAAAAAGATATTTCCTTTGGTCAGCTCACTTTTTTTTCGTACCTTCGCGGAATGAAAATTCAGGACCTGCTAAAATTATATGCGCAGTCGCCACAGGTAAAGGCCTTGGGAGAGACGTTGAAGAAGAAGTCGGTGAAGACTGTTTTCCTCGAGGGACTGATGTGTTCGTCAGCTCCGGTGGTATTTTCAGCGATAATGGAGAAGGGTGCGTCAAAAACCAAATTGACCACACTATTTGTGATGCAGGATGGTGATGACGCGGGGTATTTCTACCACGACTTGGTGCAGATGTTAGGGGAGGAGCGGGTGCTGTTTTTCCCTTCCAGCTATCGCCGGGCCATTAAGTATGGTCAGCGCGATGCAGCCAACGAAATATTGAGGACGGAAGTGCTCAGTAAACTATCACAGATGGGACAGTCCCCATTGTTCATCGTCAGTTATCCGGAGGCTTTGGCAGAGCTGGTGGTGTCGAAGAAACAGCTGAGTGACAAGACGCTGGTGTTGCGTAAGGGTGAAGCCATATCCGTTGACGACGTGACGGATTTCCTGCGCGAACTGGGTTTCCATGAGGTTGACTACGTCTATGAACCCGGTCAGTTTGCCCTTCGCGGCAGCATTCTGGACATCTATAGCTTTAGCAGCGAACTGCCTTTCCGTATCGACCTGTTTGGCGACGACATAGACTCCATCCGCACGTTTGAGGTTGACACGCAGTTGTCGAAGAGTATGCGTGAACAGGTTGAGATAGTCCCTGAGTTAAGCGTCGTGGAAGAGAAAATGCCGCTGCTGTCGTTCCTGCCAGATGATGTGTTGATGGTGGCTAAGGACTTCCAGTATGTGCAGGACGTGGTGGAACGGACCTATCAGGAAGGTTTCTCGCAACAGGCTCTGACAGAGCGCCTTGAGAGTGCCACCGAGATGGAGGAAAAGGAAGTCAGGATGGAGATGCAGCGCGAGATGCAGTTGGTCAGCGGTGCGCAGTTCAGTAGTGACATCCTGCGTTTCCGCCGTGTAGAGATGGGCAATCATCCCTCGTTTACCCCTGATGCCACGCTCTCCTTCCATATTGCGCCCCAGCCCCAGTTCCACAAGAACTTCGAACTGTTGCAGCAGTCGCTGGAGCAGTATCTGGCTGACGGCTATCAGCTCTATATACTGGCAGACAGCGGCAAACAGCTGGAGCGACTGAAGGATATCTTCGCAGAGATGAAACCAGCGAGCGGAAATTCAGCTTCCGCTATCACCTTCGAGCCCATCCAAAAGACCCTCCATGCTGGTTTTGTGGACTCCGACCGCAAGCTCTGTGTGTTTACTGACCACCAGATTTTCGACCGTTTCCATAAGTATAACCTCCGTTCGGACAAGGCCCGAGGTGGCAAGGTGGCACTGACGCTGAAGGAAATCCAGCAGTTTGAGCCAGGTGACTATGTCGTACACATCGATCATGGTATCGGACGCTTTGGCGGACTGGTGCGCATGCCTCAGGGTGACGGTTATCAGGAGATGATCAAGATACAGTACGACGGTGGTGGAACCATCTATGTGTCCATTCATTCGTTGTATAAGGTGTCGAAGTATAAGGCGCAGGATGGTGGCGATCCTCCACGCCTTTCGCATCTGGGAACGGGCCAATGGGAGCGCATGAAGGAGCGCACCAAGCAGAAACTGAAGGATATTGCCCGCGACCTGATTCAACTATATGCCGCCCGCAGGAAACAAAAGGGTTTTGCCTTCTCGCCAGACTCCTTCCTGCAACACGAACTGGAGGCAGGATTCCTGTATGAGGACACCCCCGACCAGTTGAAGGCTACGAATGACGTGAAGGCCGATATGGAACAAGCCCGGCCCATGGATAGACTGGTGTGTGGCGACGTGGGTTTTGGTAAGACCGAAGTTGCTGTGCGAGCAGCGTTCAAGGCAGCCTGCGACTCGAAACAGGTGGCTGTGTTGGTGCCGACAACGGTGTTGGCCTATCAGCATTTCCATACCTTCTCAGGTCGTTTGAAGGACCTGCCCGTCAGGGTGGAATATCTCTCGCGAGCCCGTAGTGCCAAGCAGACGACAGCCATCCTGAAAGACCTGGCTGACGGCAAGATAGATATCCTGATAGGTACCCACAAGCTGATTGGTAAGAACGTGAAATTCAAAGACTTGGGGCTGCTCATTATAGATGAAGAGCAGAAGTTTGGCGTCTCGACAAAGGAGAAGCTGCGCCAGATGAAAACCAACGTCGACACGCTGACGATGAGTGCAACACCTATCCCCAGGACGTTGCAATTCTCGCTGGTTGGAGCCCGCGACCTGAGCATCATCCAGACACCTCCGCCCAACCGCTATCCCATCCAGACGGAGATACACACTTTTGGCGCAGAGATTATTGCAGATGCCATCAATTTTGAGATGTCGCGTAACGGACAGGTATATTTTGTCAATCCGCGCATCAATGACCTGAAGCGTATCAAGGAAATGATTCAGAAGTATGTGCCTGATGCCCGCATTGCTGTTGGTCACGGACAGATGAAGCCTGAGGAACTGGAAAAGATTATCTTCGACTTCCAGAACTACGATTACGACGTGCTGCTCTCGACGACCATTGTGGAGAACGGTATCGACATTCCCAATGCCAACACCATCATCATCAACGGAGCCCACCACTTCGGACTCTCAGACCTCCACCAGATGCGAGGTCGTGTGGGACGAGGCAACAGGAAGGCGTTCTGCTATCTGTTGGCACCTCCTTTGGCTGCCTTACCTGTGGAGAGCCGTCGCCGACTGGAAGCGTTGGAACAGTTCAGCGACTTAGGTTCCGGCATCCATATTGCCATGCAGGATTTGGACATCCGCGGTGCTGGCAACCTGCTTGGTGCTGAGCAGAGTGGTTTCATAGCTGACTTAGGTTATGAGACCTATGTGAAGATTCTGAACCAGGCTGTGGTGGAACTGAGAAACGAAGAAGTGGAGGTCAAAGGCAAGAAGTCTGATGTCAGGAGCGAGCGTGAGCTTGCAGCAGGCGACTTTGTGGCTGACTGTACCCTCGAGAGCGACCTGGAGATGTACTTCCCTGACCAATACGTGCCCAGCGACTCAGAACGCATGCTGCTCTATCGCGAACTGGATGGCCTGCAGACTGACGAACAGTTGGCTGCTTATGGCAAACGGTTGGTTGACCGCTTTGGTCCTACACCAGAAGTCGGTGCAGAACTGATGCGTGTCGTGCCCCTGCGCAGAATGGGCAAATCGTTGGGTTGTGAGAAGGTGGTGCTGAAACAAGGACGCATGACGTTGTTCTTCGTGTCTAATGCCGACAGTCCTTTCTATCGGAGTGAGGCTTTCGACCACATCCTGTCGTTTGTGGCCCAGAATCCCCGTCGCTGCAACTTCCGCGAGGTGAATGGCAAGCGCTCGATGGTCATTGCGAACATCCCTACAGTAGCGTCTGCCGTAGAGTTGTTGCAACAGATGGTTTGAATACTTTAATAAGATTTAAGAGCGCTTATTTGCGTATCTCAAAAAATATGCTTAATTTTGCCGCCCGTAAATCATAGAGAACTGAAAATAGAGAAGTAGAAATATGAAGAAACTGATTGCACTATTGGCAATAATTGGTTCGCTGGCTTGTGTTCAGCGCGTGCAAGCACAGGACGAGGAACCGATGGATACAACAGAGATGTTGACCTCGGAAGACTCGACGGTCTTTGTGGCAGACTCCGCTATGGCTGCTTTGGATGCAGAATTGGGTGATCCTGATGCAGAGGCGGCAGAAGAGGGTGGCGGACTCCACAAGCAGTTGAAACGGAAGTTTATCGAGGGCTCGGCAGCTTTTATGTCGCTGGTGGCTCTTGCGTTGGTGCTGGGTCTGGCTTTCTGTATCGAGCGTATCATCTATCTGACGCTGTCGGAGGTGGATACCAGGAAACTGATGCGTGATGTGGATGCGAAGTTGCAGCAGAACGACACGGAAGGAGCAAAGGACCTCTGTCGCAATACACGTGGCCCTGTGGCTTCCATCTGTTATCAAGGCTTGTTGCACATCAAGGAACCCTTGGAGCAGATTGACCGCCAGTTGACGAACTTTGGTACCGTGCAGATCTCGAAGATGGAGAAGGGATGTACGTGGATTCGCCTGTTCATTGCCGTTGCACCCTCGCTGGGATTCTTGGGAACTGTGATTGGTATGGTGATGGCCTTCGACCGCATCCAGACAGCAGGTGACATCAGTCCGACGATTGTGGCAGCAGGTATGAAGGTGGCGCTGATTACCACCATCTTCGGTATCATTGTGGCTATCGTGCTGCAGTTCTTCTACAACTATATTCTCTCGAAGATTGAGCACCTGACTTCGCAAATGGAGGAAGGCGCCATTATCCTCATGGATTCAATAACCCAATTAAAGATGCGCAACAATGGCTGAAGCAGGTGGTTTTCTTTTGGCTGAAGTGATGCTTTGGCTGATGTATATCGTAGTGGGTGTGGCCATTGTGGCTACTATTGTCTCTGCCGTGCGTTCCTATTGGCTGAACAATAAGAAGTAAGAGGGAAGAGGTAAGAAGTAAGAGGTAGGTAGTAAGATGTTCCGTTGGAAACAGAAACACAGGGAGGTTCCTGAACTCAATACGACGTCGACAGCTGACATTTCGTTTATGCTGTTGGTGTTTTTCCTGGTCACTTCGTCGATGGATAGTGACAAGGGATTGGCGCGTAACCTCTCGCCTATGGAAGAACAACAGGAGCAGATGGACATCAACCGCAGCAATGTGTTGCAGATTCGTTTGGACGAAAACGATGTGCTGTATTGCGACGACAAGACGGTAACGCTGGCACAGTTGCAGCAACAGGTGGAATCGTTTGTGGTCTCGCGACAGACTGACAGGTATATCCTTGCCGTACAGACTGACCGCAAAACCAGTTATGATGCCTATTTCGAGATGCAGAACGCGGTGGTTGCAGCCTATCGTTCGTTGCGTGACAAGATGGCTCGTCAGAAATATGGCTGTGCGTTCAGCCAATGTACTGAGTCGCAACAGGAGGCCATCAAACAGCGCTACCCACAACGCATTAGCGAAGGAATAACGGAATAGTTTAGAGTTTAGCGTTTAGAGTTTAGAGAAATGAGTAGGTTTCGCCCAACAGAGAATCGTGAGGTCCCAGGACTGAATCTGGCAGCAATGCCCGACCTGATTTTCACGGTCCTGTTTTTCTTCATGATTGTCACTCACATGAGGGATGTGAAACCTAAGGTGCAATATCAGATTCCGCAAGGCTCAGAAATAGAAAAGGCACACCAGTCGGGTTTGGTGTACCTCTTTATTGGAAAGCGCGTTGACCAACAGGGTAATGTGACCAGCGACGAGACATGCATCCAGGTGAACAAGCGCATTGTGGCATTGTCTCAGTTGGGAGATGCCGTGAAAAGGGAACGTGACAGAATGCCTGAGGACGTGCGCCAGCATATGGTTGTTTCCATCCGAGCCGACAGGAATACCGAGATGGGCCTTATCAATGATGTAAAGCAAGAGCTGCGCAAGGTTGGGGCGCTGAACATCAACTATTCTGCGACGTTCTCACGTAATCCACAAAAGCATAATTGAAGGCGTGCCTCTCGTCCTTCTCGTGCACTTCTTTCTGGGCTATCTGCCAGTCGCTGTAGTCTGGGAAGAAAGCGTCAGCCTCCTTTGGTGTGTCGTCAACTTCCGTCAGACACAAACGGTCAGCAAAGGGTAATGCCTGTTCGTAGACACGTGCTCCACCTATGATGTAGATGTCCTCGTCAGGCTTGCAACTCTTCAATGCTTTCTCCAGCGAGGGGTAAACGTCACAGCCAGTCAGTTCCTTGGTTGTACGGCTCAGTACCACGTTTCTGCGATTGGGCAGGGCACCTTTCGGAAGTGACTCAAACGTCTTTCGTCCCATCACAATTGTATGCCCCGTTGTCAGCGCCTTGAAGCGTTTCAGGTCGTTGGGCAACCAGTAAATCAGTTTGTTCTCGAAACCAATGGCGCGATTCTTCGCCACCGCAGCAATTATAGTAATCATACGCTTACTTCCGCTTTGATATGTGGATGTGGGTCGTAACCAACGAGTTCGAAGTCCTCGTAGTGGAAGTCGAAGATGCTCTTGACGTCAGGATTAATCTTCATCGTGGGCAGGGGACGAGGCTCGCGGGTGAGCTGCAACTTAGCCTGTTCGATGTGGTTCAGGTAAAGGTGCGTATCGCCTGTCGTGTGGATAAAGTCACCTGGTTTGAAGCCTGTCACCTGCGCCATCATCTGCAACAACAGCGCGTACGAGGCAATATTAAACGGCACACCTAAGAATGTATCTGCAGAGCGCTGGTAGAGTTGCAACGACAAGCGGTCACCAGCGACGTAGAACTGGAAAATGGTGTGACAAGGGGGCAATGCCATCTTGTTGACCTCAGCGACATTCCACGCGGAAACAATCATGCGACGCGAATTGGGATTGGTCTTCAACTGGTCGACGACGTACTGAATCTGGTCTATCACGCCTCCGTTGTAGTCAGGCCACGAGCGCCATTGGTGGCCATAAACAGGCCCCAGTTCGCCGTTCTCGTCAGCCCATTCGTTCCAGATGCGCACACCGTGCTCCTGCAAGTACTTTACATTCGTGTCGCCATTCAGGAACCAAAGCAACTCGTAAATGATACTCTTTAGGTGCAGTTTCTTCGTTGTCAACAGGGGGAATCCGTCGTCGAGGTTATAACGGCTCTGGGTGCCAAAAATGCTGATGGTACCTGTGCCTGTGCGGTCGCCCTTCTCCGTTCCTTCTGTGAGGATGCGGTTCAATATGTCTAAGTATTGTTTCATAATCGTTTAAGTATGGGTTCGTAATCGTTGGGTATATGTGTCGTTTTGATTTTCCATTCTTTGGGGTAGAGGTTGTTGGCGCGCGAGCCGATGTTTTTGGCAGGGCCAAGGGGGAAACCCTGGAAGGCGACGTTGACCAATCCGCGTGGTGTTTCCTCAGGAAATACGAGTGCTTCATGGCGTAGGTAGGCCATTGCCTGCTGATAGGTTAGCTCAACCTGAGGACCATCTACGTGCAAAGGAATTGTTCCCAGCGTGGGAATGGATTGTTCCCTCCGTGGGAATCGTTTGTTCCCAGCGTGGGAATTTTCAGCTTGCTCCGTGGAAACTGCTGGACCGTTTCCTTTGCGCAGAACGCAAACAAAGAGACCCTCACTCGGCGAGATGCCAGGAATGAAACGATAGA
>JBGUIA010000053.1:0-16252 GCA_045112595.1 Prevotella sp. | reverse complement strand
CCTGCAGGGTATCGCTTCTATGCACTGCTCTGCCAACACCGATATGGAGGGTAAGAACACCGCTATCTTCTTCGGTCTGTCTGGTACAGGTAAGACCACGCTGTCTACCGATCCGAAGCGTCTGCTGATTGGTGACGACGAGCACGGATGGGACGACGAGGGTGTGTTCAACTTCGAGGGTGGCTGCTACGCCAAGGTTATCAACCTCGACAAGGAGAGCGAGCCCGACATCTACAATGCTATCCGTCGCGACGCCCTGCTGGAGAACGTCACCGTTGACGCTAACGGCAAGATTGACTTCGCTGACAAGAGCGTAACTGAGAACACCCGCGTAAGCTATCCTATCAACCACATTGAGAAGATTGCCCAGAAGGTGAACAAGAAGAGTGCTGGTCCTGACGCTAAGAACGTTATCTTCCTGTCAGCTGACGCATTCGGCGTACTGCCCCCAGTATCTATCCTGACTCCTGAGCAGACGAAGTACTACTTCCTCTCTGGTTTCACAGCTAAGCTGGCTGGTACAGAGCGTGGTATCACAGAGCCCACTCCTACCTTCTCTGCTTGCTTCGGCCAGGCATTCCTCGAGCTGCACCCCACAAAGTATGCTGAGGAGCTCGTGAAGAAGATGGAGAAGAGCGGTGCTAAGGCTTATCTCGTCAACACTGGTTGGAACGGAACCGGCAAGCGTATCTCTATCCGCGATACTCGTGGTATCATCGACGCTATCCTCGGTGGCGCTATTCTGAAGGCTCCCACGAAGAAGATTCCTTACTTCGACTTCGAGGTTCCCACAGAGCTGGAGGGCGTTGACACCAACATCCTCGATCCTCGCGACACTTATGCTGATGCAGCTGAGTGGAACAAGAAGGCTGAGGATCTGGCTGGCCGCTTCATCAAGAACTTCAAGAAGTACGAGGGTAACGAGGCTGGTAAGGCACTTGTCGCTGCAGGTCCTAAGCTCTAATTAGTTCATAATTAAGAGTTCATAATTCATAGTTGGCTGCGCTGAAAGCGTGGCCAACTTTTTTTGATGCAGGTCAAAAATCTCTGTATTTTCTTCAAATTATGAACTATGAACTATGAACTATGAACTAAAAGACTTACCTTTGCAGCGGCAATCGAGAAGATTGCATACGTTTATTCATTAGGTTAGTAGTTTATAAGATTTTAAGGTAAAGATTAGATTATGTTATTAGATTTTCAAACAACGGTCATGTTGGCTATTGTATTGGTGCTTACCATACTGAGTGTGATAACATTAATTCATACCGACATCCGTTGAAAAGGAGCGTGGAGTGAGTGATTCATACCACGCTCTTTTGTTATGAAAACCTAAAATATGCTTTATTATAATATATTTTACTTAATAAATGCGCGAAAAATGCTCATATTTGCCAAAATGTGCGTAAATTTGCACCCAAATTTGAATTCAAACAGACTCATGAGACAAATAAAGACTCTAATTATACTGTTGTCCGTAATCTGTCTGACGGCTTCGTGCCTGAAAGGCAGTAATAATGATGTGACCTATTACAGCGATGCGGCCATCACCAGTTTTTCGCTGGGGACGCTGACATGTAACGTGGCAAGCACCACCAGCGACGGCAGGGATACTATTGTGGCAACGACTATCACGGGCTCCAACTATGCATTCCACATCGACCAGGTGAAGCACGAGATTTACAACACCGATTCCTTACCCGTCGGCACAGACCTCAATCGTGTACTCGTAACGCTGACGACAAAGAACAACGGACTGGCCCTGATACAAAGCATAGAAGACGAAGATTCACTGATATACTATTCGTCCGCCGACAGCATTGACTTCACACAGCCGCGCATCATCTGGGTATTGTCCAGCGACGGCACCGGCGTGTCAAAATATACCGTCCGCGTCAATGTCCACAGTGAGAAACCGACATTCTACTGGGAAGAGGAGTCTGCCGCCAGCTATCCCACAAAACAGTTGCCCGACGTACCCATGGAAGGCATCAAGCAGATTCTGGGCGAAAGCAGCAAAGAGATCTATGCCCTTTCCAATGACAACAAGCTGATGGTATGTCAGAAGGATGGTTCCACGTGGGAAGAAGACTTGCTCGACGAAAGCAGCGCGCTATTGCCTACACAAGACCTCTCACTGACATCGTTCTATTATGACGAGGTGGCCGAGAATACAGACTACGTGATACTCGTTGGCAACCGTTCCGTCGAGGACTATCCACAGGAGCCCGTCGCTATGGTCTGGCGTAAGATTGTCGACAACAGTCCCTATGCGCCTAAGGGCCGCTGGACATACATGGGGCAGATGCGCGACGAGCGCTATGCACTGCCCCGTCTGGAGCATTTGCAGGTGGCCGAATATGATGACCGCATTCTCGCCATTGGCGGCAAGGGCTTGGGCGGCTCTACGGCCACGCCCTATAGCTGCATCTACGAAAGCCGTGACTACGGCATTACGTGGAAAAAGAGTTCACTGTGTACCATTCCAGCCATGAAAGAACTGTCAGCCGAACATCCGAGTGTGAATATGGTGAGCGACGGTTGGTATCTGTGGCTCCAGGGTCAGACTACTGGCGAAGTATGGCGCGGTCTGCTGAATACACTGCTATGGAAGTATGAGTAGAGGTAAGAGGTGAGAAGTGAGAAGTAAGAGGTAAGAGATGAAGAGGGCGATAGGTTGCTGGATGCTTCTGCTGATGATGACCGTCAGCGTGCAGGCTCAGACGGAGCCGGAATACCGCTTGGAAGTAGGTGGTGGCATCGGAGCCGTAACCTATCTGGGCGATTTCAACAGCAACATCTTCCGCGACATGCAGCCCATGGGCTCTCTGCTGGCGAAATATCGCATCGATCCTCGTCAGGCACTGGCCCTGAATGTAAGCTACGGCAAGCTGAAAGGCTCGTCGAGCAACGAGAAGACCTACTATCCCGACTCGATAGTGAAGGACTATTCCTTCAAGACCAATCTGGTCGACGTCGGACTGAGATATGAATACAACTTCTGGCCATACGGAACAGGACAGGAGTATCGCGGTGCCAAGCGCCTTACACCTTATATATATATAGGTATGGGTGCCACCGTCGCCAAAGCCGACACGGCCGACAAGACCGAAGTCGCATTCAACCTGCCACTTGGAGGTGGCGTGAAATATAAAATGGCTGACCGTCTGAATCTGGGTGTGGAATGGACCATCCACTTCACCACCAGCGATATGCTTGACGGGGTGAAGGACCCCTATGGCATCACGAGCGGCGGACTGTTTAAGAACACTGACTGCTATAGTCAGCTCCGCGTGTCAGTCACGTATGATTTATGGGCAAAATGTAAAACGTGTCACAATGATAGAGACTAACAACATACCACAGCACATTGCCATCATCATGGACGGCAACGGACGCTGGGCCACCGAGCGTGGACAAGATCGCAGCTTCGGCCATAAAGCCGGCGTTGACGCAGTACGAACTATCACCTCAGAGTGTACGCGCCTGGGCGTGAAGTTCCTCACCCTATACACTTTCTCGACGGAGAACTGGAACCGTCCGTCTGACGAGGTGGCGGCTCTCATGGGTCTGGTACTCACCTCGCTGGAGGACGAAATATTCATGAAGAATAACGTTCGTTTCCGCGTGATCGGCGACCTGTCGCGCATTCCTGACAATGTACGCCGTAAGTTGCACGAGACCGAGGAGCACACGGCGAAGAACGACAAGATGACAATGGTCGTGGCACTGAGCTACTCGTCGAAACTCGAAATGGTCAATGCCATTCGCAATATTGCGCAAGAGGTGAAGGACGGAAAGATGAACGTCGAGGACATCGACGAAAAATCCGTTGACGAGCGTCTGTGGACGAACTTCATGCCCGATCCCGAGCTGCTCATCCGTACGGGTGGCGAACTGCGCATCTCCAACTATATGCTGTGGCAGATAGCCTATTCTGAGTTGTACTTCTGCGACACCTACTGGCCCGACTTCGACGAGGCATGCCTGCACAAGGCTATCGAGAGCTATCAGAGCCGCCAGCGCCGTTTCGGCAAGACAGAAGCACAGGTGGAGGCCGAAGAAAAGTAATCAAGTAAAAGGGTAAAAAAGTAAAAAGCAAAAGTGAATATAGAAGCAATTACAAAATGGTTGAAGGTAATGGTAAAAGGTGTTTTACCTTTTTACCTTTTCACCTTTTTACCTTTATGCACAAACGCACAGGACGTCATCGTCAACCCTGACATCTCGTATGCCGGCACACCACGCCAGTGCGAGATAGGCGGACTCACCGTCAAGGGCGTCGAGGGATACGAGGACTACGTACTGCTGGGACTCTCAGGACTCTCCGTCGGACAGGTCATAGAGGTGCCTGGCTCAGAAATCACCGAAGCCATTAAGCGCTATTGGAGAAACGGACTCTTCTCGAAAGTCGCTATCACGGCCGACTCCCTCGTGGGCAACAAGGTGTACCTCTGCGTCCATCTGACCACCCGTCCGCGTGTCAGCGCCATCAACTACAACGGTCTGAAGAAGTCCGAGCGTGAGGACATGGATTCGAAACTGGGCATCATACGTGGTTCACAGATTACGCCCAACATGATTGACCGTGCGAAGATTCTGGCAAAGAAATACTTCGACGACAAAGGCTATAACAATGCCGAGATCGAGATTATCCAGCGCGACGACGTCACCAGCAAGAACGAGGTTATCCTCGACGTCAACGTTGACAAAAAGGCGAAGATGAAGGTGCGCAAGATCATTTTCGAAGGCAACGACCAGCTCTCCGACAGCAAGATCAAGGGTAACATGTTCAAGAAGAGTGCCTTTGGTAAAATCAACGAGGCGGGCAAGTTCCGCAATTTCTTTAAGGCCAAGAAGTATACCCCTGAACGTTACGAAGAGGCCAAGCAGGCCCTCATCGATAAATACAACGAGCTGGGCTATCGCGACGCAACCATCCTGGAGGACTCCGTATGGACCGTCGACGAAAACCACGTCAACGTCTTCGTCAAGGTCGACGAAGGCCAGCGCTACTACCTGCGCAACATCACGTGGGTGGGTAACACCGTCGTCACCAGCGACTATCTTGACCGTTCGCTGGGCATGAAGAAGGGCGACGTCTACAATCAGAAACAGATGAAGAAACGCCTTTCTGAGGACGAAGATGCCGTAGGTAACTACTATTGGAACAATGGTTACCTGTTCTACAACCTCGAACCCACGGAGGTCAACATCGTTGGCGACTCCATCGACCTCGAGATGCGCATCCAGGAAGGTACGCAGGCACACATCAGCCACGTACGCATCTACGGTAACGACCGTCTCTACGAGGAGGTCGTACGTCGTGAGTTGCGTACCAAGCCCGGCGACCTCTTCTCGAAGGATGCCATCCAGCGTTCTGCACGTGAAATCGCCTCTATGGGCTTCTTCGACCCTGAAAAGGTCAACCCCGATATCAAGCCGAACTACGATGACGGCACCGTCGATATCAACTGGGAACTCGAACAGAAGTCCAACGACCAGCTGGAGTTCTCGCTGGGTTGGGGACAGACGGGTGTCATCGGACGCGTGGGTATCAAGCTCACCAACTTCTCCATGCGCAACCTCTTTGGCAAAAACAAGATGCACCGTGGCTTCCTGCCTATCGGTGACGGTGAACAAGTGTCGCTCTCGGCACAGTCCAACGGTAGCTACTACTACTCCTTCTCTACGGGCTACTCCACGGGATGGTTTGGTGGCAAGCGTCCTAACTCGTTCAGCGTCAGCGCCTTCTATTCGAAGCAGACAGATATCTCGAGCACCTATCGTAACTCAGCCTGGATGAACAACTACTACAACTACATGGGTGGTTATGGTTCCTACAACACAGGCTATTACGACTATACCTCGCTCTACGACGACGACAAGTTCATCAAACTTATCGGTATCAGTGTCGGATGGGGTAAGCGTCTGCGCTGGCCCGACGACTACTTCCAGCTCTCCACACAGCTGTCGTACACGCGTTACATGCTGCAGGACTGGAACTACTTCCTCATCTCCAACGGTAACTGTAACAACATCAACCTCGGCATCACGCTGGCACGTACATCTACCGACAACCAGCTCTTCCCACGTCGCGGTTCAGAGTTCATCGCTTCTGTCACACTCACGCCGCCCTGGTCGCTCTTCGACGGCAAGGACTACGCCAATCTGGCCACCGTCGAGACCTACAACACCAATGCCGACCGCTATCAGGCTGAGTTGCAGGAGAAATACCGCTGGATTGAGTACCACAAGTGGAAGTTCAAGAGCCGCACCTTCACTGCCCTCACAGGCGGACAGAAGTGTTTCGTGCTCATGACACGTGCCGAATTCGGAATCCTCGGCTCCTATAACAAAGACAAGAAGTCGCCCTTCGAGACATACTATATGGGTGGCGACGGCATGAGTGGCTATTCTACCAGCTATGCGGAGGAAACCATCGGACTGCGCGGTTACGAGAACGGTTCACTGACGCCCTACGGCGCCTCAGGCTATGCCTACGACCGCTTCACCCTCGAATTGCGCTATCCCTTCCTGCTCGGCAACACCACCATCTACGGACTCGGATTCCTCGAAGGCGGTAATGCATGGTCGCAGACGCGCAACTTCAACCCCTTCGACATCAAGCGCTCTGCTGGTCTCGGTGTGCGTATCTTCCTGCCGATGGTTGGACTGATGGGTATCGACTGGGCTTACGGTTTCGACCGCGCCTACGGCAACTCAGCCAAGGGCGGCAGCCAGTTCCACTTCATCCTCGGACAGGAGTTCTAACGAAATGTCGGAATAACGAAATAACGTAATAACGAAAAAAAGAAAACAATGAAAAGATTACTATTGATAGCCGGTTTGGTTTTTGCAGCGACCCTGTCCCTGCAAGCCCAGAAGTTCGCCCTCGTCGACATGGAATATATCTTCAAGAATATCCCTGCCTACGAGCGCGCCAACGAACAGCTCAACCAAGTGTCGAAGAAGTGGCAGGCTGAGGTCGAAGCACTCCAGGTCGAGGCACAGACACTGTATAAAAACTATCAGAACGAGGTCGTATTCCTCTCTCAGGAACAGAAGAAAGCTCGTCAGGATGCCATCGTGGCTAAAGAGCAGGAAGCCGCAGAACTCAAGAAGAAGTACTTCGGTCCTCAGGGCGAGCTCTTCAAGAAGCGTACGGCACTCATGACGCCCATCCAGGAAGAAATCTACAACACCATCAAGGATATTGCCGACCTGCGTGGCTATCAGCTCATCCTCGATCGCGCCAGCGACCAAGGCATCATCTATGGCTCACCAAAGATCGACATCTCCAACGAGGTGCTCTCCAAATTGGGCTACTCAAATTAATTCGAGATAACGGAATCCCGAAATCCCGTCATCACGAAATACCGGAATCCCGAAATAACGAAATAACGAAAATAATAATAACAAAAAAAACAAGACAACAATGAAAAAGTTTATCATCTGCGCTATTTGCGCAATCTGCGGTTTCACCACCGCCAACGCACAGAAGTTCGGTCACGTCAACGCACAGGAGATCATCCAGGCCATGCCTGAGTTCACCAAGGCTCGTACCGACATCGAGGCTCTCACCAAGCAGTATGAAGCCGACCTGAAGTCAATGCAGGAGGAGCTCCAGAAGAAGAGCGAGGCTTACGAGAAGGAGCAGGCTACCCTGCCCGCAAACATCAAGCAGCGCCGCGAGACAGAACTGCAGGAGATGTACACCAAGATCCAGCAGAGCTATCAGGATAACCAGCAGGCTCTCGCCAAGGAGCAGAACGAGAAGATGCAGGCCATCACCTCTAAGGTTATCGAGGCCATCAAGGCTGTAGGCCAGGCTGGCGGCTATGTTTATATCATGGACATCGCCGGTGGTGTTCCTTACATCAGCACAACCCTCTCTACCGATGTCACTGCTGATGTTAAGGCTAAGCTCGGTCTGAAGTAAGAACCAAGCATTTAATATCTCTATAATAAAAATGCCTGGGGATTCCACCTCAGGCATTTTTTTGATTTCTATTGTTTTGTTTACTTACGGCTGGAGGATTTGGAGGCCGCAGTGGATTTCTTTCGGGCCATGACGAAGCCGCCGCCTACGCCCTTCACGCGCTTGGCAACCTTGATGAGTGCGTCGTGGGTCTTGCTGTCAGACAAGGCTCCAGCCCTTTGTAGCAGACTCATCACACGCGCCACATCGACGACCATTTTCATGGTGTCGGTCTCCAGATGGGTGGTCAGTTCGGCTATCTGGACGTTGTCGATGGCCAGCATCAGTCTGTCGCCGTTGACCATCCAGACGCCCTGCTGTTTCCTTCCGGCTGTCGAACGGCTGAAAGTACCGTTCTTGCGGAAGGTGATGCTGGTGTTTTCGGGTGTCACATTCGCCTTTTCCACATACGCCCTCAAAACTTTCTCGAGCTCGTCGTCGGCTAACCACCCGGCAGCTTTCGACAGCAGCTTGTTGTTGAGCGGCATCACGACAGGCTCCACGTAAGTCCACGTGCCTACCAACTTAGCAGCCTCGACGACTTTTGTTTCGAAGGCTCCCTTCACTGTGTTGACGGCATCCTTGATATTATCGGAATGGATTCCGGCTTTCACGCTGTCTGAGATTTCTCCGACTTCCTGTGCCCCAGCGGTCATTCCGCCCACCAGCGCCATCACGATCAACAACATTTTCTTCATAGTTTCACCACTTTTATGATTCAACATTTCTACGTTCGTTTCAACTTAACGCTGCGAAATTACGAAAAAAAAAGCAAAAAGCAAAGAATAATGCGTATTTCTTTTGCACTTTGCTCACTTATTCGTAACTTTGCAAGCGAATGGAAGTGATTGATAGCTTTTTTGCGCAGGTGAGTCAATTCCTTTGGGGATGGCCGATGATTGTGCTGTTGTTAGGGACGCATGTGTTTCTGACCTTCCGACTGCGCATTCCCCAGCGTAAACTGCTGACGGCCATACGATTGTCGGTGAAGAAAGACCCCGACGCGAAGGGCGACGTGAGCCAGTTTGGCGCGTTGGCAACGGCACTGGCGGCAACTATCGGCACAGGCAATATCGTGGGTGTGGCGACAGCGGTGACGCTGGGCGGCCCCGGTGCGGTACTATGGTGCTGGCTGACGGGTATCTTCGGCATTGCGACGAAATATGCAGAGGGCTTGCTGGCGGTGAAATACCGCGTGAAGGCCAAGGACGGCCACACGTATGGCGGTCCGATGTACGCCCTGGAGCGCGGCCTGAACATGAAGTGGCTGGGCGTGCTCTTTGCCATCTTCACTGTCCTGGCATCGTTTGGCATCGGTTCAACGGTGCAGGCCAATTCGATGGCGCTATTGGCCAACGAGACATGGGGCATTCCTGACAGTATCGTGGGTGCGGTGGCGTGCGCACTGACGGCAACGGTCGTCATCGGCGGCGTAAAGGCCATCGCTCGCGTGTGTGGATTCCTGGTTCCCTTCATGGCCGTATTCTATGTCGTAGGGTGTATCATTATCCTCATCATCAACAGCAGCTATGTATGGCCGGCTGTGAAACTCATCGTAGCATCGGCCTTCGAACCCGAAGCTGCCGGTGGCGGCTTCGTGGGCACGACGGTGATGATGGCAATGCGCTATGGTATTGCCCGCGGACTATTCTCGAACGAAAGCGGACTGGGTTCGGCACCTATCATTGCCGCTACTGCCAGGACGCGCAACCCTGTGCGCCAGGCGCTAGTCTCGAGCACCGGCACTTTCTGGGATACGGTGGTTATCTGCGCCATGACGGGACTGGTGTTGGTATCGAGCGTCCTCGCCTACCCTGACATCAGCTATGACGACGGTGCAGCACTGACCAAGGTAGCCTTCACGAAGATTCCCTACATCGGTGGACCCCTGCTGAGCTTCGGCATCCTGACCTTCGCCTTCAGCACCATTCTGGGGTGGTGCTACTATGGCGCGAGTGCCATGAACTACCTCCGAGGCGGGAAGGCGCAATATACCTACCGCATCCTCTACATCGCCGCCGTCTATGTGGGCAGCGTCGTTAATCTCAACATCATCTGGAATGTTGCCGACACGATGAATGCGCTGATGGCTATTCCGAACCTCGTGGCCCTGCTGTTATTGAGCAAGGTGGCCGCCGATGAGACGAAGAAATACCTGTGGAGCAACCGTCTGGATGCGGAGATGGAAGAAACGTAACAATGAATATTTAACAACAACAAAATAACGAAACGCATGAAGAAAGTAATACTTGTAGCTGTGATGGTTCTGATGGGACTGAGCGGCTATGCACAAACGGAAAATACGGGACTGAAGTTCGGATACCTGAGCATCGACTCGGTACTGCAGTCGATGCCGGAATACGCCCAGATGCAACAGGATATGGCCACGATGCGCCAGCAATATGAGGCAGAGATGAAGCGCGTGGAGGACGACTTCAACAAGAAGTACGAAGAATTCCTGGACGGCCAGAAGAATTTCCCCAAGACCATCTTGCAGAAGCGCCAGAGCGAGCTGCAGGAGATGCTGGACAAGAACATCGCGTTCAAGAAGGAGGGTCTGCAGATGTTGAACGACACCGAAAAGACGCAGAAGGACGTGATACTGATGATGATTGATATGGCGGTGAAGACCATCGGCATGCAGCGCGGCTATGCCTTTATCCTGAATACCGATGCCAACGCCACTCCTTGGCTGAACCCTGCCATGGGAGAGGACATCACAAAGGCTGTAAAAGAAATGCTGACAGAATGAAAAAGGGACCCATCGGCGTTTTCGACAGCGGATATGGCGGACTGACCATCCTGCATAGCATACGACAGCTGTTGCCCCAGTACGACTACCTGTATCTGGGCGACAACGCGCGTACGCCCTACGGCACACGATCGTTCGACGTGGTGTATGAATTCACGCGCCAGGCCGTCATCAGGATGTTTGAGGAGGGTTGCCAACTGGTTATCCTAGGCTGTAACACGGCTTCAGCCAAGGCCCTGCGCAGCATCCAGCAGAAAGATCTGCCGAAACTGGACCCCAGCCGCCGTGTGCTGGGCGTGATACGGCCTACGGCAGAAATCATCGGTTCGCTGACACATACGCGCCACGTGGGCATCTTTGCCACCGAGGGAACCATCAAGAGCGAGTCGTACAACCTGGAAATCCAAAAGCTGTTTCCTGACGTTCAGGTGACGGGTGTGGCATGTCCGTTCTGGGTGCCGCTAGTGGAATATAACGAGGCTGACTCGCCGGGCGCCGACTATTTCGTGAAGAAGCGCATCGACCAGCTGTTGCGCCAGGATCCTGACATCGACACCGTCATACTGGGTTGCACCCACTACCCGCTCCTGCTGCCCAAAATCCACAAATACATACCTCGCGGCATCCGTATCATCGCCCAGGGCGAATACGTGGCCAACTCGCTGCAAGATTACCTTGAGCGCCACCCGGAGATAGAACAGCGCTGCACACGAAGCGGCAAGGTGCGATATATGACGACGGAGAATCCTGAGAAATTCAAGGAACAAGCCCAGCTGTTCCTACACGAACCTGTAGAGGTGGAGAAGATTACGCTGGGATAAATCCACCGCCTGCAGACATCCAACGACAATAAAAAAAACGACCCACAAGTTCGCACTTGCGGGAAGTTTCCTAACTATCAATAACTAAAAACCTAATTCTATGAAAAAGTGCGTCTCACGACGTCGCGTTATCCTAAATTCAATCTTTCTTTTTTTTACCTTATTCGAACCAATCGCTATTGTCGAAAATTTACCTAAAAACCAAAATCTTTTTCCTAAAACAACTAATTATCTCTTGAAGACGTTGCAAAGGTAAGGACTATTTCGCAAACAACAATGGATTGCGAATGGTTTTTGGAAAAAAATTGCATTCTTCTTGATGCAAATCAACCGATTGTGTGCGAACACAATCAGTTTGTGTCCGAACACACCGAAAAATCGGCCTTAGGATTCAGCGGCGGAAATGGCCTTCTCCACAAGGTTTGTCAACTCCACAAACTGGGCGATTGACAGCTGTTCTGGACGCAGCATGGCGAAGGGAGAATCGGCAATGAAAGGCATCTGCTGGTCGGACAGCATCTGCTTCAGGCTGACGCGCAGCATCTTGCGACGCTGGTTGAATGCCGTCTTTACGACACGCTTGAACAGCTGTTCGTCACAGCCCAGACTTTCGACATTGTTACGCGTCATGCGGATGACGGCACTCTTGACCTTGGGAGGGGGATTGAAGACGGTCTCATCCACCATGAACAGATATTCCACATCGTACCACGCCTGGATGAGCACCGACAGGATGCCGTAGGCCTTCGTACCGGGCTGTGAGGCGATTCGCAGGGCCACCTCGTGCTGAATCATGCCTGTACAGCAGGGAATGAGGTCGCGATTGTCAATCATCTTAAAGAATATCTGCGACGAGATGTCGTACGGATAATTGCCTGTCAGCACAAACTGCCCGCCAGCGAACACCTCTCGGAGGTCCATACGCAGAAAGTCGCCCTCGATGATGGTGTCCTGACCCTTGTCCTTAAACAGCGTCCCCTTCAGATACGCAACGCTCTCGCGGTCAATCTCCACCACCTTCAGCGGACGGGGCTTGGTCACCAGATACTGCGTCATCACACCCATGCCGGGGCCAACCTCCAATACAGGCAGGTCGCCATACGGCTCGTCCACCGTATCGGCTATGCGCTTGGCAATGTTCAGGTCAACAAGGAAATGTTGACCGAGGTTCTTTTTAGGTCTTACTTGCTTCATTGTTTTAAAAAACGACGCAACCATTGCTGGTTACGTCGCTATTATGGATTTGAAGAAGGATTTACTATACCTTGATCTCAACCTCAACACCGCTGGGGAGCTCGAGCTTCATCAGCGCGTCAACAGTCTTAGCAGTAGAGCTGTAGATGTCGATCAGACGCTTGTAGTCTGACAGCTGGAACTGCTCACGAGCCTTCTTGTTAACGAAGGTTGAGCGGTTAACGGTGTAGATACGCTTGTGGGTGGGAAGGGGAATTGGACCGCTGATGATGGCACCAGTAGCCTTTACGGCCTTCACAATCTTCTCTGCTGACTTGTCCACGAGTTTGTGGTCGTAGCTCTTCAGCTTGATACGAATTTTCTGACTCATTGTCTTTTCTTTTGTTTAAATTGTTAATATTGTTCTCCGCTAAAGAGTCATTTGCTCAGCGAAGAGTTAATGGATGGGGCGGCAGAACCGCCCCACACACGGTTTCTTTATACGAGGTCTGCACGGCCCTTAACCTCCTCGAGCACGGCCTTAGCCAGAGCTGACGACAGAGGAGCGTGGTGGCTGTACTCCATAGAGCTGGTAGCACGACCAGAAGTGATGGTACGCAGAGCGGTTACATAACCGAACATCTCTGACAGGGGCACCTTAGCCTTCACAACACGAGCACCACTGCGAGCCTCTTCCATACCCTCAACCTGACCACGACGCTTGTTCAGGTCACCGATGACGTCACCCATGTTCTCCTCAGGAGTAACAACCTCGAGCTTCATGATAGGCTCCATCAGCACGGGCTTAGCCTGAGCGCAAACAGCCTTGTAAGCCATCTGGGCAGCGATTTCGAATGACAGCTGGTCAGAGTCAACGGGGTGGAACGAACCATCCACTACGACAACCTTCAGCGAGTCAACAGGATAACCACCGAGGATACCGTTCTTCATTGCAGCCTCGAAGCCCTTCTGGATAGAGGGGATGAATTCCTTAGGAATGTTACCACCCTTCACCTCGTTGACGAACTGCAGACCGCCGTTCTCCTTGATATCCCAATCGTCGTCCACAGGACCAACGTTTACAATGATATCAGCGAACTTACCGCGACCACCAGACTGCTTCTTGTAAACCTCACGATAGCCCATAACGGTCTTCGTGATAGCCTCCTTGTAGTTCACCTGGGGCTTACCCTGGTTACACTCAACCTTGAACTCACGCTTCAGACGGTCGATGATGATGTCGAGGTGGAGCTCACCCATACCAGAGATAATGGTCTGACCACTCTGCTCGTCGGTACGAACGGTGAATGTGGGGTCTTCCTCAGCGAGCTTAGCCAGACCGTTGTCAAGCTTGGCAACGTCAGCCTGAGACTTAGGCTCAACGGCGATAGAAATCACGGTGTCGGGGAAGGTCATAGACTCCAGCACGATGGGCTTATCCTCGTCGCAGAGGGTGTCACCAGTGCGGATATCCTTGAAACCTACACCTGCGCCGATATCACCAGCGTCGATAGACTCCATAGGAATTTCCTTGTTAGAGTTCATCTGGAACAGACGGCTGATACGCTCCTTCTTGCCCGAACGGGGGTTGAAGACGTAAGAACCGGCCTTCACGCTACCAGAGTAAACGCGGAAGAATACCAGACGACCCATGTAAGGATCGGTAGCAATCTTGAATGCAAGAGCTGAAGTGGGTTCGTCCTCGCTGGGCTTGCGACCCTCTTCCTCGTCGGTGCTGGGGTTGGTACCCATCACCATCTCCACGTCAACGGGAGCAGGCAGGAAGGCGCAAACATAGTCGAGCAGGGGCTGAACACCCTTGTTCTTATAAGAAGAACCGAGCAGCATAGGTGTGCAAGCCATTGAGATACAACCCTTACGGATAGCAGCGATGATCTCTTCCTCAGTGATTGAGTCGGGATCGTCGAAATACTTCTCCATCAGAGCCTCGTCATACTCAGCAGCAGCCTCGAGCAGCTTGTTACGCCACTCGTCACACTCAGCCTGCAGGTCAGAGGGAATATCTTCGATATCATATTCTGCACCCATGGTCTCGTCGTGCCACAGGATAGCCTTCATCTTGATGAGGTCCACCAGACCCTTGAAGTTCTCCTCAGCACCGATGGGCACCTGGATCACAACGGGGTTAGCACCGAGGATGTCCTTCATCTGCTGAACAGTCTCGAAGAAGTCAGCACCTGAACGGTCCATCTTGTTCACGTAACCGATACGGGGAACATTGTACTTGTCGGCCTGGCGCCATACAGTCTCAGACTGAGGCTGAACACCGTCGGCAGCAGAGTAAGTAGCAACGGCTCCGTCGAGCACACGCAGTGAACGCTCCACCTCAGCGGTGAAGTCAACGTGTCCCGGAGTGTCAATCAGGTTGATCTTGTACTCCTTACCGTTCCACTTCCAGTTACAGGTGGTAGCAGCAGAGGTGATAGTAATACCACGCTCCTGCTCCTGAGCCATCCAGTCCATGGTAGCAGCACCATCGTGCACCTCACCAATCTTGTGCGTCTTACCTGTGTAGAACAGGATACGCTCAGAAGTGGTGGTCTTACCGGCATCGATGTGGGCCATGATACCAATATTGCGGGTCAAATGTAAATCGCGATTTGCCATTTCTTATTATCCTTTAATCTTTTACCTATTAATACCAATTAGAAACGGAAATGAGCAAATGCACGGTTAGCCTCAGCCATGCGGTGCATATCCTCCTTACGCTTGAAGGCACCACCCTGATTGTTGAATGCATCCATAATCTCAGCAGCCAGCTTGTCGGCCATTGACTTACCACTACGCTTGCGGGCAAACGCAATCATGTTCTTCATCGAGATACTCTCCTTACGGTCGGGACGGATCTCGGTAGGAACCTGGAACGTAGCACCACCGATACGGCGGCTCTTAACCTCTACCTGAGGAGTAATGTTGTCGAGGGCCTGCTTCCAGATCTCCAGAGCAGACTTCTCCTCGTTCTGCATCTTACCCTTGACGGTTTCGAGTGCATTGTAGAAAATCTCGTACGAAATGGACTTCTTGCCATCGTACATCAGGTGGTTCACAAACTTCGACACTTTCTTGTCGTTGAAGACTGGATCGGGAAGGATCACACGCTTCTTTGGTTTTGCTTTTCTCATTTTGTTGTTTTGAATTTAAAATTTTTGCTTGGGGCTGTTTTTTCTTACGTCTTCAACGCTCACTCATGAGCATTTACTCAACCTGTCCGAGTCTGCTCATCTCCGAGCACTCAGGGAACTAAAAACTCAAAAACCCAATTTCTTTTTGTTTACTTCTTAGCCTTGGGACGCTTTGCTCCGTACTTCGAGCGACGCTGTGTGCGGCTTGAAACACCGGCAGTATCCAGCGTACCGCGGACGATGTGATAACGTACACCGGGGAGGTCCTTCACACGACCGCCACGAACCAGCACGTTGCTGTGCTCCTGCAAGTTGTGTCCCTCTCCGGGGATGTACGAGTTAACTTCCTTCTGATTAGTCAGACGAACACGGGCTACCTTAC
>JBGUIA010000052.1:0-49812 GCA_045112595.1 Prevotella sp. | reverse complement strand
ATCGGTTCAATTTTGGCGGCATTGGTGAGCCAGAGATTCATCGTGCCATCGTAACTCGACGAATAGAGGCGGATGCCGTCAATCTTCAGTTTTGAGATACGCGACTGATGAGCGACAAGGCGGGTCTGCTGCCCTTTGGCATTGAAGAGGTAGATGGTGCCGTCGCTCATGCCGTAAGCCTTTAGATGCTGGTGCTTCGACTCTGCGAAAGCTGTCACCTGACCTTTCACCGGAACGCGGCTAGTTTCGATGTTGTTGAAACCTTTCATCAGATGCATATTACCCTGACGGTCGAAGGCCACGGGGTAGTTCTGATAGCGGGTCATGTACTCTATCTGGAAGGGCAATTTTTTTTCTTGAACGATGGTGCGGCTTTGGGTATCAAACAGCGCCATACCTGATTCGCAGAAGATGATAAACTGGTCGCCGCTGACGTCTAAGTCCTTGGGTTTCGGTATGTTAATCTCGACTACTTGAACTTTTTTGTTTTTATCGACAATGACCAAATGACCTGAGCGACTTAGGACGTAGATGGTGTTGTTGGGACGGTCGATAAAGAGGTCGCGAAAATCGTAGCGGGGATTGCTTACGAGCATTTCGCTGGTCAGTTTGCCGTTCTCGAAGTTGGTGTGCTTCATGAGTTCACCATAGGTGCTGCAGGTAACCATATAGCCCGATTTCTCGTCGGAAAAGGCAATGTCGGTAATGCTGCCTTTGTGCTTATGCCAGACATTCTTGCTCTGACTGGTCATTGCCAGCGCCTGATAGACGGTTGGTGCATAGATGTCGCCCCGATAGCGGTCGGTAAACAGGCATGCGGTGTGAGCCAGCAGGTCGGCAATGTCGTGGTGCTCGGCTTTATACTGCGTGATGGCCGTCTGTCCGAGGGTTCTGGCCAGACTGATGTACGTCAGGGTGTCGGCAATGCGCTTTGACTGTTCGGCCTGACTGCGCTGTTCTTCGGCAATCTTCTGCTGACTTCGGGCTACTTCGGAGGCTTCCACGGCGCGTTGCTCGGCGACGAGGGCGTTCTGGCGCTCAATTTCTGCCTTGCGGCGCATCTCTTCGGCCACTTTCGTCTGTGCTATGGCTTCCTCGCGTTGTTCGTCACTGATGCGGCGTTCTTCGTTGGCAATCTCCTCCATCTGGGCGTTGATGCTTTGCATCACTACCGAACGCTTCTCCTCCTTGGAGAGCATGTCAAGCTTATCCTGCAGTTCCTGATTCTTCTCGACGAGCTCATCGCGAGCGGTGTTAACCAAGTAGACGTGATGTCCTAGCAGGATGACGGCTACAATGGCTATTGCGGAGATGATTTTGCCAGTTTTGTTCATGCTTTTCGTTTCAGGGCCATGATGGTGATGTCGTCACTTTGCGGAGCTTCGCCGGCATAGGCCTTGACGTCGCTCATCTGTGCTTCGATGAGTGTGCGGCAGTCGTCGCCGTTGTGTTTTTGCAAAAATTGTTCCATACGGTCCTCGCCATACTCTTGGAAATCGGAGTTGAAGGCTTCGTTGACGCCGTCGGTGTACATCAGCAACGTATCACCAACGCCCAACTGGGTCTTGGCGCTGGTATATTGCCAGCCGTCGATGGTTCCTACCAGACAGTTCTGGCTCATGGGCATCATCTCCACCTGTCCGTTGGCTTTGAGGATGTAGGGCGCATTATGACCGCCATTGCAATAGTCTATCTCGCCGGTGCGGATGTTGTAGATGGCGTAGAACACGGTGACGAACATCGATTCGACGCTCTCTTTACACAACAGGTCGTTCGACTTCGTCAGACACACGCCGGGGTCGTAACCCTGCAAGGCAATGGTGCGGATGAGCGTACGGCTGACGGCCATGAAGATGGCGGCGGGAACACCTTTTCCCGATACGTCGGCCATCACCAGTCCGATGTGGTCGTCGTCAATGCGGAAGAAGTCGTAGAAGTCGCCTCCGACGTCCTTTGCCGGGGTCATCATTGCCGCCAGGTCGAGCTCGTGTTCGTTCTCGGGGAACGGCGGGAAGATGCGTGGCAGGATGGCCTGTTGGATTTCTCCTGCTACAGCGAGGTCGGTCTTCAGCGACTCCAGTTGTGTGTGTTCCTCCTGCGACTGTTTGATATACTCTATCTGCTCGATGGCCTTCTTGATGGTCAGGCTGAGGTCGTCGAGGTCGATGGGCTTCGTGGCAAAGTCGAAGGCTCCGTTATTCATGGCCGAACGGATGTTGTTCATGTCACCATAGGCTGATACCATGATGCATTTCAGGGCGGGGTTCTGCAGTTCGTTCACTTTCGTGAGCAGAGTCAGACCGTCCATTTCCGGCATGTTGATATCGCTCAGAATGATGTCGATATCCTTCTCACGCAACAAAAGTGTGAGGGCTTCCAGACCGTTGTGGGCAAAGAAAAACTCGTATTCTCCCTTACGTATTTCACGACGGAAATATTGTGTCAGCAGTAACTCAAGGTCCTGCTCGTCGTCTACGCTTAATATCTTTACTGGTTTCATCTTTTCAATATTTATTAGCTTTTGGGCGGTAAAATTACATAAAAGAATTGACATAACCAAGAAAACCGGTGGGAAATAAAAGAAAAAACGTGATTTCCTTTGTATTTCACTCAAATCTTTGTACCTTCGCGGCCGAAATGAAACTGCTTGTATTCAATCCGGAACACGATATAGCATTGGCCAGCAACCTGGCAAACTTCACCGCACCCCATGCCGGACGACAGCTCAGGGCCGACCTCGGTTTCCTGCCGGCGTTGTGGGCCGATGAAGGCGATAAAGTGCTGGTGGAACACGTTGAAAGTGCCGAAAAAGCCTTCCGACGTGTGGCTCACCGACTGCGCCTCCTGGGGTGTCGCGATCTACCGGTAGTAAACGAGCGGTTTACTTCCGCTAAACTGTCCGTTTACTCCGACCGGATGACCGACGTGCTTCCCTGGGGTTGGAACCTCGCCTTGCGAGCCGCTTTAAAGCGTGCCGGTGTCAACGACGCGTTAATGCCTTCCGAGGAACACATTGCCCATATCCGACAGTTGTCGCATCGTCGCACGGCCTCCCGACTTTTGCCGCTGTTGCAGATGGATGGCACGGTGGGCGAGAGCTTTGAGTGTACGACGGCCGATGAGGTCGAAACGCTCTTGGCGCGCTATGGTCAGGTGGTCATGAAGGCTCCTTGGTCGTCGAGCGGACGTGGACTTCGTTTCCTGAGTACCGAGCGCACACCCTTCCAGATGCAGGCCGGATGGTTTCGTAATGTGGTTGCCCAACAGGGTTCGGTGATGGTCGAGCCACTATATAATAAGGTGCGCGATTTCGGTATGGAATTCTGCGTCGACGACAATGGCATCCACTACCTCGGACTCTCGTTGTTCCACACAGTCAATGGTGCCTATGAGGGAAATATTCTTGCAACGGAAGATACTAAACGCGAAATTATAAGTCACTATATACCAGTGTGTTTGCTTGATTTTGTCGAGCAAAAGATAACCGGTTCTCTTGACCTTGGCGATTACCGCGGACCCTTCGGCGTCGACATGATGATTGTCACATCCGTCAGCCATCATCCATCATTGCGTGCCACACTCAGACCTTCAGGTCAGAGAGCCATCAGCCCTCAATGTATCCTCCATCCTTGCGTCGAAATCAACCTCCGTCGCACGATGGGCCATGTGGCTTTGGCGATTTCTCCTACCGACGACGACATCGTCAGGGTGATGCGCATTGCGTATAACGGCACCAATTACCAACTTAAAATACAACGACTCAAATGAACAAGATACAGATTGTTTTTAGTACATTATTATTGCTCTTTACAACACACATCTCAGCGCAGGACGTCGACGTCGTGTCCGAGGACACTGTGACGGTAGAGGAACGCAATCCCTACCTCCAGTGCGAGGATACGTGCAACCATATTCACGGCATCGACATCAGCCACTATCAGGGCAACGTGTTTTGGGAAACCGTGGGCGAGCGCACCAATATGTCGTACGTCTATCTGAAGGCCACCGAGGGCGGCGACCGCATCGACGCCACCTTCGAACGCAACATCGAAATGGCTCACCGTCATGGGCTGAAGGTCGGCTCCTACCATTTCTACCGTCCGCTCACCGACCAGCGCCGACAGTTGCTCAACTTTATGTCACAGTGCCTGCCGGGCGAACAGGACCTCATCCCGATGATTGATATCGAATCGACGGGCGGACTGTCCACCGACGTCTTCTGCGACTCGCTGTTCTATTTCCTCGATCTTGTTGAGGAGGTTTACCACCAGAAACCCTTGCTCTATACCTTCCGCAATTTCTACAACCGCCATCTGCAGGGCAAGATTGACGACTACCAACTGATGGTCGCCATGTACACTGACGAACCGCCCGTGTTGGCCGACGACCGCGACTATACCATGTGGCAGTACACCGCCAAGGGTCGCATCGTGGGCATCAACGGTTTCGTCGATAAGAGCCGGTTCATGGGTCGTCATACCCTCCGCGACATCCGGTTCAAGCACCATTAGTCCCCAATGGCCAATGTTCAATGGTCAATGGTCATCATTCCTCGATATTCCTGATAGTGTGCAGCAGGTCGCTGGCATACATCTTTACCGACTGCGGTTTCAGTTTGTGTAGTGTGCCTTTCGCACGCTCCATAGCTAGTTCGTAGCGTTCCAGCCGTTCGGGGTTCTTCTCACCGCCCAGTGCCAACAGTTTGTCGCGCAGGGCAGGGGAGGGCTGCAACATGAAGTCGTCGGCGTATGCCAGCATGCCGTCCACTATCCACGGCCCCAGTCCGTAAGCTTCCACCGTCTTATACAGCTGTTGCCATTTCCACTCGCTCATGGGCTCTATGGCCTCGCGGTCGGCGGGGTCGTCCAGATAGATGAGCCGTTCTATGTTTCGTTGAATAATGTCCATTATGAATATCGTTTAGGGTATCTGAATAGTATCGACATCAATGCCGCTATGCCAATGGCCAGCGGATAATATAAATATGGTACGATGGCCACGGGGTTCAGTCCCGCCAGTCCGGCAGCCATCAGCAACTGGGCGCCGTAGGGTATCACGCCCTGCATCATACACGAGAACGTGTCGAGTATCGACGCTGCCTTGCGGTTGTCCACGCCATAGCGGTCGCCAATGTGCTTGGCTATGCCGCCAACGGTAATGATGGCCACCGTGTTGTTCGCCGTACACAGGTCCACCAGCGACACCAGTGCCGCTATCGACAGCTCCGCACCGCGCTTCGTGCTGATGTGTCGTGTCAACCGCTCTATCAGGTAGTCTATGCCGCCGTTGTGACGGATGATTTCCAGCAGTCCACCGGCCATCATGGTGATGATGATAAGTTCACCCATGCCGATAATGCCCTGACCCATGGCCTGCATCCATCCGAACACGTCGTAAGCCCCTTGCACCATGCCGATGGCGCCCGTCAGCAGAATGCCCAGTGCCAGCACCGCCATCACGTTCATGCCGAAAATGGCCGTTATCAGGACGATGAGGTAGGGGAGCACCTTCAGCAGTTCGATGTCGTGCACGCTGGCGGGCGACCTCATGCCTTGTCCCATGAAGACGTAAACCACCAGTATAATCACTGCCGCAGGAATGACGATGAACGAGTTGACACGGAACTTGTCGGAGAGCTTACAGCCCTGCGTCTGGGTGGCTACGATGGTGGTATCGCTGATAAACGACAGATTGTCGCCAAACAGCGAGCCGCCAACGACCACGGCCGTCATCAGTGCCACCGACGTGTCAGTCTGTGTCGCCACGCCAGCCGCGATGGGCGTCAGCGCTACGATGGTGCCCACGCTCGTGCCGATGCTCAGCGATATGAAACAGGCGGCCAGAAACAATCCTGCCAACAACATCTGCGACGGCAGCACGGCCAATGCCAGGTTCACCGTTGCGTCTATCGAACCCATCACTTTCGCCGAGTGCGCGAAGGCTCCCGCCAGGATGAATATCCAGATCATCAGCATCATCTGCCCTGTGCCGGCGCCGCGGCTGTAGATATCGATGCGTTTGCGCAACGGGATGCCGCCGCACACCATAACGGCATACATCGACGCCGCCATGAATGCCACCGTGATGGGAACCTTATAAAAGTCCCCTGCCACGATGCTCGTCACCAGATACATCACCACAAACACCCCGATGGGCGACAGGGCTAACAGTCCTTTCTTCATATTCGACTGCAAAACTACAAATAAAAGCGCAAAGAACCAAATTTTCGAACGGCGAATACAATAAATGGTTGTTTTTTATTGTTGAGTCGTATCTTTTTCGTACCTTTGCCGCATGGAAATCATCGAACAAAGCATTATCCCCAAGAGTCCTGCAAAGAAATGCGAGGACGGCATCGTCGTCACGCGCGACTATATCGCTGTCATCGACGGCTCCACGTCGAAAACCGACCGCCGCTTCAGCTTCTTCCGCTCCAACGGACGCTACTGCATGCAGCTCGTCAGTCGTTATATACGCCATGCCAAGGGCACGCTCACTTGTCGCCAGTTCTGCAATGGCGTCACCGCGGCCGTCGCACGCCACTATAGCCGTAGCGACATCCAGCGACTCGCCCTCCATCCCGAGGAACGCCTCACCGCTTCCGCTGTCGTCTTTAGCCGTCTCAACCGCGAGATATGGATGATTGGCGACTGCCACTGCCTCGTCGGCGGACAATACTACGACAATCCCAAACCCTACGAACAGGAACTAGCCCAACAGCGTGCCGACATCATCAGCCGCAGCGGGTTGCCCGCAGAACATTTCCTCCATCACGACACCGCCCGCGACGCCATCATTCCACACATGCTCGAAACCATGCAACAGCAAAACAAAGCCTATGCCGTCAGCGACGGATTCCCCATACCGCAGCAGTGCGTGCGCGTCATCACCCTCGACTTCCAACCCTGGGAAATCGTACTCGCCTCCGACGGCTATCCCTTCCTCCTGCCCACACTCGCCGAATCCGAGCAACGCCTCGAGCAGCAGCGCCGCGACGACCCACTCAACATCGGAACCTTCAAGGCCACGAAAGCCTTCCTCCCCGGCAACAACTCCTTCGACGACCGCACCTACATCCGCTTCCGCGTCTGACCCCATGTGACCTTGCCCGGCGAAGGTACAAAAAAACTAGCTCCGCACGACGTTACTTAAAGTAACTGTTAATACTCTCGGAGTAATTGGAAATACTCTTGGAGTAATTGGAAATACTTCCGGAGTATTTTTCAATAACCCTGCCTTATTTCCAAATAACCCAACCTGCCTTTATTAGGAAAGTGGTGGTACTATTTTTCTGGGCGTTTGTGGGGAGAGGGTGAATGTCCGAAAAGTACCCAATAATGGGTATGAATGGAATAGCGGAGGAAAAAAGATAGGAAAAAACGTTGTTAAATGGGATTTTTTTCGTACCTTTGCGCGCAATTAAAAACAACAACAACGGATGAATAAGATAGAGGTGACAAAAGTGACGTGCCGGCGGGAGGTAAATGATTTCGTTCGTCTGACCGACCGCATCTATCGCGATTGTCCGCAATATGTGCCTGACTTGCGTAGCGAAGTCCGTGAGATGATTGACCCGGAAAAGATAAAAGCGGAGCAGGGCGCATTACGTCTCCAGCCCTTTGTGGCCTATCAGGACGGAAAGCCTGTTGGTCGCATTGTGGGCATCATCAACCAGCGCGCCAACGAGAAGTGGCAGACGAAATGTGTGCGATTCTCGATGATAGAATTCATTGACGACTTGGACGTGTCGCGAGCCTTGATAGATGCCGTTTCCGAGTGGGGACGGTCGTATGGCATGACGCACATACAGGGTCCCTTGGGTATCACCGACTTCGACAAGGAGGGTATGTTGCTGGAGGATTTTGACATGTTAGGGTCGTCCAGCACCATTTATAACCCTGAGTACTATCCCCGCCACATGGAGGCTTTGGGGCTGGAGAAGGAGGTGGACTGGGTGCAGATTCGTATCAACGTGCCTGAGGAGATTCCCGCCAGATACCAGCGCGTAGCTCAGTATTGCAGGGAACAGATGGGACTGAAGGTCATCAAGGTGACTAGCCGTATGGTTCGAGAGGGCTATGGCAAGAAGGTCTTCGACCTATTGAACGAGGCCTATGCGCCGTTGTTTGGATTTACCCGATTCTCGGAAGAGCAGGTGGACGAGTTCGTACACAAATACCTGCCTGTTGTTGACTTACATCTCGTGCCTGTCATTGTGGACGACAAGGACAACGTCGTAGGCGTTGCCGTCACGATGGGCGGTCTTTCGCAGGCCATGCGCAAGGCAGGTGGCAGTTTTTGGCCGTTTGGCTGGTATCATCTGCTGAAGGCACTGAAATGGAAGCGTGAGGACAATGCCGAGATGCTGTTGATAGCCGTGCGTCCCGACTTGCAGGGCTATGGCGTGAACGCATTGTTCTTCGAAGATCTCATACCTATATATAATAAATATGGATTCCGTTGGGCCGAGACGGGGCCGCAGTTGGAGGACAACGTTCGTGAGCTGTCCCAGTGGAAGCCGCTGCACCCGGAGATTGTCAAGCGCCGCAGGTGTTATACGAAAACATTAAACATTAAAGATTAAATATTAAACATTATAAAATGAATCGCGTAGTAATTACAGGAATGGGAATCTGGTCGTGTCTGGGCGTAACGCTCGACGAGGTGCGCCAGTCCCTGTATGAAGGAAAGAGTGGAATCATCAAGAGTCAGGAACGTGTCGATGCGGGTTTCCGCTCACCGTTTACAGCCAATGTGCCACGTCCTGACTTGAAACCGTTTATCGGTCGCAACCAGCGGCAATTTATGCCCGAGGAGGCGCAGTATGCCTATATGGCTACGAAGGACGCCTTGGAGGCTGCCCGCATGGATCAGGACTATATCGACCAGCACGAGGTGGGTATCATTTATGGTAACGACTCCGTAGCCGAGGCTACGATGCTTGCCCTCGACAAGTTCCGCAATTGTGGTTCGACAGCCGCTTGTGGCAGTGGTGCCATCTTCCAGTCGATGAACTCGACGGTGACGATGAACCTGGCATGTCTGTTCCACCTGAAGGGTATCAATCTGACTGCCTCTGCGGCTTGTGCCAGCGGTTCACAGTCTATCGGACTGGGTACTCTGCTCATCCGCAACGGCCTGCAGGAGTGTGTGGTCTGTGGCGGTGCTCAGGAAGCTAACATGTATGGCGTGGCATCGTTCGACGGTATCCAGTCGTTTGCCTTGCGCGACGACGATGAAGCCACTAAGGCTAGCCGCCCCTTCGACCGCGACCGCAACGGACTGGTGCCGGGCGGTGGTGCTGCAACGGTGATACTGGAGAGTTACGAGAGTGCTGTACGCCGTGGCGCTCCCATCCTCGCAGAAATCGTAGGCTGGGGATTCTCGGGTAATGGTGATCATATCTCGACGCCTAATGTGGCTGGACCTGCACGCTCGTTGGAATTGTGTCTGAAGGATGCCGGTGTCAGTCCGAAAGAGATTGGCTATGTGAACGCCCATGCAACTTCGACCAAGATTGGTGATGCCCGTGAGGCACAGGCTATTGCCCAATTCTTCGGCGACTGTAATGTGCCCGTGACTTCGACGAAGAGTCAGACGGGACACGAGATGTGGATGGCTGGTGCTTCGGAGATTATCTATTCGATGCTGATGATGAAGAACGGTTTCATTGCCGGCAACGTGAATTTCGAGAATCCCGACGACGAGACGGCCTGCATCAATGTGCTGGGTGAGACCAAGGAGATAGCCTTCGACCAGTTCCTGAGCAACTCGTTTGGTTTCGGAGGAACCAATTCGACACTGATCGTGAAGAACTTGTAAAGGTAAAAAGGTAAAATATTAAACAATAAACAATTAACAACAATGACAAGAAATGAAATTATTGAGCAGGTTAATGAGCTGCTCGCAGGTGAGTTTGAAGTAGAAGTAAGTGACATCACTCCGGATGCAAACATCAAGGAAACTTTGAGTCTTGACAGTCTGAGCCTGGTGGATATGGTGGCACTGCTGCAGGTGAATTACAAGGTAACCATTCCCGTTGCAGAGTTGCACAAGATTCAGACGTTCAACGACTTATACGACTACATTGAACAGAATATTCCTGCATGAAGCTGAAAGACGAAGATATCAAACAAGTGATTCCGCAGCGTGAACCATTCATCATGCTGGACGAGATTGAGACGTGTGACGACACCCATGCCGTCACCGCTCTCACCGTCCGCGCTGATAATTATTTCATGCTGCCCGACGGCACCATTTCCGAGACATGTCTGGTAGAGCATATCGCCCAGTCGTGCTCGGCAATGATGGGCTGTCAGATACTGAATCTGCATTTGGAAAATCCCCCCGTGGGACTCATCGGTGAGGTGAAGCGCTTCGAATGTCAGCGTCGTCCTCGTCTGGACGAGAGGATAGATACGTCCATCGAATTCGGGTTTACGTTCGGCAATGTGACTATTGCTAGTGGCGAGAGTCGTGTTGGCAAGGAAATGGTAGCCAAGGCGCAGCTAAAGATATTTGTGCAGCAATGACAAGTTTCTTCATTCACATATATCGTTATTTTCGCAACCATCGACTGATTTGCTGGCTGTCGATGGTAGTGCTGTTCGCTTTCTTTGGCTATTTCGCCGCACAGCTCCATCTGGAGGAGGACATCAACAAGCTGATGCCGTCGTCGAAGAATGAGGACGGCACGACCAAGCTCGCCTTTGCCGACCTGAAAATCAAGGATAAGACATTCGTGCTGTTTGAGGGGAATGGTGTAGAGAAACTGACGGAAGTCTGTGATGCGTTTGCTGACTCCATCAGACAAGATTCGATGTTGATAGAAGACTTGTTCTATCGTTTGGATGAAGACCTGTTACCCAGTGGAATTGACTATCTGTCAGAGCATTTGCCAGCCTATATCGACACTACGGCATACACACATTTCGACTCACTATTGACACGTGAACACTTCGCCCAACAGATGCAAGAAAACCACGATGACCTGTTGAGCGAAGTGGGAGAGATGTTTCCGGAACTGATAGAGATGGACCCGCTGGGCATGCGCAATGTGTTGGCTGAGCAAATGGCACCGCTGTTGAGTGCCGGCAGCTATAAGACCATTGACAACCACTTCTTCGTACCCGATTCCACGGTGTGCATCGCCTTCCTGACACCCCGTTTCTCTTCGACCAATACAGGACAAGGCTCTGCACTCTTTGAACGGTTGAACACACTCATCGCGCAGTTTGCAACGACCAATCCCGATGTACGCATCAGTTATCACGGCACGCCGGCAAGCGGTTATTACAACTCCACAACCATCAAGCGCGACCTGACGACTACCATTGCCGGAGCACTCGTGCTGGTTTTGATATTCCTTTTCGTCTGCTATCGTCGTTGGGATACCATTCCTCTGCTTTTGTTGCCTGTCGTCTTCGGCACCCTCTTCGGCCTGTCGATCATGTATTGGCTGAAAGGGGAGTTCTCGTTGCTGGCTTTAGGCATAGGCGGTGTGGTGCTGGGTGTTGCCCTGAGTTATGTACTCCATATTCTGACCCATCACCAATATGTGACTGATGGAGAGCAACTGCTGCGCGACCAGGTAAAGCCCGTCTTGCTGGGCTGTGTCACCACCATCGGTTCGTTTGCAGGACTGATATTCATCAATACCGCCCTGTTGCAGGACTTCGGTTTGTTTGCCGCTTTTGCCATCCTTGGCACGACGCTGTTCTCATTGGTTTATATACCGCAGTTGTTGGAGGTGAGAGGGAAGAAGGAAGATGTCAGAGGTCAGAGGTCAAAGGTCAAAGGCTTCCCTGCCTTTATCGAGGCTATTAACTCTTATCCCTTCGACCGCAACAAACCCTTGTTGGCCATTGTCTGTCTGGTGATAGTTGTTGGTGTCGGTGCCTACCTCGTGGGCGGCATTCGTTTCGATGCCGACATGCATAATCTGGGCTATGAGGACCCGATGACCGAACACTCGGAGAATTTGCTTCGCAGCAAGACCTATACAGGCGACAAGACCAAATACTTTGCCAGTAAAGGTAATACGATGGAAGAGGCCATCAGCCATTTCGCCATCCTTGACTGTAAGCTCGACTCGCTGCAGCAACTCGGCCTTGTGAAGGACTATACTCATACCAATCAGGTTTTCGTCCCCATGCACGTTCAGCAGGAGCGTATCGATGCCTGGAAGAATTACTGGACACCGGACCGGCTCGGCAAAGTGCGCGCGCTGATAGCGCAGACGGCACCGCAGGCCGACCTCACTCCCGAGGCCTTCGATACTTTCTTCGAAGCGGCTACCCGCGACTATGAGCCTGACTCGCTCTATGCCGCAGGATTGATTCCTGCGGGTTATCAGTCGACGCTGATGGAGCATTCGTATGGCGGCGATTATCTTTGCTTTACCTCTGTACGTTGTGCCAACGACTCCGTACGCAGCAGTGAGAGCGACTATATCCGTATCTGTGATGTCATTGCCAGCGACCCCAATCTGCTGGTGCTCGATACTTATTACTATACTACCGACACGTTGCTCCAGATGAATGATGACTTCAATGTGCTGCAATGGATTTCCATGCTCTTCGTCTTTATAGTATTGCTGCTGAGTTTCCATTTTAATGTCAAACATACCTTGCTGGGTTTCATGCCGATTTTATTCAGTTGGCTCATCGTGCTTGGAGCAATGGTATTGTTCGACGTGCGCTTCAATCTTATCAGCATCATTATCTCGACTTTTATTTTCGGTATCGGAGTGGACTACAGCATCTTTGTCATGAATGGGCTTACGTCTGACAACGATAATAAATTGCACTACCATAAGACGGCCATCCTCCTCAGTGCCGTCACGCTGATAACGACCGTCAGCAGTATGCTGCTTGCAAATCATCCTGCTATTCGTAGTGTCGGATTCTCAACGCTTGTAGGTCTGCTATCGGCAGTCGTTTTAGCTTATGTGTTACAGCCCGCTGTCTATCGATGGCTTAACCGACAGAAGAAATGATGTACGATGTCGTTGTCATAGGTAGCGGATTGGGCGGACTGGTGTGTGCCAGACAATTGGCGAAGGAGGGCAGGAGCGTGCTCGTGCTCGAACGCCAGACACAACCGGGTGGTTGTCTGCAGAGCTATCGCAGGGGTGACTTTGAATTCGACACGGGATTGCATTATGTCGGCGGACTGGCGGAGGGACAATCGCTGCATGAGGCTTTTGAACAGTTGGGACTGATGCGACTACCCTGGGTGCGGTTGGATGCTGATGGCTTCGACCAAGTGACTATCGGCAACCAGACATTTCCTTTGGCTGAGGGTTTTGACCATTTTGCCAATGTGCTGGGGGAATATTTCCCTCAGGAGAAGACAGCTCTGAGGCAGTATGTCGATATGCTTCGCCACCTGCCACCAATGGAGGATACTGTCGAGGTGAATGCCTACGACTGGCTGTCATCGCTGTTCCATGACCCGCTGCTTATTAACGTGCTGTCTGCCGCAGCCATGAAGATGGAACTGAGACGGGAGTCGTTGCCGCTGTTTAACTTTGCCCATTCGATGAGCAGTTATATCCAGAGCAGTTGGCGGCTTAAGGGCGGTGGCAACATGATTATCGATTCACTGGTAAACGACATCAAGTCCTTTGGAGGAGAGGTTGTTTGCCGTGCTGAGGTGGAGGAACTCGTGGAGCAGGACGGCAGGATTGTGGCGGCAAAATGTCGTAATAGCCAAACCTACGAAGGGCGTGTGTTCATTAGCGACGTACACCCGCAACTGACGTTTGGCTGGTTGAAGGACTCGCGTATAATGAAAGGTATCTTCCGTCGTCGAATCAATGCACTGGAGAATACCTTCGGCATGTTTACGGCCTCGTTGGTGCTGAAACCGAATATGCTGCCATATTTCAACCACAACAAATATGTCTATAGGAAGGCAAATGTGTGGACATTCCATGAGGATATGGACGGCGTGGGTGGTGTGATGGTGAGTTGCCGGGTGCCAGAGAACGGAGACTATGCGCGACAGATAGACCTGCTGACTCCTATGCCGTGGACACTTTGCAAAGACTGGGAGAATACCCTTGTTGGACGGCGTGGCGATATTTATGAGCAACAAAAACAGCGGATGGCCAATGAGTGCATTCGTCTGGCAGAAAGGGTTATACCCGGTTTGCAAGATATGGTGGAGAATGCAACGCCACACTCTGACCATGGGTCAGAGAAATGTTACACCAGTACACCGTTGACGTGGCGCGACTATACGTTGTCGCCTTGTGGCTCGGCCTTTGGCATCAGGAAGGACTGTCGTCAGTCACTGATAACCATGCTGTCGCCTAAGACGCCAATTTCCAATCTGTTCTTAACGGGACAAAGTTTGGTCTTGCACGGACTGGAGGGCGTGACAATGACAGCATTCAAGACATTGGAAACTATTAAGAACGAAAAATTATAATCAAGAATATGCATATGAAACATTTACTATTATTGTTATGCTGTCTGTTCGCACTTTGTGCGCAAGCACAGACCGTGACTAAAGTGAGCCATTCGAAGGCCGTCAAGACCGATGTTGTAACCACAGGCGATGTGACTATCCGCAAACCTGACTATATCTGCATTTCTACAGACGGAGGTAAAGATCAGCTGCTGATGGACGGCACGCAGTTTACCATGACTCAGAAAGGTAAGAAACATGTTACTGACAGCCGCAAGAATCCGCTGTTCGCTGATTTCCATGCTGTGTTGAAAGCTGTTATCAACCATCAGCCGATTCCTTCAAGTGATGATATCAAGGTGACAAGTAAGGGTAATGAGCAAACCATCACCATCACTCCTTCTGGCAAAAAGCGTCAGATGTTTACCTCCTTCATCCTTGTTGTTGACAGCAAGTCGTCAACGATGAAGCGATTGCGGATGAACGGACGGAGTGAGAGCTACACAGAGTACACCTTTAAGTAAGTCTGCTGAGGCACATCAAAAAATAAAGGAAAAATCATTGCGGGATGGGTATTTTTTTGTACCTTTGCAAATAAAATAATCATTTAATTCTATAAGACTATGGGTAAAATTAAGACTATCGGTATTTTGACGTCGGGTGGCGACTCTCCTGGCATGAATGCAGCTATTCGCGCCGTGACGCGTTCTGGTATTTATAATGGTTTTAACATCAAAGGTATCTATCGTGGTTACGAAGGACTGATGAACGGTGAGGTGAAGACCTTTACGACGGAAGACGTCAGTGGTATTATTACCCGCGGCGGAACGATTTTGAAAAGTGCCCGTTCCAAGGATTTCATGACGGTAGAAGGTCGTCAGAAGGCCTACGAGACATGTCTGAAGGAAGAGATAGACGCCTTGGTAGTGATTGGCGGTAACGGTTCGCTGACTGGTGCACGCGATTTCGCCCTTGAACACGACTTCACTTGTATCGGTCTTCCTGGAACCATTGATAATGACTTATATGGAACGGACGCTACCATCGGTTACGACACGACGATGAACACTATCATGGAGTGTGTGGACCGCATCCGTGATACGGCGAACTCGCACGAGCGCATCTTCTTTGTCGAGGTGATGGGACGTGACGCAGGATTCCTGGCGCAGAACTGTGCTATTGCCTGCGGTGCCGAAGCGGCCATCGTGCCTGAAGAGACGACGGACGTCGACCAGCTCGCAGCATTCATGGGCCGCGGCATTCGTAAGTCGAAGAAGTCGTGTATCGTTATCGTTTCGGAGAGTCCGAAGTGTGGTGCCATGTATTATGCCGAGCGCGTAAAGAAGGAGTTTCCGGAGTTTGACGTGCGCGTATCGATACTCGGTCATCTGCAGCGCGGCGGTACGCCATCAGCTCGCGACCGCATTTTGGCCAGTTGTACGGGTGTTGGTGCTATCCAGGCCATATTGCAGGGTCAGAGAAACGTCATGGTTGGTGTGCGCAACAACGATGTGGTGTATGTGCCTTTCTCGGAGTGTATACGTACCGATAAGCGTTTCGACAAACGACTCATCAATGTGCTGGACGAACTGAGCATTTAATGTTTTCCAGAACGGAGGTCACGGATTAAACGGATGTCAGATGAAGAAAGCACTTTTGTTTTTTGCTTTTTTACTATTTAACGTCTTATACACGACGGCGCAGCCCTTTGTATTTACACCTCAATGGACGGCGCAGGCGCAGTTTGCAGGCTATTATGTTGCCGAGGCAAAGGGTTTTTATCGCGAGGCAGGAGTGAATGTCCGGATAGAACATCCGTCGGCCACGCAGCCCGCTATGAGTCGTCTGCGTAAGAATCAGTGTCAGGCTACGACATTGCAGTTGTGTCAGGCCATGGAAATCGTGGACGACGGCATCCCTTTGGTAAACATCCTTCAGACCTCGATGAACAATGCAATGGTCATTGTTTCAGCGCGTGGTAAGGATCCGCTGACGCAGAAAGGTGCGAAGGTTGGCATTTGGAGTGTCGGCTTTGGTCAGTTGGCTATCTGTATGAGCATTAAGGACCATCTGAACTACGAGTGGGTGCGTTTCGCACAGAATGTCAACCTGTTTGTGACTGGAGCGTTGGACGCCACGTTGGCGATGAGTTACAACGAGTATTACCAGTTGGTGCAGGCTGGCATGGAACTGTCGGACAAGAATGTTTACCGCTTTTGTGACCACGGGTATAATGTGCAGGAGGACGGCGTGTATATGACGCGCGACTATTACGAGAAGCATAAGGATCAGGCGCAGAAGTTCGCTGCCGCCAGCAAGCGCGGGTGGGAGTGGGCTGCTGCTCATCCTGATGAGGCTCTGGACATAGTGATGAAGTACGTGGACCGCGAGCATATTGCCACGAACCGCGTTATGCAACGACTGATGTTGAAGGAGGTGTTGCGTCTTCAGGTGGATCGTGAGTCTAAGAAACGCGAGTTCCGTCTGCGTCCGGATATGGTGAAGCAGGCTAGCCAGTTGATGGTGGAAAACCAGATGCTGAGCCGCAATGTGACGTACGAAGAACTAATGGATAAACGATAGACTATGGATAAGTATTTTTCATATATTCGTCGGAAGCTGTCAGTTCGCGTCAGTCTGTGGGTCGTCATGTTTGCCGCTGTCATCTTCATCGCCGCCCTAGGATTTCTGTTCTACCAGTCGCGTGAAGCCGTGCGTCAGGAGGCTATCAGCCGTGCTACGCAGATATTGGATAAAACGTCGTTGCGCGTTGAGGGTATTCTTAACCGTGTCGAGGTAGCCACAGGCATGACCGAATGGCTTGTGCAACGACATCCCGATAAGGCCGACTCGATGTTTGTCTATAGTCGTGGTATGCTGTTAAACAATCCCGATTTCTACAACTGTTCGATAGCCTTCGAGCCTTACTATTTCAAAGATAAGGGCTTGTATTTCTCTGCCTATTCCAAGCACAATGGCGACTCTATTCGCACCATTCAGGGAGGTAGTGAGAATTACCAGTACTTTTTCGCTGATTGGTATCTCATGCCTACACTGCTTGGTCATGCGTGTTGGACAGAGCCGTACATGGACTACGACGCTCCTACCAATACCAGTGAGATGGTTACCTCCTATTGTCAGGCCATTAAAGCAAGCGATGGTGGTATCATAGGAGTCATTAATACCAGCTTGTCGCTGAACTGGCTCTCGCAGACCATCTCTGCCGTGAAACCATATCCTAATTCATATAGTATTATGATTGGTCGCGGTGGCACTTACTTCGTGCATCCCGACTCGACGAAAATTACACGTCAGACCATCTTTACACAAACTTTAGAAACACCAGACACGGCGATGGTTTCGTTAGGTCATGCCATGCAGCGAGGTGAGGAAGGTATGCGTGAAATGCACATCAACGGCGAGCATTGCTATGTGTTCTATAAACCATTGGGCAAGACGGGCTGTTCGATGGCTATTGTATGTCCGGAGAGCGATATCTTCGGTGGCTTTGACCGTCTGAGACGAACAGTCATGGCTATTGTATGCGTCGGGTTGTTGTTGATGCTGTATTTCTTCATCCGTATTATTACTCGAGAGCTTAGTCCGTTGCGTCGTCTGGCGCGAGAGGCTGAGACGATTGCTTCGGGACAGTTCGATACACAATTGCCTGACTTCGAACGTACCGACGAAATCGGCCAGTTGAGCCATTCGTTTGGAAACATGCAACAGTCATTGGTTCGTTACATCGAGGAACTGAAGGATACTACCGCCCAGAAGGCATCCATCGAGAGCGAGTTGAACGTGGCCAACAGCATCCAGATGTCGATGTTGCCCAATGTGTTCCCTGATCGTGAGGGACTGGACATGTATGCTTCGATGACACCAGCAAAGGAAGTCGGTGGCGATTTGTACGGCTATTTATTGAGGGATGATAACCTGTATTTCTGCCTTGGTGACGTGAGTGGTAAGGGCGTTCCCGCATCGTTGTTTATGGCGCAGGTCACGCGATTGTTCCGAACGCTAGCCAATCAGCAGTTATCACCCGCCGATATCTGTACGCACATGAATGAAGCCCTATCGGGCGACGAGAATCCCACAAGTATGTTTGTCACGTTGTTCGTTGGCATGATCAACCTCGCTTCAGGACATCTTTCTTTCTGTAATGCTGGTCACAATCCGCCTGTCATTGGTGGTGGCAATCATCACGGAGACTTCCTTGAGATGAAACCGAACTTCCCCATCGGTGTGCTGCCTGGATTGGAGTTTGAAGGCGAGGAGATTGAGAGCATCAAGGGACGAGCACTGTTTATCTATACCGATGGACTGAACGAGGCTGAGAATCGCGAACATGAACAGTTTGGTGATGAACGGTTGCTTGACATTCTGCGCAATACGCATTTCGACACAGCACGGCAAGTTATTGAAACACTGGCAGTCGAAGTGGAGAGACATCGCGATGGTGCTGATCCGAACGACGATTTGACGATGATGTGTCTGCGCATCAGTTGATGATATATGATTAATAATATACGTTTATGGATTTCAAGGATTTAGTTCAGCAACGCCGCTCGCACCGTAAGTTTACGGCCGAGGAAATTGATGGCGAGGATGTGAAGATGATATTGCGTGCGGGACTGATGTCGCCGACATCGAAGGGCCAGCGCGCGTGGCAGTTTGTGGTAGTCGACAACAAAGCGGACCTCGAGAAATTGTCTGACGCAAAAGACCTCGGTGGCGCGTTTATCAAGGATGCCGCTATGGCTATTGTCGTACTCGGTGACCCCATGCAGAATGATTGCTGGGTGGAGGATGGTTCGATTGCAGCCATCACCATGCAGTATCAGGCAGAGGAGTTGGGTCTTGGTTCCTGCTGGGTGCAGATGCGTGGTCGCGGATTGTCGGATGGTACCACGGCGGATATGGTGATTCAGGGCGTTCTTGGTATTCCCGAGAACCTGTCATGTCTCTGCATCCTTGCACTCGGTCGCAAAGCCGACGAACGCAAACCCCAGAACGAAGACAAGCTGAAGTGGGAGAACGTTCACGTGGACAAGTATTAAGATGAACATTGTTGTAATTGGTACTGGTCGTCTGGGTACGAACCTCGCACAGGCATTGCGTGATGCAGGTCACGACGTGACAGTTGTCCGTGGCAGAGCTGTGACCACTGATTGTAGTGGGGAGACCCCACTGCCGCAAACTGCCGACGCATTCATCATCGCTGTCAAGGACGACGTGCTGGAGGACGTTATTGTCCGCGCAACGAAGGGTAGGGAAGACCAACTGTTCCTGCATACGGCAGGATCGATGCCGATGTCGGTGTTTTCAGGCCACTGCCGTCGCTATGGTGTATTTTATCCTATGCAGACGTTCTCAAAGGAGGCAATCGTTTCCTTTAATGATATTCCCATATTCCTTGAGGCTGACTCCGCGGAGACGCTCGGTGTGCTGAACGAACTAGCTCGCACATTCACTTCCCACATTTATCATCTGTCGACGGATGACCGCAAGTATCTGCATCTGGCAGCTGTCTTCGCCTGCAATTTCGCCAACCATTGCATGGCGCTATCTGCCGATGTACTCGATCGTATTGGCATTCCTTTCGATGTTATGTTGCCACTGGTCGACCAGACCGTGCGTAAGTTGCACACGATGTCTCCTGTCGATGCGCAGACTGGTCCTGCCGTGCGCCACGACAACAATGTCATCATCAGTCAGCATCACTTGCTGGATGACAATCCCAAGATGCAAAATGTCTACGACCTACTTACAAATAGTATTTACGAAAAGTCTACAAATAAATGATTAATTACGACTTGACAAAGATTCGCACCATCGTTTTCGATATTGACGGGGTGCTCTCCTGTGAAACTATCCCCCTTGGAACCGATGGCGTTCCTTGCCGTACGGTGAATATCAAAGATGGTTATGCCATTCAGCTCGCACAGAAAATGGGCTTGCGCATTGCTATTATCACTGGTTGCCGCATTACGTCTATTGCGTTGCGTTATCACGGCCTTGGTGTCGACGACGTTTATCTGGGTGCGGCCGTAAAAATTCAGACTTATGAGGAGTATGTGGCTAAATACGGCTATGAGGACGAAGAGGTGATGTACATGGGTGACGATATTCCCGACCTCGAAATCATGCGTCGTGTCGGTTGCCCAGTGTGTCCCAAGGATGCCTGTACCGAGGTTAAGGCTGCCAGTATCTATGTCAGCGACTACTGCGGAGGTTATGGTTGCGGACGTGATGTGATAGAGCAAGTGTTGAAGGCTCAGCACAAGTGGTTGTACGATGAAAAGGCATTCGGATGGTAGCAAAAGATTATCATATTATACTTGCCAGCAATTCGCCACGTCGCAAAGAGTTATTAGCGGGATTGGACGTTAAGTTCGATGTGCGCGTCATCGATGGCATCGACGAGAGTTATCCCGACGAGTTGCCCACGCGTGACATTGCACAGTACATCTCCCAGAAGAAAGCTGCGGCCTATCGTCAGACGATGGCACCGGACGAGTTAATTATTACTGCAGACACTATTGTTGTATTGGGTACTCATGTGATGGGCAAGCCTAAAGATGCCGCTGAGGCTCACAATATGCTGCGCGAATTGAGCGGACAAACACATCAGGTTATTACTGGTGTCACGCTGACTACGATGGACCGCCAGACAAGTTTCTCTGTTACCACCGATGTAACGTTCAAGTCGCTCACGGACAGTGAGATAGACTACTATGTTAGTCGTTACCGCCCTTTTGACAAGGCTGGCGCTTACGGCATTCAGGAATGGATTGGTCACATTGGTGTCACGGCCCTGAACGGCAGCTATTTCAATGTCATGGGCCTGCCTGTGCAGCGTATCTACGAAGCACTTAGATCATTTTAATTTCATTTGTCATGCAGACACCATATTATATGATAGAGGAGTCGCTCCTTCGTCGCAACCTCGCACTTATTCGCGAAGTTGCCCGTCGCACAGACTCAGAATGGATTTTGGCCTTCAAGGCTTTTGCATTGTGGAAAACGTTCCCCATTTTCCGCGAATATATCAGCGCTACAACGGCCAGTTCGTTGTCCGAAGCCCGTTTGGCATTGGAGGAGTTCGGTGCGAAGGCACACACTTTTTCGCCAGCTTACAAGGAAGACGAGATAGATGACATTATCCGTTGCAGCAGTCATTTGACATTCAATTCGCTCTCGCAGTACGAGCGTTTTCATGAGCGTGCTGCAACATGTTCACTAGGAATCCGAGTTAATCCTGAATACTCTGAAGTCGGCACGCTACTATATAATCCTTGCGCACCAGGTACACGTTTTGGTGTTACTGCGGATAAACTGCCTGAGACGTTGCCAAGTGATATCCGAGGCTTTCATTGCCATTGCCATTGCGAGAGTGGGGCGGACGTGTTTCAGCGCACGTTGCAGCATATAGAAGAAAAGTTTTCTCGGTGGTTCCCGCAGTTGGAATGGATTAATTTCGGTGGAGGACATCTGGTTACGCGCAAAGATTACGATATAGAACTGCTTGTCAGTATGATGCAGAAATTCCATGAGCGTTGGCCGCATTTGAAAGTCATCTTCGAACCTGGTAGTGCCTTCGCCTGGCAAACGGGTCCGTTACTTTCCTCTGTTGTTGACGTTGTCGAAGACAAGGGCATCCGTACTGCTATCCTTGATGTCAGTTTTACGTGCCACATGCCTGATTGTCTGGAGATGCCGTATTATCCGGATGTTCGTTGTGCCGAGCATATTGAACCATCGGAAACGGGTTGGCAACCAGCAGAACTTCAGTCCTCAGATTTTGTTTATCGCCTTGGTGGCAACAGCTGCCTGTCTGGTGATTTCATGGGCTTTTGGCAATTCGACCATGAATTGCAAGTTGGCGAGCAGATAGTGTTCGAGGATATGATTCACTATACCACCGTGAAGACAAATACCTTCAATGGTATTACCCATCCGTCCATTTGTATGCTTCATGAGGACGGCACATTGGAACTTCTGCGCCGATTCACCTACGAGGACTATCGTGATAGGATGGATTGATTGTGTTTGTTGCTATGTCATAGCAACATACCTCAATTCCCAGAATGCTACGGCAGCAGCTGCAGCGACGTTCAGTGAATCAACTCCATGCGCCATCGGTATGCGCACTGTGTAGTCTGCCTCGTCGATAACTTGCTGTGGCAGTCCGTCACCTTCTGTTCCCATAATAAGCGCTAGGCGTTGCTCAGCCTTCAGTCGTGTATCATCCAGCGCGATGCTCTTATCCGTCAATGCCATAGCTGCCGTGCGGAATCCGTAGTTGTGGAGCGTTGCTGTAATCGGCCCGTCGAGCCAAGTCCAGGGCACGAGGAACACGCTACCCATGGACACGCGTACTGCACGACGATTCAGTGGGTCGCAGGTGTCGCGAGTCAGTAGGACAGCGTTGATGCCCAGTGCTGCTGCTGAACGGAAGATGGCTCCGATGTTTGTGGTGTCTGTCACGGCATCGATGATTACCACACGTTTGGCATCGTGCAGCAATTCATCCAGTGTAGGAAATCTTCTACGTCTCATGGCACATAGCACACCGCGTGTCAAGGTATAGCCCGTGAGTTGTGCAAGCAGTTCACGACTACCAGTATAAATAGGTACGCGCGAGGCGATACGCTCGACAATGTCCTTGGCGTCACCCTCGATGTGCTTTCGTTCACACAATAGCGACACGGGTTCCCAACCGGCATCCAATGCTACGCGGATAACCTTCGGACTTTCGCAAATGAATAATCCCTTTTCAGGTTCCAATGCCATACGCAACTGCCCCTCGGTAAGCCTGCTATATGGACTTACGCGAGGGTCGTCGAGCGTAGTGATTTCTATCATGTAAATGTGTTTTTGTGCTACAGCAGCATTGCCAACTGGTCAATAATATCTTTGGCAACGGCGCTCTTGGACTTGCGTTCATAGTCGCGCTGTCCGTCAGCGGTTATGATGCTGATTTGGTTTTCGTCCGACTGGAAACATGTTCCTTCATTGCGGAGCGAGTTCAGCACGATGAAGTCGAAGTTCTTCTTCTGTAGCTTCTTCTGGGCGTTGGCTTGTTCGTCATTCGTTTCAAGGGCAAAACCGACAAGGCGTTGTCCAAGTTGCTTCATGCGTCCCAATTCTGCAGCGATATCGGGATTGGGTAGCAAACGGAGTTGCAGGTCGTCGCCTTCGCGTTTAATCTTCTGGTCGGCCTGATGGTCAGGACGAAAATCAGCCACAGCAGCACAAAGAATGGCGGCATTGCAGTTGGGAAATACAGTGGTAGCAGCGTCGAACATCTCTTGGCAGCTTTCCACGTTGATGCGCTTGATAAGTTGCGCAGCTATTGGTGACAATTGTGTCGAAACAGGTCCGCAAACCAGCGTTACGTCAGCACCACGGCATACACACTCCTCAGCAAGGGCAAAGCCCATCTTACCACTGGAGTAATTGCCAATGAAACGTACGGGGTCAATCTTTTCATGAGTAGGTCCTGCAGTAATCATGATGTGCTTGTCTGACAAGTCCTTCGTTTCGAAAAAGTAGTCCAGCGCTTCGACAATGCGTTCCGGTTCCTCCATACGTCCCTTGCCTTCCAGTCCTGAAGCTAGGAATCCGCTTTGTGGTTCTATGATGTGGTTGCCGAACGAACGCAGGCGTTCCATGTTTTGTTGCGTAGTCGGATGTTGGTACATGTCAAGATCCATCGCTGGGGCAATGAATACGGGAGCCTTCATGGATAGGTAGGTTGTAATCAACATGTTGTCGGCAATACCGTTTGCCATCTTTCCCAGTGTTGATGCCGTGCAGGGAGCCACGAGCATGGCGTCTGCCCAAAGACCTAATGCCACATGGGAATGCCACGTGCCGTCGCGTTGGGAGAAGAAATCGCTGATGACTGGTTTCTGGGTCAGTGCGGAAAGGGTGATAGGGGTGATAAACTCCTTGCCAGCGGGAGTAATGACTACCTGCACTTCGGCACCAGCCTTGACAAGTCCACGGATAATCATGCAGGCCTTGTAGGCTGCTATGGAACCCGTAATGCCTAATACGATTTTCTTGCCTTTCAACATCTTGCTACTTACTTTGTTGCTTCGCGCAGACGGATGCGTGTGAGCACCTGTTTCGTGTTATACGTGAAGTCGCCAGCCAATATCCAGCTATAGTAGCCTGGATCCATGCGGAGAACGTCAGCCACAGGAAGACCTTTGTGCTTGCCAAAGTTGAAAACCTCCGTGCGCTTGCCGTTGACGTCAGCCCAGACGATACGTCCGGCAAAGTCGACGTTATCATTCTGTTTTGAGAAATCAGCCAAAGCCTGCATATCGTTCTCAAGCACTTTCTCAGGATCTTCGTTGGCACCAGGGGCATATTTGTCCAACTCGCCCATCAGCACGCGATAAGTCGCTTCGGTATCCTGATCGGCACGGTGCGCCTCGAAATCTTCCTCCATTTTACGTCCGCAGTAGAACTTATAGGCCGATGCCAAGTTACGACGTTCCATCTTTTTGAAGATGGTGCAAGCGTCAATAAGACGACACTTGGAGAAATCAAAGTCGATACCAGCACGCAGGAATTCCTCAGCCAGCAGGGGCACATCGAAGAAATTGGAATTGAATCCTGCAATATCAGAACCCGAGAACACATCCTCCATCTTCTTCGCAATCTGTTTGAAGGTGGGTTTGTCCTTGACATCCTCGTTGCTGATACCTGTCAGTTGGGTGATGATATCGTCGATATGTTTCTCAGGGTTAATCAGTTCGTTACCTCTTTCCTCGCGTCCGTCAGGGTATACCTTAATATATGACAACTGGATGACACGGTCCTTGACCATGTCAAGTCCCGTAGTCTCCAAGTCGAATATAACAAGGGGTTTTGTTAAGTTCAGTTTCATACTAGCCTTTAGTCATTAATCAACATGGGCATCATCAACATCAGAACATCTTGATTCTCTGACTGTTCTGTAGGAAGAACCAAACCTGCACGGCTGGGGTCTGCCAATTGGATGAGTACCTCAGGGCAATCGAAGTTGCCAAGTATCTCAATGAATGAAGAACCCTTGAAACCGATGCTCATGGGCTGGCCTTCGTATTGGCACGCCATGCGCTCGGTAGCTGTTTTCGAGAAGTCGTAGTCTTCAGCATCGAGCTGCAGCGTACCACCCTCAACGTGGAAACGGATGAGGTTGCTGGAGTCGCTGGAGAAGGGCTGGACACGACGCAATGCAGCCAACAAGCCCAGACGATCGACGGTGAGCTGATTGGGGTTGCTCTGCGGAATGACAGAGTTGTAGTTGGGATAGCGGCCCTCGATGAGTCGACAGGTAATTTCACCATCGGTATAGTCGATGAGTGCGTTACGCTCGTCAAAGCGGATGATGACATCCTCACCGTCCTTGCTCAGCAGTGTCTTCAGCAGAGAAGCAGGCTTTTTGGGCAGGATGAACGATGCGGGCTGATCGCTATGAATGTTCAGAATCTTGTTGCGCACCAGCTTATGACCATCAGAAGCCACGATAGCCAGACACTCAGGAGTGAGGTCGAAATAGATACCATTCATGACGGGACGCAATTCGTCTTGCGCTGTGGCGAAGAGCGAGCGGGTGATGTTCTCGGCCAGCACGGCACTTTCAATGACGATCTCCGTAGCATTGTCGCTGACAGTCTGGGTGACAGGGTATTCATCGGCACTCTCGACAGGCAGTGAGAACATACCATTCTGATAACTGATCTTTGCAATGTTGGCCTGCTGGTCTACATCGAACGTGATTGGCTGCTCGGAGAAACCCTTAACGGCCTCCAGCAAATCGTGGTTGCCTACTGCAAAACGACCGTTGCCGTCGCTTTCAGTCAGTTCAACCTGCGTCTTCATGACATTCTCGCTGTCCGAGGCTGTCAGGCGGAGCACATTGTCCTGAATGTCGAAAACAAAGTCTGCCAAAATGGGCAGAGAATTCTTACTGTTGATAACTCTTGAAAGAGCATTAAGCTTGCTGCTAAGTGCAGTACTTGATACGGTAAATCTCATATGTATATCTGTTTTTAGTTTCTTTTCTATTCAAATTGAGTACAAAAATACAAAAAGTCTGGCTCAATAGCAAAAATATTTCGTAAAAAATGCTCAAATTCGAATTTTTTTATGTAATTTCGCAATCTGAAACACGTAATAACAAGAAAAAAGTAATATTTATTATGGATTTAACAGGTAGAGTAATAGCTGTGTTACCGGCTAACAGTGGAGTCTCTTCACGTACAGGTAACCCTTGGATGTCGCAAGAGTATGTAATTGAGGTACCAGGTCAGTATCCTCGCAAATGTTTGTTCCGTATCTTCGGTGAAGACCGCATCAAGCAGTTTAATATTCAAATGGGTGAAGACATTACGGTATCGTTTGACATTGACGCCCATGAATATCAGGGACGTTGGTTTAACGAGATTCGCGCTTACAATGTGACTCGTGGCGTAGCTCCCGTTGCTGGTGCTGCTCCTGTTGCTGGCGCTACTCCGTTCCCTCCCCAGCAGGCTGCTGCTCCTAACGACAGCACTTCACCATTCCCTCCTGCTCAGGAACCCGCTGGTGAAGGTTCGGCTGACGATCTGCCCTTCTAAGGAAATCGGTTACACAAAGAATAAGCCCAAGGCAAGAGTTGATGCTCAAGTCTTGGGCTTTATTGTGTTTGCTTGATAAAGCGAACAGACGATATTGACTATTTCAGTTGTTCAGCGACGAAAGCCTCCAGTTCCTCACCGCGAAGTCCACGACGCAGGATCGTTCCTTTCTGGTCGACGACGATGGTGTGGGGGATACTTGTCACCTGGAAATGCTGGGCGATTTCATTCTCCCAACCTTTCAGGTCGCTCATCTGAGGCCATGTGAATCCCAATGCTTCCGTGCCCTTTACCCATGCATCCTTGTCGTTGTCGAGCGATATACCAATGATGCCGAGTCCTTTCGACTGGTGTTTGTCATACATCTGCATCATAAATGGCATTTCCTGACGACATGGACCACACCAAGAGGCCCAGAAGTCGATGACGGTGACTTTGTGTTTCTTGACTTCGTCCATCAGACTGATTTCCGTTCCGTCTGGAGTTTTCTGCGTGAAGTCTTTGATGGTGGCACCCTCAGCAGTCTTTGCTGCGGCATTGATAGCCTGCTCCATCTGCTTGATAGTTGTTCGCTGGCGCATCTCTGCAGGCAACTCCTTAATCAGTTTTGCACGCGTATTGTTGTCAATGAGTTCCTCAGGATAGTACGTCAGCAGGAAGTATCCAAACTCGTTGTCGATATTCTTCTCTGCAGTTTTAACCACCAGTTCTGCAAACCGCTTGTTCAGTTTTTCAATCTGCTCCATACCTTTCTGCTGTTCTTTCTGCGAAAGGTTGTTGCCATAGATATGTTCTGCAATACGATTGATTTCCTTACCGATAGACATCACACTGTCGTTCAGTGTCTGCCATTGGTTATTGCAGGTTGTTCCTCCCACACGCGAACAACCAGGTTGGTCTGTCAACTGAATGTCAATGGTGCCAGGCTCCATAAAGAATGCCGCATTGATTTCATTGCGTTTGGCACTATATATCATGCACAGTGCTGTGGAATCCGTCTCACCGCTCAGTTTGAATTTGCCGTCCTGAATGATGAGCGTATCGCTGGGAATGCCTGTCTGCAAATCCTGGGTGACAAAAAGCGTGTCACCGTCAGCCAGCCCTTCAGAAGAGCTAACCGAACCGCTAATCTTGTAACTGTTTGACTGGCAGGATGTCAGCAGGGCAACACTAAATAATATACTGGCTAGAGATGCTTTCATTGTTGATGACTCTACGGATTGTTTCTGCAAAAAGGTCGGCTACACTCAGCTGTTTCACTTTGGCGCAACGCTGAGAGTAGGGAATAGAATCGGTGAACACAATTTCTTCAAGGGCGGAATTCTGCACGCGTTCGCTGGCAGGACCACTCATCACACAGTGTGAGGCACAGGCGCGGACAGTTTTGGCACCAGCTTCCTTCATGATGTCTGCAGCTTTGGTAATGGTACCTGCAGTATCCACCATGTCGTCGATAATCACCACATTCTTACCTTCCACGTCGCCGATAATCTGCATCGTGGCTACGACATTAGCACGGGCGCGGGTCTTGTTACACAGCACCAGCGGACAACCCAGATACTTGGCATAGGTATTGGCACGCTTTGAACCACCTACGTCAGGCGAGGCAATCACCATATCCTCAAGTTTCAGACTCTGCAGATAGGGAAGAATGACGTTCGACGCATAGAGATGGTCAACGGGGACGTCGAAGAAGCCCTGAATCTGGTCTGCATGGAGATCCATCGTAATCACGCGATTGACACCAGCAGCACTCAGCAGGTCAGCCACCAATTTTGCGCCTATGCTGACACGTGGCTTGTCCTTTCTGTCCTGACGTGCCCATCCGAAGTAGGGGATGACAGCATTGATGGTACGGGCAGATGCACGCTTGGCGGCATCAATCATCAAGAGCAACTCCATCAGATTGTCAGAGTTGGGGAACGTGCTCTGTACGAGGAAAATGTCGCGTCCACGGATGCTTTCCTCATAAGAAACAGCAAACTCGCCGTCGGAGAACTTGGTGATAAGAAGTTCACCTAACGGACACCCAAGGCTTTGGCAGATTTTCTCCGCGAGGTACTTTGTGGCCGTACCTGAAAATACCATGTAGTTTTTATTGTTCATAGCTTATCCTATAGCTTTACGTAGTTTTGCAAAATGATCAATCAGTGCCTGATAGTCCAGTTCCTGCTGGATGTTGAAACGATTCCAGAGGTCACCGCTGATAACGATTCCTCCGAAGCCTAAGTCCTTGGCCATCTTGATAGTGTCGAGATTCATGCCTCCCAGCGCATACACGTGGCGGTCGATGAGTCCGTGACGTGATGCCTCTTTCAGCTCCTCGGCGGTGAATGACGCTTTCTGGTCTGGTTCCGTCTGACTGTCAAAGATGTATTTCAACAGCACATAATCGGCATTCTTCTTGGCCACTTTCAGCTGGTCCAAATGCGTACATGTACGACTGATGTTTCCGCGATAGCCTTTTGGTGAAGGAGTGGTCTCGTCGTCAATATGGATACCACGCAACTTGTATTCTTCCTTGAGGTAGAAATTGTCGTGAACGGTAATCTTCTTGTAATAATCGTCCGGCAGCAATGTCAGCAGTCGTTCAGAATAGATGGGCTCGGACCCTGGCTTATACAGATGCAGGTTGTCGAGTCCCTCCTCGAAGAGTGACGTCAGGATTTTATCTTCCTCCACGAAGAACGTGGGTTGTGTCATGAGAACGAGTTTCATGCCCTGTTTAGTTTGCTGATTCGAATTCCTTCAGGAAGCGTACGTCGTTTTCCGAGAACATGCGGAGGTCAGAGACGCGATATTTCAAGTTGGTGATACGCTCTACACCCATGCCGAAAGCATAGCCGCTGTACTCTTTGGAGTCGATGCCACACTGCTCGAGCACGTTGGGGTCAACCATACCACATCCCAGAATTTCCACCCATCCTGTGTGCTTGCAGAATCCACAACCTTCGCCACCACAGATGAAGCACGAGATATCCATCTCAGCACTGGGCTCTGTGAATGGGAAATACGAGGGACGCAGGCGAATCTGGGTGTCTGGTCCAAACATCTCGCGAGCGAATGACAGCAGTACCTGCTTCAGGTCGGTGAACGAAACGTTTTTGTCGATATACAGTCCCTCCACCTGATGGAAGAAACAGTGTGCACGGGCCGTAATGGCCTCGTTACGATATACACGTCCTGGACAGATGACGCGGATAGGTGCTGTCAGTTTACCGTCTTCCGTGTGCATATTCTCCATCACACGAGCCTGTACGCTTGATGTGTGTGAGCGCAACAGGATGTTCTTGGTGACATCATTTGGATGCTGGCTGACAAAGAAGGTGTCCTGCATGTCGCGAGCCGGATGGTCGGCAGCAAAGTTCATCTTTGTGAACACATGCAAATCGTCCTCTACCTCAGGGCCGTCTGCCAGGACAAAGCCCATTCGCGAGAAGATGTCGATAATCTCGTTGGTCACGATGGTCAGCGGATGGCGCGTACCCAGTCCAATGGGGTAGGGCGTACGTGTCAGGTCGATGCCTTCGTTGTCGCCTTCCTGAGTGGCACAATTTTCGCGCAACTGGTTGATGCGCTCTGTGGCCAGTGTCTTCAGCTCGTTGATTTTCATGCCGACCTCTTTTTTCTGGTCAGCAGGTACTTCGCGGAAATCGTTCATCAAGAGCGTAATCTCGCCTTTCTTACTCAGGTATTTAAGGCGCAGTTGCTCTACTTCCTCAGCATTCTGCGCGTTTAATGTTTGTACTTCTTTCAGAAGTTGGTTAATCTTGTCAAGTATCATGTTTCTATATATAGAATTCTATTTTGAGTGCAAAGGTACAAAAAAACTATGAACTATGAACTATGAACTATGAATTATTTTTGCCATTTGCTCTTGCAACTCCTTTGCTTTCTGTCCTGCTACCTCAGCAAAGTCCTCATTCTGAGAAGCATAGATAATTCCACGTGAGGAATTCACTAACAGCCCGATCTCGTCAGGAATCATACCATATTTGCATACCTCTTCGAGACTTCCACCTTGTGCACCAACACCAGGAACCAGCAGGAAGTGCTTGGGGGCTACCTTGCGGATGTCTTCAAACATCTGGCCTTGTGTTGCACCAACAACGTACATCATGTTATCCTCGTTGCCCCATTCCTGACTTTTCTTCAGCACTTTTTCGAAAAGGCGTTCGCCATTAGCATCCTCCGTCAGTTGGAAGTCGTGTGAACCTTTATTCGAGGTCAGTGCCAACAGGATGACCCACTTGTCGTCATAACCAAGGAATGGTGTGACACTGTCTTCGCCCATATAAGGAGCTACTGTCAGGGCATCCACGTCGTACTCCTCGAAAAATGTTTTGGCATACATCTTCGATGTGTTGCCGATATCGCCGCGTTTGGCATCGGCAATGATGAAGTGGTTGGGATACTCCTCCTTCAGATAGTCGATCGTTGCTTCGAAAGCCATGATACCATCTACACCGTAGGCCTCGTAGAAGGCCAAGTTTGGCTTGTATGCCACGCAATAGGGTGCTGTGGCGTCAATAATCAAGGCATTAAACTCGCAGATGGCGCGGAAGATATAGTCGTCGCCGTCCTTTTCCTTTGCCTCGTCAATGATACACTGGGGTATCTTGTTGATATCGGTATCGAGACCTACGCAGAGAAAACTCTGCTTCTGCTTTATTTGTTCGACCAATAATTTTTTATCCATGTGGGGTTAAATATTGCTATGATTAATGATATGACAATGGCTGTAACAATATAAACGATGACAAATGTCAGTATACGGTAGGTTGATGTGTCTTCCCATCCGATGATATTACGTACTGTGCTTTCAAAAAGAACAGCGGAAATGAGGCAGACAATGTCTATCCAGCGTCGTTTAATGAAATTCATAGTCTTCTTGTTTATAATTCTGTTTCTTTCATACGTTCTGCGTTTTCGGCCACAGTGAGGGCATCAATCATCGGCTGGATGTCGCCAGCTAGGAAACCCTGCAGGTTGTGGGTCGTATAACCAATGCGGTGGTCTGTTACACGTCCCTGTGGAAAGTTGTAGGTACGAATCTTGGCCGAACGGTCACCCGTTGACACAAGGCTCTTACGACGTGAGGCAATGTCGTCCATATATTTCTGATGCTCCTTATCATATATAAAGGTATACAGGCGCGAGAGTGCGCGTTCCTTATTCTTAGGTTGGTCGCGCGTCTCAGTACATTCAATCAGGATTTCCTCCGTCTCGCCTGTATTGGGGTTCTTCCACATATAGCGCAGACGCACGCCCGATTCCACTTTGTTCACATTCTGGCCACCGGCACCGCTCGAACGGAAGGTATCCCACTTGATTTCACCTTCGTTGACGTGCACCTCAAACTTATCAGCCTCAGGCAGCACGGCTACTGTTGCGGCCGAGGTATGCATGCGACCCTGCGTCTCTGTGGCAGGCACGCGTTGTACACGATGAACACCCGATTCATATTTCAAAGTGCCATAGACGTCAGCACCGCTGACGGCAAAGTCAATCTCCTTGAAACCACCTACAGCACCCTCCGAGACGCTGGTGATAGACAACTGCCAACCCTTCGAATCGCAGAAACTCTTGTACATCTTAAACAAGTCGCCAGCAAACAGGGCAGCTTCATCGCCACCTGTTCCAGCACGAATCTCCATCTGCACGTTCTTCGCGTCCTCAGGGTCTTTGGGAATGAGGGCTATCTTGATTTCCTCCTCTAACTTCGGTTGTAGCGCTTCGTTCTCTGACAGCTCTTCACGGGCCATCTCCTTCATCTCTGGGTCACTCTCGTTGGCCAGGATGTCCTTCGCCTCTTTGATACTATTCAAACAGGCGATGTAGCGCTTACGGGCGTCCATGATGTCGCCCAAGTCCTTGTACTCTTTTGTCAGTTTCACGAAACGGTTCTGGTCGGCTATCACGTCAGGGTCGGTAATCAGTGTCGACACCTCCTCAAAGCGAGCCTCCAGACCGTCTAATTTTTGTAGTATACTGTTATTCTCCATATTCAAAAGTTCCGAATTCGCTCTTGATGGTGAGGCTCTTCTTGCCTTCCTCGATGTGGCCTACGACTTGTGCGTCAATGTTGAACGACTTCGAGAGGGCAATGACTTGATCTGCCACCTCAGGACGTACGTAGATTTCCATGCGGTGTCCCATGTTGAATACCTGGTACATTTCCTTCCAGTCTGTGCCAGAACAATCGTGGATGGCACGGAACAACGGAGGAACGGGGAACATATTGTCCTTGACGACGCGGCAGTTGTCGTTGACGAAGTGGAGCACCTTGGTCTGGGCACCACCTGTGCAATGTACCATACCATGAATCTCAGGACGCAGCTCGTCGAGCAGGCGCTTGATGACAGGCGCATAGGTGCGGGTGGGGGATAGAACCAGTTGACCGGCGTTGACGGGTGAACCGTCAACCACGCTATCTAGCTGATACTTGCCGCTATAGACGAGGTCGTTGGGCACGGCGTGGTCGTAGCTCTCAGGATATTTCTCTGCCAAGTATTTCGAGAATACATCGTGACGGGCTGAGGTCAGACCATTGGAGCCCATACCACCATTGTAGCGCTTCTCGTAGGTGGCCTGTCCTGTGGAACTGAGACCAACGATGACGTCGCCTGGGCGGATATTGGCATTGTCGATAACGTCAGCACGACGCATGCGGCAAGTGACGGTAGAGTCGACAATGATGGTACGCACAAGGTCGCCCACATCAGCCGTCTCGCCACCTGTAGGCCAGATGCCGATGCCCATCTCGCGGAGCTCTGCCAGCAGTTCGTCGGTACCGTTGATGATGGCCGAGATGACCTCACCTGGTACGAGCATCTTGTTGCGTCCGATGGTGGAAGAAACAAGGATGTTATCGACAGCACCCACGCAGAGCAGGTCGTCGGTATTCATGACGATGGCGTCCTGAGCAATGCCTTTCCATACTCTGAGGTCGCCTGTCTCCTTCCAATACATGTAGGCCAGCGACGATTTTGTGCCTGCGCCATCAGCATGCATGATGTTACAATACTCTGGGTCGCCTCCGAGTATGTCAGGGATAATCTTGCAGAAGGCCTGCGGGAAGATACCCTTGTCGATGTTTTTGATAGCAGCATGGACGTCTTCCTTTGCGGCAGAGACGCCACGCTGCATATAACGGTTGTTCATATTAGAATTTTACTTTTGGAGCATTCTGAGCGTCAGCATCGGCCTGGAACTTGTCCATGGTGTTGAAGCCGAAGATGCCAGCGATGATGTTCTTGGGGAACTTACGGATATAGGTGTTGTAGTTCTGTACGACACCGTTAAACGTGTTGCGAGCCTCGTTGATGCGGTTCTCGGTGCCTTCCAGCTGTACCTGCAGGTCGCGGAAGTTCTCGTTGGCCTTCAGTTCAGGATAGTTCTCCTGTACGGCAAGCAGACGACCCAGTGCAGAACCCAGCTCGCCCTGAGCCTGCTGGAATTCCTTCATCTTCTCAGGAGTCATGTTTGAGGGGTCGATGGTCATCTGAGTAGCCTTTGCACGGGCATTGACGACAGCCTCGAAGGTTTCTTTCTCGTGTGAAGCATAGCCTTTGACGACCTCTACGAGGTTAGGGATGAGGTCAGCGCGACGCTGATAAGCCGACTGTACGTTAGCGAAGGCAGTAGTAGCTTTCTCCTGCTCTCCGACCATTGAGTTGTAAGCACTTGCAGCCCACATGACGACAACGACAACAGCTGCGATGATTCCGATAGTTGATTTACTTAATTTCATAATGCATTATTTTTTAAAAAGTTAATAAAATCGTTTTACCAGCGTGACGTTGCGCCACCACCACCGAAGGAACCTCCTCCGAAGTGGCCGCCTCCACCGCCGCCTCCGAAGTGACCACCGCCACCGCTGAAGCCTCCGAAACCGCCTCCACCACCACTACTGTGTGATGCCTCGTAGAACGGATTAGCCAGCAGCGATGCGGCACCAGCCATGCCAAGCCAGTGGTATTCGCGGTTTTTGCGCAGGAAGAACACACACCAGGCAATGATTGCCAGCGTGGTGAGTCCGATGGTTCCCAGACCGTCATCTTCACCGCTGTCGCCCAACAGGTTCGACATCTGTGGCAGTTCTTTCTTCTGCAAAGTAGAATAGATAGCCTCCGTTAGGTAGTACATTGCACTGTCGGGCATCTCTGCACGCATAGCAGGCACGACGTATTCCTGTTCCAGACGATGACATTCGGCATCCGTGAGGTCAGCCTCCAAAGCACGTCCTGGCGAGATATTGATGCTGTGGTCTTGGTAGCCTACGACCACCACGAGTCCCTTGTTGCCATAGCCTACGCCATATTTGTTACCCACCTCCTGTGCAAAGCGGAAGGGGTCGTCGTTTTCGATATTGTTGACCACGATGACAACCGACTGCACGCCCAGCTCGTTTTCCAGACGTTTCAGTGTGACATTCATCTTGTCGACAGTTTCCTGTTTCAGCACATAGTCGGGATTGGAGACATATTGCGTCGAGTCCTGTAAATAGGGGATGGGAATATTGTCGGCATTCCACAGCGTCGCTTCCTGATTATTGCTGACAGCCTGCGAGGCAACGGCCGATGCCGGTTCCTCGGAGGAAGGCAACGATGCTCCGCAACAGACCATCGCGCAGATAATGCCTATAATGAACATCCAGCCCCATATCTTGCGGTTCTTCGTCCATTCTGGGTTGTTCTTCTTGTATTCTTCGAAAATCTCTTTTCGCTTGCCAAGATATTCCCTCGCCAGTTCTTCGTATTTCTTTGAGTACTGGTGCTTCAGCTTTGACGATGTCAGAATCTGCAAACCAGAAACCTGTGAGGACTCCATGTTATATGAATCCTCCAGCGCATTGATGGCGTCGTTGTACTGACGGGTCAGCTCGTCGATTTTCTCTATATATTCTGCCATTGTTATTCTATTTATTTTCGTGCCAGAACTCCCACGAGGCAAAAGCCTGCAGGAGCAGCATTTCCAGTCCGTTCTTCACTTGTGCACCTTGTGCAGCACCCTTGCGCATAAACAGCGTCTCGTCGGGGTTGTAGATGAGGTCGTAGAGGATGGTATGGCTGTCCATAGCCTCGTAAGGCAACATCGGACACTCCTCCGTCTTGGGATACATACCCAATGGGGTGCAGTTGACGATGACGTTATACTCCTTCACGACTTCGGGCGTGATACGTTCGTACTGGATGGTGCCAGGACGCTCGTAGCGACTGACGAAGACTGTCTCGAGTCCCAGGTTGCGCAGTCCGTAGTCGATGGCTTTCGACGCTCCTCCTGTTCCCAGGATGAGCGCTTTCTTGTGCCATTTCTTTTCGAGCATGGGTTCGATGCTCTGGGTGAATCCGATGACATCCGAGTTGTAGCCCTTCAGCTTGATATTCTTACCCTCGTGGATGACTCGGATGACGTTGACGGCTCCGATGGCTCGTGCCTCTGGCGATATGCTGTCGAGGAACGGTATCACCTTCTCCTTGTAGGGTATGGTAACGTTGAGGCCTTTCAGTTCTGGGTTCTGACTGAGCACCTCGGGCAGGATGTCGATGGTGGGAATCTCGAAATTCTCATAGACAGCGTCTATGTCTTCATCATGAAACCTCTGGTTGAAGTAGCTGATGGAGAACGAGTGTCCCAGTGGATAACCGATGAGTCCGTACTTGTCCATAGTGGTTGGGTTGTTGGGTTGAAACTATTTTTTTGCAAAATACATTGTGCAGATGCCGAAAGTCAACCGTTTGAACGATGCCTCGGCAAAGCCTGCCTTCTTCAAGATGTCCACCATGCGCTCGCCTTGCGGGAACGCCTCGATGGTCTTGGTGAGATAAGAGTAGGCGCTGGTGTCCTTGGAGATGATTCGTCCGTAGACGGGCAGCACCGTATGAGAGTAGATGTGGAACAGCTGTCGCATGGGGAACGAGACGGGTGTCGTCAGTTCCACGATGCTGAGATGTCCACCAGGTCGTAGTACGCGGCACATCTCGCGCAGTCCTGCGTCGAGGTCGGCAAAGTTGCGGATGCCGAAGGCCGCGGTCACGGCGTCAAAAGTTGCGTCAGGGTAGGAGAGGCGGGTACAGTCTTCACGTTCGAAAGCGATGTGTTCAGTGAGCCCCAGTTCGTTGACCTTCTTCCGTCCGACGTCCATCATACCTTCGCTGATGTCGATGCCAGTGACATGTACGCCGTCCAGCATCTGACAGGCCTGTATGGCAAAGTCGCCTGTGCCTGTTGCCACGTCGAGGAGGGTCTTGGGAGCGAAGGGCTCCAACTGCTTGATGGCCTTGCGTCGCCACCCCTTGTCGATATTCCAGGAAAGTCGGTGATTGAGTGTGTCATAGGTAGGGGCAATGTTGTCGAACATCGCCTCCACCTGTTGTGCTTTATCTCCGCAGGTGTATGGGTTTATTTGTTCCTGCTGGTAAGCCATTCGCTGACGTTCTTCTCAATGCGCTGGGCAATATCGCCTTCCTCCGTAGCCTTGTCGAAGCGCTCACCTACGATGTGCTCGTAGAGTTCGATGTAGCGGTCTGAAACGCTCTCGGCATACTCGTCGGTAATTTCGGGCATCACCTGTCCGGGCTCGTTCATGAAGTCGTGCTCGATGAGCCACTGACGCACGAACTCCTTTGACAACTGGCGCTGGGGCTCGCCCTTGGCCAATTTCTCCTCATAGCCGTCGGCATAGAAGTAACGGCTGGAGTCGGGCGTGTGGATCTCGTCGATGAGGTACACCTTGCCGTCGCGCTTGCCGAACTCGTACTTGGTATCTACGAGGATGAGTCCGCGCTTCTCGGCAATCATCTGGCCACGGGCAAAAATCTTGCGGGTGTAGTCCTCCATGATGGCGTAGTCCTCGGCAGAGACGATGCCCTGGGCGATGATCTCTTCCTTCGAGATGTTCATGTCGTGACCCTCGTCGGCCTTGGTGGTCGGGGTGATGATGGGCTCGGGGAAACGCTCGTTCTCCTTCATGCCGTCGGGCAGCTTCACGCCACACAGCTCACGACAGCCGTTCTTGTACTCGCGCCAGGCAGAGCCGGTGAGGATGGAGCGGATAATCATCTCCACACGGAAACCCTCACACTTCAGACCCACGGTGACCATGGGGTCGGGGGTAGCCAGTTTCCAGTTCGGACAGATGTCGGTAGTGGCATCCAGGAACTTCGCTGCAATCTGGTTCAGCACCTGACCCTTGAAGGGGATGCCCTTTGGCAGTACGACGTCGAAAGCGGAGATGCGGTCGGTGGCCACCATCACCATCAGGTCGTCGTTGATGTTGTACACATCGCGTACCTTTCCGTGGTACACGCTCTTCTGTCCCTTGAAATGGAAATCAGTCTTTGTTAATGCTTTCATCTTTATCTTCTTTAACTTCCTTAACTTCTTTAACTTCCTTGTCAAAACGTTCATAAGCGTTGACGATGCGGGTTACCAGCTTGTGGCGGACAATGTCCTTGCGGTTCAGTTCGACAATGCCGATACCCTCGACGCCATTCAGAATGTGCAGTGCCTCCACCAGTCCGCTTTTCTGCGACTTCGGCAGGTCAATCTGCGTCATGTCACCCGTGATAATCATCTTCGTGTTCCACCCCATGCGCGTCAGAAACATCCGGATTTGCTGTGGGGTCGTATTCTGGGCTTCGTCCAGGATGACGACGGCATCACTCAGCGTGCGCCCGCGCATGAATGCCAGCGGGGCTATCTGGATGACGTGCTTCTCCATCATGTCCTGTAGCTTCACCTGTGGCAGCATATCCTCCAGGGCGTCGTACAGGGGCTGCAGGTAAGGATCTATCTTATCCTTCATGTCGCCAGGCAGAAATCCCAGTTTCTCACCAGCCTCAACGGCTGGACGCGACAGGATGATCTTCTTTGCCGTCTTTTCCTTCAAGGCCTTCACGGCCAGTGCTATCGACAGGTACGTCTTGCCGGTTCCTGCCGGTCCTACGGCGAATACCATGTCGTTCTCGGCATAAGCGTCAATCAACTTCTGCTGGTTCTCTGAGCGGGCCTTGATGGCTCGTCCCGACATCGAATAGACCACTACGCCGTCCGCTACTTCATCCTTCGTGCGGTGTCCCTTGACAATGTCCAGGATGTCCTCCTCGCGGAGGGTGTTAAAGCGTACAATATGCTGGCGCAGCTTCTCGGACGCTTCCTCGAAGGAGGCCATCTGTTCCTCGTCGCCGAGGATGCGGATGACGTTGTCGCGCGCTACAATGCGCAGTTTGGGGTACAGGGCTCGCAGCATCTGCAGGTGCTGGTTGCCAATGCCGTAGAACACTACGGGGTCTATGTCTTCTAATACAATATGCTTCTCTATCATATATTATAATATGGTGCAAAGGTACAAAAAATAATCGACCCGTGCAAAGGTTTTTCTAAGTTTTTATTGTTAATTTTGCTTTTCTTGATGTGGAGTGAAACGGGAGTCGGTCTGCAAGGGGTGAACAGGGAGTTTAGAGAAGTTAAACAGGCGGTTTAGCCGAACTAAGCAGGGCGTTTAGCCGAACAAAGCAGTGTGTCTAGCCTGACAATCTGTTGCAGTTGTTGCAGTGTTGGAGTTGCAAAAATGGTTGTATGAAAGTCAAAAATTAACTCTATATTTATATATAAATATAGAAGTATTTTTAGGGTATGGGAATAGTTTCTCGAGAACTGCAACACTGCAACAACTGCAACAGACCGCATTTTATCGAAAATTAAGAAAAAAACTTCGAATTATATTTGCATGGTTCGTTTATTATTTGTACCTTTGTGGCTGTTATGAGGTACAATACAAATGCTCAGGGAGAATGGGACCATCTGACGGTCCAGCAGGAACAGCCGCTTCTCGAATTCCTGCTTGCGAACGTGAAACAGAGCCGCACCAAGATCAAACAGACACTGCAGGGTCAAGGTATCAAGGTGAACGGCAAGACGGTGACGCAGTTCGACTACCCGCTGCAGCCTGGCATGAAGGTCGCAGTCAGCAAGACCAAGCGCAACCAGCAACCCTTCCGCTCGCGCTACGTGAAGATAGTGTACGAAGACCGCTGGCTCATCGTGGTGGAGAAAGCCGTAGGCATCCTGTCGATGGCGGCAGGCCACTCGTCGCTGAACGTCAAAACGGTGCTGGACGATTATTTCAAGAAGTCGCATCAGAACTGTACGGCCCATGTGGTGCACCGATTGGACCGCGACACCAGCGGACTGATGGTCTATGCGAAGGATATGGATACGGAACAGCTGATGGAGCACAATTGGCACCAGATGGTGTACGACCGCCGCTACGTCGCCGTGCTGTCTGGCGAGATGGAACAGGATGAGGGCACCATCGAGAACTGGCTGAAGGACAACAAGGCGTACATCACTTATTCATCACCCGTTGACAATGGGGGCAAGTATGCCATTACCCACTTCTACGTCATGGACCGTACGACGGAGCATTCGCTGGTAGAATTCAAACTGGAGACAGGCCGTAAGAACCAGATTCGCGTGCACGCTGCCGACATGGGACATCCCGTGTGTGGCGATACGAAATACGGCAATGGTGACGATCCTTTGCACCGCCTCTGCCTGCATGCCTGGCTGTTGTGTTTCTATCATCCTGTGACACGTCAGCCCCTGGAGTTTGAGACTCCTGTACCTGCGCAGTTTAAGAGAGTGATAGACGAAGATAGAAAGAGATAAAAAGAAGATAGAAGAATGGAAAACAATATTGGTTATTACCTTGCGCTATTGGCGCTCATCATCATCGGTTTCATCGTGGTGAAGAAAGTGGCCTCATGCATGATTAAGTCCATTGTTGGCATCGTACTCCTCTTGGCCGCCGCCGCTATCTACTGGTTGTATTTAAAGTAGCAATATACCAGCACTGACGCAGAGTCCGTAGATAAAGATGTTGCGGGCTGTTTCGCCTAAGCATTCGTTCAACTGACGTCCGTAGTTCATACGGCGCATCTTCAGCCATGTGAACGTGTGAAACAGCAGGTAGAGCAATGGCAACACGAAGGCCAGCACATGGCCGTTCAGCCAGAATACCACTCCTATAAGACACGCCGTACAACCCAGTGCCAAATAGAGCCACTCCGTAGCATCGGCACCAATGAGTACCACCAGCGTCCGTTTGCCGTCAGCTTGGTCGTTATAGCGGTCGCGATAGTTGTTGACGATGAGCAGTCCGTCGATGACCAGTCCGCAGGCCACGGAAGCCAGGAATACCTGCCACGTGACGGTATGCAGCTGGACGTAGTAGGTGCAACAGACAGGTACGATGCCGAAGAACACCAGTACCAATACGTCGCCCAGTCCGAGGTAGGACAGGTGGGTGGTGTAGAGGAAGCAGAACACGACACACAACAGTCCGACAGCAATCATCTCCAGTCCTCCGTACCACACCAAGGGCAGTCCTATAAGGCACGCTACAACGGTGGTCGAGGCGATGGCTTGCTTCATGGCCTCAATGCTTACCCAGCCTTGTGTGCAGGCTCTGAGCGGTCCTAGTCTTGTAGCTGTATCGTCGTTGCCACGGGCATAGTCGAAGAAGTCGTTGACGAAGTTGGCGTCAATCTGCATGATGAAGGCAAACAGCATACACAATGCTGCCGCCAGCCAACTGAACACGTCGTCACCAAAGTTACGGCTATCGACAAAGGCCAGTGACAGACCTATCATGACAGGAACGGCCGCACCTGTCAGCGTTTTCGGACGTGCTGCCAACAGCCAAGCCTTCAGGGAATTCTGACGGACGTTATCTTCTTTCATCTTCAAACAGCTTATCAAACACCTTTCTCATTTCCTTCGGTTCGGTAATCAATTTGCGCAGCTCGTTCAGTTTGCGCTCATTTTCCGAACCTTGAATCCACAGACGGATATAGCCGTTGACGGAGTATTTCTCGTTCATGTGCTGCATGAAGCGTTGCCAGTGTCCTTCCGTATCGAGTTCGGGATAGTTGGCCAGCCCATACTGGATGGTACGTCGGATGACGGTCTCAGGGTCGATGTCGCGATCGGCTTCAGCAACGATTTTTCCGTAGATGCTTCGTGGAGCCCTCGACGCAGAGGCACGGTGGTCCTCAACGGCTTCCTTCATCATCTGCAACTGGTCTGCCGAGAACCAGCGCTTGAGCCGTGCATCGGCGATCAGAATCTTACCACTCGTCAGGTGGTGGATGGCACGAGGACCGGAGAGTCCCAAGTCGTGGTAGGCAGCAATGGCATAGGCCATATTAAGGTCAGCCCCTGTCTTGCGTGCCAAGTCCAGTGAACGGCGTATGACGCGCGTGGCATGCTCCATATTGTGTGCCTTGTCAAAATTGGCATACTGGGGCAGAATCTTTGTCTCCACAAATTCTACCAAATCAAGTGAAGGGTTCTGTGTCATCATAACTTTCTACTTTCAATTCTCAGCTATCGACTAATTGATGAAAGTCCATGAGACACCCATACGGAGCGTACGGTTGTTCATGGGGTAGTGGGGTGTCAGGAACTGCATTTTCGAGCCAGAGCCTGCGTTGACATGACTCATGGAAATGAAGAAACGGGCACGCTTCAACTGGAAGTTGGCATAGACGTCGACAAACGGATAACCTCCCAGCTCCACACGACTGTCAGGATTCTGCTGGATGGCAAACTGAGCGATTTGCGGCAGGTAGTCTGGGGCATCGTATTTGGTGAAATAGGTGACACATCCACCCAGCTCGACAGCGAGCACACGGGCTATCTTAAACTTCAGGAAGAGGTTCGAGAAGAGGTTTATTGCAGGCAAGGGCAATACTTCCTTGTTGCTGGAGTTCTGATAGGTGACGACGTTCTCCCAGTTCAACGGGCCTAAGCGGAAGTTCTGCATCAGCTGGGCGGTCAGCACGTTGATATTGCCAGATTCCTGATAGACACCACCTGTCAATCCCGTTCTGTTCTTAAGGTCATCGAGCTCGTAACTCATGCCGAAATACGTATAGTTCTGAATCTCGTCGATGGCTACGCGCAGACGGGTATCGGTCTTCTGATAATTGAAGTTGCCTTCGATGTGGGTGCGTGTCTCATTATCCAGCGACTGGTCCCACCAGAGGTGTTTCGAGTGGTAACTCTTCTGAAAGAATTGTGGTACCATGCGGTGGAAATAGGCATTTGCTGCCAGTGTCACGGTGTCGCCCAGCAGTCGGAAATTCAGGTCGGTGTCAAAATCAACAGCTATTCCTCCGGAATTCATACCTGTCAAACCAATCTCAGCACTCAGGTTGAAATGGAATGTGTCGCCCTCGTGACGTGACAGCTGACCACCGACATTGAGTGCGTGGTCTGTCCATTTGTTCATCATGTAACCTGTCGAGTCACTATTCAGAACGGGCATTTTGCAATTCTCCATCGCGAAGGATACAAAGCCCTTTAGACCAGCTTTCATGTATTTGTTGAATCCTTCGAGCAATGCCAGTGCGAGGGTATTTTTGACGTAGAGGTATTTGGTTCTGTCGTAGATGGAGTCTTCGCTGTAGGCATGCTCGTCGTTCATGTCGTAATACGTGTTGGCATAGTAGTCGTCGGGCGTCTGATAGGCCTGATAGATGCGGTCGTGGTTGTTGAGTTCCAGTGTGTGGATAAAACTGGTCACAGGCACGAAGACTTTCTTCATGTTCTTGTCTTCCTCGGCCTCTTTTTCAGCCTTTGCCTTCAGACTGTCCATCTTTTCGTCGGTATCCACCTTGATACGTGTTGAGTCGTTAGCAATGTCGGCCTTTGCCATATCAGGCTGGTCGCCCATGATTTTTGCATCGTCAGGACGGCCACTGGGCTGTTTGTCGGCAATGGTGCCACCCTTACGGCCTTCTGATGTCGATTGCATCTTTTGACCTTTATTTTCACGGTCTTCCTTTTGTTTGGCAGACTTCTCGGCAAATTCACGGGCCTTGATTTCCTCTTCGGTCATCGGCACCTTCTTGTAGAATCCGACGTTATAGCGATGAGAGAAGAAAATGTGCTGGGAATTGTTGCGGTTCCAGTTCTGTGACAGCACGGTGGGAATTTCGTCCTCCGAATACTGTTCCTGCTGGGCCTCCGGGTGGGTGATGTAGTCATCATCGACGATACCTCCGTTCTCAGCGGCCTTGCGATGGTAGAGCGAACCGAGGAAGTGCATCTGGTATTTGTCACCAGTATAATAGGTGTATATCGATGAACGGAAATGGGCTGTGCTCTGACCAGCATAGTAGCCCATACCATAGTGGTAGTCAAGGTCGAACCCCAAACCCATATTTTTGTTGACGTTAACACCAAACTTCGCATCGATGTGATCCTCACCAAACTGTTTGTCGCCACAGTTGTCGTAGGTGATGTTCGTGTATGGCGACAGGGTGTTCATAAACTGAAACTGGTCTGGCTCCTTCGTGGTGTAGCTATAGGGGTCGGTGAAGTAAAAGGTGCTCATGTAGGGGCGGTCTATGAAAATACGGCTCTGACGGGCTGTATAGTTGTTGCCTATCGTATTGTATTCTCCATAAATGCCAGTGTTGTAGATGGTATTTTGGAATAGGTGGTGCAACGTATCAGGGATGGTAGGCCGAATATCGCCAAAGCGACGGTCTATCGTCCAGAAACGCACACCATACGGCACCTCTTTGTTTTTCGACGTGGAGTCGTTGCTATTGGGGTTGAAATTGCCGTTGTTGCCGTATTCGTCACGCTGGGTGAAATTACCGTTGTCATCCAGCTGGTTATACGTCTGAGCCTGCACGATGGTTGTCGTGCAGACCAGCAGCAAGAGCAGAGTGCAGATTTTTTTCATACTTTAAACATGCGCAATGAGGCCTCTGCAAACTTGACAACCATAGAGATGAGGATGATGTAGATGCCTGTCTCCTTATGGTGTGTAAAGTAGAAGATGAGTCCTACGATGGCTCCCAACATGAATATGATGTTCAGCCAATTGCGTATTACGGTAGTGTTCATTTCAACAGTGATTCGAATTTGTTAAATATGAAATCCTTACGATCGATGGTCTTACGACGGAACTTGCCCATGAAAGGATAAAGCTTCGTGTTCTTCTTGTTGACAGCTACGTCGTCGGTAATCCACTCTTCAGCCTTGAGCTTCTGAGGTTTGCGATACTCGTCGTAAAGATAGTGGATGCGACTGAAAGAGACCTCTGCTTCGCCGTCCTTGCAATTGACCTCGAGGACATAATACAGACGGGTCTGGTCCAGCATGAGTGCTGCCTTCTTAAACACCAGCCATTCTTCAAAAGTGGCTCCGATTTTGTGATTCTCAGTGTCTTCGACGACAAACAGACTATGTATCTGGTACGAAGCCTTGGTCATCTTTTCAATGTAGTCGTGCAGAATGGTGTATATCTGAGCAGCACTCTTACCAGGAGCCTTGATGGTCTTGGTGAATACGACCTTTCCATCTACTAGGGGAACAGCCCCACGAAGGTATTTCTCATTAGGATTGGCCTTTTCAGACTTAACAGCCTCTTGTTGCTCTTCTTCGGCTATTTCCCAATTGTTTTCTTGCGCCCACATGCTGACAGGTAATGCAGCCAGCAACATTATCAAAAACTTTTTCATTTCTTGTCGTATTTTTGTTTATTTTCGTGCAAAAGTACGAATAATAATTGGCAATCAAGCAGAAAAAAGGCTGTTTTTAAACTTTCATCCTCTATTTTAAATATATTTAAGTTCTGAATTCCTGTTGCAGAACTTATTTAAGCTCCAACTCCTTTTGCAGTCGGATGATCTCGTCGCGATATTGTGCAGCCTGTAGGAAATCGAGTTTCTTGGCAGCATCTTTCATCAGACGGGTAGTCTCGGCAATGCTCTTTTCCAACTGGGGACGTGTCATGCGCTCGATGATGGGATCGGCAGCAAAGGCGGCTTGAGCGCCTTGAATACCAAACGAGGCACGTTGCAACTCTTTGGCATCGCTGGAGTCTCCCGTTGTCAACGAGACGTTCAGCGCCTTCTTGATTTGCGTAGGTGTGATGCCGTGTTCTTCGTTGTATTTCAGTTGCTTGGTGCGCCTGCGCAGGGTCTCGTCGATGGTGAGTTGCATGGAGGATGTGATGGTATCAGCATACATGATGACCTTGCCGTTGACGTTTCGTGCAGCACGGCCAGCCGTCTGTGTCAGACTGCGGTGTGAGCGCAGGAATCCCTCTTTATCCGCATCGAGAATGGCCACCAGCGATACTTCTGGCAGGTCGAGGCCCTCGCGTAACAGGTTTACACCCACCAGCACGTCGTAAGTGCCGTTGCGCAGGTTCTCGAGGATTTTCACACGATCCAATGTCGTCACCTCACTGTGGATGTAGGCTGTCTGCACGCCGTGGTTCAATAGGTATTCTGACAGTTCCTCTGCCATACGCTTGGTCAGTGTTGTCACCAAAGTGCGCTCCTTACGACCGATGCGTTGCTGGATTTCCTCCATCAGGTCGTCAATCTGGTTTTCTGTGGGACGCACCTCAATCTCTGGATCTAACAGACCGGTGGGACGAATAAGCTGTTCGACGACGACACCCTCGGCCTCATTCAGTTCATAATCAGCTGGTGTGGCCGAGACATAGATAATCTGATGGGTCAGTTGCTTGAATTCGTCAAAAGTCAGCGGACGGTTGTCGAAAGCAGCTGGAAGACGGAAACCGTATTCTACGAGATTTGTCTTACGCGCCCTGTCGCCACCATACATACCACCAATCTGCGGTACGGAAACGTGGCTCTCGTCGATAACCATCAGGAAATCGTCAGGAAAGAAGTCCAGCAGACAGTAGGGTCGTTCGCCCGCCTCGCGGCCATCGAAATAGCGTGAGTAATTCTCAATGCCCGAACAGTGGCCCAGTTCTTTGATCATCTCCATGTCGTATTCCACGCGTTCCTTGATACGCTGGGCCTTGATGTTGTCGCCCAGTTCCTCGAAGAAGGCGATCTGCTTCACCAGGTCGTCCTGGATATGACGGATGGCGATGTTGGTCTGCTCCTCTGTCGTCATAAAGAGATTGGCAGGATAGAGCTTGTATTCGTCGAAAGAGGACACTCGCAGCATGGTATCGGCATCCAGTTCCTCAATGGCATCTATCTCGTCGTCCCAGAATGTGACCCTCAGAATGGCCTCGCTATAGGGTATGGCAATGTCAACGGTATCACCTTTCACACGGAAGTTGCCACGCTTCAGTTCGATGTCGTTACGGACGTATAAAGCACCAACTAATTTTCTTAACAAAACATTGCGGTCGATGATTTGTCCGCGATGAATCTCAATGATGTTCTCGTTCAGCGCTACAGGACTTCCCATGCCGTAAATGCATGAAATAGAAGATACAACGATAACGTCCTTCCTGCCTGACATTAAGTTACTTACGGCTCGCAGACGAAGACGGTCTATCTCATCGTTGATGGACAGGTCTTTTTCTATATAGGTATCTGTTGTAGGCAGATAGGCCTCTGGCTGGTAATAGTCATAATAACTGACATAATATTCTACCGCATTGTCAGGGAAAAAGCCCTTCATCTCTTCATATAACTGAGCGGCCAGCGTCTTGTTGTGGCTCAGGATGAGCGTAGGCCTGCCAGCGTTGGCTATGACATTGGCAATGGTAAACGTCTTACCAGAACCCGTCACACCCAGCAGCACCTGTGCCTGATCGCCACGTTCCAAACCGTCCGTCAATTGGCGGATGGCTTCGGGCTGGTCGCCTGTTGGTTTGTATTTGGATGTTAAATGAAAGTCCATAATGGCGCAAAATTACGAAATATTTCCTAATAAACAGCCTAAATCCCTAATTTTTATCAAAAAACCTTTGGTTTTCGCGGGAAAATGCGTAATTTTGCACGTCAAAATCGAAAGAGATGAATAAAACTAGCATCATAATACTTTGTATGGCATTCCTGATGACAGGTTGTGCGTCTGAGTTCAGTACCGTTTACAAGTCTGCTGACAAGGATTTTAAATATGAATACGCCAAGCAGTGTTTTGCACAAGGGAAATTCGGCAACGCTATCACGTTGCTCTCTGAGGTGGTGACGGCACAGAAGGGTAGGCAGAATGCCCAGGAAAGTCTCTATATGTTGGCTATGGCACAATATTGCAATAGGGATTATGAGGCTGCAAGTGCTACCTTCCGTAAATATTTCCAGAGTTATCCGAAGGGTGATTTTGCCGAACAGGCTTCGTTCTACGTGGGACAGTCGCTCTTTCAGAGTATGCCGGACCCTCGTCTGGACCAGTCGGCAACGGTAGGAGCCATTAATGCCTACCAGAATTTCATGGACTACTTCCCTGAGTCTTCATTAAGGGAAGAGGCACAGAAGAAACTTTTTATCCTGCAGGACAATCTGGTCATGAAGGAGTATTTGTCTGCTGAGCTCTATTACAATTTGGGAGGATACTTCGGCAATATCAATTCCAATACGGAGTCCAACTACGAGTCGTGCATCATTACGGCAGAGAATGCCCTGAAGACTTATCCTTATACGTCGATGCGCGAGAAGTTCTCGTTGCTCATCATGAAGAGCAAGTTCGAACTGGCTCAGAATAGTTCTGAAGAAAAGCGTGTGGAACGTTACCGTGATGCAGAAGACGAGTGTTACGGATTCCTCAATGAATTCCCTGAGTCGGAAAACTGCAAGACGGCTGAGAAGTTTATTGCCAAATGCAAGAAGATAACAAAAGATTGATAAAATAAGAAAGTTAATTATAGAATATGGATTACAAGAAATCAAAAGCACCGGTTAATACCGTGACCCGTAACATCATGGATCTTTGCGAAGATACAGGCAATATCTATGAGAGTGTGGCAATCATTGCCAAGCGCGCCAACCAGATTAGCGTACAGATTAAGGAAGACCTCAGCAAGAAACTGGCTGAGTTTGCTTCGTATAACGACTCGCTGGAGGAGGTATTCGAGAATCGTGAACAAATAGAGATCTCGCGCTATTACGAGAAACTCCCCAAGCCCTCACTGCTGGCTACGCAGGAGTTTGTCGAGGATAAGATCTACTGGCGCGACCCCGCCCGTGATTCTCAGCAGTCAGCAAATTCTGAAGGAGAGCGCCTGTCATGATACAGCGTATACAAACACTGTATCTGCTGGTGGCTGTCATTCTGGGGATGGTATTCTTTTTGGCGTGGCCGTTATTCGTTGTCCAGATACTGGCATCGGCCATCAGCCTCTACACCATCTTCCTGTTCAAGCGCCGTAAGGTTCAGGCGAACCTTTGCCTGTGCAGCATATTTGTATGTCTGATATGGTATATTGTGCTGGCAGTACTCATCCATCAGGGGAAACTCGCTGAACAACTGCCTCTGACAGCAGCATTGCCGATGGTAGCAGCCATTCTTTGCTTTATGGCTCGCAGGGCGATACTTGCCGACGAGAAGCTGGTTCGTGCTGCCGACAGAATACGTTGAACAAAAGAAGTATCAGTGGGAAAAACGGCCACTTCGTTCTGATAAGGCACGCTTCCCACTTCTTTGTGTCTTCTTCTCTATAATATAATAAGGTGTAAAAAGATGAAAAGGATAATAGCCATAACCTGCTGCCTGCTGATGGTGCTCACTGTTGGGGCCCAGAAGAAGGAAATCAGTCAGGCAAAGACATATATCAAGAGCGGAAAGGATAAGGAACTCGCTTCAGCAGTAAAACTGATGACGGATTTGCTGGCGAAGGACTCTGCCAACAGGCAGAATCCCAAGATTTACGACACCTGGTACGAGGCTGTCATGAAACAGTATGAGGCCGCCAACGAGAAACTTTACCTGAAGCAAAAGTACGACACGGTACAGTTCTTTGGCCTTATCCGTAAAC
>JBGUIA010000051.1:0-38894 GCA_045112595.1 Prevotella sp. | reverse complement strand
AGGCGGTTCTCAGGATTCATGGTGGTCTCCCAGAGCTGCTCCGGGTTCATCTCACCAAGACCTTTGTAACGCTGTGTGTGCAGGGCTGTAGCGTTCTCGTCGCCAGCGACATACTTGTCGATGAAGGCCTGACGCTGCTGCTCGGTATAACAGTACTCAGAGAACTTCTTGAAGGTGCATTTATAAAGAGGTGGGGTAGCGATGTAGAGGTGCCCCTCCTGAATAACCTTCGGCATGAAACGATAGAAGAGCGTCATGATGAGCGTGTCGATGTGAGAACCATCGACGTCGGCATCGGTCATGATGATAATCTTGTCGTAACGCAACTTGTCGATGTTGGCCTCTTTCGAATCTTCGCCATCCACACCAAAACGAACGCCAATCGACTGGATGATGTTCATCACAGACTCGGCCTCGAAGACGCGGTGCCACTGAACTTTCTCGACGTTCAGAATCTTACCACGCAAGGGGAGGATAGCCTGGAAATGACGATCACGACCCTGCTTGGCGGAACCACCAGCGGAGTCACCCTCGACGAGGAAGATCTCGCAAACCTTGGGGTCTTTCTCTGAACAGTCAGCCAGTTTACCAGGCAGACCACCACCCGTCATCGGATTCTTGCGCTGAACGCTCTCACGAGCCTTGCGGGCAGCGATACGTGCTGTAGCAGCCAGAATCACCTTCTCGCAGATGGTGTGTGCCTCCTTGGGATTCTCCTCCAGGAAGTTGGTCATGGCCTCGCCTACGGCCTTCTGCACGGCTCCATTGACTTCGCTATTACCCAACTTGGTCTTGGTCTGACCCTCGAACTGAGGCTCGGCCACCTTCACGGAGATAATAGCAGTCAGACCCTCGCGGAAGTCATCCTGTGCCACCTCAATTTTAGCCTTTTCTATCTGCTTGCGCAACTGGTCGTCCTCGTCGGCATACTTCTTCAGCGTACGAGCCAGGGCAATGCGGAATCCAGTCAGGTGGGTACCACCCTCGATAGTATTGATATTGTTCACGTATGAGTGAATGTTCTCGCTGTAGTCGCTATTGTAGAGCAGAGCCACCTCGATGGGCACACCGTCTTTTTCGGTCTTCAGACAGATAGGCTCTCCGATGATAGAGGTACGATGACGATCCACGTAACGCACGAACTCCTTCAGACCTTCCTTGGCATGGAACACCTCAGGCTGCTTCAGATTGCCTTCCTCATCAGGACGCAGATCGGTCAGCGTGATGGTGATACCTGCATTCAGATAAGCCAACTCGCGCATACGACGGGCAATAATGTCGTATTTATACTCCGTCGTAGTGAAAATCGTCGGATCTGGCCAGAATTGCTGACGGGTACCAGTCTGATCGGTATCGCCAACAATCTTCACGTCGTACAGGGGCTTACCCTTCTCGTACTCCTGCTGGTAAATATGTCCGTTGCGGAACACCTGCGACATCATGTGTGTCGAAAGGGCATTCACACAGCTCACACCCACACCGTGAAGACCGCCAGACACCTTGTACGAACCCTTGTCGAACTTACCACCAGCGTGCAGCACGGTCATCACGACCTCGAGGGCCGACTTGTGCATTTTCTCGTGTTCATCGACAGGGATACCGCGTCCGTTGTCTTGTACGGTAATAGATCCGTCTTCATTGATGGTTACCTCGATGTGCGTGCAGTAGCCTGCCATTGCCTCGTCGATAGAGTTGTCGACGGTTTCGTTTACGAGGTGGTGGAGACCCTTTTCGCTGATGTCTCCGATATACATTGCTGGGCGCTTACGCACAGCTTCCAGTCCCTCGAGCACCTGAATATTGCTCGCGGAATAGTTTTGTTCTTGATTCAGTTGTTCTTCTGTCATTTTAATAATGTAGCATTATTGATTATTTAGGTTGCAAAGGTACTAAATTTCTAGGACTTAAACGAAAGAAAAGTGTTTATTTTTTATAAAAAATAAAAGACCGCGCTTCTTTTTGCGAAGTGCGGCCTCTATGCTTGGGTTATTTTCCTTTATCCCAGCTTGCTGATGTGCAGAGCAAGACTTGACTTCAGGTTAGCGGCCTTGTTCTTGTGGATGATGTTGGTCTTAGCCAGCTTATCCAGCATCTTCTGTACTTTGGGGTACAGGGCGGCTGCCTCTTCCTTGTTGGTCATAGCGCGCAGCTTGCGAACAGCGTTACGCATAGTCTTGGCATAGTAGTGATTGTGCTCTGCCTTCTTCGTGTCCTGACGAATTCTCTTCAGGGATGATTTGTGATTTGCCATTTTAATTTTTGTTTTTTAATTGTTTAACTTAAAGCTTGTGGGTCTTGCGCCTCTGTGGGCTGCCCTGGGCGGGTTTTTACACCCTCTGCCACCATTCCCCTCGCGAGTAGCACTTGGCTGTGCAGATGACAGATTTAAAATCGTGATTAAGCGAGTGCCATCAAGCTTGCTTGAATGGCCGAGCGTGAACGAGTTCAAGCCCGTGGCTTAATTTGTAGTCCCTAGGAGAGTCGAACTCCTCTTTAGAGAATGAAAATCTCTCGTCCTAACCGATAGACGAAGGGACCCCTTCGTACGCAAAAAGTTACCCAATTGCGCAAAAGTGGGTGCAAAGGTACTGCTTTTTTCTTGAATGAACAAATTTTCTTAGAAAAAAATGCGTTATTTGCGTATTTTTGTGTAATTTTGGGGCGATGTTAGTGAAAACGGAAGCCATTGTGCTCCATTCTTTGAAGTATGGAGAGACGCGTCTTATCGTCGATTTGTTTACGAGAGAGGCGGGTCGCTTGTCATGTATCGTTCCACTTCCGAAGACACCCCGGTCGCGACTGAAGAAGCAATACTTCCAACCTATGACGTTGCTCGAAGTGGAGATTGACCTGCGCCAGCGTCTGCAACTGCAGAAGATGAAGGACGCCCGCCTGTTGTCGGCCTATGCCACCATTCCTTTTTCACCAGAGAAGCTGGCTATGTCGCTGTTCGTTGCCGAATTCCTTTATCACGCCCTGCGCTCAGAGCAGAAAAACGAACACCTCTTCGCCTATATCTGTGACTCCATGCAATGGCTCGATATTGCTGAGAAGAACTTCGCTAACTTCCACCTTACTTTTCTTATGCGCATGAGCCGTTTCCTGGGCTTTTATCCCAATCTCGACGACTACGTGGATGGTTGTGTGTTCGACTTGCGTGCAGCAACGTTCTCCTTGCTGATTCCTACCCACCGCGATTTCCTGCAACCAGACGACGCGCGTCGCATTCACACCCTTATGCGAATGGACTTCCCCACCATGCATCTCTACCGCCTGAACCGTATGGATCGTAACCGCATTGTCGACGTTCTGCTTCGTTACTACAGCCTCCACATTCCCCAATTTCCTGAACTCAAAAGCCTCAGCGTTCTTCAGGAACTATGGGCGGATTGAAACAACTAAAGGGAGAAAAGACAGGGTATTAAGCCCTGCAATATTTACGCTCAGTAGTAGAAAGGGGGAAAGTGCCGTGCAAACAGGGATTTAGTGCCGATGTAACAGGGACGGAGTGCCTAGGTAAACGGATTCGGGCGGCCGCCCGAATGAATACGGCCCCCCGACCGAATTGATACGGGCGGGAGGCCGAATTATTGCGAGCGGGAGGTCGTAACCGACTTTTAAAGGAGGGTAGGCAGTTCGTAAAGATGAGTGCTGTTCGAGCCCTTAATGAGGATGTAACGACCAGCGGGCTGCTCTTGGGCGATAGCCTGCTTTACCTCTTCGACATTGGCGAAGGTGCGATATGGCTTTTGGCCATTGGCTCTTGGCCATTGGCAGTTAGCTTTTTGGAATTCTGAACCCACGAGCCAAACCTCGTCGAAATGGGCTTCTTCGAGCAGGGCGATAATCTTCTGGTGCTCCTCTTGCGAGACGTCGCCCAACTCACCCATCATACCCAGAATGGCCATCTTGGGCGATACCTCCATCAGTCGGAAGTTGTCTAAAGCGGCCTTCATGGAAGTGGGGTTGGCGTTATATGCGTCAACGATGAGGTGATTCTTCTCCGTTTCCGTCAATTGCGAGCGGTTGTTGGTAGGCACATAGTTTTCAAGAGCGTGGTTAATCTGCTCGAAGGGGATGTTGTTGACGTAGCCTATCGTGATGGCTGCCAGCATGTTATCCAGATTGTAGGCGCCAATGAGGTGCGTCTGGACAGTAAACCAATCGCCCACGTAACCAGCATCAGCATCCTGCTCGCGCCAACGGAATTTCAGAAATGGTGCGCACGAGATGACCTCGCCACGAATGAGGATATCCTCAGCGTCGCTCTGACCATAATAATAGATGTCGGGCTGTTGGCTATTGGCTATTAGCTTTTGGCGGTTGGCTATCATTTCCATCAGGTGTTCGTTGTCGCGATTGACAAAGAGCGGACAATCGTGCGCCAACAAGAAATCGTAGAGCTCGCCTTTCGTCTTGCAAACGCCCTCGAACGAGCCAAAGCCCTGCAGATGGGCGCGTCCTACGTTGGTAATCAATCCACAGTTGGGCTCAGCAGTCTCTACGAGTGTCTTGATGTCGCCAGGATGCGAGGCACCCATCTCGACAACGGCAATATCGTGACTGTCGTTGAGGCGGAACAGCGTCTTGGGAACGCCAACGTCGTTGTTGAAGTTGCCCTCCGTTGCCATGACGTTATAACACTCAGCCAACACAGCACGAATCAGTTCTTTGGTGGTCGTCTTGCCATTGGTGCCAGTAATGCCAATCACAGGAATGTCAAACTGGCGACGATGCTCGCGAGCCAGGTCCTTATAGGTTTGCAAGCAGTCGTCGACGAGGATGAGGTGTTGCTTTAAATCGTCTAGAGACTCTAGATTGTCTAGATGATCTAGATGTTCTAGATTTTCTAGAATCTCTGGCTCGTCGATAATCGCGTAGCTACAGCCCTTTTCGAGGGCTGAAACTGCAAATTGGTTGCCATTGAACGACTCGCCCTTCAAGGCCAGAAAGATGCTTCCCTCTGGACAGTTGCGCGAATCCGTCGTGATACACGGATGTTGCTGGTATAGCTGGTATAGTTCTTCTATTTTCATGCTGCGAAGGTACAAAGAAAAAACGGACTACGGAAATATTTCTTCATTTATTTTTCTTCTTGTGGCGTTTTCATGTTGCGAGGATGGTGTTCCAGTATCTGTTGGCGCAGGGTACTCATGTCGATATGGGTGTAGATTTCCGTCGTTCCTATCGATTCGTGACCCAGCATTGCCTGAATGACGCGCAGGTCGGCTCCGCCTTCCAAGAGTGCTGTGGCAAAGGAGTGTCGAAGCGTGTGGGGTGAAATGGTTTTGGTGATGCCTGCCTCAACAGCCTGTTGCTTGATCATTATAAGTATCATGGTACGCGTGAGGTGTGCTCCGCGACGATTGAGAAACACGTAGTCTTCTTCTCCGGGCTTGATTTTCATGAGGTTACGGTCCATAAACCAGTAGTTCAGCTCTTTGATGGCTTTGGGCGAAATGGGCACCAGTCGCTCCTTGGAACCCTTGCCAAAGACGCGGATGTATTGTTCTTCCAAATAGAGGTTGCTGAGTTTCAGGTTCACCAGTTCGCTGACGCGCAAACCACAACTGAACAATACTTCAATGATGGCGCGATTGCGCTGGCCTTCCCACTTTGACAGGTCAATGGATTGCTCTAACAGGTCGATTTCGCTTGTTGACAGGACTTCAGGCAGATGATCGCCTAAGACGGGTGATTCCAGCAGTTCTGTGGGATCGTCGTCGCGATAGCCGTCCAATTGCAGGAAACGGAAGAAAGCGCGTACTCCGCTGAGGATGCGGCATTGTGAACGAGGATGAATGCCAATGTCGTGCAAAGATGCGGCAAAGTGCTGTAGGTCTGAAAGTTGCACGTCTTGAACGCGTTTCTTTTCTTCTTCCAGGTAGTTCAGCAGCTTCTCCAAGTCGCGCAAATAGGCATCAAGGGTATTTGCAGAATACCCTCGTTGCAGTTTTAGGTACCTTTTGTAGGCCTTTACAACATTATTTGCCTTGCTTTTCTTGTCAGTTTCCATTTAAATTCGTATCTTTGCCGCCACAAAGGTACGAAAAAGTTTTGAAATATGAAAATTCAAATCATTAATGGTCCTAATTTGAACCTGTTGGGTGTTCGCGAACCAGGCATCTATGGTTCTTCGTCGTTCGAGCAGTATCTGCCTCAGTTGCAGGCAAAGTATCCTGATGTCGAGATTGCTTACTATCAGAGCAATGTCGAGGGCGAACTGATCAACAAGATGCAGGAGGTAGGCTTTTCGTTCGACGGAATCGTGCTCAACGCAGGTGCCTATACCCACACTTCTGTGGCGCTTCACGACTGCATTCGTTCGTTGAAATGTCCTGTCGTTGAGGTACACATCTCTAACGTCCATCAGCGTGAGGAATTCCGCCACCATTCGTTTATCTCTGCTGCTTGCAAGGGTGTCATCTGTGGCTTTGGTCTCGACTCCTACCGTCTGGCCATTGAGGCACTGTTGAATGTTGAATGAGGAATGTGGAGTGCTGAATTGGAGGACTATGTCCTGAAGCATATAGACCCAGAGCCCGATTACCTCTATCGGCTTTGGCGTGCTACGAATATCCACATGCTTCATGGGCGGATGGCCTCAGGTCATCTGCAAGGGCGCTTGCTGAAGATGCTGGTGACGATGATTCGTCCTAAAAACATCCTTGAAGTAGGTACTTTCAGTGGCTATTCGGCCATTTGTATGGCGGAAGGGTTGGAGGAAGGAGGCTTAATCTATACTTTTGAAATCAACGATGAACAGGAAGATTTTACGCGTCCTTGGATTGAGAATTCTCCTGTTGCTGACAAAATCCGGTTTATCATTGGCGATGCTGTGACAGAGGCTCCGCGTTTAGGCGTGACGTTCGATATGGCTTTTATTGATGGCGATAAGCGTACCTATCGCGAGACCTACGAAATGGCGCTTTCCGTGTTGCGTCCAGGCGGTTTTATCCTGGCTGACAACACGTTGTGGGACGGTCATGTGGTTGATGCTGCCTATAATCGTGACCCCCAGACGCAGGGTATTGAGACCTTCAATGACTACGTGCTTCGCGACCAGCGTGTCGAGCGTGTCATCCTGCCTTTAAGGGATGGCTTGACGCTCATTCGGAAGCGATAAGTAGGCAAAATGCACGATTTTTACATATTTTAGTAGCAAAATGTTGCTAGTTTCAACAAAAATGCGTACTTTTGCTTACAATTTGTAAACTAACAACGAAAAAGAAATGGATAAGATTGACAATCTTGATAAAAAGATACTCAGTATCCTGTCGAAGAATGCGCGCATCCCGTTCAAGGATGTAGCCGCAGAGTGTAACGTGTCGCGAGCTGCCATTCACCAGCGTGTTCAGCACCTCATTGAGGGTGAAGTCATCATGGGGAGTGGTTTTGACATCAATCCCAAGAGTCTGGGTTACTCTACCTGTACCTATGTAGGTATCACGTTGGAGCGTGGCTCTATGTATAAGAACGTCGTCGAACGTCTGCAGCACATCCCAGAGGTGGTAGAATGTCACTTCACGACAGGCCCGTACACCATGATGGTGAAGCTCTATGCCCGTGACAATGAGCAGCTTATGCATCTGCTGAATGGTCGCTTGCAGGATATTCCTGGCGTAGTGGCTACTGAGACGCTGATCTCTTTGGAACAGAGTATTAAGCGTGATATTCCTGTTAACTTAGACGAATAACAACCGATGGACAATCGCTTTGACTGGCAGTCGTATCTGACGACAGCCTATGGTTCTTTTCCGGAAGCCAAGAGAAAACCCGTGATTGGTTTGACGGGTAACTATGGCGAATTGGCTTGTAAGCTCAATGAGGGCTATTACAAGTCTATTTGGCGTGCTGGCGGTGTGCCTGTCATCATTCCACCTGTTGCTGATACCGATGTGCTCATCAATACGCTTGAGCATGTCGATGGCCTCTTGTTGACGGGTGGTGCTGATTTTAATCCACTCTATGCTGGCGAGGAGCCTTCTCCCCGTTTGGGTGGCATCAATGCAGAACGTGACCTGCCTGAATTGCTGATTACCCAACTGGCCTATAATCGCCAGATTCCTATGCTGGGCATCTGTCGAGGTATCCAGACGTTGGCAATGGCCCTTGGTGGGAAGGTTCAGCAAGATATCAGCGACGTTGCGCAGATTCGCCATTCGCAAGATGCCGACCGTTCGGAACCAACTCATAGCGTTACCATCGAACCTGACTCCACCTTATTTAATATATATAATAAGGAGAAGTTATTCGTTAACTCCTTCCATCATCAGGCCGTTTGCGACCCAGGTGAGCGCTTCCGCGTGACTGCCCGTTCTGCTGATGGCATCATTGAGGTAATAGAGAGCCGTGAGTATAAAAGCATCATCGGTGTCCAGTGGCATCCGGAGTGTATGTCTGCGGAAGATGGTTCCCCCATCTTTTCCTGGCTCGTTCAGCAGGCTGCTGACTATCGTCGTACCTGCGACCTCCATCAGCGTGTTCTCACGCTCGATACCCATTGCGACACGCCAATGTTCTTCCCTCAAGGTGTCGATTTCGGCAGTCGCGACCCACGCATCCTCGTTGACCTCCATAAGATGTCGGAGGGTCATCAAGATGCGACCATCATGGTGTGCTATCTTCCTCAGCCACAGCAGGATGAAACCTTCTCATCGAAGGTCGATTTCGACGTCAATGGCCCTACGGAATATGCTGACCTTATCTTTGACAAGATTGAGGCTATCGTCGAGCAAAACAAGCAGTATTTAAGTATTGCTCGCACGCCTGCCGACCTTTATGCCAATAAGCAGCAGGGACGCAAAAGTATCATGCTAGGCATTGAGAACGGTTTGGCGCTCGATGGTCATTTGGATCGTCTACAGCATTTTTCCCAGCGTGGTATCGTCTATATGACACTATGCCATAATGGCGACAACGATATCTGTGATTCTGCTCGTGGCAACCACACGCATAACGGCATCAGTCCCTTTGGTCAGCAGGTGGTTCGTGAGATGAACCGTTTGGGCATTCTCGTTGACCTCAGTCATGCTGGCGAGAAGAGCTTTTATGATGCGTTGGAGATGAGTAGTCAGCCCATTGTGTGCAGTCATAGCAGTTGTCGTGCACTTTGCGACCATCCGCGTAATCTGACTGACGACCAGATGCGTGCTTTAGCTGCAAAGGGTGGGGTGATGCAGATTACCATGTATAATGGTTTCCTCGTGAAGGATGGCGAAGCTACTGTCCTTGATGCCCTGCGTCATTTGGAGCATGCTATCGAGGTGATGGGAATCGATCACGTAGGTATCGGTACTGATTTCGATGGCGATGGTGGTGTGCGCGGAATGGCGAATTCGTCGGAATTGCTGAACTTTACGCGTTTACTACTGGCTCGTGGCTATAGTGAACAGGACATCGAAAAAATCTGGGGAGACAACTTCCTGCGTGTCATGACCCAAGTACAAAGTGTAAGAGAATAGTATGAAAAGAATCATCTATATATTATTGACTGTGAGCCTGTTGGCAGCTTGTGGTACCACCAAGAAGAGCCAGACCACCCAGACAGCGGTGACCCTGACCTTTAATGCAGACTCGGCTTATGAGTTTTGTGCTGCACAGTGTGCCTTTGGACCTCGCACGATGAACAGCGAAGCCCACGAACAATGTGCCCAATGGATTCAGCAGAAGTTCGAGCAGTATGGCTATCAGGTAACCCTGCAGAAGGCTGACTTGAAAGGCTACGACGGTACTATCCTCAAGAGTACCAACATCATCGCCACTTCACCGTATGCTGCGGCATCGCCGCAGCCTGCTTCTCGCATCTTCATCTGCGCCCATTGGGACAGCCGCCCCTGGGCTGATAACGACCCAGACGAAGCAAACTGGCGCAAGCCCGTGATGGCGGCTAACGATGGCGCCTCGGGTGTTGCAGTCATGCTGGAATTGGCTCGTATGCTACAGCAAAATGATTCTGTCCGCCTGGCAGTCGATTTTATTTGTTTCGACGCGGAAGATTGGGGGATTCCTCAATGGGAAGAAGACGTCAATGGTGATTCCTGGGCTCTTGGTGCCCAGTATTGGGCCGCTAGCGATGAGGCAAAATCCAAAACCTACCAATACGCCATTCTGCTTGATATGGTTGGTGGTCAGGGTGCCAAGTTCTATCGTGAATACTACTCTATGCACTATGCCCGCAATATTGTTGAGCGCGTCTGGCAGGCCGCTAATACTGCTGGTTACGGCAGCATCTTCCCTTATAAGGATAGCGGTGGCGTCACTGATGATCATGTGCCTGTGAATGAAAAGGCGGGTATTCCCTGTATCGACATTATCAATCACTATCCTGACTGTGAGCAGAGTTCCTTCGGTCCTACGTGGCACACCGTCTCTGACGATATGCAGCATATCGACCGTAATACCCTGCAGGCTGTAGGACAAACGTTGGTGCAACTCATCTATTCTGAATAGTATATGAGAAAGGTCTTGCTGATAGGATTGTTGTTGGTGTCTGTTGCTGTAATGGCACAGAAAACTAAAGCGGAGAAAGTCGATATGGACAGTCCGACTTTCGTTCCTACCGTGAAGGTCGGCAAGGTCTATGAAGGGGGTGACAGCATCCAGTATATGGAGATGAACAATGTCTATGTCTTTCCGCCTGTCACCTTTGAGAATAAGAAACAGGAAGGTGCCTACATGCGTTTGGTAAAGAATGTCAAGTTGGTGCTTCCCATTGCCAAAGAGGCTAATATGATTATGATGGAAACGGCGGAATATCTGGAAACGCTGCCTGATAAAAAAGCAAAGGCCGAACACATGAAACGCGTCGAAAAGAGCATCATGAAGGAATATAAGCCTCGCATGAAGAAACTGACCTATTCGCAAGGGAAATTGTTGATCAAACTCATCTATCGCGAAAGCCATTCTTCGAGTTATGAATTGATTCAGGCCTTCCTAGGTCCTGTACGCGCAGGTTTCTATCAGGCCTTTGCCTGGGCCTTTGGTGCTTCGTTGAAGAAAGAATACGACCCTGAGGGTATCGATCGTTTGACGGAACGTGTCGTCCTCATGGTTGAGGCCGGACAATTGTAACCTTATGTTGCGCCTCCTCCTATCTATCCTTTTCCTCCTTGTCCCGTCTGTTGCGATGTTATCGCAACAAACCTCTGACTGGCAGGAAGCCTTCCGCTCTTGGATCTCTGCCGATGATGCTGACGAAGGATATAGCGAAGCAACCTTCGAACTCCTTTCTGCTCTTGCGGAGAACCCTTTGAACCTCAATCAGACTTCGAAGGCTCAACTCGAACAGTTGCCTTTTCTTTCTGCCGAGCAGATAGAAGAACTCGTGGCCTATATCGATCGCTATCGTCCTCTGCGCTCGCTTAGTGAGCTGCAGATGATAGAGAGTCTGGATCGCGATACTCGTCTGTTGCTGAACTATTTCGTCGTCATTGGCGATACGCTTAGCCCAACCCGTAGCGCAAAGTCCGTCTTGTCACATTTGCTTCATGATGGACATTTCACGTTTGAAGGTTCGTTACGTCAGCCACTGTATAAACGGAAGGGCGACATCAATGGTTATTTGGGTTATCAGCAGCGCCACGATTTGCGACTGCAATTCTCTTCCCACGACCAGCTGAAATTTGGTCTGACGGCAGCACAGGATGCAGGCGAACCTTTCTTCTCTGGACGTAACCGTTGGGGCTATGACCATTATTCCTATTATTTCCAGCTTCGCAAGATAGGTTGTATAGAGGCTTTGAATCTTGGCATGTTTCGTGTGCAATTCGGCATGGGATTGGTCATGAATACAGGTTTTTATCTCGGCAAACAGGCCACCCTACAGTCTTTGGGACGCAGCACGCAGACCTTGACGGCTCATTCTTCACGCTCTGTGGGGAGTTATCTGCAAGGTGCGGCAGCCCAAATTCGTCTCGCACCCGCATGGAGCGTAACAGCCTTTGCCTCCTATCGTCCCATCGATGCCACGCTGAACAATGACGGCACCATTCGTACTCTCTTGACTGATGGTTATCACCGCACGGAAACTGAGATGGATAAGAAACATAACAGTCACGAGACCGATTTGGGGTTCCGCGTTACTTACCATCCAAACTCTCCTCACAAAACCTACAAGCCCTCACTCTCCTTCAACGCTGTCTATACTCATTTCGACCGTTCTCTTGTTCCGTATATTGCTGTGTCACAGCAACATAACTACCGCTCCTACGCCCCTTCCGGCACCTCTTTCTTTAATGCTTCCCTCGACTATGGACTAACCTCTTCCCGTTTTTCTTTTATTGGCGAAACGGCACTTAATGGTGATGGTGCCTTAGCGGCTATTCATACAGCGAGTTTCCGTGCTACAGACCAACTCAGCCTCATGTTGCTTCACCGTTACTACGACAAACGGTACACTGCCCTTCATGCGCGTAGTTTCGGTGAGGGTTCTTCCGCGCAGAACGAGCATGGGCTTTATCTGGGTGCTACTTGGTCGCCTTCACGTTCGTTGTCGTTCCAAGGTTATGTGGACTACGCCCATTTCCCTTTCCTCCGTTATCAGGTCGGTGCTCCGAGTGATGCATTCGATGCTTTCTTACGCGCGCGTACATTATTTAATACAGGGGTGCTGGAAACTCACTATCGTTTTCATGTCAGGCAACGCGACAACGATACCCATTCCTACCTCAACAATCGTTATGAGCATCGTGCCCGTATCTCTTTCGCCTATCCGTCTTCTTCAGCGTCTGTTGCGACGTCGCAACCTTCCCTCAATTTCAAGACCCAACTCGATGGCGCCATGCTTGCCTGTCGCGAACAACAGACTTCCCGTGGCATCATGATTAGCCAGCAGATTGTCTTCCGTTATCGTGCCTTACGACTGAATGGTTTTGCGGGCTGGTTCCATACCGACGACTATGACAGCCGTCTTTATCAGTACGAACCCTCTGTACCTTATGATTTTTCTTTCCCTGCATTCTATGGACATGGTATCCGCTATTCCTTAATGGCACGAGCAGACCTTGGGCGCTGGTCGTTTTCAGCAAAAATCGGCACGACCGACTATTTCGACCGTGCCGTTATCTCCAGTGGCTATCAACAAATCAATGCTTCTTCCCAGACGGACCTCCTCTTTCAGTTCCGCCTCAAGCTATAATAAACCTCCGCAACCTGCCCTGCTACATCATGCCCTTCAAACCGCTTGATATATTCGCGGCTCTTGGCTATCCGTTCCTCTCTGTCACGGGCACCGCGTAGCGACATCTTTAACGCTTCGGCCATACCCGTCACATCGTCTGGTCCCACATAGCGACAATTCGGACCACCGGCTTCTTCCAAACACGATCCCGTACAGGCTACTACGGGCAGTCCGGCAGCAATGGCTTCAATGATGGGAATGCCGAATCCCTCGTAGCGTGATGGATAGACGAAAGCCTCGCCCAAAGCATAGATAGCTGCCAGGTCTTCATCTGGCACACCACTCAACAGATGGATACGCTCATCCTTCGGTAATTCCTGGGCGTAGGTCGTCTGCCTACCTACCGCCACTAGGTGTATGTCTTTTGGCAGCAGGTCCAATGCTTCTGTTGCCAGTAGCAGGTTCTTCCGTCGTTCGATAGTGCCTACGTTCAATACAAAACGGGCAGGCAGTCCGTAGCGTTCTCTTACCTTGGCTTTCCTTTCCGCTGTTACAACGGAGGAAAACCTTGGTGCAAAACTCTGGTAGATGACGCTGATGCGGTCAGCATATTCTGCTCCGCCCAATTCGATGATGTCTTGTTTGGTACGTTCACTGATGGCGATGATGTGTTCTGCCTCGCGCAGTGTCTGGCGGAATTTCCATTCGTAGATTTTCGTGTCTATCCAGTTGTAGTATTCGGGATGTCGGAGGAAGATGAGGTCGTGGATGGTGACTACTCCATGGATACCAGCTTTGCGCAAACCGATAGGCAGTTCACCGGACAAACCATGATACACGCTGACACCGTCACGCTTCAGATCCTTCACGATACCCTTCGTCCGCCACCATGCTTTCCGTATGGCGCCAGGTTTCCCTGCTGGGTAGCAAAACTGGGCGCCTTCTATCATCTGCCCCCTCAGTTCCTCATTCCCTTCGTCGGGTGCATAGAGCCGTAGGTCCAGCGTGCTGTCGCCACACCGTAACAGGTCGTTCACCAGCGTCCGCCCGTAACTGCCCAGTCCTGTTCCGTTGCGCACTATCCGTTTTGCATCAACCCCAACGATCATAACTCTTAACTATTATCTCTTAACTCTTAACTAAATAAACTCGTCTCCGAATTTAATCTGTACTTCGTTGACATATTTCCTGACCAGTGCCGACGAGTCACCCTTTTTGCATATCAGTAGCACATTATCCGACTCTGCCACGATATATCCGTCCAGCCCGTTGATGACCCCAAGTCTTCCTTTAGGCAGTTTGATGACGTTGTTGTGAGAGTCCTCTATCATCACTTCTGAGTCTACCACCACGTTGTCACCATCTCCGCGTTGTTTACATTCGTAGATAGAGTGCCATGTGCCGAGGTCTGCCCATCCGAAGTCGCACTTCATGACGCAAACATCTTCACACTTTTCTAGCACGCCCTTGTCTATCGACAGATTGGGGTAGGCGGGGTAGTGTTCGTTGACGAATGCCATCTCCTGTTCGATGGTGTAATGTTCCAGTTCACCGTCGAAGCGCTTCAGTACTTCAGGGAACAGTCTGCGGAAACAGATGTTCAGATAGCGGGCGTTGGCCAGGATAACTCCCGTGTTCCACAGAAACTCACCCGAGTCCATGAACATCTGGGCGAAGTCACGCTCTGGTTTTTCGACGAACGACTTTACGTGGCTGATCTTTGCCACCTTCACAATCTCCGGCATAATCAGCTCTCCCTGCTGGATATAACCATAGCCAGGCTCAGGGCGGGTGGGCTGGACACCTAGTGTCAGCAGATTGTTATGCAAGGATACAAAAAGCAAAGCTTCCTTGATGTTATCGTAGAAGGCTTCTTCGTTCAGCACAAACTGGTCTGAGGGTGTAATCACCACGTTGGCATTGATGTCGCGACGGCAGATGCGCATGTCGGCCCACGCCACGCTGGGCGCTGTTCCGCGGTTCACGGGTTCCACCAGCAGGTTCTCCTCATGCAGGTCCGGCAGTTGTTCTCTCACCAGAGGTGCATGTTCGCGGTTCGTACAAACGAGTATGTTCTCTTTTGGTAGGATGCGGATGAAGCGGTCAAAGGTTTGTTGCAGTTGGGTGCGGCCTATGCCGAAGAAGTCCAAAAACTGCTTGGGCTTGTGTTCACGACTGCAAGGCCACAGGCGTCGTCCCATGCCTCCTGCCAGGATAATGCAATAGTTGTTGTTGTTTTGTTCCATCATATATATTAGAATAAGTGTTTGTTTCTGACTGCTAAGGTACGAATAATAATCCGAATAAACAAAAAAATCAATCTTTTTTAAAATAATTCATGATAATTTGTTTGTTATTCAATTTTTTTGCGTATCTTTGCACCCGCTTAAGCCCAGATGGCGGAATCGGTAGACGCGCTGGTCTCAAACACCAGTGGGGAAACCCATCCCGGTTCGAGCCCGGGTCTGGGTACAAGTTAGGGCGGTTATTTTGACCGCCCTATTTCATGAGAAAGAAAACAGGAGTTGTGAAACGTAGTTCGTGAACCAATCTCCTATATATATAAATAAGGTGTAACTAAAAAAAACTTTAAAATCGGCTTACAATCTTAAAAATTCAAAAAAATGTGGAAAAAATCCCTATTTGGGCCCTCAACCCCCCTCGAAAAGCAATTTTTTTGCACAAAAATGAAAAAAAAGTTCAAAAATCCTTGCAGATTCGCGAATTAATGCCTATATTTGCACCCAAAAACGTGGCTCCATGCATGTGGAAGGGCCGCATGGCGTGTGAAATAGCGCGTAAAATGGACATTAAACAATTATATAAAATTGCATAAAATAGCAGAAAATATAGAGAACAAATAAATTCTTTTTTTATTATTAATTTAATTTTAATCGTATGAACAAAAAAATTTTGAGTGCAATGCTTTCAGTGGCAATTCTGTTTGCTGCTGGTAGCGCATTTGTTTCTTGTAAGGACTACGATGACGACATCAAGAACTTGCAGGGACAGATTGATGGTCTCAAACAGACGATCGCAACGATTCAGGATCAGATTGCCAAGGGCTATCTGCTGACTTCTGTGAATCAGACCGCCGGTGGTGTTACGATTACCTTGAGCGATGGTAAGACTTATACCATCAACAATGGTAAGGATGGCGCTGCTGGTGCTGATGGTAAGGACGGTGACGTTTGGACTATCGGTGACGACGGTTACTGGTACAAGAACGGTACCAAGACCGAGTACAAAGCCAAGGGCGACAAGGGTGACAAGGGCGAACAGGGCGAGCAAGGTCCTGCAGGTCCTCAAGGTCCTCAAGGTCCTCAGGGCGCATCTGGTGGTACCGATGGTAAGGATGGTTGCTACTACATTCCTAAGGAGGATGGTTACTTCTGGAAGGTAGATCCTAACACAGGTGCAGAGACCAAGACTGACATTAAGTGGAGCAACCAGGGTGGTACTGGCAATCCTGTTGTTAACGCAGCATGGGATAGCAGCAACAATACTCTGACTCTGAGTGGTTTGGTTGATTCTAACGGTAACGTTACTGCTGTTACGATTGCTCTGAATGGCACGCTGAAGAGCCTGGTATTCGTTCCCCAGCTCTACCTCGACGGTATTGAGGGTATCGAGTATCCTTGGATTGGCGGTCAGTTCCTGGAGAGAAATACAATTAAGAGTGACTGGAAAGACCTGAGCCACCATGGTACTGATGCTAAGGAGCTGCAGGACATTCAGGATCCTCTCTATGACTACATCCCCAATACATTGGCTCGTTACTACGATGTTGATGCCAAGAAGATCAGACCAACTGGCGGTAACAAGTATGCTAAGAAGCAGAAGGCTCTGACTGCTGCTAACGAGTGGATCTACGGTCCCGCTTGGGCTGTTCAGTATCACATGAACCCCGCTTCTGCAGCTGCTGATTACGACGTTAATAAGCCTAAGTTCAATGTGCTTGAGCCCGACGTGATTTACTATAACACGCGTGCTGCTGCTAATAAGTTGAACATCACCTCTCCTCAGAACTTCTGGGTTGGTGCTACTCCTAAGGCTGCTACTTATGGTATCTATGGTAAGCTTGAGGCTAAGGAATATGGTAAGTATGGTATTTGGAGCCAAAGAAACGGTTCTTTCACCGCATCTGAAGGTGTGCTGACCGCAGGTATCCAGATTGAGCATCCTAACCGTCTCTCTCCCTGGCCTACAGACGAGACACTCAATCCTGATGGACTTGATACAGCTACTCCTACTTATAAGTATGGTGATTGGGACTGGTTCGGTCTGTCAAAGTATGACGCAAACTACAATAATACAGACAATACTGTAGCTCTTCAGCTGAACAATGGTGAGGAGGGTATTGTTACTTCTGACTATGCTCTGCTCGTTCCGACTCGCGTACAGCTCGAGGCTCTGATTTGGTATAACAAGCCTGAGTATAAGGAACCGAACATGCCTGGCTATAGCTATGGTCCTGGTAATCAGCTTGGTGACGAGGAAGGTACTTGCAAGGTTAATAACTTCGATTGCACTGCAAACCGTATCCACGTTTGGGACTCTCCTGAGGAGGCTCTGAACGATCCCCGTGGTGCTGCTCTTGAGCTTTGGGTTGGCGATGAGGTTGACCTGACTAAGTATCTCGGTGTTCACTTCATGAAGGAGAACCTGAAGAAGAAGGAGAAGGCTGTTGCTAACAACAACGACTTCGAGGATGTTTACGAGGTAGGTTGCTGGAAGTATGGTGAGGAAGCCGCATTCGGCCTGCACTATGAGTTCCAGTTCGTTGACTACTATAACAGCACTAACCAGACTCACGATTCTCGTTATGCTGCATTTAACGACTGGGATGGTAACTGGGATTCTTGGGTAGCTACCAATAACACTGACAATAATGGTACTAAGATGAACAAGACTGGTATCATTAAGGTTAAGAGTGTAACTGTTGACGGTAAGACTCAGGATGTTGAGAGCACTACTTCTGTTGACCGTGAGCCTCTGGTTCGCGTACTGCTGAAGAATGCTGACAACAAGGTTCTCCTCGATGGTTATATCCTGCTCCACATCAATCACGAGCCCGATAACCTGGAGATTGTTTATCCTGAAACAGCAAAGACATTCGACCTCTGCAATGGCTTGCAGTTGTCTTCTAACTGGTCACAGTTCTCTAACATCGTTCTGCAGACCTCTCTGAACAACGAGAAGATGCTTGCATTCGATGATTACTATTGGGCTGATTGTAAGACTGGTGGTACGATCTATGGTGATGACGGTAAGTATGTTTCTCCTGATGCACGTCGTGTGATGGATGCAGCTGACGGTCACGCTCAGTACCAGCTGAAGCTCTACAACTTCGGTGATAAGTTCGGTCAGAACGTTTCTGCTGACGCTCTGAAGGCCATGAAGAATGGTGGTGCTTCTGCATACGAGGAGAATAGTATTGCTGGATTCCAGACCAACCAGGGTCTTGGTGTTGTATACTACAAGCCTAATGGTGAGGGTACAACCAACCACGTGTTCCACTGGTATCTGTCTCCTGAGGAAATTGAGTACATCACTCACGACCTGAAGGATGATCAGTATCCTGTAACTGTAACTCGCTGGTTCCGTTATGTTGCTAAGGACGAGAAACGTGGCCGTGAGGTGAACAACTATAGTGCTCCTTATCCATATCTGTGGGTGAAGATGACTATGATTATCACTCGTGGCGACAACAAGGTTGCTTATGATCTGAAGGATGCTAACTACTGGTATCACTGGAACACCGGTGCTAACAATATTGGCGTTCCTGGTAATGATGCTGTGAACTGGTCTGCTCTGGCTTGGGATATTCAGGCTCCGAGAAACGACTTCCGTATCACGACCTTCAACCGTACCATCCTGAACTCTGTTGTTGGTAACAAGTGGAATGTTGGTGGTAAGAAGTACAAGCACTACTTCGCTCCGAAGCCCGAGAAGCTCGAATTCTACACCTACACCAGAACATCTGATGGTAGCACGAGAGTTTCTGAGGCTATTGCTGCAAGTCCTTATGTACAGCCTGGTACTGTGAAGGCTAAGACTGTTAAGTCTGTTGTTGAGGACTTCGAGAAGTTGCCTGCAACTCTCCAGAAGAAGTTGCTGGCTAGCGGCAAGGTGAAGAAGGAGACTCGTTGGATTACTCCTCAGCCCAGTGGAACGTTCAATGCTGATGGTGCATGGGATTTGATGTACTGCAAGTATGTTTGGACCCACGATTATAATAACCTCGATCCTAGATTCGAAGCTGAGCCTGTAAGCGATAACATCAAGCAGGATGCTCACAAGTGGGTTGAGCCGGATCTGGAGTCTATCATGACTAAGTGTGCTATTGATTACACTCGTGGTGTATTCGCTAACAAGGATCTGTACTCTTACAATCCTGATACCAAGGAGTATATCAAGATTGCTGAACTGAATCAGGCTACTGGTGAAATTACGCTGTTGAAGGCTAATCAGACCAGCTTCGAGGAGGCTAAGCTCGTCCTGAATGCTTATGGTTACGAGGGCAACCACGCTAACATCTATAAGGAGCTCCGTACTTGGGTAGGTCTTGTTGCAGATAAGGGTTGTGAGGTTGCTATGTACACCTATCCTAAGCAGACCAATAAGGGTATGGCTGATGAGTCATTCGATCTGAATACGTTCTTGATTTCTTGGCAGCGTCCTATCAACACGCTCGCTGAGCCGATCAAGCCTGCTCTGGACGCTAACACGAACGAGAACTACTTCCACATGATTGACTACCTGAAGATGTACGACTGGCGTGGTAACAAGCCTAACCAGGGTTACATGTACGAGGATCACTACTGGTTCTGGGCTTACTACCAGTTGAAGTCAATTATTCTGGATCTGGATCCGCTGAGCGTTTACACCAACCTGCACTATGGCAATGACTACAACACTCTGAACAAGATTTCTACAGATGTTGACCTGTGGGCTGCAAGTGATGCATTCGGTGGCGCTGGTAATGCCGGTCTGTCTATCTTCAACTTCAACGAAGGTCCTGATATGACACCTGCTGGTATTGCACGTGGTATCTACAACTTCAATAGCTCATACAAGGAGACCAATATCGAGAACTTCATGGGTACACCGAACTTCGAGAATCCTACTACGAAGTATCACGCCCAGAAGCAGCGCTTCGGTACCGTCTACTATCAGAACAATGGTCACAATGTACAGATCTTCGATGTTTACATTCCTTACACCATTGAGTATGAGTGGGGTTGGATCACACGCTTCGCTGACTTCGTGATTGACAGTACACATGGTACTCACTAATTGATGAAACTCAAGATTTTTAATTATAAAAGAATCTAAAAAGCTCTGATAGGAGAGTGCGTCTCGCAGAGAGCGGACGCACTCTCTTTTTCTCTTAATAATAAGATAATTCAAGATGAAAAAGATTAACTACATCTTAATTGCTGTGGCAGCTTTGTGTCTTGTCACCGCTTGTAACAAAAAGAAACAAACACGCGAGGAACAGATTGAAGAGTTCCGTAGTATGCTGACAGCATCGGATACCACACAGATGCTGCAGATTTGCGATAATGCCATGGAATTGCTGAAAGGTAAGAAGATTGATGAAGTGATAGCCTCGCTTAACGAGTACAATGACAGCACCAGGGAACTGTTGCCTTTGTCAGACTCTATGAAGAAAAGTCTAACGCGCCGTTTTAAGCTATTCCCTGTTTTGGATTATCGTCGGGAATATTATTCATTTATGCTGGAAGGCTGTAATGATGTTAAATACAAGGTCACTTTCGCAACGTCCGAACAATCGGGAACGGGAGAGGCTCCTACGACGATGTTTATGTTCAACCCCGTCAAAGTTGATGGAGAATGGAAGCTATGTGTGAAGGCTCCTGAAAAAGAGGTTGACGAAGAGCATCTATAATCGAGATTATTCTTTTAAAAAAGTAAATACATTCCAACAATGAAGAAAGCACTGTTATTACTCTTACTAGTAGCATCGCTGCCAACACTTGCACAGATACAGTTGACTGCAGTATTTGATTATGCGAATCCGACAGGGCTCAATCCCTCCGTTACCCCGATGGATTATGAGGGTGGAAAACTGAATGTTTTCGATAAAATCTTTGAGGATGGGAAAATCAGCATGTCTTTTTCCAGTGGTGTCGCCAGAAATGGTGGTGCACAGATTGTAACCAGAACTGTGAGTGGATTAACTTATTCATTGCGTCTGACTTCAGGTACTCTCATTACTTTTACTGCCAAAGATGGTGCTACGATTAATTCGATTACGTGGAGTGATGACAGTTCTATGGGTGATTTGACGAATCGTTCAACAGGATCAGGCGTTCTTGAGAGTCATACATGGACTGCTACGTCCAGTAATGTCACGTCAGTTCAGCTCTTCACCGACGGCGGTTCTGAGTGGAAGAAAATCACTGTTAACTATACTGCTTTAAAGAATGCGCTAACCCCATCTATTAGTTTGGCAGAGCAGGTTCCGTCCTTTAAATCTGTCAATCTGACTTTTGATAGCGACATGAAACAGGTTTCCACTTCCGGTATCGGTTTAACGGGTACTGGAATAGATGGTCTTAAGCCTTTAGAAGTAAATATTTCAGGTAAAGTTGTAACCCTGTCATTGCCTGGCGATGAAGAGATTACGACGGATGGTGACTTCGTTCTCCATGTGCCTGCAGGTAGTTTCGAGGATCCGGAAGGCTATGCAAATGTTGAAATAGCACGCGCCTTTAGCGTGTTTGAACCGCGTAACTCGTTGAAGGTAGTTTCAATCACTCCTGAATCGGAGACAATAGTCCAAGAACTACCTGATCCGATCAAGGTGGAATTTGACAAAGCGGTTAAAGTGCCAGCTGGAACAGTACTGAACTTGACATTAGACGGTGAGTATGTGGAAACATTGGAGAATATTTATGTTGCAGCAGGAAATCGCAATCAGATAGTGATTAGAACCAAATCTAACAAGGAATTTGGAACATATGTCATCAATGTTCCAGAGGGAACGGTGCATACAACAGCCTATGGTACAAATTCAGCTGACGCCTATGATCGATGGAATGCTGAATTTAGTATTACATATACCATCCAAGATCCTTATGCTGATCTGAAAGATCTTATAACAGAGGTAAACACGCTGAAGAGTCAGATTGGAAGTGCTATCGGTTATCCTGTTTCAGGAAGTAATGCAGATAAAGCTATCGATCAGGCATTGGATGACACCAAGGAAGGCACGACAAAGACTCATGATGAACAAAAAGCATCGCTGGAAGCTGCTATCGCTGCTTTCTACGCAGAAACCAATGTGGTAATGCCCGTCAAGGATAGTTGGTATTATATCAAAGGTGTCAATGGTGGTAAGGAAGCAGAAAAGAAGGAATGCTATCTTGCCTATAGCGAGCAGAAGGTGACTATAGTGACCAGCCAAGAAGAAGCTACACCATTCCAGGCTGTTAAATATGAAACGAGTGATTCCTTGTTCTTTAAAACGGCTGATGGTCGCTTTATCACTATTTTGCCTTCTACAAACGATAATACTACCCCTGAACCAGGAAAGAAAAATGGCTTGGACGTCAAGAAATTACTTATTACTGGTGTGAATAATGAAGATGTGTTTGCTTTATTCTATATCCTGGGATGGCAAGGACGTGACGCAGGAGACAATGACCTTGGCTTTGCCACAGAGGCGATTGACTACACCAACAACGTGATTGTCAATCATCCGCTGGTTGAAGGCCAGCCTGATCTGCACTTTGAACCAGCATTGTCAAGTGCATTCACATTTGTTGATGCCCCAAATCCGACTCTTGTGAATCCGGAAATCGCTCTTTCGGCAACTTCAATACTGACAACGACAGAGAGTATTGTCTTAACCTTCAAGAACTTGTCAAAAGTTGAGCTGAAAGATGTAAAGAAGGTCTATTTCTCTTCAGATGAATCTGGTGAGAAGAAGGTAGAAACATCTAGTGATATTGACATCTTGACCAAGAGCGATAAGGAAGAAAACAGCTTTATCGTTCATTTGAATGGACTGAATAATCCAGGCATCTATTATCTGCAAATGCCAGAGGGCACGTTTGATTATAGCAATAGTGGCAAACTTGTAACGGATGTCAAATTGGCTGCAAAGTTCAGTCTGACGGAGCCTGAGCCACAGTTTAATGCAACTTACGATCTCTATTCTGTTTTGCAAGTGATAGAGAGAAATTCTCATGCTATCGATATTATCAGTGATGTTGACTTGAATGATCTGGTGATTATGGCTCAGGTGCCGAGATTCTATAACGCTTTGGTGCCCAATCCAAATGCCGTTGTAGAAATTGTCAATGCGTATAACTTGGCTAATGTGGTGGGCAGAGGACACTTTGAAGAATATCCAACATTTGCTGAGGATTATCCCCAGTATTATGCCGATGGTTATACAGTAGCCATTAAACTGGTGATGGATGAACCTGTTGCTAAGGGTGCTTTGCAGAATAGTCCCGACACTTACAGCTATCATATTCCGGAGGGTGCTTTCGGTGATGCTAATTATAAGTTGTATCTTGAAAATCCCGAGAGTATCAAGAAGGAAGACTGTATTGTTAATCCCGCTGTTTATTCTCCACACTTCCTTGTGGATAACGACAGGGCTACTCCAACAACAAAAACTTATACGCTGAGCATTACTGCAACGGGTAATGGTATTGCAACGTATGGTGAAACATCGGTAAGAAACGGAACTACATCGTTCACCGTAAATGAAGGAACGAATGTAACGGTTTCTATAACACCTGATGATGGATACAGGATAAAGAGCGTAAAGGAAAACGATTCGGATGTAACGTCGTCTGTATCGAACAATACATACACCATTAATAACATCAGTAGTAATACGACTCTGGAGGTGGAGTTCGAGGCCATACCTGTACCAACTTATACGCTGAGCATTACTGCAACGGGTAATGGTAGTGCAACGTATGGTGAAACATCGGTAAGAAACGAAACCACATCGTTCACTGTGAATGAAGGAACGGATGCGACGATAGTATTCTCGTCTGATGATGGAAATAGCATTGCCAGCGTGATAGTGAACAGCAGCGATGTGACTTCACAGGTTTCTGAAAATAGCTATACCATCAGCAACATAACAGCTGACACGACGCTGACAGTGACATTCCAGGAGGTGAGTGCAATTAATAATCACGTTATTGATGGCGATTCCTCTAAGGTTATCTTCGATCTGCAGGGCCGTCGCGTTCAGAGCATGAATAAGAAAGGCGTTTACATCGTCAATGGTCAAAAGATCGTGATTAAATAATTGAAAAACAGATTTAGTTCTGCATTTATCAAAACGGATTACAAGGTGTTAGTCTTGTAATCCGTTTATGATGAGCAAACCCTATTAAGAAATAAAATGAAAAAGTATCGTCTCATTCAATTTGCTACATTAGTTCTTTTGTGTTTCCTGTCCCTGGGTATGACGAGCTGTAAGGATAAACACAAGATAGTAGAGCCCAAGGAGGGACCGGCCCATCTGGTCATACAGCCTACCGAGTTACAGTTGGGCTCTATTCCGCAGGGGAGCGGGGCTATAGAAAAAGAGGTTGCCATGATCAATGATGGCAGTGAAGACCTCCTGATTACTAACATAGAGAACCTCTGCTCGTGTACAACGACAGAGTTCGTTGACAAGCCTATTGCCCCTGGACATGGTAGAACACTTAAGATATTGTTAGATACCAATCACCTCACTCCAGGAGAATTCTCTCGTACCGTAATCGTTCACAGCAACGGTGGAGAGGTTAGCATTGACCTGACGGGTGAAAAGTTGAATTAACGTGGTAATAATAAAAGGGGCTGCTCAAGCGAGCAGCCCCTTTTATGTTTATGTGTACTCTAATTAATCGTTTGGTACAGCAATCATGATAGAAACACGGTTCTTGTCGTTCTCTTCGAACGGCTGCTCGTGTGCACCCTTTGAATCGTAGCTGATGCGCTCGGGAGCAATCTCGTACTTCTCAATCAGTTCCTTCACAACAATGTCAGCACGCTGCTTAGCCAGACGGTCGTTGATCTTGTCGTTACCAGTACCAGCGTCAGCATAACCTACTACGCTAACAGTTGCTTTGGGATACTGCTTCATGAAGTTGGCAATGTCAGAAATCTTGTCAACCTCAGTCTCGCGAATGTCGTATTTGTTGATGATGAAGAATACATCACGGCGCAGAGGCTCAATCTTAACGGGCTTCGGCTCCTCGATGGTGACGTACTTGTAAATGGTATCATAAACAACAACGTCGCGATAAACCTCATGAGACTCCTCACGATAGGTCTTACCCAAGTTGATGCGCAGACCAACAAGTGCGTTCACGTACTTGTCGATATTGTTACCATACTTAGAGTTGTACTTGTCGCTCAGACCATTGGCGTTACCCTCGAACAGCAGGTTCACTGCATCGCTCAGGCGGAACATAGCCTGCAGACCAACACGGCCATAAGGACGGAACTTCGTGCCATCCCACAGATACTGCATCTTGTAGCCCTTAGCATCCAAGTCCTTAGCTTCATCGTTGTCGAAGCCCATGTTAGCACCACCACCAACAAAGAGTGAGAGGTTGAACACGCGCTTGGGGTTCCAGCCAGCAACCAGGTTAGACAGGTTGAAGGTCAGGTCGATACCACCAGCAATATACTTCCACTTGTAATTCATGATTTCGCGGTTGTCGAAACCACCCTTAGACTGCCAGCCGTTGAATGCCAGACGGGCACCAACAACCTTAGAGAACTGATAACCCAAGCCAAGCTGGACATTAGGAGAAATCAGGTCCTTGAACTTGGCCTCACCAATGGTCCACTGGCCACCACCCTGTAAATCCAGGTACCAGTAGGGCTTGAACTTAGTGGTCACGTCAACGTGATCCAATTCCTGCACAGTGCGCTGGTCAACACGGTCAACGACCTTCTCCTGACGCTGTGCCATAGCACTCATACCTACTAAGGCAAGAGCTGCTATCAAAAACATTTTCATTTTCATAATTACTTAATATTAAGTGAATAAAATAAGCTATTTGGTGGCGAAGGTACGAATAATTTTGCAAATATGCAACATTTTTCCTAAAAAAGTGCAAAAAAACATAAAAAAGAGACCCGTTTAGCTCAAAACAGGCCTCTTTTTTATGATATATTACTTACAAATGTGTATCTTTCCGCGGTGAATAAATATACCATGGGTGGGTTTTGCAACCCGAACGCCCTGAATGGTATAGTAAGCATCATCGTTGGATTGCGTGTTCGAGGGCGAATGATTTGCAATGCCGCTTGTTCCTCCACTGTTTTTTGGCTTTATCAACATGATGTCGTCAATGCGGGTGTTCAGTATGTTATTGTTGACAAACGACAGCTGCAGTGCATGGATGCCTTCCGGGACAGTTACCGTAAAGTGATAGGTCTTACCGTCGACTTCGCCTTCCGTAATGACCACACCTTCCGTTTCCGTGCTTATAGATAAGGGATGGTTACTCTTATACGACAATTCGAAATCGCCATATACCATACCGAGAGCAATGATGGCATTCAGTTTGTTGACAGGACGGCCTTGATGAGGTATTAGCAATTCTGGAACTTTTCCCCCAGCAAGATTATCTCTGTATATTTTACAGAACTGCCCACCGTCACAATCATAGAAAGCCTGTTCGCTGATGATATCTTCTGCAGCGGTCTCTGCGGTATAGCCATCGAAATCTTCTTTCCAGGCGTAGTTCAGTGAGTCGGGCGTGGAAATGAGGGTAACAATTTTGTATGTTGCCTCTGTCATGTAACTCTCATATTCCGCCGTAGCAGCAATTGCCTTGACAGTCACGTCGCTGTCTATCTCCAGTGGCGCAGAATAGATGTCACTATTCACCGTAGGTGTTGAACCATCCGTTGTGTAATAGATGGTAGCAGCGTTGGTGTCACAAGTCATGCTCAGCAATAGGGACTCGAGGAAGGTGCCGCCTTTGTGCGAGAATACGGGTGCCTTCACCATTGCACCGTTTATGTAGTCGAATGAGATAGTGCCATCATTATGTTTGGTAATGTTTTTAATGCCTTTATGTAGTAGTTGGCTGCCGTCCGTATTTTTGTTGTACAGTTCCGCGGCAGGTGTCGTCATGTCGCCGAAAGCATTATTGCCGTTAGCATTGGGATAGACGTCCTTGCCGACATGTGTCGGATATATGTCTTCGCCATATTTGGTGAAGTTATAACTGCCGTCGGACGGTATCCACGTCATACGCTGGTGATCAGGGTCGTCGTTAGGCTGATTATAAGCCCATATCATTTCGTCGTAATCGACATGAATGATGAGCAGTCCGCTGCCTGGCAGACTTTTGTCCCAACCTGTCTGCGTACGGTTTTCCAGTATGAAGTATTCGTCACGCCAGCCGTCATTATACATTACATAGAACTCACCTCCCTCCTGCAGTCCCTTCATGCCTTCGACGGTGACTTTGTCATAGTCCAATTCTACGGGAGTTTTCCATCCTGCCATCCAGCGTTCATAGCCGGTATAGCCTGCCGGACGATATCCGCCACCATTGTATGAACCACCGCTCATCAGGTCCCAATCGTCCATACCCTGGCCGCCAGAATAGTCAATATCATAAAAGTCGGGATAGCCCAGACAGTGGCTGAATTCGTGACACATGGTACCGATGCCTCCTATCTGGTTGCTGCCGTTCAGTTCACTGCCACAGGCATAGGTGTTTACGAACAGTCCTTCACCGACACTAACCATTCCGGCGCCGCTGGACTCCAAATCCCAGGTATGGGGCCAGATGGTTGTGCTAGCACCACCGTCAGCTTCACCATTACCGGCATAGATGACATATACCTGGTCAATGAATCCGTCGTTATCCCAGTCGTATTGCTCCCAGTCGTTAATGCTGTCTTTCACCATTTCAATGGCCTCATGAACCATTTCGCCAGGATGCTTGTCGTCTCCCTGAGGATTATTGCTGCCATAGTAGCTGTGCTTTTGCGATACGGTGACGGGACCCATGATGTCGAACGTCAGTTCAAACTGGCCTTCGCTTTGGGCATAGAAATAATCATACATCGACCCTACGAAACTGCCTTCCTTGAAATCCTTTTCATTAGCGATACGGTCGTAGAGGGCGCTGTCGTTGGTTGCTTTGAACTTTTTGTCGGTGAAATTGACCAAAACGACTAGTGCTTTCTTGGCACCGAAATAAGATCCAACTTGTCCTACACGACGACCGTGTTGTTTCACTCCAGGCAATCGCTGGACACGACGGACATTAGCGGCCGAACGGCGTGCCTGTGCCTTTTGTTTCACAGTCTCGGCATCAATCTTTGTAAAGTATTCTTGATTGGAGACCTGAATATAGGCATTCCCGTTTTCCGCCAGCCAGAAATGGCCGTATTCATCACCAACCAGTCTTGCCTGCATGGTCAAACCGTCTTTCAGGATAATGGTTCTCGTCAGACCACGCTTCGCAGGAATGGCTAATGCCATGATGCTCATCAATAGCATCGGAATCAGTAATAAAAATGTTCTTTTCATAATCATACAGACTGCAAAGGTAACTAGAAAAATTGATTATTGCCCATTGATAATTGATATTTTTGCATGGCTTTAACCTTATTTATTATTATATGCCCTCTTGAGTTGGTATTTTTTGTGTATCTTCGCAGCCGGAAATGAAATATGTGCATCCGTTAGAGAGCAGGATAGCGCCGCCGAAGCGGTTTACCTATCCCTTTGCTTACGAGCCGCACCCCTTGTGCCAATTGGCTGCTAAGGCGGTGCAGGCGTATATTGCCGGTCATGAGGAGATACGGGAGGATGCAGATCGTGGAAAGATGTTTGGAGTGTTGGTGGTGGAGATGCCGACGGCAAAACCGTCGGGCACTCGACAGACGGACGCGGGGCGGCTGGGCTTTTTGGCAGCGTATAGCGGGCTGTTGGCAGGACGGAACGACTGGCCGTATTTCGTGCCGCCCGTTTTCGACGCGCAACAGCCTGACGGGTATTTCAAAACACAGGAAAGGGAGATCTCTAGAATATCTAGATCATCAAGATCGTCTAGGGATTCTAGTGACGCCAGCTCAAAGCAACTCTCGCAGGAACTGCAGACTTGGCTCTTCCACCAATATCGGCTGTTGAATGCTCGTGGGGAGGTGAAGGATCTTATTGATATTTGGCAGGAATATTACAACCGTCCGAAACTGTTGCGTAAATATCCGCTGCCTCCGGGAGGAACAGGTGACTGTTGTGCGCCGAAACTGTTGCAATATGCCTATCAGCAGGGTTTGAAGCCGCTGTGTATGGCGGAATTCTGGTGGGGCGAGACAACGAAGACCGAGCTTCGCCATCATCTGAATTACTATCCAGCCTGCCGGGGCAAGTGTAAACCCGTCTTGACATGGATGCTGCAAGGGCTCGATGTCGATCCCGACCCGGAGTCGCTGGCTTTCGAACGTCAGGAACTGCCCGTTGTCTATGAGGATGAATGGTTGCTGGTGGTCAACAAACCCAGTGGATTGCTCTCCGCGCCGGGCCGCGTAGAAGAATATAGCGTTGAAACCATTATGCAGGAGCGTTATCCTGGTAGTATGATTGGCCATCGTTTGGATATGGGCACTAGCGGTCTGCTCATCGTTGCGAAAACGCTGGAGGTCTATCGCAATTTACAGGAACAGTTTGTGAAACACCAAGTGAAGAAAAAGTATCTAGCGGTTCTAGAATCTCTAGATGCTCTAGAAAAACTAGATATTCTAGATAAACGCGGCACCATCAGTTTGCCCCTTCGCCCAGACCCGATGAACCGCCCGCGGCAACTTGTTGATCCCGAGCACGGTAAACGGGCAGTTACTGATTATGAATTCTTGTCGGATCGTCTTGTGGCATTATGGCCTCAGACCGGTCGCACCCACCAGCTGCGCATCCATTGTGCCCACCCCGATGGTTTGGGTCGTCCCATTGTTGGTGACGAGCTTTACGGCACCCGCGAAAAAGGTCAACGTCTGATGCTTCATGCAGCAGAAATCTGGTTCCGTCACCCTGTTACAGGCATAAATATGCACCTTTCTGTCGCTCCAGACTTCCAATATTAATGTTTTTTAGCGAATTATTTGGTAGTTTCGAATAAAATACTTACCTTTGCAAGCAAAACTGTTTAATATTTAAATTATTATAATAAGTCAAACCAAAACAATTTGCAACATGAGAATTAAAAAATTTACTCTCATGACGCTGACATTTGTAATGATGTCAGTCGTCGCGTTTGCGCAACAGACTGAGCAGAAAGCTCTGCCAAGTCTGAAAAAGCAGCCGACTTTGAAGCAGCAGATTCTTCAGGCTAAGCGTGAAGGAAAGCAGCTGAATAAGGAGACTATTGCGCAATTTAAGTACAACAAGCCTGCGGCTTCTCAGATTATCAAGAAGCAGCAGCGTAACCTGAATTTTCCGGTTCAGAAGTTAGACGTTTCTTCTAAGTCTGCCGCTAAGGGAAAAGCTTCTGTCCTGCAGGTTCCTGGTAAGGCAAAGACTTCTCGTAGAGGAGGAACCCAGTCTTATGTCTATCATTTCATTTCGTCCGCTAATGGTTGGACGAACATTGATGCTGATGGCGACGGCTATACATGGGAGCTTTCTAGCTCTACTGGCCCTGACAGTGAGGCTGGTGTTATGGCTTCTGCCAGCTATGATAATAGTGCTGGTGCTTTGACTCCCGACAACTATTTGGTATCTCCGAAGATGAAGCTGGATGGTAAGATTACCTTCTGGGCTAGTGGTCAGGATGCCAGTTGGGCTGCTGAGCACTTCGGTGTAGCTGTATCTACCACAGGCAATACCAGTGCTGCCGACTTTACCACTGTTCAGGAGTGGACAATGACTGCAGCTCCTTCGTTGGCTCCTTCTGCCAACTTTGGCTCAGAAACTGGTGCATTCAGAAGCTCCCGTCGTGTACAGGGTACTTGGTATGAGTACACTATCGACCTGAGTAGCTATGCAGGTGCAGAGGGTTACGTGGCAATTCGTCACTTTAACTGCACAGACAATTACCGCTTGAATGTAGACGATATCACGCTGGAGACCTCTGAGTTGCTTGGTTCTTACGATCCTACTGTGGAGGTTATGCCTGAGAAGGTCAAGTTACCCGATGGTGCTACGGTTACTCCTTATTACACCATTGATGGTACGTTGGCTGTTAACACAAGCAGCGGTTGGTCTAACTATACTAAAAAGGTGAAGAATATCAACGTCGCTTTCGTTGGTACTGACGTTTATATCCAAGGTCTGGCCTATTGGCAGCAGGAAGGCTGGGTGAAGGGTACTCTTGCAGGTAACGTGATTACCGTTCCCAGTGGACAGTATGTCGGTGATGGTGAGTACTTGAATGGTATGGACAATACAGGTGCATGGCTTGCGAGCTATACCTTTACTATTGATGCCGAGGCTGGTACAATTGCTTGCAATGAATACATTGGCGAGAGCGAGTCTCCTACGGCTAATAGCCTCTACGCTTACTGGATAACTCCTGTGTTTAGTCTTACAGCACCTGCGGATCCTCGTGTAACTCCTCCTGCTGGACTGGTAACTGAAGACTGGTTCTTTGCTGGTTACTTCTACGATGGTGAGAATGAGACTCCTACCGAGAAGCCTTTGAAGATTGGCTTTGACGGTAAAGACGTTTATGTCCAGGGTATTGGTTACTATCAGCCCGAGGCATGGATTAAGGGTACTTTGAGCGACGATGGCAAGAGCATTACATTTGCTTCTGGTCAGTACTATGGCGCTTATGCCGATACATATGACATGTGGTTCGCGGCTGCTGATGCTGAATTTAACTATCTGGAGGGCATTACTGTAGCTTACGATGCTGAGAATGGCACTATTACATGGCCTGAGGATGCTTACATCCTTGAGAATAGTGATGAAGCCGAGATTTCTGCCTATGGCCTGTACTTCGGCGTTCTTACCATAAAGGGTACTGCTCCTGCTGCTAATGAAATGCCTATCGGTTTGCTGACCGAAGAGTGGTCACTGAAGGCACAGAAATATGGTGACGAAGGATTTGAGGAATATAAAGCTACTGTAAACGTTGGCATTGCTGGCAATGATATTTATGTACTGGGTCTGTTCGAAGATTTGGCCGATGGTATTGTGAAGGGTACACTCGATCCTGCAACAAATAAGGTAACCTTCAAGACTGGTCAGTGCATAGGTGTTTCTTATGATATTGACTGGAGTACATGGTCTCTTATCGAAGTACCTTTCTACTTTGCAGGTTATGGTGAGACTGGTTTTGAGGATGTCGTGATGGCTTACAATGCTGCGACAAAGACCTTGACCATGGAGTCACCCCTTTACTGTATTTTGAATGGATGTTGGCAGCTTGAAGACCTCTATGATATTTATGCAGACGTCGTATTGAAGGCTATTCCTGATGTAGCTGCTACTCCTGCACAACCCACGATTACAGGATCTAAGTTTGTTGATACGTTCTATCCCAATATCACTGTCAATATTCCTGTTGAGGACGTTGATGGTAATCCCATCCTGAGTGGTAAGTTATTCTATCGCTATTATTATAAGCAGGGTGGTACGGAGTATCCGTTGACGCTGACCACTGACCTTTATACAGAGTTGACCGAAGACATGACAGTGATTCCGTACAACTTTACAGATGACTGGGATGTGTACAACTACCGTCTCTACCTGAACATGGACTTCAGCGCTTGGGATCAGATTGGTATTCAGAGCATCTACTGCGGTGGTGGCGAAGAGAAGAAGTCTGAAATCTTCTGGTACGACGTCTATCAGCCCGAGGATGTAACAATTACTGTTGAACCCGGTACAGAACTTTCTCAGACTATCACCGACAAAGCTGCCGAGTTGAAGCCTCAATACAAGAAGCTTGGTAACATCACACTTGAGCTGGCTGCTGGTGATTATACCTTTGCAAAGGCATTAAAGGTTCCCGGTAGTCTGACTATCAATGGTAACGGTGCAACGATTACAAGTGCCGGTGACGTAAACTTCATTGAGCTTTCAGGTACGACTGTTTATGCTCCGAAAGCTGATGGAACTAACAGTGATCATTTTGCTGTTGACAATGTGACCATTAAGGATGTTACTGTTAAGGGTTTGAAGAAAGCTATTATTAGAGATCTTCAGAAGTCGTTGCTGAATACACTTGTTATTGATAATAGTGTTATTCAGGTATCTGACGGTAAGCCTTCAATTGATTTTGATGGTAAGGGATATGTTGGTAAGGTTTCGATCTTGAAATCTACCCTCTGGGCACCCGAAGGCAATAACAAGAACTTGGCCAAGTATGGTTCTCGTCCTAAGAATGTCGACGAGGCATTGCTGCAGGAGTTCGACATCCAGAATTCAACGCTCGTTAATATGGGTGCTAACGCTGATCTCAGCAGTGGTCAGAACTTTAATAATATTAGCCAGAAAGGTACCGCTCAGAATGTCTATACTGTAAAGAATAGCATCTTTGTTAACTGCGGCAAGAACGGTCAGACGGTGGTTGGCCTCAATGGCGGTCAGACCAGTGCTACCCCGCAGTGGGATGTCACAAACAACAGCTTTGCATGGAATGGTGTTAGCACCAATGCAAATGAAATTAGCAAGGCCGGACAGAAGGACGGTGCTGACATCGTTAAGAGATGTATTGAAGGCGTGCCCGTATTTGCTGACGCAGCAAATGGCAACTTCAAACTGGGTAACTGTGCACAGAACACAGCCCACATTGGTGACCCCCGCTGGCTTGATGCATCATTAGAGCCTGCACCTGAGAATATTGTTGTATCAGTAGAACCAGGAGCAAACCTCAACGATGCTTTGTTCGATGCTACCACAGCAGTCAACAAGGTTCCCAAGAACATCACCATTAACTTGGCAGCCGGTGACTATACCATTACAGCTTCGATTACCTCTGCTGGTAACGTTGTCATCAATGGTAACAAGTCAACTATCGACGCTTCTGCTTTGAGTGGTGCGTTCATCGTGCTCGACGGCACTGAGGAATTTGCCAAGAAGGCTGACGGTAGTGACAGTGATCACAAGCTGATTGAGGCTGTTACCGTGAAGGGTGTGACCATCACAGGAATGACTGGCGCCTTCATTAAGGATAACCAGAAGACCCTGTTGGAGAAGCTGACTGTTGATAACTGCGTTATCGAGATGCCTGCTTCTAACAAGAACTTCATCGACTTCAACGGTAAGGGTTATGTTGGCGAGGTTAAGGTTCAGAACTCTACCATCTGGTCTGCCGGCATGAACACAGGCTTCTTCGCCCAGTATGGCAGCCGTCCCAAGAACGTGAACGGTGACCTGTTGCAGGTATTCGATGTTGAGAACTCTGATATTATCAATATTGCCAATGGCAAGAACGTCTGCGACCTGAAGCAGAACGGTACTGCACAGAATGTTTACATCCTGAAGAGCAATATGTTCGTTGACTGTGGTAAGAACGGCCAGACGGTTGTTGGCTTCAACAAGGGCCAGACCAGTTCTACTCCGCAGTGGGATGTTACAGGCAATACCTTCGTTTGGGGTGGTGAATGTACCAACGAGGCTGAGGTTACCAAGGCCGGCCAGAAGGACGGTGAGGATATCGTCAAGAACTGTGTCGACGGTGTTCCCGAGTTTGCTAATGCTGCAAGTGGCGACTTCACGCTTGGCGCTTCTTCAATCCACCGCAAGTATCGCGTTGGTGACCCACGTTGGTTCTCTGATAAGTATATCTTCACTACAGTTACCGACCCCATTGACGTGACGGTTCCCGGTAAGCTGGGTAAGATGGATGGTGAGGCAGGATTTACCGACCTGTATTACTTCCTGGAATACTATTTGAAGGACAGCGAGAATCCAGTTTACATCAAGCTGACACTGGAGCCTAATGAGATTTATACCATCTCTCAGCCTCTGAATGTCATGACCTCTATCGAGATTGCTGGTAGCGATGAGACCAATGCTTTGATCTATGCTGACGCTCTGGGTGCAAATCCGTTCGTTCAGATTCATGGCGATTGGGTGCCCACTGACTACACTAACGAGAAGGGCTTCTATGACAACATTAATAAGGTTGTCTTCAAGAACCTTAACCTCGTAGGTATGAAGGGCCAGGTATTCTATGCTAACAAGCAGAAGTATCTGATTTCTCAGATGACGGTTGACAACTGCCAGCTCCGCATGTACAGAGCAAGTAAGAAGACCTTCTTCGACTTCAACGGTGGTGGTTTTGTTGAGCAGCTGACCGTGAATAATTCTACGTTGAGCGCAGATGATGCAACAACATGGGCTAATGGTGGCTTCTTTAGCACACAGAGCGGTACCAAGCTTTCAGAGTGCGGCGCTTCTCAGCAGAAGTTCGTTCTGACGAACAACACGTTCTACAATGTTTCTAAGGAAAAGACTACTTCTACGCTCCGTGAAAGCGGTAAGGACTTCATGAGCTTCGAGGTGCTGAATAACATCTTCGTCAACAGCGGCAAGAAGGGCCAGTTCATCAAGGGTCTGAATGCTGCAGGCGACAGTAATGATCCTAGCTGGATTGTGAAGTACAATTCATTCCAGTGGAGTACTGACAACGCTACATACGAGGATACCAGCGCATCTGAGGTTGACAATGTGAAGAAGTTTGAGCTCTACGATTGCATCGAGGGTGAAGTTGCCTTTAAGTATAACGCAAACGATGGCGAGGCAGTGCCTTTGATCTTCGTTGGTAACTATACTTTGGCAGACTGCCCGCAGAAGACTGCCAAGATTGGTGACCCACGCTGGCTCGACGGCGGTGCGACCGGTATCCAGACGCTGAATGCTGACAAGCTGAGCGAGGAGGGTGCTTGGTACACTATCCAGGGTGTTCGTGTTGACAAGCCTTCTAAGGGTGTCTTCATCCACAATGGTAAAAAGGTTGTTGTTAAATAATAACAATCATAACTAAAAAAAGCAGCGAACCTTGCACAGGTTCGCTGTTTTTTTATAACTTTCACCCTTGGTGAAGGTACTTCCACTCGAAAAAGTCCAAAAACTTTTGGCTTTTTACTCGTTTATTCGTATCTTTGCAGCATGATTGAGATAAAGAAGGTCGAAGACCGCAAGGGACTGGAGCAATTCGTGCAGTTACGCTACGATATGTACCGCGAATGTCCATGGGCGGTACCGTTTTTGTATTCCGACGAGATAAACACGCTGAGCCACGACAAGAATGCTGCCTTTGAGTGCTGTGAAGCTGACTATTTCATAGCCTACAAAGACGGCAAGGCGGTAGGCCGCGTGGCTGCTATCATCAATCGCCGTGCCAACGAACGCTGGGAACGGAAGCAGGTGCGCTTTGGCTGGCTCGATTTCGTGGACGACCGCGAGGTGTCGAAAGCGCTGATGGATACGGTAGCGCAGTGGGGCCGTGAGCGCGGTATGACGGAAATGGTCGGACCTTTGGGATTTACGGATATGGACCGCGAGGGTCTGATGATAGAAGGTTTTGAAGAAGACGCCACGATGTACGTCAACTACAACTACGCCTACTACCAGCAGCATATCGAAGAAATGGGCGGTTTCGAGAAGGACAACGACTATATGGAATACAAGGTGAAGGTGCCTGAGCGGGTTCCTGACAAGTTCCATAAGATAGCCGAAATGGTGTCGAAGCGCTATAACCTGCAGGTGAAGAAGTTTACTCGCAAGGAGTTGATAGACGGGAACAAGGGCCGTGAGATATTTGATATCATCAACGAGACCTATAAAGACCTTTACGGCTATTCGCAGCTGTCGGACCGCCAGATTAACCAATTGGTTGACGAATACATCAAGATAGCCGACTTGAATCTGATTACAGCCATTGAGGATTGGAACACGCCCGAACATAAGATGATTGGTTTCGGTATTACGTTTCCCTCGTTTACGTCGGCACTGCGTAAGACGCGTGATGGGCGACTGTTCCCTTTCGGATGGTGGCACCTGTTGCGTACGCTAAAATGGCACAAGACGAGCGTTGTCGATTTGTTGCTCATCGGCGTATTGCCTGACTATCGCCAGAAAGGCGCCAATTCGTTGATTTTCGACGACCTCATTCAATGGTTCCAGCGCTATGGCTTCGAGTATGCTGAGGCCATGCAGCAGATGGAAACCAACGACGGCGTTCGCTCGCAGTGGCAGTATCTGGAATCGCGCATCCACCGCAAGCATCGCTGCTATAAGAAGAACATATAAAAAATACTCTTGGAGTAATGAAATTTTCTCCAAGAGTAATTTTTTTTATTCCAAGAGTAATTTGAATTACTCCAGGACTATTTTTTTACTTCGACCTCGATGAGCTGTAGCAGACGTTCGACGGCTTCGTCCTCGGGAATGTTCTTCTCGACGCATTCCTTTCCTCGGTAGAGCGATATTTTGCCACGGCCTGCTCCTACGTAACCATAGTCGGCATCCGCCATTTCACCGGGACCATTGACAATACAGCCCATGATACCAATCTTCAGACCAACCAAATGGCTGGTAGCGGCCTTGATACGCGCAATGGTTTCCTGCAGGTTGTAAAGCGTGCGCCCACAGCCCGGACAGGAGATGTATTCCGTCTTGGTGAATTTAATGCGGGCGGCTTGGAGGATAGCGTCAGCAAGGGTGACGAGCTGTTCGCGGCCAAACCGCGAACCACTTTGGATAATCAACTTCGTGGCGCAGCGGTCGATGAGGAGGGCTCCTACGGCCATGGCGGCTGTGAGCTGGAGGGTTTCCCAAGCCTCCTGTTCCGTTTGTTGCTGTGTCACAGCAACATCCTCAACGCCCGACAGGTCAAGGGTGATAGTGTCATCCTTGATGCTGGCTTCGGCTTCGGCGCGGAGGCGGGTGCATTCGGGAATGAGCTCCACCAATTTACGTGCAACGGGAATTTCACATTCGGGTTCCTCGCTGAGCGATACACGGATGGTATCGCCAATGCCCTCAGTGAGCAAAGCACCAATACCAACGGCACTCTTGATGCGGCCGTCCTCGCCTTCACCAGCTTCGGTAACACCGAGGTGCAAGGGGTAGTGCATGTCCTCAGCATCCATCGTCTTCACTAGCAGACGCACGGTGGTGACCATCACGACGGTGTTCGAGGCCTTAATAGAAATCACGACATCATTGAACTGTTCGCGACGGAAGATGCGCAGAAACTCCATGCAACTCTCGACGATTCCCTCGGGTGTATCGCCGTAGCGCGACATGATGCGGTCGGAGAGTGAGCCGTGATTCACACCGATACGCACGGCGGTGTGATGCTCCTTGCAGATATTGATAAAAGGCACGAGCTTGGCCTCAATCTTCTTCAGTTCCTCGGCATATTCCTCGTCGGTATATTCCAGATGTTTGAAAGTACGACCTGGGTCCACGTAATTGCCGGGATTGATGCGGACCTTCTCGCAGTACTGTGCAGCGACATCAGCGGTGTGTGCCGTGAAATGAACATCAGCCACCAGCGGTGTGTTGTAGCCGTCAGCCTTCAGACGGGCAGAGATATTTTTCATGTTCTCCGCTTCGCGAGTGCCTTGGGTGGTGAAACGAACCAGTTCACCACCAGCATCAATGATGCGCTTGGCCTGAGCCACGCTGGCCTCCGTGTCGTTGGTGTCCGTAGTCGCCATCGACTGAATGCGGATGGGGTTATCGCCACCGATGGCAATATTACCTACGTGACAAACCGTACTAATTCGTCTTGTACTCATACTTCACTTCTGCTAAGTCCTTATTTGCCTTTTCAATCTTGGCCTTGAG
>JBGUIA010000050.1:0-7400 GCA_045112595.1 Prevotella sp. | reverse complement strand
CCCAGCGGATTATGGAGCAACAATGCCGATACCGACTGGGGCAGCAACTACGCCGAGAGCAATGAGTTCTACATCAGCACAGCGGCGCAATTGGCACAGTTCGCCTATATGGTAAACAATTCGAGTAAGCAGTTTTCCGGCAAGACCGTCCGGCTGATTGCCGACATCGACCTCAGTGCCCATTATTGGGTGCCTATAGGAGTAAAAGAGTCGCGTGCGTTCGCCGGTACCTTCGACGGCCAGGGACACACCGTCAGCGGTACCTGTTTCACTTCGGCGGGCTCTTTCCCCAGCACTGGCAACGTTTTCTGCGGTCTCTTCGGCGTGAACGGTGCCAAGGGGACGGTCAGTAACGTGCATGTAGCCAACAGCACCTTCGAGGCCAGATACAACGTCGGCGGGGTGGTGGCCTACAACAAGGGGACGGTGGAGTACTGCTCGGTGGCGAGTGACGTCATCGTCCGTTCTACCGCTCCTGTCTCCGGCGACCAAGGCGCCATCAGGTTCGCTGGCATCGTAGCCAGCAACCTCGGAACGGTCAGAGGATGCGTCAGCAATGCTAACCTCTCGGACCATAACGGCAAGGAGAGATACTATATCGGCGGCATCGTAGCCCACAATTTCGGCAGAGTAGAGAACTGTGTCTACCTGGGGGATGCTGCCCGTCTCGGCTACGATACGAAAGACCCCTATTTAGAGATTAAAAGAGACCGTCTCGGTCCTATTGTTGGTTATTCTGTTCAATCAAGCACCTACCACGCTTCTTACAGCGACAACTACTATACGCAGTCAGCAGATGTATTTTCCTCTCTCGATGCCGAAAAGGCTGGTGCCAGCTTGGCCTATACCATTTCTTGCAGCACCGAAGACGTCTCAATCAGTTTCGATACGCCCAGTCATGGCGTCGTGTTGAATGAAAAATGTTATGCTCCAAGCGAACAAGCTGTTCGATTCAGAGTGATTCCCGACGACTTCTTCAAGAGTGTGTCCAGTGTGTCGGCCAACGGCAACCAGCTGACAGATTCTTATAATGATGGAGAATACGAAGTAACCGTCGCCAATGCCGACATCTCCATTACCGTATCATTATCCGATGGGGTAAGCCCTGAAGGCAGCGGTACCGCGAGCAATCCCTACATCATCAACTCTACGGCACACTGGAATACTTTGGCTACGGCAATAAATGCAGGGAATTCCAATATCAACAAGGACGGCGTATCATTCTTCAGGCTCGATGCCGACATCACCGTCAGTGCCATGATAGGCACTTCGGACCATCCCTTCGAGAGTACCTTCGACGGCAACGGCCATAAGCTGACGTTCAACCCCCAGCCGAGTGATGCCGACTACTGCGCCCCGTTCAGCTATACGAAGGGGGCAGAGATAGAGAACCTCATCGTAGACGGTACCATCCAGAGCTCCGGGCATTATGCCGGTGGCATCATAGGACATGCTGAGGGGACGTTCCGTATCCTGAACTGCGTCGTCAGAACAAATATCGAGAGTACGGGCAGCGGTCAAGCAGTTCAAGCGGTTTACGACGGTGGTTTTATCGGGCATGTCTATGGTGAGTCTTCAGTCAATATCATAGGTTGCGTATTTGAGGGTTCCATCACCAGTTCGAGCAATACTCATTTTGGTGGCTTCGTCGGGAAAGCTGAGGGAGCTTCTGAAGATGCTGATGCAAATCTCACCATTAGAAACAGCCTCTTCGACCCACGCGGAGTAAGCGTAACAAACACCTCTGGAAGCTACACGTTCGTGATAGCCGGCAGCCATTCATCGGTATCTATTGGAGCCGAAGCCTATGTCTTCTATACGAAACAGCTGGGTGACGTGAATAGTAATAGCAGTCTTGTCAAAGCCAGCGCTTACATGCCAACAGGGACTCCGACCACAAGCTACGGCATGGTAGACATATACACGGGAGGACTGCTATACAATGGTGTGTTCTATTCGACAGATCATGAAGGGTTCTACGATGACATGGACAACATGCCCCTCGTCGAATATTACCTGAACAGGGGGACCGTCAACGCGAAGTTCAATGGGCGCAAGCTCTATAAGGACGGTGCCTGGAACACGCTCTGCCTGCCGTTTAACATAACGGCCGGGCAACTGTCAGCTTCTCCGCTTAATGGGGCCACTATCTGTGAGATGGATGTTACCGGCTGGTACAACGACAAGAACGAAAGAAACGCAAACTATAGTAAAGACAATTTCTGTTACCAGACAAGTTTAGTGGAATACCCTGCTAATAGCGATAAATATCTCCTCTACCTCTACTTCCAGAATGCCACCGCCATCGAGGCTGGCAAGCCCTATCTCGTGAAGTGGAGCAAGCCCAACGGCTACGATGACAATCCGAACGACTTCGACATCAGCAATCCTGTCTTTGAGAACGTCACCATCAAGGCCAGCCTTAGCACGATAGAGAGCGACGACGGAAGCATACTGTTCGTGCCCGTCTTCTCACCCATCGTACTTGAGAAGGGAAATTGGCAGAACCTCTACGTCGGAGCCAATAACATGCTCAAATACCCGTCCCCGACAAAGGACTTCATGCTCAAGTCGTTCCGTGGCTACTTCCAACTTATGGCTGGCGATGAATCGGCCTCTGATCCACTGGCACCAAGTCTCGACATCGTATCGAACATCGACGACAACAACGAAACGACGGGAATTATAACGATGTCTGATGTAAGAAGTAAGATGTCAGATGTATGGTACACCCTCGATGGCCACAAGCTTGACGGCAAGCCAACGAAAAAGGGCTTATACATCCATAATGGTAATAAGCTCGTGATTAAGTGAGAGAAGAACTCAAAGTAATGATAAAGTAATGATTGTAATACATAATCGGTATGAAGACAGAGAACAAACATAAGACATACAAGAAGCCAGCCATCCGGCTGTACGCCATTAGACCAAACTGTTTTTTAGCAGGCAGCAAGGTGACTATGCGTGGCAATGCCTTTAATGGTGTAGAGCAAAGCACTGACGATGACGAAGGGCGGTAAACGCCCATTCCAAAGTAAGTCTATATCCCTCTTTCTGCCCAATCGCCGCGGTCTAGGTTGCGGTAGCCTATTGCTTCGGCAATATGCACCGACTCAACCCGCTCGCTGCCGACAAGGTCGGCAATGGTGCGTGCAACCTTTAATATGCGTGTATAGGCACGCGCTGACAGCTTTAACCTTTCCATCGCCATACGCAGCATCTCCATACTGGCATCATCAGGCTCGGCAAACTCATGAAGCATTTTTTCGCTCATCATCGCATTACAATGAACGCCCTTATACGGACGGAAGCGCTCCTCTTGGATCTTGCGGGCTGCAATGACGCGCTCGCGGATGGTGGCAGAGGGTTCACCGGGCTGCATCTGACTCAACTGTGCAAACGGCACAGCCTGTATCTCACAATGGATATCAATTCGGTCCAGTAGCGGACCGCTAATCTTGTTCATGTAACGCTGAATCTGTCCCGGAGTACAGGCACAGTGGTGCGTCGGATCACCATAATAACCACAAGGACAGGGATTCATCGAGGCTATCAGCATAAACGAGCATGGGTATTCTACACTGTACTTGGCACGTGCAATACTGATTTTACGGTCTTCTAACGGCTGGCGCAACACCTCCAATACAGAACGCGACAACTCAGGCATTTCGTCGAGGAAGAGCACACCATTGTGCGCCAATGAGATTTCTCCAGGCTGCGGATTATTACCGCCACCGACAAGGGCGACTTGGGATATCGTATGGTGGGGTGCTCGGAAGGGCCGCTGACTGATGAGACTGGTGTCACGGTTCAGTTTACCTGCCACCGAATGAATCTGTGTGGTTTCCAGACTCTCGGCCAACGATAAAGGCGGCAGGATACTCGGCAGACGCTTGGCAAGCATCGACTTTCCCGACCCCGGCGGGCCAATCATAATGAGGTTGTGACCGCCAGCGGCCGCTACCTCCAAGGCGCGCTTCACGCTCTCCTGACCTTTCACGTCGCTGAAGTCGATGTCGAAATGGTTCTGATGCTCGTAAAACTCCTTACGCGTATCAATGATAGTCGGCTGATAACTGTCGGCACCATTCATAAAACGGATGACGTCCGACAGCGTCTCCATGCCATAGACCTCCAACTGATTCACGACAGCCGCTTCACGGATATTCTGTTGAGGTACGATGAGCCCCTTAAACTTCTCCGCCCTCGCCCTAATAGCAATGGGTAACGCACCGCGAACAGGTTGCAAACGTCCGTCGAGCCCTAACTCTCCAACGAGCATGTATTTGTCCAATCGGTCACAGTTCACCTTGTCGTTGGCAGCCAAGATGGCAATAGCCAACGGCAGGTCGTAACTCGAACCTTCCTTCTTGATATCTGCCGGCGACAGGTTGACGGTGATATCCATCACCGGCATCTTGAAACCATTGTTCACCAAAGCAGCCTTGATGCGGTCGTGACTTTCCTTGACAGCCGTATCGGCCAATCCCGTCAAATGAAACTGCACACCGCGCGACATGCTCACCTCGCAGGTAACTGTCGTCACCTCCAGTCCGTTCACCGCAGCACAATAGGTCTTTACTAACATCTTTTTCGTTTTAGTTTGTGCAAAGTTACGAATAAGTGAGCGAAATGCAAAATAAATCACCATTTATTTTCATTTCCGAACGGAAGTAACTTCTCGCGAAGCGAAAAGATAGTGCAGCCTATCTTCTTAAAAGGATAAAGATATGAATCACGACAAAATGGCAGACTATTGTGTCAATTTGTCGGTGTTTAATGGGTTGGCATTGTTGTTGCATCATGTGAGGGTGGAGGCTGGAAGGGAAACACAATCCTGGAAGGCCGACAACAAGAAAACAAATAAAACAACATGTATAACAAAAAAAAAAAACAGAATTTAGGAGGTAACAACTATGATGCCAACAATGAGAAGTAACAATTGGATTCCTGCAGTGTTTAACGACTTGTTTTATAACGACATGATGCCGAAGGCTAACTGCACCGCACCGGCCATCAACGTGAAGGAGTCGGACAAGGCATATACCGTGGAGCTGGCAGCGCCGGGCATGAACAAGCAGGACTTTAACGTGCACATCAACGACGAGGGTAACCTGGTGGTGAAGATGGAACATAAGGAGGAACATAAGGAGGAGGAAAACAAGAACGTGCGCTATCTGCGCCGCGAATTCAGCTACTCGAAATACGAGCAGACGCTGATACTGCCTGACGACGTGAAGAAAGACGCGATATCGGCGAAGGTGGAGGACGGCGTGCTGACCGTGGAACTGCCGAAGGTAGTGGAAGAGAAAGTGAAGCTGTCGCGCCAAATCGAGATTGCGTAAAGGTAAAAAGGTAAAAAACTAAAAAGGTAAAAGGATGTAAGAAGGATTGAGCCCCGCCCCGAAGGCGGGGTTTTTTGTGGCCGAACGAAAAAAAGTTATACGTAGTATAAGGGTGGGGTTAGCGAAAAAAAATGGGTTTTTCGTTAAACCTTCTTTTTTTTGGTGCGTCAAAGAAGCAGAACAAGGACAAAGATGTTCTGGATAACAAAAAAGATTACAAAGGATAACAAACAGGATAACTAACAAAAAAAAAGAAAATTATGAAAAAGATTATTTTGACAGTAGTTGCCGCAATGGCACTGACAACAAGCTTCGCCGAGACACAGAGTAAAAATTCGGACAAAAGATTCGACATGAACTGTGACATCTACCGCCTCTCGGAGGTGCTGGGACTGAACGACAAGCAGATGGACAAGGTGGAGGCAATCCACGAGACATTCACGGACGACATGCAGACGGCATCGGAGGTGCAGGGCATGAGACAGCGACACATGATTCATCAGGCGGTGAGGAAAGACGCACGAGAGATGCACCGCGTATTGACTGAGGAGCAGTTCCGCGACTACATGCGCATCCTAGGCGTGACACTGCGCAACAGACACCTCTAAGAGTTTAAGAGGTAAAAGGTTAAAGGGTAAAAAGAAAAAAAATCCGCAGGCTGGAAGGCACTGCGGACTTTTTTTGATTATAAAAGGAAGTAATGTGTTGCGAATTAGTCGGCAACAAGCGTGAAGCGCTTAAAAGCGACGATCTTCAGGTCCTTGTCCTGCTTGGCGAGCCACTGAGCAACAGTAGCCTTGTCGCCATCGCCGAACTGGAACTCCTGGTCGACGAGGCAGCTTTCCTTGAGGAACTTCTGGACGCGACCCTTGGCGATGTTCTCGATCATAGGCATCTTGAGGTTTGCCTCGCCCTCAACCTTTGCATCGGCGATGACCTTGCGAGCCTCGTCGGCCTGCTCTTTGGTGAGCCAGCCCTTGGCGGTGTTAGACTCGATGTGGTCCTCAGAGTCAACGAGGTTGGGGTTGATGCCAGCCTTCTTGAGCTTCATCTCAACGAACTTCTCGACCTGCTCGAGCTTGGTCTTCTCGAAAGAAGTCTTGTACTCCTCGTCGAGGATCTTCTGGTCGACGCTCTGGGCGTCGAGAGCTACGGGCTTCATGGCAGCAACCTGCATGGCCACGAGGTGACCCTGCTCGGCAGCGGGCTTGTTGGTCTGGACCATGGTGCACAGGGTGTGCTTGCCCATGTGGTCGTAAACCTCCACGTTGTCGCCCTCGAGGGTGAGGTAGCCGTCGAGCTCCATCTTCTCACCGGTGATACCAGAACGCTGTGTGACAGCCTCCTGAGCGGTCTGACCGTTGATGGTGAGGTTCTTGACAGCCTCGATGTCGGCAGCCTTTGCAGCGATTGCTGCGTCGAGGATGGCCTGAGTGAGTGCGATGAAGTCGGCACCATTAGCCACGAAGTCGGTCTCACACTTGAGTGCGAGCATGGCAGCGAAGCCATCCACCTTCTTTACGAGTACACAACCATTAGATGTCTCACGGTCGCTACGCTTGGCAGCGATAGCGAGGCCACGCTCGCGGAGGAGCTCCTTGGCCTTGTCGAAGTCGCCCTCGGCCTCGGTCAGTGCCTTCTTAACGTCGGCGAGACCAGCGCCGGTCATAGCGCGAAGCTTCTTGATATCGTCAATTGAAATTGCCATTGTTATTCTTTATTTTTTTTCGTTATTACGTTATTTTCGTTATTTCGGAATTCCGGGATTGCGGAATTTCGACGCTGTTAGGCGACGCCATTGGCGGCGACACACCTTACTCAGCGGCGGGAGCCTCAGCCTCAGCGGGAGCGGCTTCCTCAGCGGGAGCGGCAGCCTCTTCTGCGGCGGGAGCCTCAGCAGCCTTGCGGGGCTTGCGGGCCTGGCGCTTGGGCTTAGCCTCCTCAGCAACCTCTTCCTGCTCGTCGGCAGCCTTCTCGTCAGCCTTCTCGACCTTACGCTCCTCGATGCCCTCGTTGATGGCAGCGCAGCAAGCAGAGAGGATAACCTCTACTGAA
>JBGUIA010000049.1:0-11139 GCA_045112595.1 Prevotella sp. | reverse complement strand
AACTTTAATTAATCACATTTTCAAAGAACTCTTTGGCTGCGCGGCTTAGCCGTTACGCCGTATATTGAATTTTTAACGAACTATTGATTATATTAAAATGCAGGTTTAATTTTGGTAAAAATGCTGTTCGCGGGCGGGCGCGTTGCAGTTAACACGGGGCGAGAGAAATCATTCTACAACCACGTCGGTGTAGGTGTTGGGATAGTTGTCGCGCATGATTTCGGGAAGGATCTCGCTATTGCCAATGCCGCTGACGCCGGAGACGACAATCTTGTAGTAGTTGTTGCGAACGACACCATAGCCCATCGACGCCATAGGGTCACGGGTATTGTTGCGGTGGCGAATCCAGTAGGTGTAGTAGGTTTCATAGACACCCATATTGAACTGACACTGCTTGATGCCATAGGGTTTCAGCTGGGCATCGGTATAGGTCTCCAGCTCGTCGAGCCGTAGTCCGCTGGCCACATTGACAGCCTGAATGGAACCGTAGAAATTGTAATTGTACAGATAGATGGTGTGCGACCAGTATTCTGCGCGGTGTTCTTCGACCAGTGTATGCGTCTGGTCGTCGTAGAGATAGACAAAGAGCGGGCTTACGGCAGCCTTGAAGACGATACCGGGCGAATAGCCATTCTTCTGACTCGTACGGAACGACGTGTTCTCGAGGATATACACATAGCCGTAATTGCCTGCCGCAGGGATGGACGCGAAATTCTCGGTAGTGAATGCTCCGTACCACGAGGCATAAATGTCCTTGAACTTGGTAGCATCGCGCTGATTGGATGTCTTGCTATAGAAATAGGGGTCGACGATGTATTGTCCGTCCTGCTCGTCGCAGTCGGCGTAATTGTCGGGCAAACGGAAATCGGGCTGCCGTCCGAGGTCACTCATGGCATCCTTATGCTGGAACAGATAATACTGGCGGTTGAGATTGACCAGCTTGTAGTTGGTAATGTTGATGTCGGCATATTTCCGGCCATTGTGCTTCAACTCGAAATTGTTTTTCGCCACACCAATCTGCAACTTGGCCAGCACGCGTTCCATATCGATAGAAATGTAATAGGGATTGTTGACCCAGGGTATCAGATTGACATCCAGCAACTGCGTTGCGCGATTGGTCATGACGCATCCCTGAGCGGGGATGTTAGGTTCGATGCCTGACTGGTAAGTAATGGAGTCGGTCAGATCAAGAAACTCGTCCAAATCGGTGATGTCGTCAGGGATTTGGGGGTAATTGGCAATCGCAAAGATATGATAGACACCTGCATGGATACTGAGATCCTTCACTAGGTAGGTCACATCGTATGTCTTGTCAAAGGGATCGTCGTCCTTCGTCAGGTCGTCGACGAGAGCCTTGCTGTACAGCTTTCCGGTACGGGCATCGAAGAAGAAAAGCTCGAGATGACTAATGGTATGCTCGTTTTGGAAATAGGTGTCGTCGGCACTACGCGTGTTTGCCGGCACGTTCAGCCGGAGCGTCAGGCTGACCATGTCGTTGGCCTCTGCCTCCGTCTGAAGCAACTGGTGGAGGACGGTATCGAAGGTGTTGAAATCGGTCAATGGAGAATCGGTGAAGACGGCCTGCACAACACCCTTGCCATCGACAATATATGTCAGGGGGATGCCACTGTCGGCAAAACGGTAGTAGAGGTCCTTGTCACGAGGCGAATAGAGGGGCATGGTCAGCGACTCCGCACTCCAATACTGAACGACCTCGCTGAGGGTCTGGCTTCGCGGGACGTTGATGACAGTGACCGAATCGCAGTACTTGTCGTAGATTTGCTGAAGCACGGGGAATTCCTTCTGACAGTCAGGGCAACCGGTATCGAAGAAATTAAGCACAAAGACCTTTCCCTTGAGCAACCACGGCGACAGTGCCTGTCCGTCAGTGGCAGTCACAACGAAATCAGGGACCCCATCACCCACCTTCACCTTGGTGACGCGACCAGGGTTATCGCCATCGTCCATCTGACAAGCCGTCAGCGCGACAATGGCAAAGACCTGAAGGAGCAGTGCAAAGCAGGATGAGGTAAAACGTTTCACAGTCTCAAAGCTTTAAGTGATTTTTTGCCCTCAGTCGCCAACTGTTGACATCCAGACGGATGAGCGTGCTGAAATCTTCTGAGAGGAAGAATACTATGTGATAGAAGTCCTGACGGTCAAGATACTCCTGCAAGGTCAACGGACGGCCAAGATTGGTGTAATATGACCCTATCATGCCGATATATTCCGGTAACGAGATATTGAAAATCGTTTCGCCGGTGTCGGCCTTCTGAAAGACCAGACGACTGTCGAGGTCTTCCATCAACCGCAAGGTTGTCAGACTGAAACCTATACCCTGCAACTCGCCGTATTCCGAATCTTCGACCGTTACACTGTTACGTTCGAAGGGCAGGTAGGTAATAGGAGTGGCAGAAACAGGCTTGTTCAGTACGTTCATGGTACCATTGGCCGAAACGACCTTCACATCGTAATCGGCAGGATTGACCGCCACGTCGCCCGACAGCGGCACAAAGAGGCACGTCAGCTGATTGGTATCCTTCATCATCCAGACATCGTGAACGGCATAGGCGGCGTCGTAGTGAACGGTCGTCAGAAGGCCGTAGTACACATCGGGCAGACGAGTGGTTACCGTCGTGGTGGAACCAGCCAGCGACAGGCGGAATGCGTCCATCGTGCTTTTATCTCCTGACACGGTATACTGGCTGTTGCTGATACCGCTCCACACCACAAACTGGTAGTCGCCCTCCTGAAGTCCTTCAATCCTGACCTTATGACCATTAGCAGCCAGAACCGTCTGCGGCACGTCCAGACGTGAAACATAGTTGCCTATAGAATCATAGACATAGACCGACACCTCCTTCACGTATTCCGGTGCCGCCTCCACATCCAGTATGTTATAAGTGTAGTGCAGGTTCAGCCAGAATCCATCAGGGCAGTCGTCGGTGTCATCCTTTACCCATGTACAGGATGTCAACAACAAGATGCAGAGTATGGAGCACAGCTGTTTCAAAGCACAATATTTGTGAGGTCTCTTACTGTCCATGGTTTAACGCTTAGCACAACTTTCAAGTATGTTTCTCCCTCGTCAGGAGTGTTGGGGTCAATAGGGCTGCCGCCATCGCCAAGGTCAGAGACTCCGGTGATCAGCATGCGATAAAGGTTGTTGCGAACGACACCGAACTCCATCACGCCCATCTCGCCAGGATTATTGTTGTCAAGGTGACGAATCCAGTATTTGTAGTAGCAACGATATCCGTCGTCGGTCTTCTCGAACTTGCGGGCCTGATATTTTCCTGTCGTCAAACCTGATGCAACAACAGCAGCTGCCAATGCGTCGGCACTAGCGTAGAACTTCTGCTGGAAGAAATACAGAGTCTCAGGATAGCTCTGCTTGTCGGTAACCAGTACTAACTCACCAGCACTGTTCAACGTATAGACATTGTTGTTGGGTTCCAAAATGGCCTTGAAGATTACGCCAGTGGAGTAGCCGTTCTTCTGTGCCGGAGCCAGTGTACAGTTCTCCAGGCAGTACATCGTCTTGTAATTCGGAGTGGTGCTGACAGCATTGAAAGTGTCCCACTTCACATAATTCATATTGCTGTAGTCAGCCGAGAAGCGCTCGTAGTATTTGTCGGCATTGGTGAAAGTGGCTGCATCAATGGTCTTTCTGAAGAAATAGGGGTCAATGACGTAGCCGTTGACGTCGGACACATTGCCGAAATTGGTGTTAACGTCCCACTGGGGTTCTTCCAACGTGGTCAACACGGCCGTATGACGGAAGGTATAGTAATACTTTGGCAAGTTAACGATAAAGTAACCGTCGAGTGTCACGGAAGCATATTTCTCGCCTTTGTCGTTGGTCAATTCGAATGTTTCCTCTGCCTTCGCCACATCAAGACGGGCAAGAACACGCTCCAAGGTGATATTGACAATATTGACGTCATTGTCATTCTTCTTTGAGATGACGGTACCAAGGTTTTCCGACGCGCGGTTGGACATGATGATACCTTCAGAGATGTCCTCAACGACGGCTTGAACATAGGAGAGGCTGTCAATGTCGGCCAGGAACTCGTCCTCCTTGTCTTTCTTGAACTGCCGATTGGTGTTGGCAATGACAAAGATGTCGTATGTACCCATTGGCACAGAAATCGGCTCTGTCTCGTAGATGACATTGCCACTGGCATTTGTACCATTATAAGTGATACCGGTCAGTGGTGCGCTCTTCGACAGCAGTTTGGTCTTGCTGTCAAAGAAATAGGCTCTGGCAACATTCACCTTGTACTCCTCGGCAGTTCCCTGAACATGATTGTAGCTGTCCTCAACACTACGAGTCATAGAGGAACTGTTGCTCTGTAACTGGAACACCACGTTGTATTGTTCCTGTATCTTTTCCTTATCACCATTGCCGGCTGTGTCATCGTCGGCCTGACTGCAACTGCAAAGGAATGCTGTTGCCATGAATAGCGGGAACACGATTTTTCTGAAATGGAACATAAACCTAATATTTTTAAATGATTACTATTTTCTTAATTTTTCAAACTCTGCCAGTTGCTGGGAGGCTTCTGCCAAACCCTGGCTCTTAGCCTGCCCTGCAAGCTGTATAGCCTTGTCGAGGTCACCCTTGAGATAGGCCACAATACCCTCGTTCAACGTTTTCTCGGGACTGTTCTTCACCTTCGTCAGGTATTCTGCCGCCTCGTCAGCCTCACCCTTCTTGATGGAGAGATAGGCCATTGTCAGGTTGATATAGGAGTCCTGCGGATAGAGCAGGTAAGCCTTGCGGATGATAGAATAATATTTCTGCTCGTCCTTGGCATATTTGTCGGCCAACTTGTATATCTCATTGAGATTGAGGTTGATGGGACGTGTCTCGAAGACTACTTCCGATTCATCGACGGTAAAGGGCCGGACGGTGTAAATCACATTATAGTTGGTGCAACGCAACTCAGGGAAGGCATTCTTCAGCACATATTGGTAGCCTTCTGCAGCCTCCGCACGCATACGCCTTTCTTTCTGGTCGGGGTCGGCCTTGCTGGTGGCAATGCTGAGCAGCTTGTCGCGCTGGGGAACGGCATTGTGACTCTTCAGGTATTTCACGAAGCCATCCCAGTTTTCACCCTTTCCACTGGCCTCCAGCCTGATGCCCTTCACCCTGCCTGTACGTTCCAGATAATGCTGGAGGGCCTCCGTACGTTTCTCACTGAGCATAATGTTATGCGAGTTGGAGCCCTCAGGGGAAGCATAACCCTCGATGACCATCTTGCGGATGGTGACATTCGAGTCGTTCTTGACGATATTTATGGAGTTATGAATCTTCTGCAATTCGGCAGGATTGTTCAGGTAGTCGGGGAGAATATCCCATTTGTTGACCATAAAACAAAGATAGGCCGAGCCCTTCTCTTCACGCACCTTGACACTTTTGTCGGCTGGTGGCAACAGATACACGGGATAAAGGTCGATAACGGGTTCCATCTCCTCCTTCTCGAACATGGCAAGGGTCTCTTCACCACGATCCTTAAAATCCTTGCAGGCACAACTCAGTTTCTTCACTTTCAATACGGCATTGTCCATCCAAGGCTCATATTTGATGGTACGGAGATAGCTGATATGAAGATCTTCACCGCTTTTCTTACGCATGGCAAGAGCGTCCGGGAATTCGTTCTTCAATTCGCGCTCAAAGTAAATCTGCTGATTGCGGCTATTGATGAAAATCAGCGGAAACTCAGCCTTTTGCAACGTGAAGGTATCTATCAATTCCGGAGCAATGATGATAGACTGGGCCATAGGGACATCCTGAATGGCCGTCAACTGCAACGAGACCACCACATTGCTGTCGACCACAGCCATAGCGGAACGGTCGACCTTCATCACGTAGTCGTACTTCTTGCCCTTTGTGTTTCCCTTATCCTTGTCTGGCAATGCAGATGCTGCAACCATCAAAGGGAACCAAAATATCAGTAAATAGGATATTATTCTCATTTTGCTCAATGTTCAATGTTAAAAGACGTAGATGACACTCAATCCCAGCCGTGAGATACCGATATAATTGTAGGAATCGTCAGCCTTCTGGACACCGCATTTCTCACACGCATACTTCTTATATTTAATATAGGTATAGCCGGCTCCTATCTCGGCACCGACATTCCAGTGCTTGGCCAACGCATATTCGTAACCTACTCCTATGCCGCCACCGAGGAGCCATCCCTCAAAACGGTTTGGTTTCAGCCCCTTCAAAAGACCGAACAACAATTCTTCGTTGCCGAAATTAAACTGACCTCCATGGACGTAAGGTCCCCAGAAGAAGCCGTTCATCACCTGACAGGGCCAAAGCCGATACTGGGCCTGCACCGTCCAATGTTTATGGACACGATCATCTCCTCGTTTCCAAGGTCGTATACTGCCATACACCTCAAGTGTACTGCTTTTTTGAACGGGGATTTCTACACCCGCTGACAACGCTCCTGCCACATCAAACAACAGATTGTTGTTGATGGCTATATGCTGGGCCCGAACAGACAGGCTTCCAGCCACTAACAAGAGCACCATGAATATGTTTGTTTTCTTTAGCATCGATTAATCAGATTTCATTTTCGACGCAAAGATAATGAAAAAAAATTAAAAACCAAACAAAAAACGATAAAAATTTTACATGTGTCGGTATTTTTTTATATCTTCGCAGCATGATGAACCTGAATCTGACAACGACAATTAATTTTGACCACATCGTGGACCGCGAATTGCGACGCGACGTGATTGGGCTGTGCCGCAAGACGGGCAAGCCCGTGCTGAAGCTATCGACAAAGGACTATGTGGACAACGGACTGCAACACTACGTGGAGGAGTACGGCTCGGCAGGACTGGTGAACATAGCAGTATTCAACATCCTGCAGCATACCATCACCGGATGGCCGGGAGGCAAGCCCAATGCGGACGACTCGACACGACCGGAACGGGCACTGCCCTACCCTAAGCGCGTCATCGTGTTCTCGCCACATCCCGACGACGACGTGATATCGATGGGCGGCACCATCCGACGGCTGATGCAACAGCAGCACGACGTACACATAGCCTACGAGACGTCGGGAAACATTGCCGTGGCGGACGAGGAGGTGAGGCTGTATATGCATTTCATCCGCGCCTTCAACGAGCTGTTTGCCAACGGCAGTGACGAAATCGTGAAGCACTACAGCAAGAGTGTGCTGGAATTTCTGAAGCGGAAGCAGGAGGGCGACCTGGACAATCGTGACGTGCTAGCCATCAAGGGGCTAATCCGTCGTGGCGAGGCGCGCAACGCCTGTGGGTACAACGGTATCAAGAAGGACCACATCCACTTCCTTGACTTACCGTTCTACGAGAGTGGCAAGATAGAGAAGCTACCGCTGGCAGAACGGGACGTAAGGATTATTCAGGAACTGCTGCAACAGATACAGCCGCACCAGATATACGTGGCGGCCGACCTGGCAGACCCGCACGGGACACACCGCACATGTACCGACGCCGTGCTGGCAGCCATCGACGAAGAGAAGAAGGCGGGCGCGGAATGGCTCAGCGACTGCCGCGTATGGATGTACCGCGGGGCGTGGGCGGAATGGGAGATAGAGGATATCGAGATGTGTGTGCCGATGAGTCCGGAGGAGCTGCACGAGAAGCGTAACGCCATCCTGCGCCACCAGAGTCAGATGGAGGGTGCACCATTCCTCGGCAACGACGACAGGCTGTTCTGGCAACGCGCCGAAGACCGCAACCGCGCCACCGCGAAACAGTACGACGACCTGGGACTGGCGTGCTATGAGGCCATGGAGGCCTTCGTGGAATACAAATTCTAGGCTGTTTTGAGTTTTTTCACCACTGCGACGTAGGTCAGCAGGACGACGTTCATCATCAGCGCATAGATGATGGCGGGAACGGCCATCACGTCATTGTTGAAGACGAAGGGACTGCTGGCAACGGTAATGGCCTGCGCAGCATTCTGCATGCCAATCTCGATGATGATGGTACGCTGTTCGCGTCCGTTGAGACGCATGAGCCACGAGAGCAGGACGCCACCGCCCATGGACAAGAGGATGAGGACGGTGACAGAGAGTCCGAGCTGGGGGAATTCGCGGATGATGATGTCGCGATTCTGGATGAAGAACACCGTTGCCAAGAGGATGAGACAGGGGAAGGCGAGGCGCTTCAGCACGTTGTGCATGCGCTCGGCAAGCCGTTCGTTACACACGGCAATGGCGAGTCCGATGGCGATGGGTACCGCCATCAGCACGAGGTTCTGGACCAACAGGTTGCCGACGGGCAGGTGGATACCGCTCATCTCGGTGCCGAAAAGACTGGTGGCAAAATCCATGACCAGCGGACCCGTAAACAGCGTGATGATGCTGCTAAAGGCCGTCAGCGATACGGACAGCGCGACATCGCCACCGGCAAGCATGGAGAAGACATTGCTGGAACTGCCGCCCGGGCTGCAGGCAATGAGCATGACACCCAGAAAGAACAAGGGTGCTAAGTGGAAACCACTGGCCACCGCCCACGCAATGAGAGGCAGGAGCAGAATCTGACCGGTCAGTCCGACAAACACAGCCTTCGGACGTTCTGCGAGCAAACGGAAATCGGCAGGACGTAAGGCGAGTCCGAGGTCGAACATCAGCAGCGTCAGTATCGGCAAAACGATGAAAATGGTATTCATAAATGAATCAAAATGCAAAGTTAATGTGATTAACGGGTGCAAAGGTAGCACTTTCCGACGAAAAATCCAAATTTATTTGGTATTTCGCTTATTTTACTTTACCTTTGTACCCGAAATGATAAAGATTCTGCACCGGTGGCTGACGATGTTCGGCCAATTTCTCATACTGATGGGGCGTACGTTCAGCGTTCCCGAGCGTTTCCGTATGTTCTGGAAACAGTACGTGAAGGAGATGGAACAGCTGGGCATCAACTCGATTGGTATCGTGCTGCTCATCTCGTTTTTCATCGGAGCCGTCATCTGCATCCAGATGAAGCTGAACATCCAGTCGCCCTGGATGCCACGATGGGTGAGCGGCTATACCACACGCGAAATCATGTTGCTGGAGTTCTCGTCGAGCATCATGTGTCTGATACTGGCCGGTAAGGTGGGCTCGAACATCGCCTCGGAGATCGGCACCATGCGCGTGACGCAGCAGATTGACGCGCTGGACATCATGGGTGTTAACTCGGCGTGCTACCTGATACTGCCGAAAATCATGGGTATGATTACCATCATGCCATTGCTGGTCATCTTCTCGAGTGCACTGGGCATCGTGGGTGCCTACGGAACGGCATACGTCGGACACATCATCGTGCCTGACGACCTGACGCTGGGATTGCAGCATCAGTTTAAATCGTGGTTTATGTGGATGAGTATCATCAAGAGCCTCTTCTTCGCCTTTATCATCTCCGCCGTGCCCTCCTACTGCGGCTATACCGTAGAGGGCGGTTCCGTCAACGTCGGTAAGGCCTCAACGGATGCCGTCGTGACCTCGAGCGTGCTGATTCTCTTTAGTGACGTATTCCTAACCCAGCTGCTGTCATGATAGAAGTCAAGAACCTATACAAGCGTTTCGACGATATCGAGGTGTTGAAGGACATCTCGACGGTGTTCGAGGACGGCAAGACGAACCTCATCATCGGACAGAGCGGTTCGGGAAAGACGGTGCTGATGAAGAACCTCGTAGGACTGTTTGACCCCACGGAAGGGCAGATACTGTACGACGGTCGCGACTTCGTGAAGATGTCGAAGAAGGAGAAGGTGATGATGCGTCGCGAGATGGGCATGATATTCCAAAGTGCAGCACTGTTTGACTCGCTGACGGTACTGGAAAACGTGATGTTTCCGCTGGATATGTTCTCGTCGATGAACCTACGCGAACGTCAGAAGCGCGCCATGGACTGTCTGGACCGCGTGAACCTCGTGGGTGCGGAAGAAAAATATCCCGGCGAGATCAGCGGCGGTATGCAGAAACGTGTGGCCATTGCCCGCGCCATTGCCCTGAACCCCAAATACCTGTTCTGCGACGAGCCGAACAGCGGTCTCGACCCCAAGACGTCGCTGGTGATAGACGACCTGTTGCACTCCATCACACGTGAATTCAACATGACGACCATCATCAATACCCACGACATGAATTCGGTGATGGGTATTGGCGAAAACATCATTTTCATCTACGAAGGTCACAAGGAATGGCAGGGTGTCTCGGCCGACATCATGGGCTCGACAAACAAACGCCTGACGGACTTTATCTTCGCCTCAGATTTGCTCAAAGAGATGCGCGAAGCGGTCACCCATAACAAAAAATAATTCTGTTTTTACGACAAAAACACGTAATTGACACAGGTCAACAAATAGACTGTGTGCGCAAACAATTTGCCATTTTCCTTCTTTTGTACGAAAATTCTTCCTAACTTTGCACCGTGAAAAAGAAATAATAGCTGCACAGCGGTGCGGCAAGGATAACAAAAAATAAGGATAACAAAGTATTTAAGTAGGACGGCTCAACACACCGTACCGAGTAAAGTAAAGAAAGGTAAAAAGATTATGAAAAAGTTGATTAACAAATGGCTGAAGAGTGAAGCTTACACTGAGTATTGCTTGAACATAGCAAGATTGTATAACTACCACGCAGCAATGTAATAACAAAAATGCCCGTCAGAATTTCTGGCGGGCATTTTATTTTGAAGCAGAATGCTTACTTTTTGTTCAGGGCGAGGTCGATAGCTACGGCGATAGCCACGGTAGCACCTACCATTGGGTTGTTACCAATACCCAGGAAGCCCATCATCTCAACGTGAGCAGGAACAGAAGAAGAACCTGCGAACTGAGCGTCAGAGTGCATACGGCCCAGGGTGTCAGTCATACCGTAAGAAGCAGGACCGGCAGCCATATTGTCTGGGTGCAGGGTACGACCCGTACCACCACCGGAAGCTACTGAGAAGTAGGGCTTGCCAGCGAGCACGCGCTCCTTCTTATAGGTACCTGCTACGGGGTGCTGGAAACGAGTGGGGTTCGTTGAGTTACCCGTGATAGACACGTCAACGTTCTCCTTCCACAGGATAGCTACACCCTCGCGAACATCGTCAGCACCATAGCACTTTACCTTCAGACGGCTGGGGTTGTTGCCATAA
>JBGUIA010000048.1:0-50529 GCA_045112595.1 Prevotella sp. | reverse complement strand
CTTTTTTAAAGCTCTGGGAAAACATTCTTTTTCAGCATCCATAGAGAATGGAACACCTTCAATGATGAAAGGATAGATGCTATCTGCCTTGCCGCCTTTAATGTTAATGAAATCTTCTATTTCTTTATTGACCCACTCAGATTTGGCAGAACGTGGGGAACATACGACGATAAGGTTCTTTGAGATGGACAATGCATGATATATTTGCTCAGGTAAATTTCCAGCACTTAGTTCATCCACATCCCTGAAAATAGGGCGCAGGTTCTTGGGTAGGTTTTTACCATTCAACGTAGTTGGCAAATGATAATGTTCCAATTCTTTTGCCAGCCACTTCGCCCACTTCTCATCCTTTCGCTGATAGCTGATGAATGCGAAATATTCTTTCTCTTGTGCCATATCTCGTTGTTTTGCTTTTTACCATTGTCGCAACATTTCCTCACTTATGATTGAATTATAGAGTATTCAACCAATTGAAGTCAAACTACCATATCCTTAAGATATTTATATTTCTTTTTCGCGTCTGATGCTGAAGCATAGGGAGCCTCTGAACAGGTTTGATACCATTGTATCGCTTTTGATAAATCCGCCATTGTACCAATTCCTTTTTCGTAACAGCGAGCAAGTTCAAACATTGCCATACCCTGACCTTTCTCTGCAGCCACCTTATAGTGTTTGAATGCATTTGTCAAATTACCTTTATTTTCTTCAATCCGCCCTAATTCCCATAGGCAAGATGCACTTCCGTTTATAGCCCCTATTCTATGACATTCTTCTGCTTTTTCGATACTAGAATAACAACCAACTCCATAATGGTATGCATAACCTGCATCCCATGCAAGACTATAATTCTTTCTAACCCAAATAATCATCTCTTTAGTTGCCAGTTCCTTGTATTTTTCTATTAAAGCATCATCTTCTATAGGTGTTCCATGTCTGTCATTCATTGCCACTATTTCTTTTGCAGCAAAAGGATGCCCTTTATCTGCAGCAACTTTATAATATGCGAATGCAAGCGAGAAATTTTCATCAGGTCCTTCTGAATTTTGTTTCCCTAAATTGTATAATTTTGCAGCAGAAAAATTCAATACACTATCAGGAAGAGTTACTTCGTCGAATACTCCAAGCCTACTTAGGGCTTCTGACGCCTCTCTTTTACTATTATTATGTTGAAGAGCAATACGGTAATACTCAATCGCTTTATTTAGATCAATAGGACCACCCTGTCCCCTTTCGTACATGCAGCCCAATTTGAAGTATGTGTCACCAGAAGCCCAACCATCCTCAATGGTTTTTTCGTAAAGCTGTTTGGCTTTGACATAATCACCATTATTAGAATAATACATACCTAAGCGATACACTCCTAAATACTTATGAGCTTCTATCGCTTTTTTGTAAAACGTAAACATTTGATTGATATCTTTAATCACGCCTTCCCCTAATTCATAACACAATCCAACATATCCATAGGCTTCTTGATAACCAGATTGAGCAAGCCGCAGGAAGAGAGGGAAAGCTTTGTCATATTCATCTTCTTTCCATGCTTCATATGCAATATTAAAATCTGCATCTGCATCACCTTCATACTCGTTATTTGGTATTGTTAACGACATAACACTCTTTCCTAATAGATTTAGGATATCTGGGACAAGTACAGACTCAATGGGATGCTCTTGAAGAGTTCGCCAAGTAATACTGGAAAAAACGAAACGTAGGTGACGAGGTAGTTTTGACCCATCAATGATGTAAGGTATGATTCTTTCATGGGGTTTTTCATTAAAAGCAAACGTTATTTCACTATTGGTGAACTTTGACTCATATGAATTCTCAGAAGCTAGAAATAAAAAAATATCACTTTCACAAATAGCATCAGCTAATACCATAGGAAATTCCTTCCCACCACCGATTCCTTGTTTGTCAATGAAATATGTTAAGCCTGCTTTATCCAACGCTTTGCAGACACAATCTGCAATTTGCGAATCTTTTCTACTATAACTAATAAATACATCGTTTTTCATAATCTTACTATATTATGTTGTTCTCTAATTTAATCTAAATATCAAATACTTGAGGTGCAACTAAGCCAGCTTTGTGAGCCAACTCACTTATGTTCGTTAGCAACGCATATCTCCGTATGACCTTCGAGCCATTTTCGAATGCACTACGAATCCACTTTAATGCTTCAATGGATAACCAAAAGAAGAACACATCAAAACAATGCCAACGATATGCTATTGGTGGACTCTTCAATTTATTGTTTACGAATATGTCGAAGTCGCTTATCATACTGCTTTTTATTATATATTAGGCAAAATCACACAATAATATTATAATTCTCCTGTAGAGCTTTTTTGGCAAGATTATTACCACCTTTTGCCGCCTTTTTGAACCATTTTATAGCTTCATCTTTATTCTTAGGTACATTGCCAAGTCCTCTATGATAATATATCCCGACATAATATTGTGCATCAGGTTCTCCACGCTCAGCGGCCTGTTTGAAATAGTCAAAGGCTTGTACCCTATCTTGTTTCTTAAAATGGCCTGTGTGATAATGAAGCCCCAAATAGTACAGAGCTGTTCGACTTCCGGTCTTTGCTGCATTCTCAAACAAATCATATGACTTTCCATACTCTTCTTTATATTTGTAGTAACATATTCCAGCATAACATAATGCACCTGTATTGCCTTGAGCAGCAGCAGACTCAAAATACTCGAGAGCTTTTGAAATGCTAACTAGAGTTTTAGCGTTCCCTGATATACAACCATTATAATAACAAAGGCCTAATCTGTATTGAGCATCTACACATCCTTGTGCTGCAGCCAATTTGAAATAATTAACGGCTTCACCATAATCAATACCCGTCCCTCTACCTTTATAGAAACACATCCCAACACTATCTTGTGCTTCTGACATTCCCTTATCAGCGGCTTGTCTCCATAAATTGAATGCTTTTCTCAGATTCTCATCGTCTCGTTGACCTGCTACGGTATTATAATATGTGTCATAATACTCCTTCCCTTTTTCAAACAACTCATTTATTCCCAGGTCTTCTTTTGTCGTTTGAGTTGCCTGTTCTTTGCTTTCTTCATAAGTTTGCTGAGGATTGTGAGATAACAATTTCTGGGGAGAATTATTACTAGAACATGAATGTGTACATAGTAGAATGAACAAAACCAAAATTATGCACACATAAATTCCATGTAGCCAATAGTTCTGGCGATTTATTGAATCATGAGTTTTTTTATTGATTTGATTGTTTAATATATCAAATTCATTTTGCAAAGTTTGGCGTTCATTTTCTTTATTTGTTATTTCCACTGTTGCATTGCCAAGTTCTTTTGTCAACTCTTCTATTTTGTCCTTACATTTTTTTACATTTTCAAACATTTCCATTCGTATTGGGCTGCTTTCCAAAATGAACTTACTCATATCTTCCCGTCTCTTTTTATCTGCAATCTTTTCTGTAGTCAATATGAGGTTTTTGCGATCAAGCTGTATTTTGATTTCTTCATTATTTAGTTTTGTGCAAGCCAATTTAATGTCACTGACTATTAGTTCCTGCTCTTCGGCAAAACGTCTTTCTTCTTGTTCCTTTCTTTTTCTTTCTTCTTCTGCTTTCTTCCGTGCTGTCTCGCGTACAATGGCCTCTTCCTCTTCTTTACGTTTCTTTTCAGCATGGATTATTTCCAAATGTCTTTTTATAGACTCAACCAATTCGTTGAGTCCCTTTTCTGGGTTGGCATAATAATCAATATAACTACGGTCTGCTATCCGAAAAAGAATTTTCCTATTGTAAGGAGTGTGATCAATGCGAACAGGAATAATCACTTTTCCTAACTCATCAGCACATGCAATCTCTCTGCTCGTCCACGGAGAAGCGTTAGAATTGACTGTTGCAAGATAGATGAGAATATAAGAGGCCTCGATATTAGACACAATTCTATCAGTAAAATCATTCCCATAAGATAGGCCTTCTTTATCAAACCAATAACTAATACCTGCTTTTGTCAGAGCATCTTTTACTATTGACACGACATTACCAGGAATAGCGTTCTTCTTATCATCCAAGTAATCTTTGCGTGAATAACTGATGAATACATCAAATTTGTTTTGTTCCATATCTTTAACAACTAACTTGGTTCATAAAAACTATTAATAGCGCATATCTCCACATGAACTTCGAACCTTCTTCGAATGGATTACATATGTCGTATTAAACTCGTTTCATTTTAGCAGGCCATCAACTTAATTATCATCGTCAACTAAATGTCGTACAACTTCCAAGAGTTTTTCCAAATCTTCTCGACTCTTTAAATCTGAGTCAAACCCAGAACAAGAAGACAGGCAATACATAATCACATCAGAATATGGAGTATCATCAAGCCGTATTGACAATATTTTAACATCTTGATTAGCAGCAAACGCCACCTCATTTCTTGCCCACATAGAGTCATTTGAATGTTCAGAACTAAAAAACAATAGGCACTTCGACTGTTGGATAGCATTAGCAATTTCTTGAGCATAATCGTCACCACTTGCTATTCCATCCATATCCATCCAGCATCGGTATCCTGCATTTGTCAAATATTGATATGTCTGTCTAACAATTATTGCATCTTGGCGTGAATAACAGAAGAAGAGGTCATACTTATAATGATCTGCATAAGCGTTATTACGAGTTCTTCTTGCTCTTTCTTCTGCAGCCTTACGTTCTTCTTCTGCCTTCAATTCTTCTTCTTTCTTCTTACGTTTGTCTTTTATTGGTTGTAACTCAATCTTTACAAAAGTTTCATAATCGTTATCTGGCACATCATATATTTCAGAATATGCATCAGCCTCATGTTCGATACTTATGTATTCCAGTTTATGATTTCCCTTAAGCAAACGTACTATGGATCCTTCAGAGGTGTCTGCTGCGTCAGTTACAGCTATTGGCTTACCAAAGTGAAGGACACGGCATGATATATCGGAAAAGAAATGGATAGTAGCTCCTTTGTCTCCCGTGCCTGTTATCAAAATGCTTGGCTGAACGACCTTTTTAATTTGGGTGTCCACCATAGATTGGGCCGTGGCTTTAAAATTCTTGTGAAAGTCGACTTCCGCGAATTCAAGCTCTTTCAGATGCATGACATAATCCGGAATTCCTTCTGGCAGGTTCCTGAAAATAGATTCATCGTAGTTCGGACGTATTGGAATAATGTCCTTTCCGAATTTAGTAGCTCGCTCTATCTCTCTCCTTACCCAATCACCCTCATCTTTACATCGGTCTAAACAATGTGGAGTTAATAGCATTAAGAATACTGGAGCTATCTCGACCGCTGCCAATATTTCGGTTTCAAATTCGCCCGTCATTCCTGATTCGTGGTCGAAAAAGACTCGATAGCCAACTGTGCTCAAAAACTGGTTTAGTATTCGAGCTTTATCCTCGCCATTATCACGGCGGTAGCTTATAAATATGTCATAGTCGTTTGTCATACTTTTCGCTTCCTTTGTCATATCACATTTCTCTTCATATTACTTATCCCGTTAATTCCTATTTGATGCTTCTAGCAATTCTTTAATAAATGTAACCTTGACACCATAGCTATAACCTGTAATAGAGTGTTGGTTTAGCCTAGAATGATGTATTCCGATTAACATGCCATAGTCGTTAAAAATGGGGGAGCCACTGAGGTCATGCTTATAAACTGCATCGTAAGTAAATTCGGTTTCTGAGTCAACTTGAGTTATATGCCCTCCTATTCCAATTACTTGCCGGTCGTTCATAGCCTGGTCTTTTTGAATAGAATCAGAGGATTCAACAAAATAACCAAGTACATACACATGTTCGCCCACAGATAACGCTTCAGATGAAGTATCAATACTGTCACTCACGTTAACAAATGTATAATCTGAAGTTGGAAGGGTCTTGTTTATTGTTTGTACAAGTGCAATATCCTTCTGAGGAACATCACTTACAGACAATAAACGACACTTGATAATATTGTCTGGATTGTTAGTCTTGCAGTGAGGTATCAATGCAACATAATCAAGTACACCAATTACCTTAACTTTCGATAAATTGGATTGGATGGTGCTAGGATTTAGATTTGTTCCAACTTTACCCAGCCCAAATTTCTTCTGGTTTTGACTGAGAGCGACAAACTGTTCTAACCGCTTGGAAAAGAGTTCCTGCAGTTTCATAATAGTCCCGTCAAAAATCCAAGGCATTACCAAATGCAAGTTTGTGATAAGTTTTCCGTCATTTGAGATAAAAAAACCAGAGCCTATGAGATCGTTTTCTAGTTCTACTTCATTAGAAATATCTGCCTGTGAAGAGAACATTCGGGGGATTCGGACATCCACGTCTGTTTTTGTTTGAATTTGCATAGCAATCGAGTTGTACTCGTCGAAATCTTCCTCAGTCCAATCACCAATAGAAACCTCATAATGGTAAATGCTCTTCAACTGAACTACCGAATGATTATAGCGCGCATACAAGTCTGTGTGTGAAAAAACCGGAGCATTATTACCCATATAATATTGTGACATCGGAATAAAAATGACAAATCCGAGAATTGCAATTAATGTAATAGAAAGGGTTAGTGTGCAACCTTTGGAGGTATTGGGCTTTTGGCCTTTACTCCATTTCTGTTGGTATCCTGTTTCGTCATAATCTCCAACGTTGTGAACCATAAATGAACAGATCTTATCATAACAGGCGTCGGCATATTCATGTACGTATGTCACTGCATTTTGAGTCGGAAGATGGTGCAGTACTTCAGGAAGCTCTTTATCTTCTAATTGTCTTATATCATCGAAATATACTGGGATAATGTTTTTATGTTGTTTGTGGGCTTCAGATATTTCAAAAACCCAACAATCGTCCTCTTTAATTTGATCAAAACAGCCCAGAGTAATAAGAACTATAATATTATCAGAAGCAGTGATAGCTTTCTTGAGTTTTAATTTGAAATCTCCAGACTTGAGAGAGTGGGTATCCATGAATATTTGTCCTTCTGAATAACCTCTCTTCTCAAAGACGGCTTTCAGCAACTCTGCTTTCACCGCACCGCCTTTACGTCGATAACTAATAAATATGTCGTACTTGTTTGTCATATTTTTCATCATCTTGTTTTTATCATATCATTCTTTTCTTCTGTTATGTACTTTATAAAGTGGTTCATCGGAACTTTTCCCTATTTTCTACATGCTTTCTATCTCTGCATAGCATGTTTTAAGTAAGTTTTGTATTCATAGACAAACTGTTTCCAATTTCCAGCTATATATAATAAGTACATGAAAGCAAGAGTAACTATTAAAGTAGCTGATATAGCTATTATATTACGACCAAATATTCCAAATCTTGTCAAAAATGCACACAACCAAAAGAAAACCGTATATGAAAACAATCCCATTAACACAAGAGAGAGTGTATTTAATGACAGTTTCAACACACTAACATTATCTTTTCCTTTTCTCCTATAATGGAATTGCATCAAAACACTAATGAGTAAAGCATATAAGGAAATCCCAACAACAAATAATATAGACACCCATATCCAGTTTTCTACGAAGGTCTTTTTAACAAGTTCGTATATATACATCAAAAATCGATAATAAGATGTCAAATACGATGATTCTTCCTCAATATTAGCAAATTTCTTGAAATGAATATCATTTTCATAATATTCTTTACACCCTTTTGGCACAACAAGTGTTATATTAGAATAATCCTCACATCCCCTTAATTCGATATTAAACCTCACCTCGTTTTTCTTTTTGATTTGATGATTATAAAGCCAAAGAAACGGCTGGCGATATGGCAAATAGATCTTTTTTATGGGCGCGCTATTACATATCACTATGTTTGTGTTTTTTTCAACAGTATTCGCAGGTTTCCAACTGTATAGAAAATGGATTTCGTCCTTTAGAGACCGATTGCATATAATAAGATTATTTGGTGCGAATACAAAAAGAACACCATCAACATTTTTAACATAAGGACTATTATTAACGATAGAATCATTTGGTACAAAATCGTCTAAAGTAACAGAATTTGCACAATGAGTATATGAAGAAAAGAAAACTGGTTTCGTACATTTTGCACTACCGTTTTTGTTTCCTTTGGATATCCAAATGACGCCATTTTCATCTTTTCTTAATCTATTACTATCACATTTATTAATATAAAAGTTTACATTGGTACATTCAGAAAAAATGTTATTATGCCATCCTTCTTCAAATTTAAAATACCTTTTAAATTTATTCGGCAAATACACTCTCTTTAAATTTTTGCAATAGGCAAAAGCACAAATATCTATTTCAGGTTGACAATCAGGATCAAAACGAACTTCTTCCAAAGAATCCAATCCTGCGAAAGCATATCTTTCGATTTTCCTGACCGACTTATTTATCTTTATTTCTTTGGCAATCCATTTTAATGCGACATTCCTGTCAATAATCGTGTCATTGTAATCGTTATAGTTCCTATATACTAATTTTTTATAACACACTCCATCATAGTAGCATTCGGATTTATCAAAACATTCTGGGAATTCAACAATAGTCGAAGCATTGTAATTGGCATATACTATTTCTTTTCCTTTCAAATCCCATAATATATTATTTTCAAAAAGGAAGTTGTCATTTTCCTCGTCAATGTCAAAAAACAACCTACTGTGACTGAGAAGATCATTCGTGACAGATATCTCTTTCACATTTTTATCAATATGAATTTTCGCATCTACACTGTCATTTAATATCAGATCAAAAGATTCTACAGAAGAGCCGGTAAAAACATCTTTAATTCTTGGACATGCTTTCAGTTTAATTTCTGATTTGTATATGTTTTCGTCACCGATAATAATTTCTTTTAGCTGTGGACAATCTTCTATGTTATAACTGCCTTGTATGTTCAATTTAAAAGTCTCGACAAGGGAATTGTTCTTTATTGAGTTATGATTACAAAAGATGACAGTGTCTTCTGAACTAACAACAGGAAACTTCAGCTCTGACAGGAGTGTTGGTCTATCACTTTGAGGAAGACCAGCATTTACACCGATATACAAGGCCAAGCCAAACGACAAAACGAGAAACGCAGTCAAAGTAGCGATGACATTTCTGCGAATGGCCTCCGAAAATCTCTTTTTTACTCTTCTATCTATTGTTTCAGCTAACTTGTCGTGAATAAGTTCTACATATTTGTGATTACTGAACTTATATGTACGGATAAGCCTTCCTCTTTCTAAAGAGTCTAAATATTTTTTTTCAAATCTGATTTTTTTCAGATCGTGTGAAGCGTCTGGACTAATACGAATTTTCTTTCCATGGTCATCAATAAGAGATTTTTCTATTATACGAAGATCCCTAGAAGGAATTGCTAGTTTAACAATAGATTTTGACCCATTCTTTTCGACTCTCTCTCTCTTCAGGCCATCAAGAGTTTGCAAATAAAAGAGATTTACGATATAGCTTATACGCTCTTCTGGGTCTTTAAAAGCTTCTATGTCTTTTTTTATTGTCTTGCTTTTGTTTTCTACTAATGATGTGCATATTACCGACAACATTAGAGCTGAAATGCAAGGAAGATCTTCATTACTTAAACTGCCACCTAAACTTCTAATAATCTCTTCGGATGTACGCCCTGGGAAATTGCCTATCGCTATTATCTCTTTTGCATTTTGACAGGTTAGCGGTTTCAAACAAAAACGGCAATTCTTAAGTGACGGTATAAAATGCCGCTGCATACACCAATAATCCAATTCTCCAACAAATTCATTTCGAAGAGAAAAAAGGGCGTGGAATCTTTTTTCTCTATTAATCATAGGAAAAGACCCTTCATGACCAACAACGTTTCGGACGACCGAGATGATCTTATCGGGACACAGGTCGGTTGAAACCTCTTCCAACCATGTAAAGAACTTTGACGTCCACATTTCAGATTTAGGTCTGTTAAAGACCTCCTCAAACTGATCAAACACATAAACAGGTATCAAATCAATTCCTGCCACTTGAGGCTTATAGTTTCTTAGCTTCCACCAAGAATATTTTTCTATCTGTGATTGGAGTTCATCTCTAATTGGAAGATCTACAAAGTCCTCAGAAGAAAGGTTGTATTCTACATTGTTATTTGTACGCTCGTTGTAATTATTAATTGCCTCATGGATCCTTTTGTCCACAACATCGTCGAAACAAATATCGTCATTGTCATAATCATCTTGATTAAAAACAATACTGACAGGGAAAAACATACTACTTCTTAGAAGGGGAAAAACGCCAGCATTTATCAACGAGCTCTTTCCTTCTCCTGAGTCGGAATAACAAACCGTATAATCATTTTGGACTATAAGGTTGTACAAATCTTGCGCATCACGACCGCGTCCCTTGAAAAGATATGCTTTTTCTTCCGTATAATGTTGAAGTCCAATATAATTTTCTGCCATAGTTACATAATATTAGTCCAATCCTTATTGTCAAACAACTTAATGTTGTTTATATCGAATTCACCACTTTTTATTTCAAAAAACAAATCTTTGGGCAATATATTATTTTTACTCAAATCTTGAATCAAGTCAGTTTCAAAGATAGCCTTACCTCTAAATTGTTCCCCTTTCACTACTATGGGTAATGAATAGTTCGTCTTAAGATTTTCTTTGTTTTCTCCATTATTGGTTTTCTGTAGATAATAGTCTTTAACCAAATCGGTTTCTCTCTTCAAATTAGAGTTTCCCAGGTTCTTTTCCATCCATGATTCTGTAATGATTGGCATATAATGATCAGACTTGCATATACCTTCCTTGATATTGTTCCAATAAGGATCTCCAATCGATATTTCCCCTTCACCTCTATCATCAAACCAAACAGAGAGGCGATGCTTGCCATGTAAAATTTCATAAATGACGTCTACCAATTGCCGGTCTTCACTTGCATAAGACAAAAAAACATCGAAATGCTCTGCCTTTATGTTTTTTTCATGAACAATTTCTCTCGTATCATTCTTTTCTTTTTCTAATTTTTTTGTTGTGCTAACCAATATTTCCTCTACTTCTTCATTTGACAAGTAATTTATGTCTTCCAAAAAATCTTCAAAGCTTGAATTAAGAGTCTCTTCATACAACCAATAACCTTTTATTTCATCGTTATTATTATCCTTCTTCTGGATTGGATACCACAATAAACGGAACAACCAGTCTGGCAGATTACAACCTAGAGCTAAAATGCGCTTCTTATTCCTCTCTATATAATTTGCCAAGCCACCAGCCCCATTGTCTTTACTATTTAAAGACCGGAGGAAAAAGAACAGCCCATCTTCACTATGAACCCAGTCTTGAGCATCTTCTGCCAAACCAAAAATATGATAAACACATTTGTCTGGCATGTCCACATTTGCATTTATCTCTGTCCCATTTTTATCATTCCTTTTTTGTGGGGCATAACACAAAGTTGGGTAAGACAATCCTTCCTTCCTTAATTCTTGCTCCAGGAAATCAAAGCAGTTTGTTGTAAGAATGACGGGAAATTCGAAAGTCTTAAGGAAATTTAGGACCGAACTTTTCAAAGATATTCTTCCTGCACTATATTCTTGTTTTAAATACCGACGATAATTGTCGATAAAATACTTACATTCTTTTGAAAGAACCGACATGCCATAGTACTCCTGATTTTTCATAGAAGACAGTTTTCGGCTATCAATTCTATCTTTATCAGCAAAATATTCAACCACATGTTGCTGTAATATAATTTCTTCTGACGTTTTTTCGTCTTTATAGACAAGCATGTCATTGCCAATAATAGGAATTATTAAATTCTTATTATCAATAAGATTATCAACAATCCATTCTCTTTCTTCTGCCATAAACAATAGCTTTAGGTTATTGGCTACAAAATTACGAAAAATTTTCAATAATGCAAATTTTTTTTAAGAAAATTTTCTACGCGCATTAAAAATAAGGGTGCCAGGCGGCTATCAGCTGTGAAACTTGACTACCACCCGGCACTCGGTGTCAATGTATGCATAGACAATTTTTCTGCATACATTTTACATTACAATACTTAGTTAATTATACATTTAATCGTCTGAAAATCAATGAGTTACATTAACAAAATATAACTAATAAAATTTGGTCAAGTGCCTGATTTTCAGTAACTTAGTAGTCTCTTACAATACTGAGTTATGACGAAAATTACAGAGGCACTCGACCAATATGTGGGGATATGCAAGGAGGCTATTTCAGACTCCGGTGCAAAGTTAAGCAAAAGTTTTGAGAAAATCATCATCGAGGTACTACTTTTATACATGGTTATACCAGGGAAGATAAATTTCACCCAGTTGGGCAGGTACGGGAAGCATGGTGAGCAGTGCTACCGTCAGAACTTCGGACGCAAGCGTCTGAAGTGTATCAACTGGCTTCGCTTGAACATCTCCTTTGCCCTTTGCTTCTTCGGTGAAAGCGGACGCAAGGCTATTGCCGTCGATCCGAGTTTCATAAGCAAGGCGGGCAAGAAGACTCCGCATATCGGTCGTTTCTGGTCGGGGTGTGCCAGTGCCGTGAAGCACGGGCTGGAAATCATGGGACTGGGGCTGATAGACATAGATGCCCACAACTGCATGATGCTGCGTGCCCATCAGACTCCCGGCACCTCTGAGCTGAAGATGCGTAACAAGTCGCTCACGGAGCACTACATCGGTGTCATCAAGCGCTACAGCAAGGAGCTGCTCAAACTGTCCCATCTTATCGTGGCAGACGCATTCTTTTCGAACAGCACCTTCTACGATGGTATCCGCAAATACGGCTTCCACCTCATCAGTCGTTTCCGTGACGATGCCCACCTCTGCTATCTCTATGAGGGCAAGAGGACAGGAAAGCCTGGGAGACCCAAGATGATTGACGGGAAGATTGACTATGGACATCTTGACAAGAACAGGATGAAGCTACTCAATATCGATGGACTGATGGGAAAGGCTTACACGCTGCTGGCTTATTCAAAGTCATTGAAGTGCAAGGTGCGTCTCGTCATCTGGATCATGCCCGGAGGCAAGCACAAGCTGTTCTTCTCTACTGACACCAATCTCTCCGGTGAGGAGGTACTGGATTTCTACAGAACCAGGTTCCAGATAGAGTTCTGCTATCGCGATGCGAAGAACTTTACCGGACTGATGGACTGTCAGGCAAGAGACCCGTGGAAACTCGACTTTGCCTTCAATGCCTCATTTGCTTCACTCAATGTCTCAAAGCTCATGATGAAGGAACGCGGGATGGACTATTCCATGGCGAATTTTAAGTCCTTGATGGTCAACACGTTTCTTATGAAACGAATTTTTGCCGTGTCCCACTACCGACCGAACCAAACTTTAATTAATCACATTTTCAAAGAACTCTTTGGCTGCGCGGCTTAGCCGTTACGCCGTATATTGAATTTTTAACGAACTATTGCTCGATAATACCCCAAATAAAACGGTATAAAGAAATAAAAAATTAAAATAACTTGGATAATTCAAAGAAAACCATTATATTTGCAAACAGAATACAACGATAATGTCATTTACTAAATAACAAATAAGAGTTATGCCACAGATTTGTTTCTTCTACGGAATATACATTTGGATGAACTTTTCTGATCATCAGCCACCCCATTTTCATGCGTGGTATGGTGACTATAAGTGCATCGTGAACATCAAAGACGGAATCGTCAAAGGTGAGATGCCAGGCAGGGCATTACGTATGATTCTTGAATGGCTTGAAGATCACCGTCAGGAGTTGATGGCGAATTGGGAAAAGGCTCAGAAAGGTGAGCAACTTGATAAGATTGAACCACTTAAATAAGGAGAATTATGTTTATTGAAGTTACGAAAGCAGATTATTTGGACGGCTACAGAGTTAAGTTGCTGTTCAACAATGGTGAGACGAGAATCGTAGATTTGTCTCAGCATCTTAATGGTGCTGTATTCGCACCTCTAAAGGATTTGGAATTCTTTAAGCGCTTTACCATCAAGTTTAATACCATCGAATGGGAAAATGGTGCCGACTTTGCACCTGAATACCTCTATGAGATAGGTGTGGCTGCATGATAGGTATCAGTGCCACCGTGTTCAGTGACCTTATTCATGGTCGTCGTTTGTTGAGCTTCGAGGTTGCTCGCAACGTACATAAGGTGCTTGACATTCCCGCTGAAGTGGTGCTGGCATAATTATCACTTAATCACGATAAGAGCGAGCCCTCGCTGAAAATCGGCAGAGAATTGAGCCGTCAGCTGAACATCGGCCCTGCTGTGGTGCTGGGAGTGTAAAAAAGTAATTAGTAGAGTCCCCATGATTCCCAAAATTTACCTAATTTATCATCAATAATAGTAGAAATTCATGTAAAGTACATGTTTTACTAAAAATAAATCTAAAAACATTTGGCGGTTTGGTTTGAATTTTGTATTTTTGCAGCATGATAGATTCGAGTAAAATTATTACTAAGAAGAAAGTAAGGCTGCAGGATGTGGCAGAAATACTGTCTGGCGTATATTTAAAGAACTCGCTAAACGGAGAGATTGCCTGTTTGCAGGTAAAAGACCTGCTGATGCCTTCTCCTGAGACTACAGCTACACGTATAGATTACGTCCCCAAATTAGACAACTATATGTTAAAGAAGGGTGATATATTGTTTGCTGGGAAAGGCACCACTTACTTATGTGTCGTATTTGACTTAGACTTGCCGGCAGTCCCTTCCACCACATTATATTCGATTAGGTTGCACTCAAACACTATTAGTCCAGACTATCTTTGTTGGTACTTGAACCATCCAAGCGTAGTTGCCGCTATCAAGACTGCACAGGCAGGAACTGGCACCCCACTGATACACAAGCCGACATTAGAAAACTTAGAGATTATCATTCCTGACCAAGAAACGCAACGGCTGATAGTAGAACTATCGACCTTACAAAAACGCGAGAAAGAAATATTGGAAACCATTGCTGAAAAGCGAATGCAAGTCACCAATCAGATACTTATCAACGAATTAAAGAAATAACAGATATGGAGATTAAGAAGATTACCCAAGAAGACATTAACAGAACCGTATGGAAGGCATGCGACACTTTCAGAGGCGTGATTGATCCGAGTCAGTACAAGGATTATATCCTTACCATGCTTTTCCTAAAGTATGTGAGTGATGTTTACAAGTCAAAGTTGAACGACTACCTTATTAAATATAATGGAGACAAAGAGCGCTCAGAACGTGCTATGCGCCATGAACGATTTGTAGTTCCCCAACGTAGTTCTTTCGATTTCCTTTACGACAACAGGAATGCCACAAACATTGGCGAACTGATTGACGAGGCACTGGCCGACCTTGAAGATGCCAACCGTGAGAAGATGAGCAGCGAGGATGGCAGCAGCATCTTCCGTAACATCAGTTTCAATAGCGCCAACTTGGGTGAGCCCAAAGAAAAGAATGCCCGTTTGAAGAATCTGTTGCAGGATTTCCGCGATTTGGATTTGGATGAATCCCATTTGGAGAACAACGATATTATTGGCGATGCCTACATGTATCTTGTCTCTACCTTTGCAGGGGAGGCTGGCAAAAAAGCTGGCGATTTCTTCACGCCAGCAGAAGTATCTACACTGTTGGCCAAACTGACGAAGAGTAAGCCAGGTGCCCGTATCTGTGATGTCACTTGTGGCTCTGGCTCTTTGCTGATTAAGGCTGGTAAAGAAGTGGGCAATAACAACTTCTCGCTCTATGGTCAGGAGGTTAATGGCAGTACATGGGCTTTGGCGATGATGAATATGTTCCTGCACGGATTCGATAATGCCGTTATCCGTTGGGGCGACACGTTGCGCAATCCTAAATTGAAGGTCAACGACAAACTGATGAAGTTTGATACTGTCGTGGCCAATCCTCCTTTCTCTCTTGATAAATGGGGGGCAGAGGAAGCAACCAGCGATCCATACAACCGTTTCTGGCGTGGCATACCTCCCAAAAGCAAGGGCGACTGGGCCTTTATCAGTCACATGCTGGAAGTGGCAGACGATAATGGTGGCAAGGTTGGTGTCATTATTCCTCATGGCGTTCTTTTCCGTGGAGGCAGTGAGGGAAAGATTCGTCAGTATATTCTTGAGAATGAGCATACGTTGGAAGCTGTCATTGGCTTACCTGCCAACCTTTTCTATGGTACAGGTATTCCTGCTGCTATTGCCATTTTCCGTAAAAGTCGCAAATCTGAAAACGTTTTGTTCATCGATGCCAGCCGAGAGTATGAAAACGGCAAGAATCAGAACAAACTCCGCGAAAATGATATCAAGCATATTGTAACGACCTATCAGAAGTTTGTCGATGGAGAATTCACTCCAGGTGTAGCCGAAGACAAATATGCCTTTGTCGCCACTCCTGATGATATTCATGAGAATGATTTCAACCTCAACATCCCCCGTTATGTTGATACCTACGAGGAAGAAGCAGAAATCGACATCCCTGCCGTTCAGAAAGAAATAGAGCAATTAGAGGGAGAACTGGCAGAGGTACAAGTTAAGATGAAAGAGTATTTAAAGCAATTAGGATATTAGTTGATAATGAAGATACAGTTTGCATCAGACTTGCATTTAGAGATGACGGCTAATGCTGCTTGGCTCCAGTCACATCCTTTGGAAGTGGTTGGTGATATCCTTGTGCTGGCTGGTGATACAGCCTATTTGGAAGAAGGCATACCCAATTGGTTTTTGGATTGGGCCTCAGCTTCTTATAAACAAGTGCTGCTCATTCCTGGCAACCATGAATATTATCATTATGGGGATATTGCTAAACGAGGTGAGTCTTGGCAGCGGATGCTTCGCGATAACGTAGGCTATTATTATAATAAGGTGGTAAGCATTGGCAACACTGACTTCATTCTCTCCACTATGTGGTCGCATATTCCAGAGGTTGATATGTTCCAAGTGCAAAGAGGGCTGAATGACTTCTATCAAATCTTATGCAATGACAACCGTCTTACGCCTGATGATTTCAATGCAGAACATGAGCGTTGCAAACAGTTTATAATGAAAAGTGTTACAGAGAGTAAGGCAGAACACATTGTCGTCGTATCACATCATGTGCCAACCATGCAAGCCGTTGCCCCACAGCATCAAGGCAGCACCTTGTCAAGTGCCTTTGCTGTAGAGATGGGTAATTTTATTGCTGAAAGCCATATTGACTACTGGATTTACGGACATTCTCACACGAATATTGATTCAGTAATTGGGAAAACAAAGATTGTCTGTAATCAATTAGGTTATATCGCCCATAACGAACAGCACAACGGTTTCAATAACAGTAGATACATAGAACTATGAATAAGGACAAACATATACCACAAGGATATAAGGACTCTCTACTTGGCATCATTCCAAGGGAATGGGACGTGAAGATGTTGGGTGATTTATTCTCCTTTAAGAATGGAATAAATGCCAACAAAGAGAGTTATGGGGAAGGTTTTCCATTTGTTAATACAATGGATGTACTGAACAATACATTTCTCAATGCCAATGTTTTGCGTGGAAAAGTAAATGTCTGTCCTAAAACAAACGAGGAATTTTGTGTTGTATATGGGGATGTATTGTTTAATCGTACTTCTGAAACTCGTGAAGATGTTGGATGTTCTTCCGTATATATAGATACAGAAGAATCCGTTTTTGGTGGATTTGTAATCAGAGCACGGGACATTTCCTCAAATATGTTTTATGCATTTTATAAAGGTTATTGTTTTCAAACTAATTACATAAGAAGACAAATTATATCATTAGGGAATGGTGCAATTCGTTATAATCTAGGGCAAGAAGATCTATCACGTGTTAAAGTATTAATACCCCCTATTATAGAACAGCAACGAATCGTTTCTGTACTTCAACTTTGGGACACCGCGATAGAGAAGCAATCGGAATTGATTGAAAAGCTCAAATTGCGCAAACGTGCACTGATGCAGCAACTCCTTACTGGCAAAAAACGCCTGCCAGGATTTAGTGGAGAGTGGAAGCGAATTAAGGCGGGTGATATCTTTATGAGCTCATCGGTTAGAGGAAAACGATCTGAAGTATTGCTATCTGCGACACAAGAACATGGTGTTATTCCACGTGACCAATTGGAAGGAAGAGTAACTATGCCGACTGGAAATCTAGAATCTTTCAAATTGGTAGAGGTGGGAGACTTCGTTATTAGCCTACGTTCTTTCCAAGGGGGTATAGAATACTCTGAATATAAGGGTATCGTTAGTCCTGCATATACAGTGTTGAAACCTGTAAAAGAAATTGATAAGTCTTTCTATCGCTTTTATTTTAAAAGCACTGACTTTATAGGTCATTTAGCAATCGCAGTAATTGGCATAAGAGATGGGAAACAGATTAGTTACGAAGATTTCTGTTTTGTAAAGATACCTTATCCAAGAATTGAAGAACAAAAGGCGATATCTGCAATTCTAATTCAAGCAGAAAAAGAAATAGAACTCGCCAAAGAGAAATTAGCAAATCTTCAATCTCAAAAGCGAGGCTTAATGCAGCAATTATTAACTGGTAAAAAACGAATAAAATAGTAAAAAGGAGGTATTATTATGTCGAAGAAGAAACCTATAGTTGCTCTGATTTATGATTTTGATGGAACATTGTCTCCATTGAATATGCAGGAGTATGATTTTCTTAAAGCTATTGGTATAAAAAACAAATCCGCATTTTGGAAAGAAAATAGCGAACTAATCAAGGAACATGAGGCAAGTAATATTCTGTGCTATATGAAATTGATGATTGATAAGGCTCGTGCTGCTAAGGTTAGTATTAAACGAGAACAGTTTGTCAATTTTGGAAAAAGCATAGAATTATATAAGGGAGTTGAAGAATGGTTTGATCTCATTAATCAAATTGGTAAACGAGAAGGTGTCGTTATACAACATTATATCAACTCTTCTGGACTTAAAGAGATGATAGAGGGGACAAAAATCGGAAAGAAGTTCAAACAAATATATGCCTGTTCTTTTATGTACGAAGATGGGGTAGCAGTTTGGCCTGCTGTTGCTGTGGATTTCACGACAAAGACCCAATTTCTTTTTATGATTAATAAAGGGATATCCTCTATTACAGAGAATTACAAAATCAATCAATATGTAAAAGAGTGTGATCGTCCAATTCCATTTCAACATATGATTTATTTTGGTGATGGAGAAACAGATATTCCCTGTATGAAATTAATAAAGCAGCAAGGGGGGAACTCTATAGCGGTTTATAAACCACGTAACACAAAGAAAAAGCAGTGTGCCGAAAAGTTGGTTAAGGATCGCCGTGTTAATTTTGCATGTGCAGCAGACTATTCTAAGGGAGGGGAAATATATAGTATCGTTGAGTCCATCATTAAACAAATAAAAAGCAACTACGACTTTTCCTTGTTGGAAATGAAAAATCAAAGGAAATTTGGAAAAGAAGAGTGAATTGTTTGGTGGCACTCAAGGTGGCACTCAAGGTGGCACTCAAGATGTCACCCAAGATGTCACCCAAGGTGGTACTCAAGATGATACTCAAGGTGATACTCAAGGTGATAGTGGGCACTGGGAAATAGAAAAATAGGTCAAACATGGAAAGAATATCATTCAAAGAAAACGATATTAGCCAGAAGCCGGCTTTGGAATTCTTCAATTTCAAAAGCTGGGTTTAATGCAGCAATTATTAACTGGTAAAAAAAGAATAAAAAACATAGAGTGATTATGGAAGATTTTTATGAAGACGACTATTTGAACATCATATTCAAGTATGAATTTGAGTCTTGTATTGGTGAGATTGAAGGTAATCGTTATGTTCAAGATATAAAAGCCAGTATTATCAAAACGGATGAGTATGGCAATAATCCAATAGTAATTGGAAAGGGCGATATAAAAATATTGCTATTGGAACAAGCGATGAATGATCATTACGATATCTTTGAGATTTTTGATATGCATGAATACACCATGCGTATTGGCAGTATGATATATGATTTCGACAACTATGAACTAAAAGAAGACTTGTGTAAGAAACTGTTTGGAGATGAGATCATGCTTAATCAGAACATATGTATTTTTGAACGAATGACAATTCTTCCAGAGTATCGAGGATATGGAATTGGAGCAAAATTTGTGAAAGATAGATACAACTTTTTTAGTTCTGCTTGCGGATTGATAGTCATGCAACCATACCCCTTGCAATTAGAAGCAGTCGGGCCAAATGGAAGGACTGACGAGTTTGAGAGGGAAATGGGTTACGATACAATGGAGCATGATGTCAGAAAAGCAACAAAGAGCCTAAAGGATTATTACAAACGTCTTGGTTATATCTCTGTCAAAGGTTATAAGGATCTGATGTTCTTTGTTCCAGGATTCAGAAACAAGAAGTTGGAAGCAATCAATATGGATGAAATGATTATGGTTCCTCCACAAAAGATGGAGTATAATATGAGTAAACAACAAAGACAATGAATAAGTATTATCTGTTTCTTGATGAATGTGGCGATCAGAATTTGACTAGTTTTGATCCTTCGTTTCCCATTTTTACGCTTTGTGGTATTATTGTGTCACAGGAGCAACTTGATATTATTACAGAGAAAATAAATGCCCTAAAAAAAGAGTTTTGGGGTGACAAGAAAGTCATTCTCCATTCAAGGGATATACGTAAATGTCAGAATGGCTTTGAGATATTCTTCGACTTGGATGTTAAACGGCGATTCTATGAACAGATTAACGAAATCCTAAAGGAAAAAATGTACGTTATAGTATGCTGTTCCATCTTGAAAGAACCTTATATCCGACAATATGGACGCCTGAATGATGTATATGGCCAATCTTTGTCGTATATCATGGAAAGGACAGTTTTTTATTTGGATAACTTTTCCAATAATAGTATTCATCTTACTACAATAGTAGAATGTAGGGGTAAGAAAGAGGATAAAGCCTTGTTAGACTATTATAATAAGGTGTCGGATAGGGGTACTTATTGGGTTACCTCTGCCCGTATTAAGAACTACTTCAAGGAATTTGAGATGAGACGTAAATCGGATAATCTCATAGGATTGCAGATAGCAGATTTAGTAGCATATCCAATTACCAGGCATGTATTGGATGCAGACGCTGTGAATCTCGCCTTTGATGTTATCAAAGACAACATCTATCAAAAAGACGGGAAGCTATATGGTATGAAAGTATTTCCAAATAAAAAAGAGTCGCCAGAATGACAACCCTTTAGCGACCGGGGACACCCCAATCCAATAGAATCTTCCGATTCCGCTGCAAAGATAAGAAAAAAAGAAATATGATGCAAATTATTAAGTATCTTTTTTACTAATTTTAAGAAATTATGTAAAATATGGAAAGAATCTCATTCAAAGAAAACGATATTAGCCAGAAGCCGGCTTTGGAGCTGTTGCAGAAGTTGGGCTATCAGTATCTTTCGCCAGAAGAGGCATTGGTGATGCGAGGCGGAAAGACTTCCAACGTGCTGTTGGAAGAGGTGCTAAGACGGCAATTGAGGGAACTGAATTCCATTCGGATAGGTAACCGCAAGGAGGAACGTTTCTCAGAACAGAACATCGAGAACGGAGTGATAGCCATGCGTAATGTGCCGATGGAGGGTGGTTACCTTAGTGGCAACGAGGCTATATATAACATGTTGACATTAGGCAAGGCTTTTGAACAGAGCATCGATGGCGACAAGAAGAGTTACACCATGCGATATATTGATTGGGAGCATCCAGAAAATAACGTCTATCACGTGACAGAAGAATTTTCCGTTACTCGTACTGGCTCTGCAGACACCTATCGTCCTGATATTGTTTTGTTTGTGAATGGTATTCCGTTGGTTGTCATAGAATGTAAACGTCCAGACATCAAAGGAGCAGAAGAGCAGGCTATTTCTCAACATCTGCGTAATCAAAAGGATGATGGCATCAGAGGGCTGTATGTATATAGTGCGCTGTTATTGGCTATTGGCAACAACTTTGGCAGTTATGCCACAACGGGTTCTGCACAGAAGTTCTGGTGTAAGTGGCATGAGATGCACATCAATAAGGAAGAGGAATTGGATTACCAGAAACGACTCCTGGATATAGTGAATAAGGACGAAGAAGTGGTGCGCACTCCAACGATACAAGATGAATACATCTATAACCTCTGTCGCCCCCAACGATTGTTGGAACTGATTTACCACTTTACAATCTATGATGCAGGTATTAAGAAACTGGCCCGCTATCAGCAATACTTCACCGTGAAGGAAACGGTGGAGCGAGTAAAACGCATTGAAGCTGGCAAGCGTAATGGTGGGGTAGTGTGGCATACGCAAGGTAGCGGCAAGTCGCTGACAATGGTGATGCTGGCCCAGAAGATTGCTACCGTTGTGCAAAATCCTCGTATTGTCTTAGTGACAGACCGCACAGACTTAGATGCACAAATCACCAAGACTTTCCGCAAATGTGGTAAGGATGTGGAGAATGCGACAACTGGCATCAAACTGGTGGAGTTGTTGGAAAGTAATACAGATTCCGTCATTACAACTATCATCAATAAGTTTGCGACAGCTATCAAGAAAATCAAGCAGCCATTGACAGATCCTAACATCTTTATTCTGATTGATGAGGCCCATCGTAGCCAGTATAAAGAACTGGCTATCCAGATGAATCGTGTACTGCCCAATGCTTGTAAGATTGCTTTTACGGGTACGCCTTTGATGAGGAAAGACAAGAATACGGCTCGCACTTTCGGAGGCATCATCAAACCCGTCTATACCGTGAAGCAGGCAGTAGAAGACCATGCTGTAGTACCTCTGCTATACGAAGGAAGAATTGTGCCACAGTTTGTGACGGAAGGACCTATCGACAGTTTCTTTGATCGTGTCTGTGAGGATTTGACGGATGAACAGTCAGTGGATTTAAAAAAGAAATTTTCTCGAACGGACATTCTAAATGAGACGGAGCAACGTATCTATTCGATAGCCACAGATATTTCAGAACATTTCGCTGACAACTGGAAGAGCAAAGGTTTTAAGGCCATGCTGGTAACTCCAAAGAAAAAAGTGGCCATCCTCTATAAGAAGTATCTAGATGAGATAGGAAAGGTGACTTCAGAGGTGTTGATTACGGCACCTGACGACCGCGAGGGTGAAGAAATGGCCTACGGAGGTACCCCTGAGGAGGTAAAGGCTTTCTGGAAAAGGATGATGGACGAACACGGAGCTCCACATAAATATCAGGAGAATTTGATTTCCAGATTTAAAGGGCAGGAGGATCCTGAGATTATGATTGTCGTAGATAAATTGCTGACGGGATTCGATGAACCCAAAGTGACAGTCATGTATATTGACCGTAATTTGACAGGACATACGTTATTGCAGGCTGTTGCCCGTGTCAATCGTAATTGTGATGGAAAAGACTATGGCTATATCATCGACTACTATGGTGTGTTAGCAGAACTGGATGATGCGTTAAGCATCTACTCAGAGTACGACGAAGAAGATAGAGACGTGTTCCGTGAGACGCTGGCGCCTGTCAGTGACAAGATAGCAGAACTTCCCCAAAGAAATGCAGAACTATGGGATTTGTTCAAGACCATTCCAAACAAGCGTGACTTGGAAGCCTACGCCCAATCATTGCGACTGGAAGACAGGCGCCATGAGTTCTATGATCGTTTGACGGCTTTTTCGTCTGTGCTTCAGCTGGCTCTTTCTACCAAAGAATTCCATGAGAATACGGATGAAAAAACGATAGAGCGATACAAGGAAGATTTGAGAATGTTCGCCAAACTACGCACGTCTGTTCAGTTGCGCTATTCTGATGCTGTTGACTATAAGAAATATGAGGCAAGGATTGAGAAACTCATCAATCGTCATGTGGAGAGCGACGAAGTAAAAGTCATCACGAAGTTGGTCAACATTTTCGATACGGAGAACTTCCAGAAGGAGGTTGACAGCATTGTTGGAACAGCTGCAAAGGCTGATACCATTGCTTCGCGCACCTCTAAATACATTAAGGAGAATATGGATTCTGATCCTGCCTTCTATAAGAAGTTCTCACAACTGATTCGTGAAGCCATTGAAGCATACGAGCAGGGACGACTTAGCGATAATGAATATCTGGAAAAGATGTTGCAGTTCAAGGAAGATGTACTGAACCATACAGATAGCGAACTGCCAGCAGAACTGGAACATAACAATGCAGCAAAAGCCTATTATGGTATCGCTTTAGAGAACTACAAGCGACTATTTCCAGAGCAACCTGTCAAAGAGATGGCCCTTGCCACAACAAAAGCATTTGATGATATTATTCGTAAGGCAGTTATAGTTGACAATGCCGTTTTAGTGGATTGGCAATCAAAGAGTGACATTATCGGAAGAATGAAGATTGATCTGGAAGACGAGTTGATTGATAATATCAAACGGAAATACGGAGTTGATTTCTCATTCGACGACATGGATGTAATCATTGACGGTTGTGTAGATGTGGCAAAGATATGGATCAAATAACTGTTGGGGCATCCCATGCTGTTGCCCATGACCATATACAATATGGAGCGACGATCATTGATTATGATATAGAGTTTGCTCCAAGAAAGACGCTGAGCATTTGTGTCAATCCGGATAGTACGGTCTCTCTGAAAGCTCCTGTAGATGCTACCTTGGAACAGATTCAGCAGAAAGTTCATAAAAGGGCCAGTTGGATTCTCAAACAAAAACGGTTCTTTGAGTCGTTTGGCACATCTACAACAAAGCGCCAGTATATTAGTGGAGAATCACATCTGTATTTGGGACGCCAGTATATGCTCAGGGTTAGAGAAAGCAATGTGAATGCGGTCCATTATCAGAATAACATCATTGAGATAGAGTGTCGCCATAAGAAAGATGCAGGCATCCTACTACAGACTTGGTATCGCCAACGAGCCAACATTAAATTTCAAGAGTATGCTCAGCCTATCATTGAACAGTTCTCTGTTTATGGTGTAAAGCCCCAAAGCCTTTCCATTAAGAAGATGGATAAACGATGGGGGTATTGTACCATTGATGGACATATCACACTAAACCCACGACTGATTTGTGCTCCAAGATGTTGCATTGAATACGTTATCACCCATGAATTGTGCCATCTCATCTATCGCAGTCATAATAAGGAGTTTTATGCGCTTCTAACCAAGGAAATGCCACACTGGGAGAAATGGAAAAACAAGCTGGAAAGAATAATGGTATAGGACTACTCTTCTTATGATTAATTCATAATTTTATATCTGCTCCTACCAAATATGTGTTATTTTGTTGATTATAAGTAAATTAAACGAAATTTTACTCCTACTTTCCTCCTACTTTGCCGCTACTTTCCTCCTACCTTGCCCCTACCAAGCGCAAATGATATTACAGGAAAACGAAATGATAAAGCAGGAATAATTATTAAATTCTCTAGAGAATTGAAGGCTTAAGTACGGAGTAACGATTGCTAAGTGGCGAGGAAATGTTTGAATTCTCTAGAGAATTTCAGAAGGAATGCGTATATAAAAACTTGAAAGCCAAGAGTATCAGATGAGCAAGGTAGTGGTAAAGAGGTGAAGAGCTGCAGAAGTAAGACATTTGGGTAGTTGGTTGGTTGTTGGTAGTAGTAGAGTAGTGGCAAAGTAGGAAGAAAGTAGGAGCAAAGTAGGAGGAGAAAATCATGTAAGTCTAAGAATAACAATGTGTTAATGCAATTTTGGTAGGGGCAAATTGGGAAAATGATTTTGTTCTGCAAAATTCTTTTGATTTTGTTGCCAAAATATTTGCAAAGGAGCAGAAAATTTTGTATCTTTGCAATTCGTATAGAACCATAACGGAAATAACAACGGATAATGATCAATAACGTAGAATAATAACATAAAATAATGGCTATGAAAGTAACGCTTATCAAATTTTCTCGGAAGAAGCAGGTGCTGCACCGTGTGGAGCTGTCTGCGCTGGCTGAAACCATCAAGAAGAATCCCAATGCTAAGGCCGTCTATGACTTGCGACTGAACTATCAGTTTTTTAAGCCGGTACGTCTGGACGACGGACAGATTGTGTATGACGGTGAACATGTGTTTGGTCTGTCCAGAATCGTTTTCTCTGCTGAGTGCGACAAGTATGCGGGTGGCATCTGATTCCTGAAGTATAATGCACTGGTTGTCATCGAGGTCAATGGCTTGAAGACCTACGAGGACGCTGTGAAGGTGAGGAATCTGGCAGCAAGGATGGACGAGACGCTGATGGCTTACCTCGGAGCATCTGGAAAGTCGGTGAAAATTGTGTGCAGAGGAGAGCTGTTTGGGAAGGAAGATGGAAGAGGTCGGAAGGAAGAGTCAAAGCTGCCTACGACGGAGGCTGAGATTCGTCAGTTCCACCTTAATATATATAACACGGCGCGAAGGGCGTATCAGAACCAGTTCGGCCTGGATATCGAGTACCTGGATCCCAAGTTGGAGCGGACGGTCTATATCAGTGCCGATCCTGAGATGTATTTCAACCCGGATGCGCGACCCTTCAAGGCCGACGCACTGAAGCACGACCAGCCGGAGCCGACGCCCATTTCGTGGGAAAGCGACCACTTGATGCCTGGACGAACCGTCAAGCGCACCTATCACTTCAACTGGGTTTTCATCCTGCGCGAGGTGTTGGGCGGCTACTTTGATTTGCCCGACGAGGACCGTCAGATGCAACTGTTGCAGCAGATTGCCCGCAAGTCGCTGGAACAGGGCATTCCGCTGGCTCACGCTCAGGGTATGACGCTGGAGCACCCGCTGTTCCACAACGACCCTGAACTGGTGAAGAGTGTCTTTTCGACGACCTACGAGATTCCCCTGTTGGAGGAATACCAGAAGACGCACAAGGTGAAGCCGCTGAAGAGCGTGCCGCAAGAGACGTTGCAGACGATGAGGACGGAAATGTTTCTCACCTCGAATTACGACATGCGCAAGAACCTGATGACGGGTGTGGCCGAATATCGTATGAAATACTCTGAGGATCAGACGTTTAAGCCGCTGACCGTTGAGGTGCGCAACGATATGACCATCGAGGCTCGCGAGTTGGGACTGAAGTCATGGGACCAGGACGTGAACCGCTTTATCGATTCTACGCGCATCGAGCAGTACGACCCAGTAAACACTTGGTTGGACGCTCTGCCGGAGTGGGACGGAGAGGACCATATAGCGGCACTCGCAAAACGAGTGCCGACAACTCAGCCGCATTGGGAGAAGTACCTGCGATATTGGCTCGTGGGTATGGTGGCTCAGTGGCGCGAGAGCGATAAGCAGCTGACTGGCAATGCGTTGACGCCGTTGCTGATTGGTCGGCAGGGTTGCGGAAAGACGCGATTCTGCAAGATTCTGCTACCGCCAGAATTGCGCGACTACTACAACGACAAACTGAACTTCAAGAACGAGTTCGACCTGAACATCGCGCTGACGTCGTTTGCACTCATCAACATCGACGAGTTCGACAAGACCACCAATTCGCAACAGATTGTGCTGAAGTACCTGTTGTCGTCTGCCGACGTCAAGTTCCGTCCGCCATACGGCAAAACCATCAAGCAGTATCGTCGCTATACCTCGTTCATCGGCACCACCAATCAGCAACAGCCGTTGGTGGATCCTACGGGTTCGCGACGTTTCGTCTGCGTTGGCATCCCTGCTGGAAAGAACATCGACTTTACGGATAATCTCGAACATCGCCAGCTTTATGCCCAGGCCCTGCATCTGTTCAATAGCGGTGAACGCTTCTGGTTGGACGACGACGAGATACAGACGCTGATAGAAGAAAACGTGCCCTATCAGCGAACGGTCGATCTGGTGGAGATGATCAACGAGAGTTTCCGCAAACCCAAGGACGACGAAGGCCGCTGGTGGGGAACGACGGAAATCCTGTCCTTCCTTGCTGGACGCTATGCCTATTTCGACGCCAAGCGAACAACGCCAGCCGTATTGGGCAAGGCCATGAATAACTTCAAGTTCGGATTCAAGCACCACGTTGTCAACGGCGTATCTGAATACTGGCTTTGCGAAAAGTAATCATCAAGTAAATGACATCCAAAAAAACGAACAAAGATGAGATACAAAATCAAGAAAGAGACTAAGCCGACGCTTAGCACTTTCGGCAAATATAAGGCGGTGGCCGTTCATAACCAGACCATCGAGAGCCGCGAGATTTACGAGGAGGCTGCACGTCACATGAGCATCAGCGGAGGAGCCCTCGAAGGACTGATGATGACCGTTGCAGAAGTCGTCCGTCGCCACTTGCAGAACGGTGACAAAGTACGGCTGAAAGAGTGGGGGATGCTGAAACTGGAAATCGAGAGCGACAAGGTGGACGACCCCAAGGCCTTCCGCGCCAAGAAGCACATCCGCGGCGTCCGCCTCCACTTCCTTCCAGAAAGCGAAAACGGCTCCCCCGAACTCTACAAAGACATCACCTTCGAGAAGGATAAGCAATGATAAAGAGGATTAAATACCATTGCGAAAATATGTTAAAACTGTTTGAGCCACTCATCTGTAATTCGTTTTTTTTCGTAATTTTGCAGCACTATGAATAAGAAACTGATTTTGTCATTGGTTGTCGGGTGGTTTGCGATGACGGTGAATGCCGAGCAGGCTCGGATTAATAATGGTGCTCACTGGTATGACGGGGAAATAACCTTTACGGCCACGAGCATCGGGAACAACAATGTGTTGATGGGAGCTATGGACGAGGGCGAGGAACACGAGTTCGTTCTTCGCTACGTCAAGGATGCGGCGCCGGATCACCATGTGTATCTCACTGCCAACGGCACTCATGACTATGTGAACAAATTTGGCGTCGGCACTACCGCTCGCCATAAGAAGGCAGACGGTTGGGATGTCATTTGTTTTTATGACAACAAGGGCGGTCTGGTGTCGGTGATGTCAGGCGAGTCGGAGTGGGACGCGGAGAAGCTGAATAAGGCGCACTGGAAGAACCAGATGATTGGAGAATATGTTTCTGAGGCGGAAAATGAGGTTGAGCAATGTCTCAACTGGACGTGGGAGAGCCTAAGCTTAGGCGGCATTATCTATCCCTACGACATCATCACCTTCAACGGACGTATCACGGGATTCATCACCATCAAGTCCGTGGAAGGTGCGGCCAACGAGTTGGAAGGAACATGGGAGGTGGTGCCGACGCTGAAGGGATTCAATCTCTACTCCGTCAACACCGAGACGGGCAGCACACCCTGGGAGTGGCAACGTACCGGCGTTGAGTACGTTTTCGCTGAGTCGAACCCGGATGTCGGACGTTTCTTCTTTGCCAGCAACATGCTGCTCAACGATTGTCAGTTCCGTCGTTTCGATAAACCCACACTGCGCATCATGCGTAATGCTATCCTTGCCCGTCACGGCTACCGCTTTCAGTCGAAAGATTTGCAGGAGTATTTCGCCAACGAACCGTGGTACAAGCCTGCCGCCTCGAACGACGGCATCCGTCTGACGTTCATCGAACAGCTCAACGTGGAACTCATCAAGCACGTAGAGGAAGAAAAATAACGAATAAGCATGGACAACCAGCAAGAGATATTTCCGATAGTGGACGAAGCGGGGAATGTGACGGGCTCTGCCACGCGGGGCGAGTGTCATAGCGGGTCGAAGCTGCTACACCCTGTGGTGCATCTGCACGTGTTCAACTCCAAAGGCGAGGTGTATCTACAACGACGTCCGGAATGGAAGGATATTCAGCCAGGGAAATGGGACACAGCCGTTGGCGGTCACATAGACTATGGTGAGACGCCGAAGATGGCTCTGTGCCGTGAAGTGCGCGAGGAGCTGGGCATCACAGAATTCCAGCCCGAGTTCGTTGACAAATACGTGTTTGAAAGCAAGCGCGAACGCGAACTGGTGTATGTGCATCGTACCACCTACGACGGAGTAATCAGTCCTTCGGCAGAGGAATTGGACGGTGGTCGTTTTTGGACGATGCAGGAGATTCGCGAGGCAATGGGGCAGGGAATACTGACGCCCAATTTCGAGAGTGAGTTCAAAAGATGCTTTATAACTAAACTGACAATATGAAAAAGACTATTCTACTCATGATGAGTGTGCTCATGGCCGTTGTGGCGTGGGCACAGGGCAGTTCTGCCCTTGACCAGCTCAAGGCAGACCCCAGACGTGCGTATGGTATGGATTATCCGTACACGTTTACCAACCAGCAACAGACCAAGGCGCCGAAGGGCTACACCCCGTTCTACATCAGCCATTACGGCCGTCACGGTTCGCGCTACTACTGGAATGCGATGCTCTACCAAGAGCTTTCCAAGTTGTTGACAATGGCTCACGAGAAGCAGATATTGACGCCCGAAGGTGAGGCTTTCTACGAGAAATTCATGGCCGCCAAGGACGAGTTGACGGCAGGCGTCAGTGAGTTGAGCGACCTGGGATGGGAGCAGCATCAGGGCATCGCCAGAACGATGTACAACAACTTCCCAGAGGTGTTCAAGAATGGCGGCAACGTGCTTGCAATCTCCTCACTCACAGGCCGTTGCGTGCTCAGTATGGCGTCGTTCTGTCAGGAGCTGACGCAATGCAATCCGAAGATTGAGATTCGCGAACAGTCTGCCCGCAAGACCCTCAATGGCGTAGTGCCTACCGACAATCAGAATCCGCTGAAGCGCAAGTTCACGAAGGTGAAGGCCCGCTGGGAAAAGAACCGCGACAAGTTCACTTTCGACGAGTCGTTGCGCGACAAGGTCATCAAGCGCGTTTTCACCAATACCGACAGCCTGCATAACCTGCACCACATCGGCAGTAACCTCATCAACCTCTATACCTCGTTGCCTAACATCGGCCATGAGGGTATGATGGGTAACCTGATTACCGACGACGAGATGGTGGCACAGTGGGAACAGTCGAACCTCGGCTCCTATTCCTGGGTGTTTGAACCGCAATACGAGATGATTCCCATTTTGGAGGACATCATCGCGAAGGCTGATGCCGCCATCGAGGGGCGCAGTGACCATATCTCCGACCTCCGTTTCGGACACGACACCTGTCTGGGTCCGTTGACGGTGCTGATGGGAATCAACGGTGCCGACCTTGACCCTGAAGACCCCTTTGAGGTGAAGAACTGCTACCAGAACTGGGAGACCTGCAAGGCGTCGAACATCCAGTTGGTGTTCTATCGCGGCAAGAAGGCTACTGACGACATTCTCGTGAAGCTTCTCCTCAATGGTACTGAAGCCCGTCTGCCCATTGCTACTGACAATGCGCCTTACTACAAGTGGTCCGACCTGCGACAGTTCTATCAGAATCGTATCGATAAAAATAAATAAGGTATATCATGAAGATCGTAATACTTGACGGCTATACGGCTAATCCTGGCGATATGTCGTGGAAAGAGCTGGAGGCATTGGGCGAACTGACGGTGTACGACCGCACCAAGGCCGAAGAGACGGTGGCGAGAGCTGCCGAAGCGGAAATCGTGCTGACCAACAAGGTCATCATCAGTCGCGAAGTAATCAGTCAGTTGCCTCGACTGAAATATATCGGTGTGCTGGCAACGGGATATAATGTGGTAGATATCGAAGCTGCCCACGAGCGAGGCATCGTGGTGACCAACGTGCCGGCCTACAGTACGGAGAGCGTGGCGCAGATGGTGTTTGCCCACCTGCTGACGGTGACGAACCGCACGGAGCACTATGCCCAGGAGAATCGCAACGACCGTTGGACGAAGAATCCTGATTTCTGCTACTGGGATTTTCCGCACCACGAGCTGGCGGGCAAGACGTTTGGCATCGTTGGACTGGGGAATATCGGCATGCGAGTGGCAATCATCGCGAAAGCATTCGGCATGAAAGTGAAGGCGCTGACCAGTAAGGTGACAGATGCTTTGCCTGCCTTTATCCAAAAGGCGACAATGGAAGAACTGCTCTCGACATCGGACGTGCTGTCGTTGCATTGTCCGCTGACAGACGGCACGCGCCACCTGATAAACCGTGAGACATTGCAACAGATGAAACCAACGGCCATCCTCATCAATACCGGACGAGGCCCGTTGGTGGACGACCAGGCCATTGCCGACGCGCTGGCTGAAGGACGCCTGGCGGCTTTCTGTGCCGATGTGCTCACCGAGGAACCGCCCAAGGCCGACAATCCGTTGCTGAAACAGCCCAACGCCTATATGACTCCACATATTGCCTGGGCGTCTATCGAAGCCCGCGAGCGACTCATTGAGGTGGCAACAAATAATGTCCGCTCATTTCTGAACGGACAGCCTCAAAATATGGTATAGCAATTCTCGTTAGCGACGTTTGCGGAAAATGTGTCCGTAGGTTTTCATGAGCTTACGGACAAGCAGAAATGCGTCGATGGCAGTGACGCTCTTGGAAACGACATTGGCTACAATCTCGCCCTTGGTCGCATTTTTTTGTGGGATGAAGAGCGTATGCCAGAGCGTACTGATCTGGTCGCTTTCCTTCTGAATGCCAGCGGCTAACTCTTCTTTGCGCTTCTGGATGTCCTCGAGCGTGTGGAAGTGGTTTTCTGATTTGTGAAGGTGTAGCATAGTGGGGTCAGCTCATGAACAGGTTGGTGAGAAAACGTATTATCGGACGCTGGATGAGGGCCTTGCTATTGGCAATGAACAGGACGAGGACGATGAGGTGAAAGAAGGCCACGATGAAGAAAGCTGCCACATCGCCCACATAGCCCGCCAGCCAATAGGCAACGGCGAAGGAACAATACATGAAGGCAAAAATGATGATGAGGAAGAAGACAATGAACAATGCCAAAGCCGTCAGCAGGCGGACAAACTTGTCGAAGATATCAAGCTTCAGATATTCTTTCTGAAGCCCGAGGTAGCTCTTGAGAGTCTCCACCAGCTGGGCAATGGCCTCAACGTTCTTGTCGTTCGACAACATCTTACATCTTACGTTTTCTCTGCAAGCAGAGTGTGGCGTTGCGAATTCGTCAGACATCCTTATGCTTCCACTTCGGGAGCTGCATCGGCAATGTCGTCGACGAGGTCCTTCACCTCTTTGCGACTGAGCTTGATGTTGTGCTTCTTCATGAAGTCGTCAACAGCCTCAGTAATTTTCACACGGGTTTCTTCACCCTTTTCGGGGGCCAGTAAGAGACCAAGAACTGCTCCGGCGAGAGCTCCGCCGAAAAATGCGCCTAAATAACCTAAACTTTTCATAGTTGTAATATTTTTATAGCGTTAAACGTCTGTTTCGAGGGCAAATTTACGGAAAGTTTTCGAAATTAACAAACTTTACGCAGTATTTTTCTTTGATTTTGCTCAATATTTTGTAATTTTGCGCAATAAAACAGATTTTTAAGTTTAATTTAAATAGAAAACAAGGTAAATTATGAAGAAGTACATCGTGCTTTGCGCTGGTATTTGCGCAGCTATGGCTTTTACAAGCTGTAAGTCAAGTGAGAGTGCCTACAAGCAGGCTTATCTGAAGGCTAAGGCCCAGGAAGAAGTTCAGACTCCTGCCCAGCAGGAAAACGTAGAGCAGAACGTGGTTGCTCCCCTGCAGGAGCGTCCCGCTACCAACACCCGCGTTTTGGACAATGCTGACAATGTGTCAGTTCGTCAGGAGAACGTGACGGTGGTCAGTGGTGCTGGTCTGAAGAACTTCAGCGTTGTCGTTGGTTCATTCTCACTGCGTGCTAATGCCGATGGTCTGCAGCAGACGCTGCGTTCAGTAGGCTATGACGCTCAGATTGTGCTCAACTCTGCTGTTCAGCCCGCTATGTATCGTGTGGTTGCTACCACTTTCGACACAAAGGCTGAGGCTGCTGCAAGCCGTAACGACCTGCAGGCAAAGTATCCTGGTGCATGGCTGCTGTATGCTAAGTAAGCTGTGGCTCGGATATTATCTATAGACTACGGAAAGAAACGTACAGGACTGGCAGTCACCGACCCACTGCAAATCATAGCAGGCGGGTTGGCGACTGTCTCTACGTCTGAGTTGTTCGATTATCTGCAGCAGTACGTGGGTCGTGAGCCCGTGGAGCGTATCGTCATTGGCGAGCCCCGCCAGCCTAACGGCCAGCCCAGCGAGAATCTGGCACGTGTCGAGCAGTTTGTCAACCGCTGGCGCAAACAATGTCCTGACATTCCCATCGAGTACTACGACGAGCGCTTCACCTCCGTGCTGGCCCATCAGGCTATGCTGGACGCCGGTCTGAAGAGGAAAGCCCGTCAGGACAAGGCGCTGGTGGACGAAATCTCCGCCACCATCATCCTCGAGGACTACCTCCGGAGTAAGAAATAACTCTTAACTCTTCATTCTTAACTCTTAACTGAATATGATATTACCTATTTATATATATGGTCAGCCGGTATTGAGGAAGGTGACGGAAGACATCACCCCTGACTATCCGGAACTGAAACAGCTCATTGCCGATATGTGGGAAACGCTGGCCGAGAGCGAAGGCATCGGACTGGCAGCACCCCAGATTGGTCGTGCAATACGCCTGTCGGTTATCGACCTCGACGTGTTGGCTGAAGATATGCCCGAATATAAAGGTTTCCGTCAGGTGTATATCAATCCGCATATCGTGGAGTACGACGACGCCAAGACGGACACCAGCGAGGAAGGTTGTCTGTCGTTGCCTGCCATCCATGAAAAGGTGGTTCGTCCTACCCGTATCCGTGTAGAATGGGACGACGAGCAGTTTAACCACCACGACGAGTGGATTGAGGGCTATCTGGCCCGTGTGATGCAACACGAGTTTGACCACTTGGACGGCAAGATGTTTGTCGACCGTATCTCGCCACTCCGCAAGCAGCTCATCAAGAGCAAGCTCAGAGCCCTCACAGAAGGGAGATACCGTTGTGGATACAAGACAAAACCCGTAAGACATTGAACGTTGAACATTGAACGTTGAACATGATACACTGTGGTAACATATTCATGAGATTTGCATTGTTGTTCTTTGCACTTCAATGTTCAATGTTCAATGTTCAATGTTCAATGTGTCATGCTCAGTTCAATACCGACCGATTGCTGATGATAGGGCGCTCGGCGCTCTATTATGAGGACTATGTGCTGAGCATCCAGTATTTCAATCAAGCTATTTCGTCCAAGCCATACCTCTACGAGCCGTGGTTCTTCAGAGGCGTGGCGAAATTTTATCTGGACGACTATGTAGGTGCAGAGAGCGACTGTACGGAGGCACTTGAGCGTAACCCATATGTCGTTGGCATCTACGAATTGCGCGGACTCTGCCGTATCCATCAGAAAAATTTCGAGGGAGCCGTCAGCGACTATAATGTCGCCCTGCGTTACGATCCTGAGAGTGTCAACCTGTGGCACAACCGTGCACTGTGCCGCATCCAGCAAAAAGAATACGACAAGGCGTTGGCCGAGTTGGATACGATGAGCGCGCGTTGGAGCAAGAATGCCCGTATCCCTGCCATGAAGGCCGATGTATATATCCAGCAGAAAGACACGACGAAGGCTATCGAGGCGTTGGAAAAGAGTATCGAGCTCGACGCCTACGATGGTAATGTCTGGGCCCAGCGTGCTGTCATCAGTCTGGCCCGTAGTGAATGGAAGGAGGGCGAGGGCTATCTGAACAAGGCCATCCACTTGTTGCCCAAAGATGCCAACCTTTATATCAATCGTGCGTTGGCCCGCTTCAACCAGCAGAACCTGCGTGGAGCTATGGCCGATTACGATACGGCGCTCGATTTTGAACCCAACAACTTCCTTGGCCACTACAACCGAGGCCTGTTGCGTGCTCAGGTGGGTGACGACAACCGCGCCATCACCGACTTCGACTTCGTCCTGAAGTTGGAGCCCGACAATCTGATGGCACTCTACAATCGTGCCTTGCTGTTGGAGCAGACGGGTAATCCCCGTGCTGCTATTCGCGACTATTCGAAGGTTATCGACCAGTATCCGAATTTCTGGACGGGACTACACCAGCGCGCCCAGTGTTACAGAAAATTGGGCTTGACGAAGCAGGCCGAACAGGACGAGTTCCGCATTCTGAAAGCCCAGTTGGACAAACGTATGGGCAAACAACCGCGACTGTCGCCCAAACAGATGCGTAAGCGTAGCGACGAGGATATCGAGAAATATAACCAGCTGGCAGTTGCTGACGAACAGGAGGTACAGCCTGAATATCAGAGCGACTATCGCGGTCGCGTGCAAAACCGCCATGTGGGTATGGACTATCTGCCGATGTATGTGCTCTCGACGCAACGCCAGCAGAGTGCCGTCAAACATTATGTGGCCTACGACCGTCAGGTGGATTCGCTGAACCATACGCTACCTGCTAATATGCAATTGTATATTGTCTGTGGCGAGAGTACTATCCACGATCCGGCTTCTTGGCTCGAGCGTGACGCCACGTCGGCTGTAGCCCTTTGGTTGCGGGCTATCTGTCAGGCACAGCAGGAATCGTCTGACATGCCGCTGATGACTGCGAACCTATTGGAAAACCTGACGCAGGCTATTGCGCTGGCGCCCACTAACGCCTACCTCTATTATAATCGCGGCAATGCCTACGTGCAATGCATGGATCATCAACAGGCCATTGCCGATTATACCAAGGCCATTGCGCTGGATGCCCATCTTGCAGAGGCCTACTACAATCGCGGCTTGGCCCACATGACTTTGAAACATCAGAAGGAAGCTACCGCTGACCTCTCCAAAGCCGGCGAACTCGGCCTCTATGCCGCCTACAGTCTTCTGAAAAACCAGCGGAAGTAAATAAATTCGAATAATATGGGCATTGGAACGTTGCTATATTACATCCTGCGGATTGTGAAACCCTACCGATGGTTGTTGGTAGTGACGCTGGTATTGACTTTGCTGGGTTCGCTACTGGCGCAGGTCAACGCCATTGTCCTCGATCGTGCAGTCGATGCCATTAATGTTCTTGACCAGCAGCCCACGCTGATGTGGCCCAGCGCCTTGCGTGTCCTCATTATCGTCAGTGCCGTATTGCTTGGCAAAGAGCTACTGGCCGCCGTGGTCAACTTCTTCCGTCGCTATTACGGTGAACGGATGCGCATTCTGGTGAGTCGCGACCTGACGTTACAGGTGGTACACCACATGCAGACGTTCCGCATGGCGTTCTTCACCACTTCGGGCAACGAGGCTGGTCGTCTGCAGTCGCGCATCGACAAGGGCGTATTGAGTACGAGTCGTGCCGTCAACAGTTTCTTTATCGACATCCTGCCGTTGCTGACGAGTGCCGTACTGGCGCTGATCCTGATGTTCATGGCCAATATCTATGTGGGCTTGGTGGCTCTGGCCATTGTCCCTGTCTATTTCTACGTCACCTACATCCAGGCAGAGCGCATGCGGGCCGGACGCCGTGGCATCTTCAACGGACAGCAGGCCGTCAGCCAGAACATTCTGAACATCATCGAAAGCATTGGAGTCATCAAGTCGTTCAACCGCGAAGTGGTAGAAGACCAACGTATGGAAGGCGTACAGGACTCGGTAACCGATTTGCAGCTGTCAACGCGCAAACAGAGCTATTTCTATACGGGTTTGAAAGGTTTTCTGGAACAAATAGGCACCGTGCTCGTCATCATCCTGACGGCTTACCTGGTGCTTATCGACTATCCGGGTATGACTATCGGTAAGATTATGTATCACGTCATGTTGTTTGCCAACGTCAGCGCTCCCATCCGTCAGCTGCACCGCATCTATGATGATTTGAACGATGCATTGATTTATTCCGAGGGACTTTTTGACTTGTTGGAAGGCGATGAACATGTGGAGGATACGGGCGATTATCGTCCTGACGAAGTAAAGGGCTGCTTCGAGATGCAGCATGTTGACTTCGCCTATCCCAATGGTGTCAAAGCCCTGCATGACGTATCGATGCGCATTGAGCCCGGCAAGATAACGGCTTTGGTGGGTATGAGCGGAGCGGGCAAGAGCACTGTCGTGAATTTGCTCGACAAGTTCTACCACGCAGACAGTGGTACTATCCTGCTCGACGGAAAACCCATTGAGCAATGGGATACTCGCTGGCTGCGCGAACATGTAGGACTGGTGATGCAGAAGAACCACATCTTCGACGGAACTATCGAAGATAACATCAAATACGGCAATCCGCAGGCTACTCACGACGATGTGGTGAATGCCGCCCGTAGGGCTTTCCTCTACGACCAGGTGATGCAGTTGCCTAAAGGTTTCGAGAGCAGTGCCCTGCGGCTGAGTGGTGGTCAGCAACAACGTGTGGCTATTGCCCGTATGTTCATCAAGAACCCCACCGTCATCATTCTCGACGAGCCTACGGCCAGTCTGGATGCCATTGCCACGGAGCAGATCAAGGCCAGCATTGATGCCATTAAGCAGGGTAGGACGGTGATTATCATTTCGCACAACATCGGACAGATTATCGATGCCGATACGATTTACGTATTGGATCAAGGCCGTGTCGTTGAGAGTGGTAAACCAGATGATGTCTATCGGCAAGGCGGGCGTTACAAGGAAATCTTCGATGCCAGTGCCCGTAGTATGAATGCCGACAAAATTGCAGATGTATTAGAACACTAAAGTAGCTGAAGATGAGAAAGAACATTTATATAGCAGTGCTTGGTTGCTTGGCGATATGGCTGATGGCGGCATGTATGGACGATAAGATCCCAGCCTCTTCAAAAGCGTTTATCGACCAGTATTTCCCTGAGTCGTCTGTCGTCCTTGTAGAGATGGATAATGACGACGATGGCGGGAAAGAATATAGTGTGTGTCTCAACGACGGCACAAAGATTGAGTTCGATATGCAGGGCGACTGGAAAAGGGTAGGGCGCAAAAAGACCGGCGTCCCCTCCACACTCGTCCCGCCCGCTATCTGGGAATATGCGAAGACCCATTATCCTGAGGACGTCATCACCAAATTGAGTAAGAAGCCCTATGGTTATAAGATAGAATTGTCGAACGACGAAGATATGCGTTTTACCCCTCAGGGCCAGTTCATTGAAAAGATTGATTAAGCGTAGGTTCGAAAAAGTCCCAAAATATTTGGTTATTCGTTCGATTATTCGTAACTTTGCGGCTCGAAAGCCGCGAAGTTGCTCACGCTCGGCAAATTGAGCAAGCTCTTTGCCCTCGCTAAATCGCAACATTGACAGCTCGAATTAAATTCAAACATATATTGTAGATATGATTAACATTACTTTCCCAGACGGATCTGTTCGCTCGTATGAACAGGGCGTGACTGGTTTTCAGATTGCCGAGAGCATTTCTCCTGCTCTGGCACGCAGCGTTGTCAGCTGTGGTGTGAATGGAGAAACCGTTGAGTTGAACCGTCCCATTATGGAGGATGCTACGATTGCCCTCTATAAATTCGATGACGAGCAGGGTAAGCACACTTTCTGGCACACCTCAGCCCACCTGTTGGCCGAGGCTCTGCAGGAGTTGTATCCTGGCATCCAGTTCGGTTTCGGACCTGCTGTCGAGAACGGATTCTTTTATGATGTGCTGTTGAAGGACGGCGAGATGATCAAGGAGAGCGACTTCCCCAAGATTGAGGCTAAGATGAAGGAACTGGCTGGCAAGAAAGAGGCCGTCGTTCGTCGTGAGGTGCCCAAGGCCGAAGCCCTGAAGCAGTTTGCTGCCGATGGACAGACCTACAAGTGCGAGCACATCGAGCAGGACTTGGAAGACGGTTCAATCACCACCTATACACAGGGTAACTTCACCGATCTGTGTCGTGGTCCGCACCTCGTAGATACAGGCGAAATCAAGGCCGTAAAGCTGACAAGCGTTGCTGGAGCTTTCTGGCGTGGTGATGCCAACCGCGAGCAGATGCAGCGTCTGTATGGTATCTCGTTCCCCAAGAAGAAGATGCTCGACGAGTATCTTGAGATGCTGGAGGAGGCTAAGAAGCGCGACCATCGTAAGATTGGTAAGGAGATGGAACTCTTCATGTTCTCAGACAAGGTTGGTAAGGGCCTGCCCATCTGGTTGCCGAAGGGTACTGAACTTCGTCTGCGCCTGCAGGACCACCTGCGCAAGGTTCAGAAGCGTTTCGGATATCAGGAGGTTATCACTCCGCATATCGGCTCAAAGAATCTCTATGTTACCTCTGGTCACTATGCTCACTATGGCAAGGACTCGTTCCAGCCTATCCATACACCTGAGGAGGACGAGGAGTACATGCTGAAACCGATGAACTGTCCTCACCACTGCGAAATTTTCGCTTGGAAGCCCCGTTCATACCGCGATCTGCCTCTGCGTATCGCTGAGTTTGGTACGGTGTATCGCTACGAGCAGAGCGGTGAGCTGCACGGACTGACCCGTGTACGTTCGTTCACGCAGGACGACGCCCACCTGTTCTGTCGTCCCGACCAGGTGAAGCAGGAGTTCCTGAATGTGATGGATATCATCGGCATCGTGCTCACCGCCTTCGGATTCAACTTCGAGGCACAGATTTCTCTGCGCGATCCTAACGACCACGATAAATATGTTGGTACCGACGAAGACTGGGCACTGGCTGAGAAGGCTATCGTTGAGGCTTGTCAGGAGAAGGGCCTGCCCGCAAAGGTAGAATACGGTGAAGCTGCGTTCTATGGTCCTAAGCTCGACTTCATGATCAAGGACGCTATCGGTCGTCGTTGGCAGTTGGGTACTATTCAGGTGGACTACAACCTGCCGAAGCGCTTCCAGCTGGAATATACCGACGAGGACAACACGAAGAAGACACCTGTTATGATTCACCGTGCACCGTTCGGTTCTATGGAGCGTTTCTGCGCCGTGCTCATCGAACACACCAGCGGTCACTTCCCCTTGTGGCTGACTCCCGACCAGGTTGCAATCCTGCCTCTGTCGGAGAAGTACAACGACTATGCCAAGGAGGTTGCCAAGAAGTTCGACCTGGGTGGCGTGCGTCCTACCATCGACCTGCGCAACGAGAAGCTCGGTCGTAAGATTCGCGACAACGAGTTGAAGCGTATTCCTTATATGGTGATTGTTGGTGAGAAGGAACAACAGGATGGCACCGTTGCCGTACGTCCTCAGGGCGGTGGCGAGCAGAAGGTGATGACTATTCAGGAGTTCATCGACCACATCAATGCCGAAGTGAAGGAAATGACGAAGGACTTTTAAGGCTTTTTAGCCTGAAAAAGGGCTTTCATGTAAAAAAAAGTAGCAAATATTTGGCGGAATGCTAAATATTTGCTATTTTTGCAGCTGAAAATAACGAAACCCTAAGCAAAATGGAACTGAACGAAAGTTTTGAGTCACAAATAAACCGAAGCGATTATAAAATCCTAATCGTTGACGATGTGGTCAGCAATGTGCTTCTGCTGAAGATTCTCCTCACCAATGAGAAATTCCAGGTTTGTACTGCCAATTGCGGTAATGCATGTATTGAGCAGGCAAAGGCCGAGAAGCCCGATTTGATATTGCTCGACGTGATGATGCCTGATATCAGCGGTTTTGATGCGGCAGTCATTCTGAAGAAGGACCCCGAGACGATGGATATCCCCATCATTTTCCTGACGGCGTTGAATAATCCCAGTGACTTGGTGAAGGGTTTCCAGGTAGGTGCCAACGACTTCCTGACAAAACCGTTTAATAAGGAAGAGCTTGTCATGCGCGTGATGCACCAGATTCAGCTGGTGGCCGCCAAGCGCATTATTGTGAGGCAGAACGAAGAGTTGAAGCGCACCATCTCGAACCGCGACAAGATGTATTCCGTTATTGCTCACGACCTGCGTTCCCCAATGGCCTCTATCCGTATGGTGCTCAACCTCGCTGTCAACGTGGTGTCGCCCGATGTAGTGGGAGATGAGATCTTCGGCTTGTTGGACAAAGCTAATCGTGAATCGGAAGAGACCCACGACCTGTTGGATAACCTGTTGAAATGGACGAAGAGCCAGACGGGTCGCCTGAATGTCGTCTATCAGGACATTGACTTGGACGATGTCGTTCCTGGCGTTGTGGATATCTTCAAGATGATTGCCGAGATGAAGAAAATCCATTTGCAGTATCTGCCTGCTGAAGAGAAGCTGACAGTTCGTGCGGATAATGATATGATCAAGACCGTCATTCGTAACTTCATATCGAATGCCGTTAAGTTTACCCCAGAGGGCAAGGGCATTGAGGTGTTCTACAAGCGTGAGGGTGATTTTGCCCGAATCTGCGTGCAGGACCACGGTGTCGGTATTGCCGCTGATCGTGTGGACAGCATCTTCCATAAGGGTGAAACGACGTATGGTACAGGCGGTGAGGAAGGTTCCGGACTGGGTCTCCAACTGTGTCAGGACTTTGCGCGCAAGAATGGTGGTGATGCTTACGTCGAATCTGTCGAAGGCGAAGGCTCCGTATTCAGTTTCACCATTCCGCTGAAGAAAGACGAATAAAAAAAGAAGAGGCCAGCGCCTCTTTTTTTGTGCCAATGGTGCCATTTTCTATTCATTCTTATTGTTTTCTCCTTCGCAAATGTTTGCAAATGGCTCTTTGCGCATTTTTGCAAACCATTTTTCTTGCAAGTAAAGCAATTATTTACTAATTTTGCAGCAACAAAATCAATCAAACGAATAAAAAACATGATACTGACCGACCGCGAGCTGTTTCTGCTCATCATCTGCACCGTGTTCTACATCACCTTATTTATAGTGGTGCTGCAGAGCAACCGACGTAAGATGCAACTCCTGCAAAGCCGACTGGACAACATCCACGCCATGCAGAAAATTGCCGTGATGGAACAACGGACACATGCGCAGGACGTGAACGACATCTTCTCGTCGGACGTTTACCAGCGCATCAAGCAATACCTGGCAGACGGAAAGAACATGCCGGAGGCCGAATGGGCGGAACTGACAGAGGTGGTAAACAATACCTACACGGGATTTACCGACAAGTTGTACAGCCTCTATCGCATGAGCGAGCAAGACTATCATGTCAGTCTGCTCATCAAGATACGCATGCAACCCAAGGATATCGCTACGCTGACGGCACATTCGAAGGAGAGCATTGCCTCGACACGCAGCCGGCTCTATCAGAAGGTTTTCGGCCGCAAAGGCTCGACAAAAGATTGGGATGACTTTGTACTGTCTATATAAAATAATGTATAATTAATAATAATGAACGCGTATGATTGAGTATTTCTTGCAAAACATGTGGCAGGTATGGGCCATCATTGCCGTACTGTGCCTGATTCTGGAACTCTCATCGGGTGATTTCTTCATCATCTGCTTCTCTATCGGTGCTGTCTTTGCCATCATCGGAGCCGTACTGGGGCTGAATGTCTATTGGCAACTGGCCATCTTCGCATTGTTTTCACTGCTGTCGATCTTTACCGTCCGGCCTGTAGCATTGCGCTATCTGCACAAAAACGAACCGAACAAACCCAGCAACGCTGATGCGTTGTTAGGACGTACGGGACGAGTGACGGAGCCTATCACGGCAAATGCCAGCGGCTATGTACAGATTGACGGAGACCTGTGGAAAGCCGTCAGCAGTACGGACATTCCCGTTGGGACCACTGTGCGTGTCGTCAACCGCGAAAGCACCATTATCACAGTAGAAACGCTGTAAACAATAAGCTTAAACAATAAACAATAAACTATCAAAATTATGGACATTATGAGTTATGTATTAATCGTCATCATCGTCTGCGTTATTCTCTTCGCCAAGATGGCACTGGTCATCATCCCGCAGTCGGAAACCAAAATCATCGAACGTCTGGGTCGCTACTATGCTACGCTGAATCCCGGTATCAACATCATCATCCCCTTCATTGACCGCGCTAAGGACATCGTCGTGCTCTCGCGTGGCCGCTATACCTACTCGAACAGCATCGACCTCCGCGAACAGGTGTACGACTTCCCCTCGCAGAACGTGATTACCAAGGATAACATCCAGATGGAAATCAATGCCTTGCTGTACTTCCAGATTGTAGATCCCTTCAAGGCCGTCTATGAGATTTCGAACCTGCCCAACGCCATTGAGAAGCTGACGCAGACCACCCTGCGTAACATCATTGGTGAGTTGGAACTGGACGAGACGCTGACCTCGCGCGACACCATCAATACCAAGCTGCGCGCTGTATTGGACGACGCTACCGACAAGTGGGGTGTCAAGGTAAACCGCGTAGAGTTGCAGGATATCGTGCCTCCCGCAACCGTACTGAACGCGATGGAGAAGCAGATGCAGGCCGAGCGTAACAAGCGTGCACAGATTCTGACCTCTGAGGGTGAGAAGGCTGCCGAGATTCTGGCATCTGAGGGTGAGAAGACAGCTATCATCAATCGTGCCGATGCTCAAAAACAGCAGGCTATTCTGCACGCAGAAGGTGAGGCTCAGGCTCGTATCCGCAAGGCTGAAGCTGAGGCTAAGGCCATCGAACTCATCAGCGAGGCTGTAGGCAAATCGACCAATCCTGCCAACTACCTCTTGGCTCAGAAGTATATCCAGATGCTGCAAGAGTTGGCTACTGGCGATAAGACCAAGACCGTCTATCTGCCTTACGAGGCCACGAACCTCATGGGAAGTATCGGTGGTATCAAGGACTTGTTCAAGTCAGAATAGTCTGGATTATCATAGGACAAAAAGAAAGAAGCCTCCTGTCGGGAGGCTTCTCTTTGTTTATGTGGTAGAATTTACTTGATGAGGTCCACGGAGCGCTTCAGGAACTTGTCCAAAGCTTCGCCCTTTAACATGCCATTCTGCAACAGTGCCAGGTCAATGAGCTGATGGACGATGTCGTTCTTAGCGGCATAATCGTTGAGCACACTCTGCTTCTTGTCTTTCTGCTCCTGTACGGCCTTTTCGCACTCAGCTTTCATGTCCTTGTCATCCTGTGTCAGTTCCTCGGGCTTCTTCTTTTCCTGTTGCTGACGGATGGCAGCGAGACGGGCTTCCTGACCCTTCAGTTCGCTCTCGATGGGTTTCAGCGTTTCCTCGGTCGTTGCCTTGCAGTCGTCCAATACACGCTTTACCAGCGGGTGGTCTGCGTTGAGCACAAGATTCAGGGAATCAGGCATTTGCGCATAGAAGTTCATGCCTTGCTGGAAGCGGCTCATCTCCTTCATACGACGCATCCATTCGTTCTGCGTGATGACGACAGGACGCTGCTCTGCGCCTAAGCTCTGCACCTCAACCATGAATTCTGTCTTCTCCATTTTCGGCATCTGCGAACGGAATACCTGTGACAAATTGGCAGACTCGTCTTCTGTCAGATTCGATTTCGGCGCATCGTCTTTCACGATAAGGCGGTCAATGATGTCAGAGTCTACACGGGTAAAACGGCTCTTCTCAAACTTCTGTTCCAACATCTGAATGGCAGGAACGTCGAGCTGTCCGTCTAACAGCAGCACACTGTAGCCCTTGTCCTTAGCAGCCTGGATGTACGAGTACTGCTCCTCCTTGTCGGTAGCGTAGAGATAGACGAGCTGGTCGTCCTTGTCTTTCTGAGCGCCCTCGATCAGTGTTTTGTATTCGTCGAAGGTGAAGTATTTGCCCTCCGTGTCCTTGAAGAGTGCAAACTCCTTGGCGCGGTCGTAGAAGCTTTCCTCACTGAGCATGCCGTAGTTGATGAAGAGCTTCAGGTCGTCCCATTTCTCCTCATATTGCTTGCGGTCCTCCTTGAAGATAGCCTGCAAGCGGTCGGCCACCTTCTTAGTGATATAGGTCGAAATCTTCTTTACCTCACGGTCGCTCTGCAAGTAGGAACGACTGACGTTCAGAGGAATATCTGGTGAGTCAATTACACCGTGCAACAGCGTCAGGAACTCGGGCACGATACCCTCTACCTGGTCGGTCACAAATACCTGGTTGCAATACAACTGAATCTTGTTGCGCTGCAGGTCGATGTTCGACTTGATGCGGGGGAAATAGAGAATACCCGTCAGATTGAAGGGGTAATCGACGTTCAAGTGAATCCAGAACATCGGCTCGTCGCTCATGGGGTAGAGCTCGCGATAGAACTTCGTGTAGTCCTCGTCCTTCAGCGATGCAGGAGCCTTCGTCCACAGCGGCTCTACGTTGTTGATGAGGTTATCCTCCTGCGTATCTACCATCTTCTTTTCCTCGCTGCTCCATTCCTGCTTCTTGCCGAAAGCCACGGGCACAGCCATGAACTTGCAGTACTTCGTCAGCAACTGCTGGATGCGCTCCTTTTCAAGGAATTCCTTGCAGTCGTCGTCCAGATAAAGGATGATGTCAGAACCGCGATCCTCGCGCTCTGCTTCGTCAATCTCGTAGGCAGGACTGCCATCACAGCTCCATTTTACGGCCTTGGCGCCGTCCTTGTACGAACGCGTCACAATCTCCACCTTCTTCGAAACCATAAAGCTGGAATAGAAGCCCAATCCGAAGTGTCCGATGATGTTGTTGGCATTGTCCTTATACTTCTCGAGGAAGTCGTTGACGCCCGAGAAAGCAATCTGGTTGATGTACTTGTCGATTTCCTCTTCGGTCATACCGATACCGCGGTCAGAAATGGTGATGGTGCCCTTGTCGGCATCCAGTGCCACATGTACTGTCAAGTCACCCAGTTCGCCCTTGAACTCGCCCTGCTGGGCCAGCGTCTTCAGCTTCTGCGTGGCATCTACGGCGTTCGACACCATCTCGCGCAGGAAAATCTCATGGTCTGAGTAGAGAAACTTTTTGATGACGGGGAAAATGTTCTCAGTCGTAACCCCGATGTTACCTTTTTGCATATTCTTTTTTATTTGATGATTTTACTATTTGCAATTTATCTATTTTACAATTTTCGATTCTTTTTCTGCAAATTCCGTGCCACTTTCCGAAAAAAGTATTATCTTTGCACACAAAAATAAGAAAACTATGGTAAAAAGAAGATGGCGCTGCAAGCCCGGACAGCAACCTACTGAGTTTGACAAGCGCATTATGTATCTGGAAAACAAAGGGGCGCTGGTGCCTACGCCCGACCTTATCAAGACACCGGAACAGCTTGAGGGCATCCGCCGTGCTGGTGTGGTGAATACCGGTGTGCTCGATGCAGTCGAACAGGAGATTTGTGCGGGTATGTCGACGTTGGAGATTGACCAGATCTGTCGCGACTACTGTGCCTTACACGGCGCCATTCCCGCCTGTCTGAACTATGACATCGAGGATGGCGAAACCCCTCCGTTCCCTATGAGCGTCTGTACGAGCATCAACGAGGTCGTCTGTCACGGCATTCCCAAAGCCGAGGACATTCTCGAAGAGGGAGATATCATCAATGTCGATTTCACTACCATTCTCGACGGCTATTATGCCGACGCTTCGCGCATGTTCATCATTGGCAAAACCACACCCGAGAAGGAACAGCTGGTGCGTGTCACCAAGGAGTGTCTGGAGATTGGTATGGAGGCCGCAAAGCCTTGGGGCTGGGTGAACGATATCGGCAAAGCCATTGAAAAGCATGCCAAGCGCTACCACTATGGTGTCGTCCGTGATCTCTGCGGCCATGGGGTAGGGTGCGCCTTCCACGAAGACCCCGAAGTGGCTCATTTCCAGCAGAAGGGCAACGGCATGTTGCTCGTTCCGGGAATGGTCTTCACCATCGAACCGATGATCAATATGGGTTCGTGGAAAGTTTTCATCGACTCCGAGGATCCCTACGGATGGGAAGTTATCTCCGACGATGAACTGCCCTCCGCTCAGTGGGAACATACGCTCCTCATGACCGAACACGGTGTAGAAATTTTGTCATATTAAAGAATATGAAATCATTTTCGTCGAAAATCGGAGTTTTGCTGGCCGCTGCAGGCAGTGCCGTAGGGTTAGGCAGTATCTGGAAGTTCCCCTATACGGTTGGTGAAAGTGGTGGCGGTGCATTCATCATCCTGTATATCGTCTGTTCAATCATCTTCGGATTGCCGTTGGTGATGAACGAGTTCCTGATAGGCAAGCTGTCGCGTAAGACTGCCTTCGGCGCCTTCCGCGCCCTGACCGGCTCTAATCGCTGGCAATGGCTGTCATGGACATGCCTGCTGTCCTCGACGTTCATCTTGGGTTTTTATTTTGTCGTCACAGGATGGTGCATATTCTACATGGTAGAAGCAGCGTCGAACTCCTTTGCCGGCATGGATGCCTCCCAGCTCACGGCCTTCTTCAACACTTTCGAGGGAAATGCCCATCTGATGATAATCTATGCCGTCATCTCCATTGTCCTGACGGCAGCGGTATTGTGGTTCGACGTCAACAAGGGTATTGAGCGGCTAAGCAAGATTCTCATGCCATTGCTGTTCATCATGTTAATCGTGATGGCAATCCACATGGTGACTCTCGACGGCGGAACCGCCGGACTGCGCTTCCTCTTCGAACCCGATTTCTCGAAAATCAATGCGAATGTCATACTCGAAGCCATGGGACTTAGTTTCTTTACCTTATCCGTTGGTGTCGGTGTACTCATTACCTATGGAGGATACATGCCGAAGGAGCAAAATGTTACCCGTACGTCGCTGCAAATGATTATCCTGGTCATCATCGTGTCGTTACTTGCCGGCACCATTGTCCTGCCTGCCGTATTTGCCTTCGGGTTCAGTCCAACGGAAGGACCGGAACTGACATTTGTCACACTTCCGGCAGTGTTTATGCACATGTTCAGTCCGACCATCACCAGTGTCGCTTTCTTCGCCCTGATGTGTGTCGCAGCCCTCACCTCAACCATCTCCCTGATGGAGGTGATGGTAGCCTTTTTCTGTGAGGCAACGTCAGAAACCAAACATCCACTCAACAGGCATCAGAGTGTGATGGTTACCTGTCTGATACTGGTTGTAATCAATACGTTGTGTGTACTGTCGCTGACGGGTCATGCCGACTGGCTCACCATCATGGGGAAGAACCTCTTTGACAATTTCAACGACATTGTCACAAATTTCCTGATGCCACTTGGAGTATTATCTATGGCGCTGTTTACAGGATGGTTTGCTCCCCAGACCAGATATCAGGGTTCACGCGTGGTCTCGTTTGTCTATCTCGTCCTCCTGCGCTGGATCATCCCCATCGCCATCATCATCGTATTCCTCAATTCCCTGAATATATTATAGGACATTCTCTCATTAAAATTTGAATTATACCTTTCAATCTTGTCTGAAAATGAAAAAAAATGCCTGATTTTTTGCGCTTCAAGTATTTTTTTTGTAATTTTGCCGCATAATCGTTCTAAAGACTAAAACTTATAAATAATGATAATGAAGAACAATTGTAAACTATTCACGTTTCTGACCGCCATCCTGATAGCCAACAATCCCAACTTTCACGTCAAGAAATACGAGTCGATGGCAGCTATCGGTGCTACCGGCGACCCGAAGAATGCCTACGAATGTGGCAACACCATCGGTACCTACCTGAAGAAATACGACTTCGACATCGACTTTGCTCCCGTGGCTGACGTGAACACCAATCCGGACAACATCATCATCGGTCCCCGTGCCTTCAGCGACAAGCCTGAGGTGGCAGCACCGATGGTGACAAACTACCTGCAGGGACTGAAGGATGCGGGTATTACAGGTTGCATCAAGCACTTCCCTGGTCATGGTGACACGACGGCCGACACGCACACGGGCTACGTACAGTCGCTGAAGACTTGGGACGAGATGAAGCAGTGTGAGATGGTGACCTTCCGTGCTGGCATCCAGTGGGGCTGTCAGCTTATCATGACTGCCCATATCGCTGTACCTAATGTCACAGGTTCCAACATTCCCTCCACGCTGTCGTCCGTCGTCCTGCAAGACAAGCTGCGCGGCGAGTTAGGCTATCAGAACATCATCATCACCGACGGCATGGAGATGGGAGCTATCACCCAGCACTACACCAGTGCCGAGGCAGCTGTGGGCAGCATCAAGGCTGGTGTGGATATCGTGCTTGGTCCTCGCGACTTTATCGAGGCCTTCGATGGCGTTGTCGCTGCCGTGAACAACGGCACCCTCAGCGAGGAGCGTATCAACCAGAGCGTAAGACGCATCCTGACTCTCAGATTAGGAATGAATAGTGGACGTAAGGTCGTGGTTAAGTAAAGACCCCCTCCGTCTCCCCCTGTTCAGGGGGAGAGTTGGGGACTAAAAAAATAGGAGTGCCCCTCGCGGGGCAGATTGCAGCGCCACACTCTGACCAAGGTCAGAGAAATCTAACAAATCTAACAAATAATATAAAGAGATTTTGAGCGATTTGAATGATTTTGAAAGATTTCTCGCCGAAGGCGACTAAAAAAGAAAAGACTGTCTGCATCATAAACTAAAAAAGGCAAGCTCGCAGCAATGCGAGCTTGCTCTTTTAATTGACCTTCAGCCCTCAGCCTTCAGCCCTCAGCCTTCAGCCCTCAGCCCTCGCTAGTCCTGTCCCATGTCGTCGTCGTTGCCGCCGCCGTTGTCACCACCGCCAGTGTTGTCACCGCCGGTGTTGGTGCCGCCGCCATTCGTGGGATTCGTGGGATTCGTGTTCGAACTACCACTGCCATTCGTGGTTCCGGCCGTCTCGCCCTTGGCTGCGGCAATCTCAGCCTTGGTCTTGTCAGTCCAGCTCAGCTTCACGTCCTTCTTCAGCTCCTCACGGGTGAAGTCGCCGGTGCTCTGTGCCAGCAGCTTGATGGTCTTCACGGCGGCGCCGGTCTTGGCACCCTCCGCCAGATTGCCAATCGTGGCCTGAGCAACCTTGTCGTTC
>JBGUIA010000047.1:0-7461 GCA_045112595.1 Prevotella sp. | reverse complement strand
ATGGTGACGGTCAGAATGCCGTCCTCGACCTTGGCAGAGATCTGATCCTTCACCACATCATCAGGCAGCGTGTAGCTCTGCTCGTAGATCCAGTAGCTGAACTCGCGGCGCAGATAGTGATGGTGCTTGTCCTCTTGCTTGTGCTCCTGTTTGTTTTCAATGGCGATGGTGAGGTTGCCCTCGTCGTTGATGGCCACACGGCAATATTCTTTCTTAATGCCAGGGGCTGCAAGCTCCATGATATAAGCCGTTTCACTCTCCTTGACATTGACTGCTGGTGCTGTGCTGTTAGCGCGAGGCATGAAGTCAGTGTTAAAGAAATCATCGAATACTGTAGGCAGCCAGCCATTGTTTCTCATCAATCCGTTCAACATAATCATTACCTCCAATTATATTTTTAAGTTTGACATTTTGTTAATTGATTGCCTCTACTTTCGCTTCGGCTCTCACCTACAGAGAAGCAATTTACATGCCGATTAGTGGTTCAAGTGACAAAATGTCAATCGCAGAAGGCCATTATGGCACGGATTTTAAACCCGCTTAAACTATGCTGACAATTTATTAAACTCGTTTAAACATTGACAGTATTATCCAATAGTACATAGTTATTGCTTCGGCGGCAGACTTTGAAAATGGCGCGTTGCCCAGACCTGAATGAAGAAGACGAAACAGAGCAGAATGGCTACCTTGTAGGGAGCAGTGAGGTCGGCTCCAAACAGGCGGTGCGACAAGGGCATGACCATGAGGGGCGAAATGAACTGACCCAAATAGAGGGCAGCGGAGAGCAGGGGCATGACAGTGGTGGCAGAGTTCTTGCCTCCCTTGATGCTGGCAATGGTATTCAGATAAGGTACGCCCACACCGTTGGCTATACCGATAAACACAGAGCCAAGCAGTATCATCGTGACTCTGGGAACGAGATAGGCTGCATAGCCCAAAAGGAAGAATAGCGGGGCGAAGTATTTGATGGGCTGGCGGAACCAGTGCATCAGAGAACCAAAGACTATTCCCACGAAAAAAGCCACGACATCGAGTCCAACCATAATCATTGTGACGGCCTCGCTGGAAAGTGCTGTCTGCTGGCGGGTGATGATGGCGAAGTTGGTTGGGAACACGAAGAAAATCATCATCAGCAAAAGCATGCCAACAACTGAGGGATGAAACTTCAGCAATTGGCGAGGTTCGAAGGGGATGCCACGCTTGTTGGCAGAGCCGAGTTGCTCATTTGGTAGCCACAGCCACACCATCACGACGGCTATCAGTCCCATGAGATAGACCAGGAAGGCGTAGTTCCACTCAATCGTAGCCAACAGTCCTGCCAACAACGTTGCTACCACACCTCCCATCTGGTTCATGGCAGCCGAGAGTCCCATCAGCCGCGCCTGTTCCTCTGGAGGGAAGTAGTAGGCCAGCAGCCCAGTAGAGAGTGGCATGATGAGTCCGACGCTGATGCCAAGCATGGCTCGCATTACAAGCAACACATGGATGTCATTGACGAAGAAACATCCCGCTCCTGCCGTCACATAGAGCAATAGCCCCGTAGTGGCAATGGCCCTTGTCCGCAGGCATCGACTGATGGAGAGGAAAAAGAAGTTGGTGACGATGATGAGCAGCGCGGGCATGCTCACGATGAGCTGTACCAGCAGGTCGTTTGCCTGAGAGAAGTGAGCCTTGATGATGCCCAGTGCGGGGGCGATGGCGGCTCCTGCCATCACGGTGAGCAGCGACATCGACAGGATGGTAGCCGTCACTCTTTTCGTAACGTTTGTTTTGTCCATAAATATCTGTGGAGTTGTAAGCTCTACCAAGCTATAGAGTCGTTGTTGAAATCGGCTGCAAAGGTACAAATAAAAGTTAAAACACAGGCTGTTTTCATCTTAAAAAATCGAAATAGTGATGCTTTGTAGCGTTCGTAAAATCGACTTTTTTTGTTAATTTTGCGGTAGGTTTTAATCCTAATGTATCACTTTAAAAGCAACAGAATTATGTCAAAAACAGTAGAGATTCAGATTGAGAAAAGCCGCGGCCTCGTAGAGGGTCTGCGCCGTCATGTCAAGGAAATGGGTGAACGTGGCGTCACCAACGATGAGATCAACGCAATGGAACAGGCCGTCAAGGAACTGGAGGCCGTAAACGCCGAGGTGGACAGTATTCGTGAGCAGCTCACCCCAACGGTGGCCAAACTGAAGGTCGCAATGGATAGCGTGAAGGAGGCCTATGCCGAGAAGAAAAAGACGCTGAAGGGCTACTACCCCCAGGAGCGCTGGATGGACTACGGTGTGCCCGACAAGCGATAGTAAAAAGGCTTTTCCATGAATTCTTTAAATCAACGAAATCACCCACTTGCATCTTTGTAGGTGGGTGTTTTTTACCCCTACGTGGGAGTCCGGCCTGGGCGGACTGGTAGGGAGGCTTGGGCGGACTACCTGAAACCCTTGGGCAGATGTTTAGTTTGCTTCAGTTCACAGGGATGTCAGGTCTGACTGATTATCCATGCAAATCCCTTGGCCGTTCTTTCATCAGAATGCTGGAAGTGATTGCCGGGATTCCATTCAAGAATGGCGTTGACACCTTGTGCTGTCAACAGTTCCTGTTGTTTGCGAATACAGTTGCCAACCTGGGCCATTGTGGGGTTCTTCGTCTTCTCTTCCTTATCACCAAGGCTGAGATAAACGGAAGTAGCCAAAGGCTTGTTGATCTCTGCATACTCCATCCATTGAGGATACCAGACGGATGGTGATACGGCTGCGATACCATTGAATAATTCTGTCTGATAACTTGACCATAAGGCAAAGAAACCTACCAAAGAGTAGCCACCTAACACGCATTGCATCTTGTCCTTATCGAACAGTTGCTTTTGCTCCAACTGAGGAATCAGCGTATCCTTGATGAAAGAAAGCGTCGCTACAGCTCCATCCCCAAAGGGAATCTTCCCAAAGACTGCCGGAGCTTTCCAAGGTGTTAGCTCGCTTTGCCAATCTTTAATCTTAAACGCTACGAGCGTAAAGGACTTATTGGTCAGGGACTGAACCACTGCCACCTCATTGTCCAAAGCCTCCAAGTCATGCTCATCAATTGGCTGAATCAGCAGATATTCTGGCTGCTCAGACTTGTATATGATGCAAGTTTTATCAGCGATAAGAATAGTTTCTTTCTTCATCTTAACGATCTAATATGAAGGTATATAAGTGCTATCTGTGCCAACAGAATCAGCGGGAGGCCATACTTAAACTTCTTATGCATCGTCTTATGATGCCATACTTTCATACCGAACAAAGCGCCGATGCTGCCACCAATAACTGCCAATATCAGCAAGGACGCTTCCGATATGCGCCAGCTGCCTTGCTTGGCCTTCCATTTGTCAATACCATAGACCAGGAAGGTCACGATGGTGATAACTATCAGATAATATAGCAGAGCGTTTGCTATCATTGCTTCTTCTTTTGAATATTACGATAGTCAGAGAGCAGATTCCAAATACCATCTTCTGACAGTACTCCGCGTTTGAGGTCTGGAGGAAGATTCCCTGCTTCGTCAGCAGCAAAGTCCAGTTTCCACAACTCACTGCCATAGTATTTGCTGAGTTCGGCAACATCCTCTTTGATAGCCTTCGACGAAGCAGCAGACTCATCTTTGATGGCAGCCAAGGCATTATTGAAGCGTTGCTCCATCCACTTTATTCGCTCAATTTGCAAAAGCTCACAAATCGAATCCCTTCTGATAATCTTTGGTGCAGACTTGCCTGCCAGCACCAATACCTTTTGGCCATTGCGGTAGATATGTAACTGACGAGAGCGGACTACTGCTGTCAGTTCTGGATCATCCTGCATGGCTATCCATAGAGAATGATATATGCCATCCTCTTCGAATAGCTTGCGTTGCAGGTGCGAACACATATTTGTTGTGTCAATAGTTATCATACCTTTAATACCACTTGTACCCATGCTCCTTGCAATAGTCAATTGCAGGCTGATAGCCTTGGAAGGTGGCTTTATGAATCCACTTCAGGCCCTTCTTCTCATCGACAGGTACGCCTGTGCCGGTCATCAGGAACCAGCCTGTGGCGAACTGTGCCTGAGCATCACCTCCATTGGCCGCCAGCTCATACCAGAAAGCACATTCCTCCAAGTCCTTCTCCACACCATCGCCATTCCAATAAGCCGCACCGCAGTTCTTCTGACTCTGCACATGGCCTTGGAAGGCAGCCTCCCTGTACCAAAGGAAAGCCTTATGGTGATCTTGTTCGACACCATCGCCAAGGTAGTAGGCGTTGGCCACGTTCACCTGCGACTGCATGTCACCTTTGTCGGCAGCTTTCATATACCACTCGAAGGCCTTTACCGCATCCTGCTCTACGCCTTTTCCGTGATAGTAGCACTCACCTACGTTGAAGCAGCCATAGACATCACCCAGCTCTGCAGCCTTCATATACCATTCAAACGCAAGTTCAAGGCTGACTTTCACGCCAGTGCCACGCTCGTAGCAGACCCCAAGGTTGTTCATCGCCTTGGTGTCGCCCTCGTAAGCCTTCTCGCGATAGCCGTCTGCCTTGTTCCGTTCCTTGGGCATAGATTTTATTGAACGATTTACATGATACAGGGCAATCTCAAATCAGTACAAACACTATTTCACTTCATTTACCAGTTCTTTCCCCTCCTCAAAATCACGGATGTTCTGGAGCGTCGTGACAGCGATGTTGTGGGTGGCCTCTTTGGTGAAGAAAGCCTGATGGGAGGTTACGATAACGTTCGGCATCATCAGCAGCAGAGCCAGCTTGTCATCATCGATCATCCTGTCTGAGCGATCCTCATAGAAATAGTCAGCTTCCTCCTCATACACATCGAGGGCTGCAGAACCCACCTGATGCGAGCGCAACCCGTTGATAAGGTCTTCTGTCTTGATGAGTTTGCCACGCCCGGTGTTGATAATCATCACACCGTACTTCATTTTCGTGATGCTGTCATTGTTGATGATGAACTTGGTCTCTTCCGTCAGCGGACAGTGAAGCGAGATGATGTCAGAACCTTCGTACAGCTCGTCAAGCGTCACCATCTTTACCTGATACTCCTTGGCAAAAGCTTCGTCTGGATAGAGGTCATAGGCAAGGATGTTCATGCCGAAGCCACGAAGGATCTTAATCAGTTCCTTAGCGATGCGTCCCATGCCGATGATGCCTGCCGTCTTGCCATACATATCGAAGCCCATGAGCCCTCCCAAGCGGAAGTTGCCTTCACGGGTGCGATAGACAGAGCGATAAACCTTGCGGTTCAGGGCGAGCATCAACGTGACAGCATATTCAGCCACGGCATGGGGCGAATAAGCCGGGACGCGAACCACCTTGATACCCGCCTCACGTGCTGCCTTGATGTCAACGTTGTTGAAGCCTGCACAGCGCAGGGCAATAATCTTCACACCGTTCTCCTTCAAGCGCTCTATCACACGGTAGTCGCACTCGGCATTGACGAAGATGCACACGGCATCCATGCCTTTCGTCAGCGACACCGTATTCAGGCTCAGCCGCTCCTTGTAGTACGTGATGTCGAAACCAAACTCGCCGTTAGTACTGTTGAAGTTCTCACGGTCATAACTCTTTGCGTCGAAAAATGCAATCTTTGTAGCCATAACATTTATCTTATTTATTATTTCATGAACTTCATGTCCTTATAATTAATCTCTTTCACTACAATTCTCCTAAATAATGTTGCAAATTTAGTCATTTAAGGCGAAATATGAATAATAATGCGTAAATTTGTGCCTGAAATTGAGAATTATTAGGATTTATGGGTAACATCAAGATAATCAAAGGTGTATTTGACACCAAACTGGAGCTGGAACATGCGGAGGTTGCAGCGGGATTTCCGATTAACATTGACTACTCGCACGAAACGCTGGACTTCAACCGCGACTACATCAAACATCCAGAAGCTTCGTTCTACGGCGATGTTGAGGGGGATTCAATGATAGAGGCTGGCATCTTCGACGGCGACCGTGTGATTATCGACAGGGCTATTCAGCCGCATGACGGCTCCATTGTCGTTGCATGGTGGGGTGGTGAAGGCTTCACGATGAAGTACCTGGATCTGACCCATAAAGACGATGGCTATATCGAGTTGCGCCCTGCCAATGATGAATACCCGGTATTTAAGATTGACACACCTGAGTATTTCGAGGTTTGGGGTGTGGTGATTCATGTGATCAGAACTTTAGAGAAAATATGATGGATAGCCTAAATCACGCAACGGAATACCTGATAGACCTTCTGCGAGCATATGGTCATAGAGCCATTGTGGTCAACATTAATCAGCAGGGAGAAGAACTTCATATACAGGCTAAGGACTTCGTAAGAAGACAGTTGGCTGCTGCAGGGATTAAGTTCCCATATAGTGAGACCAATAAGCCTAACAATCGTATCCTGAATAAGCATATTGATGAAGATATGCTGAGTGTTATCTTCCACGAAGCATTGTTTGAACTGGAAACAGCATATGTGAAGGAGAAATGTGAAGGAGAACCCAAGGCAGAACGTTATATAGAGTCCATTAATTCATGGATTGAACGGAAAAAAGTATGGTTGAAGTGTACCTTCCCACCATATTCAGATGCCCAATTGGCTCCATTCTTTGACACGAGGCCTGCTGAAAAAGAGCCCGCCAGTGATGGGGATATTCAGGAAGCACAAGAAGTCCTGTCGGAAATCGGTTTCAATAGCATTGCTACTATAGAAGATGTGAACAAACTCCTTTGGGAATTGGCCATGCGGAGAATACCCCTTACGAAGTCCATGAGGAGTGCCGTTGAGACTCTGATAACCGATGCGAGGGTTGGGGCATGGTTTGAAGAAACAGCCCATTCGTATAATTGCTATCTTCATGTAAGGTCGATGGATCCTGTATTCAGGAAGGATGAATTAGCTCTTCAAAAAATGAGGAAGGGATTCAAGGCAGAGTTAAGTAATGCCCAGAATGACCTCAAACAACTGCGTGAAAAGGTTAAAAGAGAACATGGTCAGGGAGAGAGTTCTTATAGGAAACTGGCAAAGAAACTGATAAACCAGCTGAAGACTTCCAACAGCAGATTCCAGGCCACATACGATTTTACACAGGAGAAGGATATAGAAGAATTCCTTTCTTGGTATAAAGTCTTAAAGCGTCCCGTGAAAAAACAGACAATGAAATCCATTAGCAGGGCCATAGTTAAAGGAGGTGGTTCGGAAGAGCTGTTCATGAAGATGGCAGAAGAGCAGAATGCTAAGTTCTTATCCGTCGAGGAGGACGATGATTTCTAATGTACGGCATCATAGACGCAGACAATTGCTACGTAAGCTGCGAACGTGTTTTCCGGCCAGATTTGGAACATGCTGTAGTGGTAGTCCTGTCGAACAACGATGGATGTATAGTTGCCCGTTCAAATGAGGCCAAGGCTTTAGGAATTAAGGCTGGAACACCGTACTATCAATTGGCC
>JBGUIA010000046.1:0-82791 GCA_045112595.1 Prevotella sp. | reverse complement strand
TCAGCGCTGATGTGTGTCACCACAACGAGAATTATGCGAGCCGCAACATTCATGTTGTTCGTGCTCTTTGGTGTGGCAGGCATCTATTTCCTGCTCGACTACACCTTCCTGGGAGCCGCTCAGATTAGCGTATATGCCGGTGGCGTTACGATGATCTATGTCTTCGCCATCCAGCTGGTATCGAAACGCACCCTTCAGGGTCTGGAGGAGCGCGTCAAGTCCAGCAAGATGATTGGTGGTGGACTGGCAGCCCTCGCCGGACTGGTGGTGGTAAGCCTCATTCTGCTGAAGACGGGCTTCTTCACAATGGCTCCTGCCAACGTGGAGGTTCCTATGAAAGAGATTGGTACGGCCCTCGTGGGTGCTGGCAAGTATCAGTATGTGCTCGCTTTCGAGTTCATCTCGCTGTTCCTGCTGGCCTGCATCATCGGTGGCTTGGTTGTTGCACGTAAAGAAAAGGAGGAGAAGTAAGCTATGATACCTGTAGAATGTTATTTCGCGCTTAGCGCCCTGTTGTTCTTCATCGGTGTCTATGGTTTCGTGACACGTCGCAACCTGATCGCCATGCTCATCTCTGTCGAGCTGGTGCTCAACGCCGTTGACATCAATTTCGCAGCCATCAACCGTCTGCTCTATCCCAATGGCATGGAGGGTATGTTCATGACCCTGTTCGTCATCGGTGTGGCAGCTGCCGAGTCGGCTGTGGCTATTGCTATTATCATCAATGTCTACCGCAACTTCCGTAGCGATAGCGTTGACAGTATCAAGAACATGAAATGGTAAATGGTTATGGAAACAGTTTATAGTTATTCATTTCTGATCCTTCTGCTGCCTGCGCTGTCCTTCGTGATTCTTGCGCTTGCTGGCATGAAGATGTCGCATAAGACAGCTGGTCTTATCGGCACGACATCACTGGGACTGGTTACCGTGCTCTCTTACCTGACGGCCTTCGCCTATTTCGGTGCCGACCGTTTGGCTGACGGCACATACGCTACCATCGTTCCCTATAACTTCACCTGGCTGCCCCTGGGTAATCTGCATTTCGACATGGGTATCCTCTTGGATCCTATTTCGGTCATGATGCTCATTGTCATTTCGACAGTCTCGCTGATGGTACATATCTACTCGTTCGGCTACATGCACGGTGAGAAGGGCTTCCAGCGTTACTACGCCTTCCTGAGCCTGTTCACCATGTCAATGCTCGGACTGGTTGTCGCTACCAACATCTTCCAGATGTACACCTTCTGGGAGCTCGTGGGTGTCAGCTCTTATCTGTTGATTGGATTCTACTATCCGTTGAAGCCCGCCATCGCTGCCTCTAAGAAGGCTTTCATCGTGACGCGCTTTGCCGATATGTTCTTCCTCATCGGTATCCTGATGTTCGGTTACTACACCGATTCGTTCAGCTTCTCGTTTGCTGGCAACATCGTGATGGGCGAGGGTACTACTCCGTTCATCGCCGGCAATGCAGCCAAGGCCGTTGCTGCCGCAGGCTTCATCCTGCCTACAGCACTGGTGCTGATGTTCATCGGTGGTGCCGGTAAGAGTGCCATGTTCCCGTTGCACATCTGGCTGCCCGATGCCATGGAGGGCCCGACGCCTGTCTCTGCACTCATCCACGCTGCTACGATGGTGGTAGCCGGTGTGTTCCAGATTGCCCGTATGTTCCCGCTCTGGGTTGAGTACGCTCAGCCTCAGATGAGCATCGTCGTCTGGGTAGGTGTCTTCACCGCTTTCTATGCTGCTGCTGTGGCTTGTGCCCAGAGCGACATCAAGCGTGTGCTGGCCTTCTCTACGATTTCTCAGATTGCTTTCATGATGGTGGCCCTCGGCGTTTCGCTGCCCGGTCATCATGGCGTGCTCGACAATCACGCACAGCTGGGTTTCATGGCTGGTATGTTCCACTTGTTCACCCACGCTATGTTCAAGGCCTGCTTGTTCCTTGGTGCCGGTTGTATCATCCACGCCGTACACTCTAACGAGATGGCTATGATGGGTGGTCTGCGCAAGTACATGCCGATTACCAACATCACCTTCCTCATCAGCTGCTTCGCCATTGCAGGTATTCCTTTCTTCTCGGGCTTCAGCTCGAAGGATGAGATCATTACCGCCTGCTTTGCCTACAGTCCTGTGGTAGGTTGGATTATGACGGGTATCGCTGCCATGACCGCCTTCTACATGTTCCGTCTGTATTACGGCATCTTCTGGGGTACTGAGAATCCAAAATGGAAATGTCATGCCGAGCAAGGCTCGGCTCACGAGCACCACACTCCCCATGAGGCTCCTGCTACGATGACCATTCCTCTCATTGTGCTTTGCGTCATTACGATGGGTGTGGGTATCTACTCTACCATCGCAGGTTTCGCAGAGTGGGGTGGTAGCTTCGGCCAGTTTGTCAACGCCGAGGGTACCAACTACACCATCCACTTCGACACGCAGATTGCTGCTACTTCTACGATTATTGCCATCCTAAGCATCTGTCTCGCCACCTATATATATAAAGGTGAGAGTCAGCCCATCGCAGATCGTCTGTATAAGACGTTCCCCAAGCTGCATCGTGCAGCCTACAAGCGTTTCTATCAGGACGAAATTTGGCAGTATGTCACTCATCGCATCATCTTCCGCTGCATCTCTAAGCCTGTGGCTTGGTTCGACCGTCATGTCGTTGACGGCACGTTCAACTTCATGGCCTGGGGTGCCAACGAGGCTGGTGAGTCTCTCCGTCCCTGGCAGAGTGGCGATGTCCGTCAGTATGCAGTATGGTTCCTCACGGGAACGGTGGCATTAACATTAATCCTGCTTGCAATCTAAATCGAAAGTACAATTATGAGTATATTAACATTATTCGTAGTAATTCCCGCCCTGATGCTCTTTGGCCTTTGGCTGGCCAAGTCGCTCAATCAGGTGCGTGGCGTGATGGTGGCTGGCGCCTCGTGCTTGCTGGCCCTGTCCGTATGGCTGACCATCTATTTCGTTCAGCAGCGTGCAGCAGGTAATACCGACGTGATGCTGTTGACGGCTTCTACGCCTTGGTTCAAGCCACTTAATATTGCCTACAGTGTTGGTGTCGATGGTATCTCTGTCGTGATGCTGCTCCTGTCGAGCATCATCGTGTTCACGGGTACCTTTGCCTCTTGGCAGCTGAAGCCCCTCACCAAGGAGTACTTCCTTTGGTTCACCCTGCTTTCGACGGGTGTTTACGGCTTCTTCATCTGCACCGATATGTTCACCATGTTTATGTTCTACGAGGTAGCGCTGATTCCTATGTACCTGCTGATTGGTGTCTGGGGTTCCGGCAACAAGGAGTATGCTGCCATGAAGCTGACGCTGATGCTGATGGGTGGTTCTGCCCTGTTGATTATCGGTCTGCTGGGCATCTACTACTTCAGCGGTGCTACCACCATGAACGTCAACGAGATTGCCGCCATGCACAACATTCCCGTCGATATCCAGAAGATGTTCTTCCCCTTCATCTTCATCGGCTTCGGTGTGTTGGGCGCCCTGTTCCCCTTCCACACATGGTCACCTGACGGTCATGCCTCAGCCCCCACGGCTGTGTCTATGCTCCACGCTGGTGTGCTGATGAAGCTGGGAGGCTACGGCTGCTTCCGCGTGGCTATGTATCTGTTGCCCGATGCAGCCAACGAGCTGGCTTGGATATTCCTCATCCTCACCACTATCTCGGTGGTCTATGGTGCCTTCTCGGCTTGCGTGCAGACCGACCTGAAGTACATCAACGCTTACTCGTCGGTGTCACACTGCGGTCTGGTGCTTTTCGCCCTGCTGATGATGACCAAGACCTCTTGCACGGGTGCTATCCTGCAGATGCTCTCTCACGGTCTGATGACGGCCCTCTTCTTTGCCCTCATCGGTATGATTTACGGTCGTACCCACACCCGTGACATCCGCTACTTGGACGGCCTGATGAAGATCATGCCTTTCCTCGCTGTGGGTTACGTCGTAGCTGGTTTGGCCAACCTCGGTCTGCCGGGCTTCTCGGGCTTCATTGCTGAGATGACCATCTTCGTGGGTTCGTTCGAGAATGCCGATTCGTTCCATCGCATCGCCACCATCATCGCTTGTACGTCGATTGTCGTCACGGCAGTCTACATCCTGCGTGTTGTTGGTAAGATTCTGTATGGCGAGGTCAAGAACAAGCATTATCTCGAGCTCACCGATGCTACTTGGGACGAGCGCGTCGCCGTCATCTGCCTCATCGCATGTGTGGCTGGCCTCGGTCTGTTCCCACTCTGGGCAAGCAACGTCATCTCTGACGCCGTAGGACCAATCTTGGCTAACATCATCTAATTAATAGGAGAAAGAAATTATGGGATATAGTCAATTTCTAAATATGATTCCCGAGGCCTTGTTGGTTCTCGCATTGATTATCGTGTTCTTTGCCGACTTCTGCCTGACGAAGAGCGAACGCAAGGTTGGCGTGCTGGGCAAGCTCACCGCAGCCCTGCTGCTCTGCCAGACCATCATGCTCACCACCGTCGGTCCTGCTGAGGCCTTCGGCGGCATGTATGTCGCAGGTCAGGCTGCTCAGGTCATGAAGCTCATCCTTACCTTCGGCACGTTTATCGTCGTGGTGATGGCCGAGCCTTGGCTGGAGAACGAAGCCCGCCGCTATGCTGGTGAGTTCCATCTGCTCGTGCTGAGCACCCTGCTCGGTATGTATATCATGATGTCCAGCGGCTCGTTCCTCATCTTCTTCCTCGGACTCGAGACTGCCTCAGTGCCTATGGCCTGCTTAGTGGCTTTCGACAAGTATAAGAAGAAGTCTGCCGAGGCTGCTGCCAAATACATCCTCGTGGCTACGTTCTCCAGTGGCGTCATGCTTTACGGCATTTCGTTCATCTACGCCGCTACGGGTACGCTCTACTTCGATGATGCCGCTCAGGTGCTCAATGGCAGCTATCTGGCTTCACCCCTGTCCATCATGGGTCTCGTGTTCTTCTTCAGTGGCTTGGCATTCAAGCTCTCGCTGGTGCCCTTCCACTTTTGGACGGCCGATACCTACGAGGGTGCTCCGACGCCCATCACCGGTTACCTCTCCGTCTGTTCCAAGGGTGCCGCAGCCTTTGCTGCACTGGTCATCCTCATGAAGGCCTTCGGTCCGATGATAGAGTACTGGGAGTACATGCTCTACGTCGTCATCGTACTCTCTATCACCATTGCCAACCTCTTTGCCATTCGTCAGAGCGAGCTTAAGCGCTTCATGGCTTTCAGCTCTATCTCGCAGGCCGGCTACATCATGTTGGCAGTCATTGGTGGTTCGCAGACGGGCATGGCTTCGCTGATGTACTACATTCTCGTGTATGTCGTTGCCAACATGGCCGTCTTCACCGTCATCTCTACCGTAGAGCAGAATGGAAAGCCAACAGCTAATGGCCAATCGCTAACAGCCATCAGCGCCTACGACGGCCTCTACCAGACCAACCCGAAGCTGGCGTTCCTCATGACGCTCGCCCTGTTCTCGCTGGCTGGTATTCCCCCGTTCGCAGGTATGTTCTCCAAGTTCTTCGTGTTCATGGCTGCTGCCGAGCAAGGCTCTTTCTGGGCCTACTTCGTAGTCTTCGTAGCTTTGGTCAACACCGTCGTGAGCTTGTACTACTATCTGCTCATCGTTAAGGCCATGTACATCAAGCCGAGCGACTCGCCCCTGCCTACGTTCACGACCGATGTCAACACCCGTGTTGCCCTCGCCATCTGCACCGCAGGCATCGCCCTCTTCGGCATTTGCTCATGCATCTACGACTACCTCTTCGCCGCCTCGACCATGTAAGTAGTCAATACGTATAATCCCTTTAGAGGATGTGTCACAATTGGCACATCCTCTTTTTTTCTCCTCATTACTACTTTTTCACTTTTTGTTTGTAAGTATCAGAATAATTGCCTATCTTTGCAAAAAATAGCAATGGATACTTCAAACGCTTTGTCCTATCGTCCACGTAATGCAGGCCACGACTACTATGGTTGTGGCACCTATTTCATCACCCTTGTGGTGAGTGGCCGTGAACAGCTGCTCTCTCATTTTGTGACCGATCTCGGTCGCAAATCCACCCTTGCCCTCACTCCTCTTGGCGAGGCGGTGCAGGAGGCATGGCTACAGATACCCGCCCGCTCACAGGCTCATGGAAACAGCGTAGTGGTGCATGCATGCGTGTGTATGCCTGACCATTTCCACGGCGTTATCGAAGTTCTGGAGCCCATGCAGTGGAGTCTGGGTGATGTCATCCAGGCCTTCAAGGCTTCCTGCACCAGTTGGTGGCAGCAGCAACAGGGCCTCCCATCCTCCTGCAATCGACCGATCTCGGCCGATTGCAGGACTGATGCCGCCCCAGCCTGGCTGCGCGAAAAGGCTGCCCTTCACTCTGACGAGGGAACCCTCATTCGCAGCATGTCAAAGAAGCAACGGCAGGCGTACTACACTTTCGTGGGACGTCAGCTACGCCCGCTTTTCGATGACAACTACGACGACACGGTGTGCCTTGACGAGCGCCACCGTCAGGCGATGATAGCCTATGTGCATGACAACCCTCGCCGTGCTCAATTGAGACGACTCCTGCCCGACTTCATGAGCAGATGTCTGCATGTGCAGATAGGCGGTCGTAGTTATGGGGCATTCGGCAACCTGTTCCTTCTGAGGTGGCCTCGTAAGGTGCAAGTGATGTGCCATCGCCGCCACCCTGTAAGCCACCGTCCTTATGAAGAAACCGACGATTACGCCCGTGAACGAAGCCAATGGGAGGCAGCCATCATGGAAGGTGGCACCGTCATTGTCACCCCGGGCATCTCCCGCGGTGAACAACTGATGAAGAATGAGTGCATAGAACGGGGCTATCCGCTGATACATCTGCAGGCGACCCCCATAGCCCAGTACTGGAAGCCCGAGAAAAAGCGCTTTGAGGCTTGTGCAAGGGGAGCCTTGCTCATATTGGCTCCTTGGGATCTCGACACAATGGGCGATGTCGGCAGTGTACCATCCGACAGCGACTACAGCCGCTTTCACAATCTCAACATGCTGGCCGCTGAGATATGTGCTTTCAATGGTGAAGCAAAGATAATGAGATAGAAACAATTAGGACATCCTCTTTTTTTCTCTAAATTCTTTCCTTTTTGAGCCTTTTTTCGAAAAAAGCAGGAAAAAACGACTCATTATCGAAATCTTTTTGTATCTTTGTGCACGAAATAACAACAAACGAGAACCAAAACGATAAAGATTATGAAGAAACATCTACTATTACTCGTGATGATTTTGCTGCCGATAGTGGCAAATGCCTACGATATTGCCGTTGAAAATGCCGATGGCGTTACTATATATTACAGTTACATTAATGATGGTATGGAACTGAAGGTTACTTTCCGTGGCGCTGATTATGATTCCTATCGAAATGAATATACGGGTAATGTAGTAATCCCCGAGGAAGTGACCTATATGGACAAAACCAGTAAGGTGACGAGCATCGGAGATGATGCGTTCAGGGGCTGTACTAGTCTGACCTCCGTCACCATACCAAACAGTATAACGAGCATTGGTAAAAGTGCTTTCTCTAGTTGCTCTGGCCTTACTTCCATCTCCATCCCCAACAGCGTGACGAGTATAGATGAAAAAACTTTTGCTTATTGCTCTAGCCTTCCCTCCGTTACCATCCCCAACAGCGTGACAAGAATTGGCGATTATGCTTTCATGAACTGCTACGAGCTGACCTCCATCACCATCCCCAATAGCGTGACATATTTTGGCGTTAGTTCTTTTTATTGCTCTGGCCTTACCTCCGTCACCATCCCCAACAGCGTGACGAGTATTGACAAAAGTGCTTTCGAATACTGTATTGGACTGACCTCGGTAACCATACCAAATAGTGTGACGAACATTGGAGGTAATGCGTTCTCTTATTGTTCTGCTTTAACCTCTGTAACCATACCAAACAGTGTAAAGACAATTAGAGATCAAGCATTCTATAAGTGCTCTGGTCTAACCTCGGTCACCATAGGAAACAGTGTGACGAATATTGGAGGAAGGACGTTCTCTCATTGTTCTGGCCTGACTTCGGTAACCATACCAAATAGTGTGACGAGAATAGGAGAGTATGCGTTCGAAGACTGTTCTGCCCTCAACTCTGTCACTATAGGAAGTGGTATAGAAAAAATACGTTCTGGAGCATTTTCATCTTGCCCAGAATTGACAGATGTCTATTGTTATGCCATTAATGTCCCTACTACAGAGACTAATGCATTTGAGGATTCATATATCGAAAACGCCACTCTGCACGTTGCAGCGGAGTCTATCAATGCATACAGAGAAAAAAAAACTTGGAAGAATTTCAAAAAAAAAGTTGCTTTGACGGATAGTGACCCAAAGCCTGATGCAACGAGAGTCAATGTCATAAGGAATTCAGAAGACAACAAGGTTGTTGTTTACAACCTCAACGGTGTTCGCTTGTCCGAACCTCAGAAGGGTGTCAACATCATAAATGGCAAGAAATACGTAAAGAAATAAAAGCGTTTCTCGTTCATCTCAATGGATACGCTAACTTTCTTTATATCCTACGACCGAATTCAGAATTAAACTATTAAATCAATTACTGCCTGCTCCGTTTCGAAAGAAAAGACAGAAAACTTGTAACATTAAATAATCCCCACATTCATTTTGTGAAGTGGGTATTATATTATATGTACGAGAATAATAATTTGTAGAACATTTTTCAAATGATGATTCTTTTTTATGAAAGATACGCGTTTTTATCATGAAGTTGACATATTTTATGACGATGGACTAAATATAAATACATATTTTTGCAGTCGCAGTGGAGAAATCTGATGCGACTTTATTTTTATTATTAACCGCGAAGCGAGCTTGAGCCTGCACCGGTGCATTGGATGCGCATCCCTCTTGCAAGCCGAGCATAACACTTCGAGGTTATGAAGAAACTGACAATCGTCGCGCCTGACGATAAACTGGCACTTATTGAAAGACTAGTTGAGGCAGTCCCCGGTATGGAGATTGTCGAGGTTGAAGACATGGATAGCCTTGAGGAGTTCCAGCGGAAATCACCGATGGAAAGACTCGACTTTGCCATCCGCAGTGTTGACAGCGAAGAAGGACTGTTGGCAAATCGATATGACTTTGCCTGGCTATACGCTGCGATTCAACAAGGCCAGTTGAAGGGTATAGAGAAATATAAATCTGTAGAATCCTTCCGTCAACACCTTAATAATATAGGTATCAAAAACATTCCATCAAATTCTACGATTTCCTGCTGGTATGGTAATTTGCGCCATCAATATCCCGATTGGGCGTTCTCTAATTGTGATGCAACGGAAAGTCAAAGGAGAATCAATGTTGCAAAGCGTTTTTTGAGCCTTTTCAATAAGGGGAAATAACCATTTTATGGAAAGAATGATGGAAATTTTCGCCCATTATGGAAAGAATGGTGGAAATGTGATTTTCAGCTATTTCAGAGTTCAAAGAGCGTACGTAATTTTGCTCACGGAAAAGCTGGCCAGCTCGATCCAACAGAACATTATTTATTCATTAAAACAAAATTGCATGATGAAGCAAATGAAAAATGACAAAGAAGTGGCGCGGCTGCTGAAGCGGTGGGCGATGAACGTGGCAAACCGACTGCGGTGGCGCGAGGCTTTCAGTGCGAGCGAAGCCGTCAGGCAGGCGTACCTGGTACAGAACTGTCTGGAGGCGCTGGGAGCTGGTAAGGTGAAGCTGATCTACATGAAGAAAGATGGTGAAATTCGCGAAGCCGTCGGCACGTTGTGCAAAGGCATTTCCGCGGCGTACGACAACTACGAGTACAAGGAGCAGCCCGGCGAGGCCACCTGCGTTCAGTACGAGTATTTCCTCTATTGGGACTTGGGCGTGGAAGGCTACCGCACGTTCAAGGCTGCGCGACTGATTGAGTTTGAGATAATTGACAATTGACAATTGATAATTGACAACTTTTCGAGCAGCGAGAGCCGAAATGATGCTCGCATCAATTAGGCCGAGAAGCGAGAAAAGTCTGCAAAGCAGAATTATGATGACTGATCCGGAATATTGCGAGATTGACGTGACGGCGCGGGCGACGCTGGAAAAGCGGACGGTGGTGATCGGCTCGGGAATGCACCCCTGCGTGGAGGGTGAGACGGAGCCGGACGGCACACGGTCGTACGTCACCATCAGCGAACCGAACGACGACGTTCGCGACTTGTACAGGAATCAGGAAATGAGCCCTGCTGAAATCTTCCACAATTGTGAGAAGGTGGTAAAGGAGCTGAAAACGCTTATACTCTCGCGGAAGATCGAAGGCTGCACAAGCCTTACTTTCGCCCGCGTTGACCTGACGCGGCTGCACGACAGCCTGGCAGGTTGGGATGAAACAGAATTTGAAGTATATCAGGACTAATCGAGTTTGTATGACTAGATCAAAATTATCGGATGGCGAGCTGGCCGCACTGGCGGCTCGCATCCAACGAGACTACGACTACGACGACCGCAGCGGAAAGCTAATAAACAAACTGACGGGCAGGACCGTAAAGGGAATGAAACAAGGTGGAGGTCCTTACAGGGATCTGAGATTCAATTTCAATGGTAGAGATACGGTAATTTTAATGCACCGCGCTGTTTGGGCTTGGCATAACGGGTGTTTTCCCGCGATGCAGCTTGACCATATCAATGGTGACAAGACGGACAACCGAATCGAGAATCTGCGCGAAGTCAGTGACAGAGAAAACAAGTTGAATAAATTACACGATTGGAATCCGAATCCGGAAACGGGCTTACCGAGTGTTTCGCCTAAAGATAGCAAAGGAGTTTTTCAAACAAGAATTCAAGGAAAAAATTATCATTTTACTGACCCGTTTGAGGCGTTCTATCATGCGACGCTGTGCGGAAAAATGTATAGGTAAAACATTATGATTGCGAAGAACAATATTTTTAACATTCGTGCCACCAAGGGTAGCCAGTGGCAAGGACAAGTAGGAACGAAGAAAGGCTTCGTCGAGTTTGAAACCCGCGAGCACGCCATCCGCGCGTGGCTCGTACTGATGCACACGTACAGGAGGAAGCACCGCCTGAGGACGATTCGCGACATCGTCGGACGCTTTGCACCACCTGCGGAGAACAACACGGAGGCGTATATCAACTACTGCGCCAAGCGCGTGTATCTGAGTGCTACGACGCCGCTTTCGTCGGCCACGAACGACTATGCTCGCCTCGGCTGTGCCATGGCGAAAATGGAGACGGACACCGACCTGACGGCCAACGAAATCCTGAAAGTCCAAGAGAAATTCAGCATTACTATTTGAATCAAAATAAAATCAACATTATGAAACAAGAAAAAATGACTATCCGCGAGTTGGAAGACGGCTTGCGCGATGCGATGAAGGGTTTGAACAACAGGGTAGAAAGAGCCGCTTTTCTGGTTGGCGTGCAGATGTACACGGTATTTATGGAGGAAGTGCGGAAGATGCCTTTGCTTGTCAGACTGAACTACTGGAAGGCGACGTTCGTCGTTTTCAACTATCTGCGCACGAACCACCAGCTGGGCAGAACCGTTGGTGAGTACGACCCGATTGTAAGGAATAATCTGAAATATGTTATCGGTAAATTAATGTCGGAGAACGTAAAATGAATACAGTGAAAATTGACAACGATATTGTCCGTCAGTTGGAGAACAACAGGCTTGACAACAAACTCGGAATGAAAGATAGTGACAGAGAGCAGCGTATTAAGCTGCTCCTGACACACGCCTACATGGCCGTAAAGATGTACTGGGCAATGAGTCCTGAGGACAGATTATTTGCTACGGAATGGAACAGAAAATTCAGGCGTTCTTTTTCATTCAAAAATTTCCTTAAAGAGCGTAAAAGAAGCACGGACAAAGGAAAATTCCCCCCACACCCCCTATATAAGGAAATAGCCAGTAAAGATAAGTTGCAGAACATCTCTCTCTCTCCGGCGCGCGTAAAAAGGACGTTGAAAGTTCGGAAAATGGAATTTTGGAACGAGCTGCTGACGTATGAAGGAGAGTACGGCCGACAAATGTTGCTTGCCTTCTACTACTATTGGGCGGAGCAAGTGACTGGACGTCGGAGAATGAGGCTGGAACTCGAGACAACGTGGGAAACGAAACACCGACTGGAAGCGTGGTCGAAACGCAGTTTCGCCAAGAATGACGAGGCCGCGGCCCTGCGTCTGGAGCGTGTAAAGAACAAAACGGCAAAGCCAGCCTTAAACACTCAAGAGGAGCAGGCCCTTGCCGCCAAGCGCGCCGAGGACAACGAAAAGTTGGAGCAGGAGATTGCCGAGCGCAAACAGGGCGCCGTATCGTACGAAGAGTATATCCGACAGAAAAATGAGAAGAAATCATGAAGAGAGAGCCTTTTGAAATCAAGTTCTACGGCAAGTCGGAGTTGGCCATGATTTACTACGCTGGCGACAGCAAAGAGAATGCGCTGTATAAGTTCAGGATAGATTTGAAGGCAAACCCGAGACTGTGCCATTTGGTCGACAAAAGCGTGCACCGCTTCACGCCCCGGCAAGTGAAGATCATCGTCGAAGAATTGGGCGACCCCTACTGAAAAAAAGCGGAAGTTAACGGAAGTTAGTGGAAGTTAGCGGAAGGTTGCGGAAGGTAACGGAAGTTAGCGAGAACGCCAAAATAAAATGTTATACTTTTGCAGCGGAAATCGATACTCCGAAAGAAATTCTAGATACTCCGAAAGAAAAATCGATTACTCCGAAAGTAACATTAGTATTAACATTTTAAACATTTAAGAATTATGGCATTAGAATTGAATTTGACAAAGAACACAAACGAGAAGATCGAGGGAACCCTCGGTAAGTACTACGCCCGCGTCGAGTACAAGGGCACGCTGAGCAAGGCCGACCTGGCCGAGCACATGCACGAACACAACGCGATCTATTCGCAGGGTCTGGTCGAGGGCATCCTGACCGACGCCTCAAGGTGTATCAGGGAGCTGGCACTGCAGGGCTACGTCGTCAAGATTGACAACCTCGGACTGTTTAAGGCCTCCGTGGACGCCAACGGACTGACGCTGGAGCAGGGCTCGAAGATTGCTGCCGGCCGCGGCGCCCAGCGCACCGACGAGGAGCTGCAGGCCAACCCCGCCGCACAGCAGTTCGCCGTGGGCGACGTGAAGCTCATCATGCAGGCCACCGGCAACACCACCTGCGAGAAGATGAACGCCGACGCCAAGCTCTCCTTCACCTCGAAGACCAAGGCCGAGGTCAAGCGCCTCACTGGCAGCGAAGCCACCGAGGAGAGCACCAGCGGCGGTAGTGGTTCGAACACGAATCCCACGAATCCCACGAATGGTGGCGGTTCCAACAGCGGCAGCGGTTCGCAGAGTCAGACGCTGGCTTCGCCCACGATTAGTGGCAACACCACGTTCACCGAGTCTGCTCAGGTGACCATCAGCGGTCCTGACGGCGCAGAGATCCACTACACCACCGACGGCACCGTGCCTACGGCTGAGAGCGCCCTGTACAGTGAGGCATTCACCCTGAGCGCAACGACCACCGTGAAGGCTATCGCCATCAAGGACGGTCAGTCCAGCGAGGTCGCTAGCCGCGTGTTCACCAAGTCTAGCAACGACGACGGCATGGGACAGGATTAGTCAAAGAGCGCCCTTCGGGGCGACTCTTTTAAAGGTTAAAGGTTAATGGTTAAAGGTTAAAAGATTATGAAGAAGTACCGTTTTATTGAGATTGCGGTGAAGGTGATAGTAGCCGCAGCCACGGCCTTCCTGACGGCCATCACGACGACCTCCTGTATGGGTCATGGACCGATTTCGCTTTAGACGAAGGCCGCGAGTAAGCGAGAACAATGCCAAATCGCATTTGAGCATTGTCGAGCGTGAGCGGGCTCGATGTGAAACATCGAACACGGATCTAACGGATTATACGGATTGAAAATAAAAGCCCGCATCGACGCGGGCTTTTATTATTTGTTGAGGAGGAAGCGGTCGATGAAGGATTCGACAATGGGATACTGGCTCTTGGGCAGTTGGCAGTGGCCGTGGCCACCGACGATATCGATATCGACGCGATCACCGAGGCCGAGGCGCTCCCACACTTTGCGGGCAGCAGCCATGGAGTAGGCGGCACTCTCGTCGGCGAGCCATTTGTAATCGGGATTGCCGAGCACGAGGAGAGCGCGGGGGCAGACCATGGCGCAGAGCTCGTGATGGTCGTAGGGCATGAGATAGACGCTGTCGCCGTGGAAGCGCTCGCGCATGGATTCGAGGAACCAGTGGTAGTCGGTGCGGTCGAGGTTTTCGACGCTGTCCAGTTTGTGGCTATAGCGCCACGATGCTGCACCGCCGCCACCGGGTTCCTGGGCGATAGTGAGGGCTACGCGGTCGTCGAAGGCTCCGCAGAAGAGGGCCATCTTGCCGGCATAGGAACATCCGCTGACGCCGATGCGCTTCACATCGATTTTCGTTTTCTCAGGGCCGAGCTGCTCCAGTCCGTCGATGAGTCGCTGCAGTCCCCAAGCCCATTCGCTGTAGGCGCCGTTGTCCTTGAGGTCGGGATAGAGGCGGTCGAAATTGTGCTCGCCGCGTTCCTTGTGGGGCCGCCACTGGGAGTAGTCGTTCACCTGCGACTCGCGGTAGTTCAAGCGGGCAATGGGACGCTGGTCGAAGATGTCCTTGGGCAGTGCCAGCATGCTGGTGCCGATCATCAAGGCGTAGGGCGGCTGGCCGACGGTAGGGTAGGCGATGGCGGACTTCAGGGTGAGCGTCTGTCCGTTGACGGTGACATCGACGATGAGCGTGTCGCCATCCATGCGTGCCTTGACGGCCTCGCGCGGCACGGCGGGGATGCGTCCGATGCCGAAGGTCTGGATCATGTCGGCGATTTCCAACCGGCGTTCGTTCCAGTCGGCGACGGTTTTCACTTGCCGTCCGTCGTTCATGAGTAGCGGGTCGGGTAGTTCGTACATGGGTTCTGCAAGTTGTGCGGAAACCGTGGTGCACATAAGGAATAGTGCTGATAAGATAGTTAGTTTTTTCATACGTTTTGTGTTATGACTGATGAATTATGCTGCAAAGATAAGAAATATTTCGGAAAAAACTTGCTTTTACCGAATAATATTCGTATATTTGCAGTCGTTGAGAACCGAAATACTTTTATTATTAACTAAACAAATACAAAACGACTATGAAGAAAAAGTTCATTTGCGCCGTTTGTGGATATATCTACGAAGGCGATGCTGCTCCCGAGAAGTGCCCAATCTGTAAGGCTCCCGCATCGAAGTTCTCTGAACTGAAAGACGACGGCGAGACCACGTACGCTACCGTTCACCGCATTGGCGACGGCAAGCCCGAGGGTGTCAGCGAGGAGATGATTAACGACCTGCGTGCACACTTCAACGGTGAGTGCAGCGAAGTAGGCCAGTATCTGGCTATGGCTCGTCAGGCCGATCGTGAGGGTTATCCCGAAATTGCCGAGGCTTTCAAGCGCTATGCTTTCGAGGAGGCCGACCATGCTTCCCGTTTCGCTGAGTTGCTTGGCGAGGTCGTATGGGATACCAAGACCAATCTGGAGAAGCGCGCTGCCGCCGAGGCCGGTGCTTGCGAGGATAAGTTCCGCATCGCCAAGAATGCGAAGGCCGCTGGTTTCGACGCTATCCACGACACCGTTCACGAAATGGCTAAGGACGAGGCCCGCCACGGTGCCGGCTTCGCAGGACTGCTGAAGAGATATTTTGGAAAATAAACTAGAATATCTAGAATCTCTAGATTATCTAGACCTCTAGACAATAAATTGCGGGAAAAGTCGTTTTATCTATGTATGGTAAGACGACTTTTCTTTTCTCTATTCGCCGTTGTGGCGATGCTGACGGCCTGCACCGACAACGATTCGTTCAGCAATAGCGCCGGTAACCGACTGACATTCTCGGAGGATACCGTGCGGTTTGACACGCTTTTTTCCACCGTCCCCTCGTCCACACAGACCTTCTGGGTGCGTAACGAGTCGAATGACGGCATCCGCATCGTCACCGCGCGACTGGAACGCAGCAACCAGAGCGGTTACCGCGTGAATGTTGACGGCATGTATCTGGACCCCGTGGGTTCCGACTTCGAGGTGCGCAAGGGCGACAGCCTGCTGGTGTTCGTCGAGGTTACCACCCGTGAGAACCATGCCGACGAGCCGCAACTGGTAGAGGATAATCTCATTTTTACACTGGAGAGTGGTGTCCAGCAGCGCGTCAACCTGCGGACATACAGCTGGGATGCCATCCGGTTGGACAGTCTGGTGGTCCGACAGGACACGGTCATTGAGACGCCGCAGCCCGTCGTCGTTTACGGCAACGGCATCAGGGTCGAAGAGAACGCCACGCTGACCATCCGTAATACGACGCTGTACTTCCACGACGGCGCGGGCATCACAGCCTACGGCAATGTGGTGGCCGAGAATTCGCTGTTTCGCGGCGACCGTCTGGACCGCATGTTCTCCTATCTGCCCTACGACCACATCAGCGGCCAGTGGGAAGGCATCGAACTGTATTCGCACAGTGGTGACAACCGCTTCTTCAACTGCGAGATACGCAATGCCGTTGATGCTTTGATGTGTGACAGTACGTCGCTCTATATGTATAATACGATTGTGCACAACGCCAGCGGCGAAGGCCTGTCGGCGCGCCATTCCGACGTATTTGTCGAGTATTGCCAGTTTAGCAATACCTACGGCGATTGTGTGTCGTTCTACGGCTGCGAGGCCATCGTTGAGCACTCGACGCTGGCACAGTTCTATCCCTTCTCGGCCAATCGTGGTGCGGCGTTGCGCTTTGCCAACACGAAGTTGCCGATGTTGCTTGACTGCCGGTGGACGCTGGCGACGGGCTATGCCGACGACGTGGTGATGGGCGAGGTTGTGGAGAATGCCGATTCGCTGTTTGACTACCACTTTGCCGACTGCATGCTGCGTACACCCGTCGTTGAGGACTCGCTGCGCTTCGAGCGCATCATCTGGGAAACGCCAAAGGACAGCGTGCAGGGAAAGGAGCACTTTGTGCTCGTCGACGAGGAAAACCTGATATATGATTTTGCGTTGGACAGCATTTCACCGGCACTACAGAACGGCATCGGTCGTATGCCCATTCCTGCAGAGCCCGACGTGAATGCCGCCGGACGTCGAACGCTTCCCGTTGGACGCCGTGCGCTTCCCGCCGGGTGGGCTCAGCGTCGACACATCAAGCGGTAGGGACACTTGCCGCACGTCTTCATGTCGTCGGTAGGCACGAACGGCACATCGGGCGAGAACATTTCCTGAATCTTAGCATCCAGCAGTTCGTTGAAACGGGCTGACACTTCGGCGATGTCGCGGACAGGTTCGCGGCCCAGACAGAGCGTGGGGTCGTAGTCCTCGCCGCCGGCATACTGGATGAACAGCAGGGCGGGGGAGACTTTTGCCTGGGGATTGCGGGCCTTCATTTGGCGACTGACGATGTCGGCATAGACGAAGGTCTGCAGGTAGTAGTCGGAATGTTCGTGGATGTTTTCGGGCTCGAAGATGGCATCGACGTCAGCCAGCGGCTTCAGGCGTTTGCTGCCTGTCTTGTAATCGACCACGCGGATGTACTCGTCGTTGATGAGGTCAAGCCGGTCGATGCGGCCGCCGATGGTGGCAGGTTGGAATTGACAATTGATAGTTCTCTCTTTGAGAGTGTGGCGTTGCAATGACAATTGACAATTCAGCGGGCGTTTGACGTCGCGCTCGAGACCGAGGATGGTGAAGGGCGCCAGGCGGCGGTCGATGGTGATGAGCTGGCGGAGGTAGTGGATGATGACCTCGCGATTGATGAGGTGCAGTCCGCTCTTTGTTGCAAAGGGCATCACCTTGTGGAAGGCCTCGTCGACGGCACGCTCGATTTCAACCTTTGACTTTAGGAGGTGGTCGAGCAGCGGTTTTTCAATCTCGCGCGGTAACTGGCGATAGATGATTTCTGCAGCTTCGTGGAAGACGTTGCCGAAGATGCGGTTGTCGAGTTCCTGCTCGTCGTCGGGAACGTCGGGCTGCTGGATGTCGGCCACGTAGCCGTAGTAGAACTGCAGGGGACAGCGCATATATTTGGCAATGGCCGTCGGCGAGAGCATCGGGTGCTGCGTGGTGAACTGCGACTGGATGACCTGCATGACGTGCGGCGTCTTGTCGATGGGCGCGGGTTGCCACTTCGGCGTCGATTGTCCGGAGAGCAGCGAGTGGAGGGTGATGGTGTGTGGACTCTCGACCATCAGCTGGAGTATGAAGCGGCTCATCTCGCCGCGCTGACCGTCCTCGGTGGAATTGTTGTAGAGGATGGTGATGTCGCCGGCGCGTTGCAGTAGGCGGTGGAAGTAGTAGGCGTAGATGGCCACCTTGTTTTCGACGGTTGTCAGTTCGTAGGCGTGGCGCAGACTGTGGGGAATGAACGACGAGTCGTTGACGCCTTTCGGCATGTTGCCCTCGTTGCAGGAGAGCAGCAGCACGTGGTCGAAGTCGAGGTTGCGCGTCTCCAGCACGCCCATAATCTGATGACCTTCGGCGGGTTCACCGTGGAAAGGGATGCTGGTCTGTTGGATGACCTGCGTGACCAGTCGCTGCAGGGTGTTCGACGTCACCGTCAGGTCGCCACTGCGCTGCAGGTCATCGAGACGATTGACCAGCGTATAGGCACGGAACAACGACTCCTGGAACATCGGATCGCTGATGTCGGCACTACCCTTGGTAGCCACCTCGCGCAGGAGTTGTGCCAGGGGTTGCTGGTCGTCGCTGACGTATTTGGCATAGGGATGGCGCTGGAAGGTGCGAAGGAGGCGGGGCGTACGACCTTGCAACTGCAGGTCGAACCAGAGTTGGATGAGCGAGGCGACGGGCGTCTGCGAGAGCGGATAGCCCGTGGTGACATTCACCTTGGTGACCTCGTCGGGCAGACAGTGGATGACGGTGGGCAAGAGGTTCTCGTTGCAGAGCACGATGGCCGTGCGGCGACCGGCGGCGATGCGGGGGAAGAAGCCCGAAGAGCCCGACGGTGACCCGTCGGGAGTGGTGCTGTGGAGCCAGGTGCTGACGTAGCGAGCCTGGATATCCTCGGTAGGAGCGGAGACGATGCTGATGTGGCGCTTGTGGCTGAAGTTGCCATAGACGAATTCCGACGTTGTGTCGAGTTCGTTGGGGAAGTGCTCAAGGTAACGGCGGATGTACTGGCCAGCCTCGTGATGTTGCATGTAGTAATGGTCGAAATCCCAGTAGAAATGCGCCTTGCTCTCCTTTTGCAAGTGGGTGAACAGCTGCTGTTCGACCTTCTGCAGCAGGTTGAAACCGACGAAGAGGTAGTGGTCGTAAGGGAAAGAGGGGACGTCAGTGGTTGTGTCTGTTGCTGTGGCACAGCAACATGCTGGACTGACGACCTGGCGATAGAGGGCACCTTCATAGGTTAGGCCCTGAGCGGCCAGATGGCGGTTGAAGTCGTGGTAGATGTCGGCGAAGTGGCTCCACAAGCGGAGGAAGCGCTCCTTCAGTTCGGTGTTGTGATCCTCGGAGAAATTGCTGAAGAAGCGGCGGATCATCTCGCGTTGTTCGTCGGTCAGATAAGAAATGTCGTCGAGCTCGTGGATGTCGCGCAGGTTGGCGAAGACGCGGTCGGCATCGGCTAGATTCTTGTCGATATCGTCGAAATCGGTGAGCAGCAACTGGCCCCAACCGTAGAATTTGTCGAGGCTCTCGTCGGACCCCGTGCAGCGGCAGAACGACTTGTGGAGGTCGCAGATGAGCTTGATGGGGTCGGCAGTCTGAAGCGTCGACTGCTGACGGAAGAGTTCGCTGATGGTGATATAGGCAGGGCTCCAGATGGGTTGTTGGGCTATGCGCGCGAGATGGTCGTTGAGGAACAACGACGCACGTTTGTTGGGAAACACCACGGCAACGCGCGACAGATTGGTGCCATATTTGCGGAGAATGTCTTCGGCGACGTATGCGAGGAAATCTTTCATATCACTTCTTCTACCTTATTTATATATACATACCAGAGCCAGCCCTTGACATTGGGCATTCCCATAGAACGCAGCAGCTGCATGTATTCGCGGACCTGCTCATGGTATTCAGCCTGCGGACGTCCGAACTTGAAATCGACGACGTGGGTCTCGTGTCCGTCAGTCATCACGCGGTCGGGACGTCGCTCCAACATGTTGCCATGAGCGTCGAGCGTGAGAATGCTGCACTCGTTGAACAGCTGCCAGCGGTCGGACAACCAATCCTTGATACGCGGACTATCGAGTCGACGGCGTAACATGCTGGTGACTTTTTCGGCAGTCACCTCGTCGTCGTAGAGTACGCCGTCGTGTTGCAATTGCGATAGTGCGCGTTCGATATCGGCACTGGTGTGAATGGTCGAGAACACATTATGCAACACGCTACCGATCTTGATATAGCTTAGCTCCTGTTGTTCGTCGTCGCCTTCGATAAACTCACAGCTCTTGTTGCTCTGACGGAATTCGGTCTTGACATCAAAACTCTCGATGGTGACAGACTGGGGCGTGACGGGTTGCAGGAAGACGTTGGCGGTCGTTGTGTTCTTTATCTTCTCGGATTCTACGTAGAGATTACCATAGGTAAACTCGATGACCGACTCGTTATCCGCCATTCCCTCCAAGGTGCTGTCGTCGAGTTTAAGGTTGGGCAATACGGACTCGATGAGTACCGAACGGCTGCCCTTGGAATTGCGACGACCCAGGACAAAGAGGTTTTTGGAAGCTCGCGTGAAAGCCACGTAGAGCAGATTGAGGTTGTCGACGGTATTCTGGAGGTGTTCGTCCAAGTAGTTCGGTTCGTAAATGGTACCCATCATCTGCTTGGCGCTATAGTCGACGGGGACGATGGGCAGGGCGTCGAACGGCGACTCCTTGGGTTGGCACCAGAGAATGTCGCTGTGTTCGAGGCGCCAGTCGCAGAAGGGAATGAGGACATGGTCGAACTCCAGACCTTTGCTCTTGTGGATAGAGAGGATGCGAATGCCGTCGGTGGCCGTATTCTGGATGGTCTTGCTGCAAATAGTCTCGTCCCATTCACGGACAAAGGCATCAATGTCGGTGCTGTTGTCGAGCGTGAATTTGTTCAGCTGATCGTAGAAGGCACAGACGTAGGCGCTTTGCTCTTTCAGACGGTCGAGTTGGAAGATATGAAAGAGACGTTCTGTCAGTTCGTAGAGCGGCAGATGGAGTAGGGCAGCGGTCTGTTGGATGAAGTCGGGAGGCAGCAGGTCGTCGATGGGACGGTCCTTGATGAACAGCTCGCTTTCGGCAACCGAATTGCCGAGCACGGTGCGCTGGTAGAGTTTGGCAATGGTCGCCTTGGCCAGTTGGTCGTCGGGATGAGTAAGCACATGAAGTGCCTGAACGAGCAGGCAGACGCTGACGGAGGCGTCGAGGCGGAAGGCTTCGTCGCTGACAATGCGTATTTGAGGCATGTGCTCGCTGAAATAGTCGGCCACCAAGGGAATGGTGCTGTTGGTTCGTACGAGAATGGCAATATCCTGCGGCTTTGCTCCTTCGTCGAGAAGCATGGACACGGTATCGGTCAGTTGCTGAAGGGTCTCAGCCTGATAATCCTTTGCCGGTAGCAGTTGGATGTTGACAAAGCCATTTGTCTTCCGTTTTTCCAGAACTTTCTGGGCAACATCGTCATAGGCGTGTTTGAGGAGTTCGGCACCAGTGGGATAATTCTCGCGCTGTGAATTATATTCCTGCAGGGCGGCCTCGATGAAAAAAGCGTTGTTGAACTCAATGATGCGCCGTTCAGAACGGTAGTTCGTGTCCAGCGGACGGATTTCCATCATCGAATCTGCGTGAGGAAATTCCTGGTCGATGGCATTCAAGAGCCGCCAGTCGCCCGAGCGCCAACGGTAGATGCTTTGCTTGACGTCACCTACAATGAGGTTTTCGGTGTCGACGTGACTCATGCATTCCTGCAGGAGAATCTTGAAGTTCTGCCACTGAACGGTCGACGTATCCTGGAACTCGTCGATCATCACGTGCTCCAGTTGGGTACCAATCTTTTCGAAGATGAACGGGGAATCGCTATCCTTGATGAGTGAATGGAGCAGTTGCTGGGTATCGCTGAGCAAAAAACGGTTGGCCTCGCTGTTCATCTCACGAACTTTCTGTTCAATACTCCCGAGCAGACGCAGCTGGTTCAGATGTTGCAAGGTCAGGTCGGCAGACTTGTAGAGCTTCCATTGGCGGGGCTGTTCGGCTATTGCGTTTTGCAAGATGGGGACGAGCGTGGTGTCTGCCAGGGAATAGATGAAGTCAGCACGTTCGTGTTTCTTGCTACACCATTTGGTCGTGTCTTCTATGCAGTCGGTAATGCGTTTGCCAATGATGCCCTCATCGAACTGGCCATTCTGAAGTTTGATGAAGAACCCCGCCACACCGGATTTGCCGTAAGAGAAATCTTCAGCGGAAAGGTTTTCTTGATGGAGTACATCGAAGAAATGGTCCCCAATTTCCTTCATGTGCTTAAGAGCGTCGGAACGAATTTGGCGCATCTGACTCATATAGTTGCTTAGGAAGTCTTTCTGGTTAATCAGTTGTTTCAGTTCGTCGCTCCTTTCTTTATAGAAATCGCGGAAGATGGTGCGTCCGAACTGTTTCACCTGTCCGATGATGTTCCAGGAACGGTCGTCGCTGATAGTCTCCATAATATATTTCAGCAACCATTGCAGCATGACGTCAGTATGGGTGAGGGAGTCGATAAGACGGTCGACGGCTTGTTCTTCCACTTGAATATCGTTCAGTCCGATGCGGAGGTTGGCAGTCAAGTCTAATTCACGAGCAAGATTGCGAAGGACACTCTGGAAAAAAGTGTCGATGGTCTCTACCCGGAAATAGTTGTAATTGTGTAACAACTGGTGAAGAGCATCGCCTGCACGTTGGCTGACCTGTGATTCGGAAAGGCCTGTCGCAACAACAATATGCTGTAGGTAATCCGAAGAATCGGGTAGCTGTTTCCAAATTCCATAAAGCTGACTGAGAATGCGCATCTTCATCTCTTCCGTCGCTTTGTTGGTGAAAGTCACAGCTAGGATAGAACGATAACTCATCGGATTTTTGATGAGTAGCTTGATATATTCTGTTGCCAGCGTAAAGGTCTTTCCAGAACCAGCACTGGCTTTATAGATAGTTAGTGGTTTTACCATCTTCTGAATATTTCTACGGTGAATTTGCAACCAAATTCTTGGATTTTACCTCCGAGCAGATTGGTGAAGACTGCTGTGGAGAAATAACGATTAGTCAATCCGTAACCCAATTCGAAATAGGGTCTGGTGTGCTGTATGGACAATGCACTCACATAAAGACGTTCTATTTCAATGTATCGCCCTACAAATGGCAGGTAAGAGAGGAGTAACATTGGTGTATCGAATGATGCATGTCCCCGAACATAATAGTTTGACTGGTTGTACCATGAACTGCTGAGAAGCTGGAACTGGCCGGCCCAGTCGTCTTCCCAACCCGTAGGAAGATTGTTGTCGCGGAAATTTTCGTAGTCAACAAAGTAATTGGAATTACGCTGTGTGTAAAAACCTGCACCGCCTCGCAAGTTGAGAATGCGCAAACCGCGTAGGCGTTTTAGATATGAAGCATCAAATTCCCAACGCTGATAGTCGAGATTAGCGCCGAACACACCTTGGATGCTTTCTTCGAAGTTGGCAGTCAAGGTTGGTCCGTTGTGCCATGGAGTCAGCCTGACGGTCAGCAGAGGAGCAAAGCCTCGGAATTCCCAATCCAATCCTGCCTTCTCCATGAGTTCCGAATTTAAGGATGTACGCCGGTGGAATACCAAGCCTGTCATGATTTCCAGCCAATCGTAGGCGACAACATTATTGACAGCTCGAATATACATATCCTTGAAATCAGGCATACTGATAGTATCGCCCATGACACGTTGGAAATCATCTGCCAACGCACTATTCGAAGTGTGGTTGCCGTTGGCCCATGTAATTTCTGCGTAACCATTGCGTTTAGGATTGTAGGTCATTCGCAGAGGTACTTCGTAGAAAATTTGATTCAGTTTGAAGTTATAACCGAACTGCGGATTTAGCGTCAAATAGCGGTGAGCATTCCAACTATATTTAAAACCGAGTTTTAGCTTGTAGCTGATACCTCGACTTTGGCTATAACCAAGATAAAGGGGGTTTAGTAAAGGTGAAAAGCGCATGGAGACAGCACCTACATCAGAGCTATTGCCATTGATGAGGTTGTAACCAATGATATCCCATCCAAGCGTCTTTAACCATTCACTCTTATGATGATGTTCCACTTGAGTCGTGTCCACAGCTATGGAATCGTGGGATGCATTATGGATGCTGTCATATCGGGCATATATTTCCTGTTCACGTTGGTTCAGCGGAATGGGACGTAACTCTTCCATCAAAGTTCGGTTTTTCTCATTTTCGAGTGAGTCTGGAAGCGTTTGTGGGCAATCATAAACTGCTGTAAAATTGGCAGTTACCTGATTCCCCAAGAAATTGAACCTTGCATCAGTGGTACACCGCAGAGGTAGTTTTGACTGCGTATTTTTCGCATTCATTTCAGCCGATACTTTGAAAGCAACCATATCGAACTCTCCTTCAAAATCAACTGACTGCAGTCTGCCTGTATTAACGTCGACAGTTGCGAAGCCTTTTACCAACTGGGTGTTTTTTTTGATAGGTGCAAAGCGGATGACGGCCATGTTATCCTCCACTAACCTTATTTTATAATTATATAAAAAACGATTTCCCTTGTAAAAGGGTGAGAGGATATGGTCTGGATAAAGCGTGTCGTCATAGAAATCGGGGGTACTGAATTCTAATAAGATGGGCATTGCTGTGCGCTGGCGAGGAATGGTCCCCCAAACGACTTGTCTTTTTACGTCGTATTCATCAACGTCGCGGAATTTTAGTTTGCAATAGGCCTCACCTACATAATGGCGGTCGCCCGATGCAATGACATACATCGTAGGCACCAGAAACAATAAGGCGTTGCGTCGGTCCATGCCAAAGCTGTAACGCATATATACGTTCTGTTCTATCCCATTAACAGGAACAGTAAAGTTTCGCCGGTAGTTCCAGACTCGATTCAATATCAACGAGTCTGTTGAACTGCGGGCCAAACAAAAGCTGGACATGAATGTCATCATGCCCAGCATCAATATTATTATGCGTAGCTTCTGATTCACGACCCCAAAAGTACGAAAAAAAATTGGAGTCACAAAACTTTTAGCCCAAATATTTCATTAAGATACGTGCATTGCCCGAATCGCGGAGCTTTGCAATGCTCTTTTCGCGAATTTGACGTACACGTTCACGAGTCAATCCCAGTTGGTCGCCAATCTCTTCAAGGCCTTTTTCGTGGCAGCCAATACCGAAACATTCACGGATGATAGTAATTTCGCGCTCTTTCAGTACTTTCTGTAGTACGTTGTTCAGTTCAAGTGCCATTGATTCGTGATCAACTTGACGGTCGGTGCGGGAATCATCACCAGAAGCCATCACGTCCAGCATACAATTGTCCTCTCCATCCTGGAAAGGTGCGTCAATCGACACATGATGACCGTCAGCCATCATAGATTGCGAGATTTTCTCTTCGTCCAGACTTGTAGCATCACTCAATTCCGAGATGGACGGATGACGCTGGTTCTCCTGCTCAAACTTGTTAATCTCGTGATTAATCTTACTCAATGAACCTACTTGGTTGAGAGGCAAGCGGACGATACGACTTTGCTCTGCGATAGCCTGTAGAATGCTTTGGCGAATCCACCATACAGCATATGAAATAAATTTGAAGCCTCGAGTCTCATCGAACTTCTGTGCAGCCTTAATCAGGCCAATGTTACCCTCGTCGATAAGGTCAGTCAGCGTCAATCCCTGATGCTGATACTGCTTTGCGACGGATACTACGAATCGGAGATTTGCCGTTACCAGTCTGTCCTTGGCACGCTCGCCCTCAGGACCACCCTTGCGGATCTTCTGAGCTAGCTCGATTTCTTCATCGATGCTAATCAATGGTGCACGACCGATTTCCACCAGATATTTATCCAGCGCCTCACTCGAACGGTTCGTAATACTCTTCTGAATCTTTAATTGTCTCATCTTAAATACTTTCTTAAAACGTCTTAATCGCCTGATAATCAGGAACGTGTGTAATATATTACTTTTTAAAGCGGTGCAAAGTTACGAAAAAAAACGGCTCGTTGTTCTCCAACGGGTCGTTTTTTTACTTAAAAAATATTAAAGAGCAAATTTCTTATTATTCGTCAATTGCTGTTATTTTCTTCTTCAACTTGTCAACGTAAGCATCGATCGTAGCCACTGCAACGATGTTCATGACGTCTCGGACAGATGCTCCGAAATCGACGAAGTGGATTGGCTTATTAAGTCCTACTTGTATTGGACCAATGATTTCAGCATCTGCTCCCAACATCTGCAACATTTTGTATGATGAACGTGCAGATGTGAGGTTGGGGAATACCAGCGTATTCACCTTTTTGCCCTTCAGACGGGTGAACGGATATTGTTCGTCACGCAATTCATCATCAAGAGCAAAGCCTAACTGCAGTTCTCCGTCAATAGGGAGATCGGGATAGCGCTCCTGCATGTACATTGTAGCATTTCTTACTTTCAGTGCGCCTTCGCTTTGGCTACTACCGAAATTTGAGTGGCTTATCATACCTACGACAGGCTTCTCGTTGAAGAACTTAACGCTTTTGCTTGCAAGCTTTGCGATATCGATAAGAGTCTCTGTATCAGGGTTCTCGTTGACTAGCGTATCTGCAATGTAGAGTGTACCACGGGCAGAATTGATGATGTGCATTGCTGCAAAATGCTTGTACTGCGGACGGATGCCAATGACTTCCTTTACAACCTTAATCGTATTCGAATACTTAGTATAAAGTCCCGTAAGGAATGCGTCAGCCTCACCGGTTTCTACCATCATCATTCCGAAATAGTTGCGTTCGAACATCTTATCGTTCGCCTCCTGATAAGTATAACCTTCGCGTTGACGCTTCTCTGTAAGAATACGGGCATAACGTTCGCGACGCTCTTGTTCACTGGGATGACGCAGGTTGACAATTTCAATACCCTCGATATTCAAATCGAGTTTCTTGGCAAGTTTGGCAATGTACTCGTCATTACCAAGTAGAATAGGATGACAAATGCCTTCAGCCTTGGCTTGAACAGCAGCTTTTAGCATGGTAGGATGGACAGCTTCTGCGAATACCACTTTTTGTGGATGGTTAGCTGCTGTGGCATAGAGTTTCTGGGTAAGTTTTGTCTCCTGACCCAGCAATATGCTAAGCGATTTCTTGTATTCTTCCCAATTGGTAATCTTTTTACGTGCGACACCACTGTCAATTGCTGCTTTAGCCACAGCTGCTGATACTTCAGTAATCAGTCGTGGGTCAACGGGTTTTGGGATAAAGTAATCGCGTCCAAAACTAAGGTTATTGACCTTATACACGTCATTTACAACATCGGGCACGGGCTGTTTAGCCAAATCTGCAATGGCGTGAACGGCAGCTAATTTCATTTCTTCGTTGATGGCTGTGGCATGAACGTCCAATGCACCGCGGAAGATGTATGGGAAACCTATGACATTGTTGATTTGGTTCGGATAGTCCGTACGACCTGTCGACATCAGCACGTCAGGACGTGCATCCATGGCGTCTTCATAAGATATTTCAGGAACAGGATTGGCCAATGCGAAAATGACAGGGTCTTTGGCCATCGACTTCACCATATCTTTTGAAAGCACGTTACCTTTGGATAATCCTACGAAAACATCAGCATCTTTGATAGCATCTTCCAGCGTGTGAATGTCTTTACGGCTCGTAGCAAAGAATCTTTTTTGCTCGTTTAAATCCTGACGTTCAACGGAAATAACGCCCTTTGAGTCGAGCATGACAATGTTTTCCTTTTGGGCTCCAATAGCCATATACAGTTTTGTACATGAGATGGCTGCAGCACCAGCACCATTGACTACGATACGGACTTTTGCGATGTCTTTTCCTATAACCTCCAATGCATTTTTCAGTCCTGCAGCAGAGATGATGGCGGTACCGTGTTGGTCGTCGTGCATCACTGGAATGTCAAGTGTCTTCTTCAAGCGTTCCTCAATATAGAAACACTCAGGAGCCTTGATGTCCTCGAGGTTGATGCCACCAAAGGTCGGAGCAATCTTCTCGACAGCCTCACAGAATTTCTCTGGGTCTTTTTCGTCAACTTCGATATCAAAAACGTCTATTCCACCGTAAATCTTAAAGAGCAGTCCCTTACCTTCCATAACGGGCTTTCCGCTCATAGCTCCGATGTCACCCAAACCGAGGACGGCTGTTCCGTTGGATATCACTGCTACAAGATTTCCTTTGTCGGTATATCTATAAGCATCATCCGGATTTTCCTGTATTTCCAAACAAGGGTAAGCCACTCCGGGTGAATAGGCCAGTGACAGGTCTGTTTGTGTACGATACGCTTTAGTCGGTTTTACTTCAATTTTACCAGGCCGGCCTGACTCATGATATTGCAGGGCGGCCTCTTTCGAGATCTTTACCATTTTATATTATATAAGTTAAGTTGTTTAGAATTCAGTAAACGATAGAGGCATCAGCTGTTTTATACTATCCAGGACATATACACAGCGCTGACCATAGAGAAGTATACGAATGGGCTGTTGAAAGCGAGTTTCAGTCTCGATCAGTACCTGTCGGCAGGTGCCGCAGGGACTAACCGGCTCTTTGGTAAACTCTCCCTCTCTGCTGCGGGCTGCAATGGCCAACATAACGACAGGCTGGTCCGGATATTGTGCACCAGCTGCAAAAATAGCTGAACGTTCAGCACATATTCCAGCCGGAAAAGCAGCATTTTCCTGATTACATCCAATGTAAGTCACTCCGTTCTGTAGTTTTAATGCAGCTCCTACGTGAAAAAGAGAATAAGGACTGTATGAACGGTTTGTGCCTTCAATGGCTTGTTCTATCAACGAACGCTCTTCGGGTGTCAGTTCATCCATTTGAGCTTCCCAAATACAGGGTTTTACCTCTATTTCTTTCATAATCTTCCAATTTTTGTTGCAAATTTAATTATTTTTCTCTACTTTTGCAAAATAATTCAGATTTTTATTCATGAAACGAACAATATTTTCACTTTTCTGCCTGTTTTTGGTGCTCCAAACGGCTCTTTCGCAGTCAATGTCCTGGAATCAACGCTATCAGGATTATTTCGATCAATATAAGGACATTGCCATTGAACAAATGCAAAAATATCATATCCCTGCAAGTATTACGTTGGCTCAGGGCGTGCTTGAGTCTGGAGCCGGAAGAAGCGAATTGGCCACCAAAGGCAACAATCACTTTGGCATCAAATGTAATGGATGGACGGGACGTAAAGTTTACCATGACGATGACGAGCATAACGAATGCTTCAGGGCATACGATAATGTTTATGAGAGTTTCAAAGACCATTCAGTATTCTTGACTACCAGCAAACGCTATAGCAGCCTTTTTCAACTGAAACTGACTGACTATAAAGGGTGGGCAAAAGGGTTGAAGGCCTGTGGTTATGCCACAAGTCCGACTTATGCTACAAAACTGATAGAGATCATCCAGCTCTATAAACTATATCAATTTGATACGGCTAAGGAATATGATAAATTCCAAGCTCAGCAGGTTAAAAATGGTGACCTTCGTCATATCTATTTCTTTAACAAAAACTACTATTTGAAAGCTCGTAAAGGTGATACTTTCCGAAGTTTGGCAAAAGAGGTGGATATTTCCTATCGTAAACTTGCTAAATATAACGAACGCAATAAAAATGACAAATTGGAAGAGGGAGAAATTGTTTGGTTGAAGAAGAAACGTAGCAAGGCTCCCAAGGACTATAAGGGCCGTATGCATTATGTTAAGAATGGAGAGTCAATGTACTCTATCTCACAGCTTTACGGAATTAAGTTAAAGAAACTATATAAATTAAACGACCTTCCTCCGACCTATCAGATTAGGGTGGGAGAAGCATTAAGACTAAGGTAGTCAGTCTTTCAGAAGATTGTTAAGAAAATTGTCCAAATCGCTATCGAGGTCTTTCATCAGTTCTTCGTCAATGATGACAATGTCGTCATCGACCAGATAGAGTTCTTCTACGTTCTCATGGTCTTCATCTTCCAACACGAAGGAATAGGGCTTCAGGATTGACATTTCTTCAATCTGTTTCTTTTGTTTGTTCAAGACATTTCGAATCACTGTAGCCACATCCTTATAGAATGTGTCTTCCTTGTTGTCAATCCATTGTTCGACGACGCAACGGGTAATCTCCTTGTCGTCATCATCAAATGCCGTCAATTCACCAGATTCCTGACTGACTCTTAAATGGATATCTGTCAGTTGACTGGCCTCTTCCGTTGGCGGGAATTTGTCGGCTACTTTGCGTAATGCTCGCTCCACTTGTTGAAGCGTTTGTTCGTTTGCTTTCATCTTTTTATGCTTTTGTCGTCGCAAAAGTAGGAAAAAAAAGCAGAAAATGCAAACGTTTTCGAGTTTTTTTCAAAAAAACCTAAATATTTACATCTTTAATTCATATTTTTGTTGTACCTTTGCAATTGCAAATATGAGATTGCAAAACTAATGAGTACTAAGATAAGTCATTCGGGGGTCATAGAGCGTATTGAAAAAGATAAGGTGCAAGTGCGCATTGTCCAGACTTCAGCTTGTGCTGCCTGTAAAGTAGCCGGATACTGTAATGCATCAGAGTCAAAAGAAAAGTTGATTGATGTGTTTTGTGCTGATAGTGCTGCTTACGAACCAGGGCAGCATGTGGTGGTAAATGTCTCTGGTAGTGTTGCAGCACGGGCTTTGCTGTGGGGATTCGGACTCCCGTTTATAGTTCTTATTGCTGTGCTGATAGTTGTATTGTTGCTGACGTCTAACGAAGGTCTTGCCGCGTTATGTGCTTTAGTTGCTCTTATTCCATACTATTTCGTGTTGTGGTTGATGCGCGATCGAATGCGCCAACAGCTTAACTTTTGGATAGAATAAACATATTAAAACAAATAATAAAAAACTAGTAACTTTATGAATTTCATTTTGATTGCAGTATTAGTGCTGGGCGCCATCGGACTGATTGCCGCCCTCGTGCTGTATGTCTGCTCCAAGAAGTTCTACGTCTACGAAGACCCACGCATAGCCCAGGTTACTGAGCAACTGCCGGGTGCCAACTGCGGTGGATGTGGCTTCGCTGGATGTGGCGGCTTGGCTGATGCCCTTGTTAAGGGTGCCGATGCAGGCAGTCTGGAGGGACTGATGTGTCCTGTGGGCGGACAAGAAGTGATGGGTAAGGTGGCTGACCTCTTAGGAATGGCCATTGCCAACGGTGAACCGATGGTTGCCGTAGTACGTTGTAACGGAACCTGCGAGATGCGTCCGAAGATTGCCGAGTACAGCGGTCTGCGCACCTGTGCTGCCATGAACTCTTGTGGTGCTGGCGAGACAGCTTGCGGATTCGGTTGTCTGGGTTGTGGTGACTGTGTCGCTGCTTGTCAGTTTGATGCCATTCACATGAATCCTAAAACCGGACTTCCCGAAGTCGATGAAGAGAAGTGTGTGGCTTGTGGCGCTTGTGTTAAGGCTTGCCCACGTCACATTATCGAGCTTCGCAAGAAGGGACCAAAGGGACGCAAGGTGTTTGTGTCATGTGTTAATAAGGACAAGGGACCTGCAGCCATGAAGGCTTGTAAGGCTGCTTGCATCGGTTGCGGCAAGTGCGAGAAGGAGTGCCAGTTTGGTGCCATAACCATTGAGAACAACGTTTCGTACATAGACTTCAATAAGTGTCGTCTATGCCGTAAGTGCGTAGCCGTTTGTCCTACCAAAGCTATCCACGCTGTGAATTTCCCGGCACCCAAGCCTGCGCCCACACCAGCGCCCGAAGCTACTATGCCCAGTGATTCAGTCGCTGGGGAAAAACCTGCTAACGAAAAGAAGGAGGAACAAGCATGAAGATAAAGACATTTAGTATTGGTGGTGTACACCCCGAAGAGAACAAACTCACCCATGATGCAGTAACACAGGTTGCTGCCCTGCCTAAACAGGCTATATTCCCATTGGGTCAACATATAGGCGCACCTGCCAAACCCGTTGTCGCCAAGGGTGACAAGGTGAAGGTGGGTACGATGATTGCCGAGGCTGGCGGTTTTGTGTCGGCTCCCATTTATTCATCGGTTAGTGGTACCGTTTTCAAGATTGACACTGCTATCGATGCTACCGGTTATCGTAAGCCCGTTATTATTATTAATGTGGAAGGCGACGAGTGGGAAGAGAGCATCGACCGCTCCGACAAGTTGGAACTGGTGAAAGACCATCCTGAACTGACTCCTGAAGAGATTGTGAACCGTATCAAGGCTGCAGGTGTTGTCGGCATGGGCGGTGCCTGTTTCCCTACCTTCATCAAACTCTGCCCGCCACCTACAGCGAAAGCAGAGTGCGTCATTATCAATGCCGTAGAGTGCGAGCCGTATATTACTGCCGACTTCCGTCTGATGATGGAACATGCCGACGAAATTCTTGTGGGTTTGGAACTGCTGATGAAGGGCGCAAAGGTCACCAAGGGCTATATCGGCATTGAGACCAATAAGATGCCCGCCATCGAGCTCTTGACGAAAAAGTGTGCTGAGGTGTTTGGCGCCTCAGAATACAGCGTCGAGGTCGTACCCCTGAAGCAGCGGTATCCGCAGGGCGGTGAGAAACAGCTTGTGGATGCAGTCATCAATCGTCAGGTGCCGGCACCTCCTGCCATTCCTGTCAACGTTGGTGCCATCGTGCAGAACGTAGGAACGGCCTTTGCCGTTTATGAGGCATGTATGAAAAACAAACCCCTCTTCGAGCGCTATACCACCGTTACGGGTAAGAAGTTGGCTAATCCTGGTAACTTCCTTGTGCGTATGGGTACGCCGATGAAGGATTTGATTGATGCCTGTGGCGGAATGCCCGAGGGCGACAACAAACTGTTGGCTGGTGGCCCAATGATGGGTAAGGCGCTGACATCAACAGAAGTGCCCATCTGCAAGGGAACCAACTCGGTGACCATCATCTCTGGCGAGGAGGCTTTCCGCAAAGAGCCTAACCCCTGTATCCGCTGTGCCAAGTGCGTCAGTGCTTGTCCAATGGGCTTGGAGCCCTACTTGTTGGCAAAACTTGCTGCCGTTCAGAATTGGGAGCGTGCCGAGCATGAGGAAGTCGTCAGCTGTATCGAGTGTGGCTCGTGCCAGTTCACGTGTCCCGCCCATCGCCCGCTGCTCGACAACATCCGTCAGGCGAAGGCTACCGTCATGGGAATTATCCGTGCCCGTGCAGCCGCTGCTCAGAAAAAGTAATGATATAAAAAGGTAAAAATACAATGGGAAAATTAATTGTATCACTATCGCCTCACGCACACGGAACTGACACCGTTGAGAAAAACATGTACGGGGTCATCATTGCCCTCATACCTGCTTTGCTCGTGTCGTTCTATTTCTTCGGCATTGGCTCGGCCATTGTCTGTGCTACGAGTGTTGCGGCCTGCGTCTTTTTCGAGTGGGCCATCAATAAGTTTATGATGAAGAACGAGCGCAAGACCGTTTGCGACGGCTCAGCCATCCTGACTGGTTTGCTGCTCGGTTTCAACCTCCCCAGCAACCTCCCCATCTGGATTATCATCATCGGTGCGCTGTTCGCCATCGGTGTGGCTAAGATGACGTTCGGCGGACTGGGCAATAATCTCTTCAATCCCGCATTGGTGGGTCGTGCAGCCCTGTTGGTTGCCTTCCCTGCCCAGATGACTACTTGGCCGAAGGTTGGTCAGCTTACAAGTTATCTCGATGCTGAAACGGGTGCTACACCTCTTTATATTATGAAGGAAGCCATCAAGCACGGCGACGCATCTATTCTCGACCAGCTGCCCTCATCGCTTGACCTCTTCCTGGGTAACCATCCCGACGGTGCGGGCGCTATGGGTGAGATTTGTGCATTGGCACTGTTGCTGGGCCTGGCCTATATGCTTTGGAAGAAGATTATCACGTGGCACATTCCCGTCTCGATTATCGCTACGGTATTCATCCTTGCTGCCCTGATGCACTTGGCTAATCCCGCCTATGCCGACCCGTTTGCAGTCATCTTCTCTGGTGGTCTGATGCTCGGTGCCATCTTCATGGCAACCGACTACGTGACGAGCCCGATGACCGCCAAAGGTCAGCTTATCTACGGTGTTGCCATCGGTGTGCTTACTGTCGTTATCCGCAACTGGGGTGCCTATCCCGAGGGTATGTCGTTCGCCATTCTCATCATGAACGCATTCACGCCTCTTATTAACACTTATGTCAAACCAAAACGTTTCGGGGAGGTCGCAAAATGAAGAAACTTGAATCATCTTTAATGAATATGGTGCTGGTACTGACGTTGGTAGCAGTCATCATGGGTGGCATCCTCGCGTTTGTGAACCATCTCACCGAGGGCCCCATTGCTGAACAGAAAGAAAAGGCTCTGGCCGACGGCATCAAGGCTGTCATGGCGTGCAACGACCTCAAGGTGGCAAAGACCGACGAGGTAAAGCAGAACGACGCCAAGGGCAAGGAAATGACGTTCACCGTCTATCAGATTCAGGACGCTCAAGGTAAGGACCTCGGTGCCGCTGTCGAGAGTACCACGATGGGCTTCGGTGGCGATCTGAAAGTCCTTGTCGGTTTCGACCCAGAAGGCAAGATTTTGGGTTATACACTGCTCGAACATGCTGAGACACCGGGCTTGGGTGCCAAGGCCGACAAATGGTTCCAGAAGGACCAAAAGGGCGATATCATCGGTAAAGATCCTAAGGAACCGCTGACCGTTTCGAAGGACGGTGGTCAGGTGGATGCCATCACGGCCTCGACCATTACCAGCCGTGCCTTCCTCTTGGCTATCAACAACGCTTACAACGCCTACAAGACGACGCCCGTCGACGGCGAGACCGGAGCAACGAAACAAGAATAATGTCTCGTTATACCGAAATAACGAAATAACGAAAATTACTATGAATTATATAAGTATCATCAAAAATGGCATCGTCAAGGAGAACCCCACGTTCGTCCTGATGCTCGGTATGTGTCCCACGCTGGCCACTACCACCTCTGCCATGAACGGTATGTCGATGGGCTTGGCAACGATGGCCGTGCTCATCTGCACCAATGTTGTGATTTCGTGCCTGAAGAGCGTTACCCCCGACAAGGTGCGCATCCCCGTATTCATTGTTGTCATCGCCGCCTTTGTGACGATGTTGCAACTGGTCATCAAGGCCTATCTGCCTGACATCGATGCCGCGCTGGGACTGTTTATTCCCTTGATTGTCGTAAACTGCATCATCCTTGGTCGTGCTGAGGGTTTTGCCAGCAAAAACTCTCCCGTTGCCTCGCTGTTTGACGGCATCGGCATCGGCCTCGGCTTCACCCTCGGTCTGACGCTGCTGGGCATCTGCCGCGAGGTGCTGGGTTCCGGTTCCGTCTTCGGCTTCACGCTGTTGCCCGAGACCTACAACATCCTGCTCTTCGTGCTCCCTCCGGGTGCTTTCATCATGTTGGGATTCCTCATTGCGATTGTCAACAAGTTAAGGTCGTAATAACGATATAACGTAATACCGAATAGATTATGGAATATATTTTGATTTTCATTAGCGCGATATTCGTCAACAATATCATCCTGTCGCAGTTCCTCGGCATTTGTCCGTTCCTCGGCGTATCGAAGAAGGTCGATACCTCACTCGGTATGTCCGCCGCTGTGGCATTCGTGCTGACGCTGGCTACCATCGTTACATGGCTGGTACAAACCTACGTGTTGGAGCCCAACGGACTGCAATATCTGCAGACCATTGCCTTCATTCTCGTCATTGCATCGCTGGTGCAGATGGTCGAGATTATCCTCAAAAAGGTGTCGCCTGCTCTCTATCAGGCACTCGGCATCTTCCTGCCGCTCATCACCACCAACTGCGCCGTGCTCGGTGTGGCTATTCTGGTTATCCAGAAAGACTTCAACCTGCTACAGTCGGTCGTCTACGCCTTCTCAACGGCCATCGGCTTCGGACTGGCACTGACCGTCTTTGCCGGCATGCGCGAGCAGCTTGAACTGGTGAAGATTCCCAAGGGCATGCAGGGCATGGCCATCGTCATGCTCTCCGCCGGATTGCTGAGCCTTGCCTTCATGGGCTTCTCAGGCGTCGATGGCGGATTGAAGGTTCTCTTCGGTCTCGACTGATTCCTCTCAGATAATACCATTCTCCGCTTTGGCGGAGTATGGCGTTGCAATCCATTTTACCGGCACTAAACTCAGACTTTACCGCCACCAAAGTCGAGGTTTAGTGCCGGTAAAGTGTTGTTGCCAAACATTATCCCCAAAAATTTGGCTGTTTAGTCGAAAAATATTACCTTTGCAGGCGTTTTATGCATGGGAATGAAAAGTTTTACGTTTTTCATACTATGGATGTTGTCATTATGTGCTGTGGCACAAACGGACACTATTACCAGCCGGATACACCAGTTGGACGAGGTTACCGTCACCGAGTCCCGACGCCAGCACACGCTGACGAGTACGGCTCCGATACGCCTGCTGGATCGTGGCGACATGCTGACGATGGGTGTGACCGATATGGCCGATGCCCTTCATCGTCTGCCTGGCATCACCCTTCGCGACTATGGTGGGGCAGGGGGCATGAAGACGGTGTCGGTACGTGGTTTCAGCGCCAAACATACCGGCGTCAGTTACGACGGTGTCATGATCTCCGAGTGTCAGAGTGGTGAAATCGACCTGAGCCGTTATTCGCTGGACAACGTGGAACACCTGATGCTGACCGTTGGCGACAACGAAGACATCTTCATCCCCGCACATCAGGCTTCATCACCCGCCATACTTCATATCCAGACGCTGCGAATGCCCGATAATGACCTCAAGCCCCACCTGACGACGCAAATCAAAGCCGGTTCCTTCGGCTATGTCAGCCCCTTTGTGCGTTACCATCAGAACCTCACCGACCGTTTCGGCATCAGCGTCGTTGGCGAATATACCTATGCCGAAAACGATTATCCCTACGACATCCGGAACGGCACCGTCATCCAGCACGACCGCCGTACCCACAACCGCATGAACCAGAGTCACGCGGAATTGGACTTCATCTATCATATAAATAAGGTGAACACGTTGACGGGTAAGCTTTACTATTATGACAACGACCGCCAGTTGCCCGGACAAGTACACTATTACACCAACGTGAGCGGTGAGTCGTTGCGCGACCGTAATACCTTCGGTCAGTTGTTGTATCAGACGCGCTGGGGCGACCAGTTGTCGATGAAGGTCCACGCGAAATACAATTGGAATGCCTCTGTCTATCAGGACGTTCTAGCACCTAATGCAGCCAACGATGCTAGCTACTGGCAACGTGAATATTACGCTTCGGCAGCTTTGCTGTATGTTCCCACTGAGTGTCTTGCCTTCGACTATTCCGCCGACTACAGCTACAACAATCTCAACGGCTCGTCGTGGCGCACAATAGTTGGCAAGCCCTACCGTCACACGATGCTTCAGTCCGCCACTGCCAAGTATCACACCCGGCGTCTGACCCTGACAGGACGCCTGTTGTATTCACTTTATCTGAATGACAACACCCAGGGCGCCAGTGCCCGTAACATGCGCCGGCTGTCGCCCTCCGTCTCGCTTTCCTACAAAGTTCTGTCCGACCGCGATCTTTTCCTTCGCGCGTCCTATAAGAACATCTTCCGTTCACCCACGTTCAACGAGAGCTACTATTTCCACTACGGCAGTTCCGACCTCTTGCCCGAGAGCACCGACCAGCTGAATCTGGGCGCAACATATCAATACCACACGGCGGCATTCACCCTTCAGACATCCCTCGACGGCTATTACAACAGGGTGAAAGACATGATTGTGGCCGTGCCGTTCAACATGTTCGTATGGACCTGCATCAACGTTGGAAAGGTGCGCGTCATAGGTGCCGAGGCTACTGCAAGGGCCGACTACGCCCTCAACGACCGTCACCACCTCCTGCTGACCGGCAACTACAGCTATCAGCAGGCCGAGGACCGCACCAACGACCTGTCGCCCTACTATGGCAATCAGATTGCCTACATTCCCCGCCATACGGGCAGCATCTCCGTGGGTTGGGAGAATCCCTGGGTGAGCCTCTCGCTCCACGGTTCGGGTGTGAGCAGTCGCTGGGCCAACAACCAACACTACGATGACACCCTCATTGACGGTTATTGGGACACGGGCGTTACCGCCTGGCACACCTTCCATTGGGGAAGCCAGTCCTTGGAAGCCCGCTTTGACCTCAAGAACATCTTCGACCGTCAGTACGAAATCGTGCGTTTCTATCCCATGCCCGGCCGTAGCTGGCAGTTATCAGTGAAATATCAACTTTAATTCATTAACATATTAAATGATTAACAACATGAAAAAGTATCTTTTAAGTTTCGCCGTGGTGATGATGGGCGCAGCCTTCCTCACGGCATGTTCGAATGATGACGACAACAACTCTAACTCTGGCGGTGGAGCATATCTTGCCACCAGCGGTGCACTGATCATCAACAACGGCAGTGTCAGCTCCGGCATCGACGGAAGCCTGACCTTCCTGGACTTCAGCACGAATCCCATCGGTGTCCAGCAGAACGTCTATAAGTCTGCTAATGGCCTGAGTCTGGGCGGTACGCCTAACGACGTCATCGTGCATGGCGACAAAATCTATATTGCCGGTTGCGACGAGAATACCGTCTTCGTGCTCAACAAAAAGACCTTCAAGCAGATTACTCGCATCAGCACTACCGATGCGCTGGGTACTGTCGAGGGTGTTAACCCACGCCACCTGATTGGTTATGCCGACAAGGTGTATGTGACAACCTACGGAGGTTATGTGGCCGTTGTCGATACCACGTCGTTAAGCATCACAAAAAAATATAAGGTCGGTTCCGCTCCTGAGGGCATGGCCTTTGGCGGAAGCGAGTCGGCACTCTACCTCTATGTTGCCAACAGCGACTACGGCATGGGCAATGGCTCCATCAGCATCATCAATATCAATAATGGTGAAATCACCGAAATCAAGGACGAGAAGATCCACAATCCGCAGGAACTGGCTGTTGCCGGTAGCGGTTCCAGTACCGACATCTACGTACTCGACTGGGGTTATTACGACGAGAACTGGAACCAGCTCGATGCCGGTGTCTATAGGATTAGCAGCACCATCGGCGGCAATGTCGTCAGCAAGATCATTCCCGACGCTACAGGCATGGCTACCTACGGCTCCACCATCCTTACCTTCAACTATCCTTACGGTAAAAGCGAGCCCAGTTTCAGCCAGTACGACATCAATTACAATGTGCTGAACTCAGTCACATTCACTGGCGGCAATCCCATTAAGAGTCCCTGCGCTATTGCCATCGACCCCAACACGGCCTACATCTTTATTGCTTCTCGCAACATAGATGCCACTACGGGTTATCCCAGCTATAACACGCCGGGCTTTGTCAATGTTTACAGTCCTACGGGCGAGTTGTTGGGTAGCACTTCCTACGCTACAGGCGTTGAGCCTCACGCCTTCGCCTTTTCTTACGAAGTGAAGACAGTAGGTAATTAATGAAACAGATCATAGGAGCACTCCTCCTCATCGTGTCACTGCTGTCCTGTGGTGGGCGTCAAAGCTCACCACAGGCTGGTGGCGATACCCTCCAGCTCAAGTATGCCTCGCTGCTCACCATCGTGAGGCACGACGGCTATACCGAGGCCGTCATCCGCAATCCGTGGAAAGAGGGTAGGGTGCTCCATTCCTATCTGCTCGTACCCCGCGGACAGTCGCTGCCCGACGATATGCCCCACGGTTCCGTCGTCCGTACCCCCGTCCAGCATGCTGCGGTGTTCACCACCGTCCATTGCTCGCTGCTCACGACGCTCGGCCTCGGCGAACGCATCGCTGCCGTTGCCGATCTGAAGTACATCAAGATACCTTACGTACAACAGCGCGTGCGCGAAGGACATATCGCCGACTGCGGTGGCGGCATGAACCCCACCGTCGAGCGCATCATCGACGTCAAGCCCGACGTCATCATGCTCTCGCCTTTCGAGAATAGTGGTGGCTACGGCAAACTCGAGGATATCGACATCCCGCTCGTCGAATGTGCGGAATATATGGAACCGTCGCCACTGGCACGTGCCGAGTGGATGAAGTTCTACGGACTGCTCTTCGGTGAATACGACAAGGCCGACAGCCTCTTCCAGGTCGTCGATGAACACTACCAGACGCTGAAAGCCCAGGCCGCAAAGGCCGGCAAGGGTCGCGAGGCACTCATCGACAAGATGGTCGGTTCCGTGTGGTACGTCCCCGGTGGTCGTAGCACGCTCGGTCAGATGGTTCGCGACGCCAATGGGCGCTATCCGTGGGCTGCCGACGACCATAGCGGCTCGCTGTCATTGCCCTTCGAGGCCGTCCTGGAACAGGGTGGGGAAGCCGACGTGTGGTTCTACCGCTATTCCTCCTACCATCCCACCAACTACCGCGAACTGCTCAGCGAACACCGCGGCTACGACCAGCTGAAGGCTTGTCGCCAGCGTCAGGTCTATGCCTGCAATGTCGAACAGACGCCGTTCTACGAGGAGACGCCCTTCCGTCCCGACTATCTTCTGTCCGACTTCATCCTCCTGCTGCATCCCGACCTGCAGTCCGACGCTTCTCTACGTTATTTCACCCTGCTCGATGAATAAAGGCGCCACATATTGCATCCTCCTCGCAGTGCTCATCGCATTGCTCTTCGTCCTCAACATCCTTGTGGGCTCCGTGTCCATTCCTGCCGACGACGTCGTGCGCATCCTCTTGGGTGACGACGAAGCCGTCAAGCCCTCGTGGCGATTCATCATCCTACAGTCGCGACTGCCGCAGGCCCTCACAGCCCTACTCGCGGGCAGTGCACTGGCCGTCAGCGGACTCATGCTCCAGACGGCCTTCCGCAATCCCCTTGCAGGCCCCAGTGTCTTTGGTATCAACAGCGGTGCCGGACTCGGTGTCGCCCTGGTTATGCTCTGGCTCGGGGGCAGCTTCTCGGCGGGCAGCGTCTCTGTCACGGGCTTTGTCGCCGTCCTTGCCGCCGCCTTCGTGGGTGCCATGGCCGTCATGCTGCTCATCTTCCTCTTTTCCACCATGGTGCGCAATAGCGTTATGCTCCTCATCATCGGCATCATGATAGGCTACATCTCCAATTCCGCCGTCTCGCTGCTCAATTTCTTTGCCACCGACGAAGGCGTGCGTTCCTACATGGTTTGGGGCATGGGCTCCTTCAGCGGCGTCTCCACCCAGATGCTGCCATGGTTCTCGCTGGTCACCGTCGCGGCACTCTTCGCAGCCCTGCTGCTCATCAAACCCCTTAACGCCCTCATGCTCGGCGACCGCTATGCCGAGAACCTCGGCGTCAACATCATCCGCGTCCGTAACTGGCTCCTCGTCATCACCGGACTGCTCACCGCCATCGTCACCGCCTTCTGCGGTCCCGTGGCATTCATCGGACTTGCCGTGCCACATATCGCACGCCTGCTGTTCCATACCGACAACCATCGTCTCCTCATGCCTGCCACCATGCTCACCGGCGCCGTCGTTGCCCTGTTGTGCAACGTCCTGTGCTTCCTCCCCGGCACCCTTGGCGTCATCCCCCTCAACGCCGTCACACCCCTCATCGGTGCTCCCGTCATCATCTATGTCATCCTCCGCGGTCGCCAAACGTCAAACCGATAAGATCAATAATTATTACGCGTTTGCGATAAAAAGATAAGGAGAGTAATCCCTGGGCGTACAAACGTCCAGGGATTAGTGATTTAAAGCGTGACGCCGTTTTTGAAGATGGAGATCTCGCGGTAGCCGTTCTCTTCGTTGCGGGCCTTTTCGCCAGAGGCGACGGCAAGGACCTTGTCGATGAATTCGGGAACGAGTTCCTGCATGGTGCGACCTTCAACGAGCTGTCCGGCGGAGAAATCAACCCAGTGGGGCTTGTTCTTGGCGAGCACGGGGTTGGTGGCGACCTTCATGGTGGGCACGAAGGTGCCGAAGGGCGTGCCGCGACCGGTGGTGAAGAGCACGATATGGCAGCCGCAGGAGGCGAGGGCCGTGGAGGCTACGAGGTCGTTGCCGGGAGCCGAGAGCAGGTTGAGACCATTGGCGGTGAGGCGGTCGCCATACTCCATGACACCGCTGACGGGTGCCTTGCCACACTTCTGGGTGCAGCCGAGGGCTTTGTCCTCGAGGGTGGAGATGCCGCCGGCCTTGTTGCCTGGCGATGGATTCTCGCCGACGGGTTCACCGTGGGAGAGGAAATAGTTCTTGAAATTGTTGATCATCGAGACGGTCTGCTGGAACAGTTCGGGGGTCTCGCAACGGTTCATGAGGATGGTCTCGGCACCGAACATCTCGGGAACTTCGGTGAGCACGCTAGTGCCGCCCTGAGCCACGAGCCAGTCGGAGAATTCGCCGACGAGGGGATTGGCGGTGATGCCGCTGAAGCCGTCGGAGCCACCGCACTTCAAACCGACGCGGAGCTTGGAGACGGGAACGTCCTCGCGCTTGTCCTGTGCGGCCTGGGCATAGAGTTCGCGGAGAATCTGCATGCCAGCCTCTATCTCGTCGCCTTCGACGCGCTGGGTGACGAGCAGCTTGATACGTGACTTGTCGTAGTCGCCAAGCATGGCCATGAAGTCCTCGGGCTGGTTATTCTCACAACCGAGGCTGAGCACGAGCACACCGCCGGCATTGGGATGGAGACAGATGTCGCGCAGCACCTTGCGGGTGTTTTCGTGGTCCTCGGAGAGCTGCGAGCAGCCGTAGTTGTGGTGCCAGGTCCAGATGGCGTCGACGTCACGTCCACCGGTTTCCATCATCAGACGGTGGGCAAGGTTTTCAGCAATGCCATTGACGCAGCCGACGGTGGGCACAATCCATATCTCGTTGCGCACGCCGACGTCACCATTCTTGCGGACATAACCCTTGAACGTTGACTTTTGACCTTTGAACGTTGACCCTTCCCAAGCACCGACAGGCTGATAAGTGTATTCGAGCGTGCCGCTGAGGTTGGTCTTGAGATTGTTTTCGTTGACCCAGTCGCCGGCCTTCATATCCTGACGGGCGTGTCCGATGGGGTAGCCGTACTTGATGATGTCGTCGCCTTCCTTGACGTCGGTGATGAGTACTTTGTGACCTGCAGGAGTATCCTGATTCAACGTGATTTGCTTGCCGTCGACGGCGATGATGTCACCCTTCTTTTTGGGTGAGAGACATACGACAACACTGTCGGCGGGATTAATTTTCAGAAATGTAGCTTGTTCCATAATTGAATTTGTTTTAGTATTTGTTTGTTTAACCTATATTTTTTCTGCGGTAGAAATCGATGTTCTCCTTGGTGAGGAGTTCGATGGGCATGTAGTTGACAGGCTCGACTTCCTTTTTGAGGACGATGGCCTGGAAGAGTGTCTCGACGCAGGAATAGCCTTGCATGAAGGCGTGCTGTGCGATGAGGAACGAGATGGAGCCCTGACGGACGCACTCAGCATTCTTGGGTACCATGTCGTAACCCATGATCTGGACATTGCGACGGTTGGACCTGAGCAGGAACTCGCCCACGAGATGAGCCTTGGAATTGAACGTGATGCAATGGTGGACGAGTGGGTGGGCCGTGAAGAAATCCTCGAGGATGACGTCGTACTTGTCGCGTTTATCGTCGAGCGAGAGGTTGACCTCATGGATCTTGACGGAGGGGAAGTGGTCGTGCATGTAATGACGGAAACCTGTCTCGCGGTTTTCCTGCTGCTTGGATGCCACGTTGCCGTTGCGCATCTGTTTCATAAGCATGATCTCCTTCTCGCGCGGAGCTAGCATCATAAGCATGCGGGCGGCGAAGAAGCCGGAGGCGAAGGAGTCCTGACCAAAGAACGACAGGGGCTTGAGGTCGGGCATGTAGGAGTCGAGCAGGATGAAGGGGATGTTACGCTCGTGCATCATGTCGGTATAGCGGCGGGTGACCTCAATGGTCGAGGGGACGATGATGACACCGTCGGGTTCCTGCTTGAGCACCTCGTTCATGATCTTGGCAAAGGTCTCGGGTGAGAAGCGGTTGTAGTAGAGCACCTTGTTGGAGATGCGGAAGTCGCGGTAGCGTTCGCAGCACATCTGCTCGCCTTCCTCTACTTCCTCCCAATACGCTTCTGACTCGTGTTTGGGGATGATACTGATGAAATGGTAGTCACGGTTGTAGGCCAATGCCGATGCGTACACGTTGGGTTTATAGTCCATTTCCTCGAGTGCCTTCTGCACTTTCTCGAGTGCCCTTGACGACACGTTGGGACGATTGTGGAGTACGCGGTCGACAGTGCCGGTAGAGACGCCGGCACGTTCGGCAATGTCCTTGATTCTGGTTTTTTCTTTTGACATGTTGTTGTTATGTTTAGTTTTCTTTGGGTTCCAGCGCGGCCTGCGGTTCGTCGGGCTGCGGCTCTTGGTTGGCATCCTCGTGGTGTTCCTTGGGAACGGAGACGGGGTTGCCGTACTCGTCGACGACCATCTCGACGTCGTCAATGCCAAGGCTATCGACGGCCAGCGAATCGCTGTCGGCCGGTGCCATGAAGTAGCCGCCACACTCGTAATCGGCAGGTAATACGGCGATATTGTCGGGTTTCTTGAATCGGGTGCGGTACTGGCTGAACTGTTTGTCGTTGAGAACGGAGCCGAGGAAATAGCCGCAGATGGGCAATGCCGTGCGGTTGCCCTGTCCGAGCTGACCGGTGCGGAAATGGATGCAGCGGTATTCGCCACCGACCCATGCACCGCAGACGAGGCGCGGCGTGGTGCCGACGAACCAGGCGTCGGAGTGGTTGTTGGACGTGCCGGTCTTGCCGCCGAAGTCGGTATCGTTGTTGGCATTGCCGACGAATCCGCGCAGGCGGGACGATGTGCCGCTCATGCCACCCATGAGCAACTGCTGGACGTAGAAGGCACTCTTGGGCGAGAGGGCCTGGCGCGCTTCGGCATTGGCCTCGTAGATGACGTTACCCTCGCGGTCCTCAATCTTCGTGACGAGCACGGGGTCGATGGCCTTGCCGTTGTTGACCGGCGTGCAGTAGGACGAGACGAGTTCGAGCAGGTTGACGTCGCTGGCACCGAGGGTGAGCGACGGTGTGGGGTCGAGCTTCGACTTGATACCCATGTCGTGAGCGGTGCGGACAATGCGGTCGATGCCGACCTCCTGACCGAGGCGGACGGCAACGCTGTTAATACTCATGGCGAAGGCCTGTTTCAGCGTGATATCCATATTAGAGAAGCGGCCGTCGGCATTGGTGGGAGCCCACGTGACCTCCTTGCCGTGGTCAATGACTTTCATGGAGAAATATTCGTCGCGACGGGTGTCGCAAGGGGTGATACCCTGGTTCATGGCCTCAGAATAGACGAAGAGCTTGAAAGTAGAACCCGGTTGGCGCATGGCCGTCACCTTGTCGTACTTCCACGTCTTGAAATTGACGTCGCCGACCCATGCCTTGACGTGTCCCGTCTGTGGTTCGATGGCCACGAAGCCGCAGTGCATGAAGTGTTCCATGTAGCGGATGCTGTCGAGGGTTGAGATTTCCTTCTCGACGAAGCCTTTCTCGTAGTCGAAGAGCTTGACGGGGTGGGGGAGGTTCAGGTAGTAGTCGATGGAGTCCTGATTGCCGTCGAACTTCTGCGAGAGCATGCGATAGACGGGCAGTTTCTTGGCGATATCCTCAATGAAATGAGGTATCTCGATGTGGTGTTCATCCTGCCAGGGGTTGACATTACCCCAGTGCTGGTTGAAGGTCTTCTGTACCTCTTTCATCTGCTTGACGGCAGCCTCCTCGGCATAGTGCTGCATGCGTAGGTCGAGGGTGGTATGAATCTTCAGACCTTCGGTGTAGTAGGCGTAGGCACGGTCGTCGCCATAGTATTCCTTGCACCACTGCTTCATCCAGTCGGCAACGGCCTCGCGGAAATAGTTAGCTTCGCCGTCGTAGGCATTCTCCACACTGTAGTCGAGCTTGATCTCGGTCTTTTTCAGCGAGTCGCAGGCTTCGGGTGTGAGGTGGCCGTGGGTGCGCATGTTTTCGAGTACGACATTGCGGCGGCCGAGGGCATTCTTGGGATTGATGCGCGGATTATAGTAAGTGGTGGCCTTGAGCAGTCCTACGAGTATGGCGGCCTGCTCGGTGGTCATATGCTTGGGCGTGGTGCCGAAATAGGTCTTGGCGGCTGTCTTGATGCCGAAGGCGTTGGAGCCGAAATCGACGGTGTTGGCATACATGGTGATGATTTCCTCCTTGGAGAAGTACCATTCGAGCTTGTAGGCCGTGATCCACTCCTTGCTCTTCATGATGAGCATCTTCAGTCCCGGGATGTTGCCAAGCAATCCGGTAGAATACTGGGTGCGGACGCGGAAGAGGTTCTTGGCCAACTGTTGGGTGATGGTGGATGCTCCGCGCGGTGAACGGTGGAGCACGTAGTCTTTCAGTGCTGCGCCGAAGGCCTGATAGTCGATGCCGTGATGGCGGTAGAAACGTTCGTCCTCGGTGTCAACCAATGCATTCCAAAAGGCTTCGTTCACGTCGTCGTAGCTGACGGGCATACGGTTCTCGCTGAAGAATTTTCCGATGAGTTTGCCGTCGGCACTGTATATTTCTGATGCTTCGGCGGGATGCGTATTTCGAACGTCGCTCATGGATGGCGACTTACCGAAGAGCCACAGGAAATTGAAGTTAACCATGAGCAGGTAGAGGAAGAAGAGCACGACGAGCGTACACATGGCGGAGAGCGTCTTGATGTACCACTTGCGTCCCTTGTAGAGTCCCTTATACCATTGCCAGGCAGCGGGGAAGGCATGGCAGAGTTTTCTTAATATATTCATAACCCTATTTTTCTCTTGTTACTTCTATATATTTCAATATTTCGTCAATCTGGTCGGGATGGAACCAACGTACCTCTTCGTCGCGCTTGAACCATGTCAGCTGTTTGCGAGCATAGCGGCGGGTGTTACCCTTCATACGTTCCACCGCTTCGTCCAGCGACCACCGGCCGTCTATATAATCGAACATCTCTTTGTAGCCCACGGTGTTCAGCGCGTTCAGTTGGCGCTGGTTGTATAAGATCTCGGCCTCGTGGAGCAATCCTTGTTCCATCATCGCGTCCACGCGCGCGTTAATCCTATTATATAATTCGTTGCGGTCGCGGTTAAGCCCGATTTTCACGATGCGAAACGGCCGCTCCTTCTTGCTCTGTGTACGAAACGAGGTGTATGTGCGCCCCGTCTGGTAGCAAATTTCAAGGGCATGGATGACGCGACGGTAATTCTGACGGTCGACAATGGCGTAGTGTTCAGGGTCCAGTCGGCGCAGGTCCTCACAGAGTGCTTCCAGTCCTTCTTCTTCGTATCGCCGCTTCATCTCCTCGCGGATATCGTCACGGACGGTGGGGATATCGTCAATGCCGTTGCATACAGCGTCGATATACATCATGCTGCCACCCGAGAGGATGTTCGTGTCTGAGGGTTCCTTTTTCAGGACCTCGAGAACATCTTGCTCGTACATCGAGGCATTGTAGTAGTCGTGGATGCTTTTGTTACCCACGAAATAATGTTTGGCCTGCTGCAACTGCTCCTCGCTGGGAGCAGCGGTGCCGATGCGCAGTTCGCGGTAAATCTGGCGGGAATCGGCGTTGATGACAGGCGTATGGTAATGACGTGCGAGCTCGATGGTGAGTGCGGTTTTGCCTACTGCAGTCGGTCCCGTAATGACTACGAGTGTACTATCTGATGACGCCACGTTTTGAATTTTCAATGAAAGAGCAGATATACTCCACCTCCTTCGAATCAGGATACTTGGCGCGAGCCTCGGCAATACCGTCCTTCAGTACTCCCTGGGAATAGATGATGCGGTAGGCGTCGTGAATAGCCTCAATGGTCTCATTGGGGAATCCGCGACGGCGCAGTCCGATGAGATTAACACCGGCATAGCGTATGGGTTCTTTACCTGCAATGACGTATGGAGGAATATCCTGTGAGGTACGGCTGCCGCCTTGGAACATGATATATCCGCCGACGTGCAGGAACTGATGGAACAGGCAACAGGCTGAGATAATGGCAAAGTCGTCGACGATGACCTCGCCGGCAAATTTCGTGGAATTGCCAATGATGCAGCCATTTCCAATCTCACAGTCGTGACCGATGTGCATATTCTCCATGAGCAGATTGCCGTTGCCCACTACTGTCTTTCCTTTCGAAGCCGTGCCGCGGCTGATGGTGACATTCTCGCGGATGGAGTTGTTGTCGCCGATTTCGCATGTGGTCTCTTCGCCTTGGAACTTGAGATCCTGAGGTTTGGTAGAGATGCTGGCACCGGGGAATATCTCGTTGTTGTTGCCGAGACGTGTGCCGAAGTGCAGCGTCACGTTGTTCAGCAGTTTGTTGTTGTCGCCAATCACCACGTTTTTGTCGATGACGCAGAAGGGACCGATGACATTGTTGTCACCAAGTTTTGCCTCGGGATCAACCACTGCTAAGGGATGTATCTGATTTGCCATGTTTGTTTTGTTGTTACGTTATGACGGGTTATTTGTTCTTTACTATCTGTGCTGTGAAGGTTGCTTCTGCCACTACGCGATCACCAACGAAGATGTAACCCTTCATCGAAGAAATTCCATGGCGGACAGGAGCTAACAAATCGACCTTGAACAATAGTGTATCGCCGGGAACAACCTTCTGGCGGAATTTTACGTCGTCAATCTTCATGAAATAAGTACTCCAGCGCTCGGGTTCCTCCAGTGTGTTCAATACCAGCAGGCCACCACACTGGGCCATTGCCTCAATCTGCAGCACACCAGGCATGACGGGCTCTTCGGGGAAATGCCCCTGGAAGAAGGGTTCGTTGCTGGTGACGTTCTTGATACCCACAATGGTGTTGGCACCTAGTGAGATGACCTTATCCACCAACTGCATGGGATAGCGGTGGGGCAGCAATTCGCGAATCTTGTTGACATCCATTATCGGCTCCTCGTTGGGATCGTAGATGGGTGCCTGTATCTCGTGTTTGCGAATTTCCTTTCGCAACTGACGGGCAAACTTGTTGTTGATGGTATGACCGGGACGTGTGGCAATGATACGGCCCTTGATGGGTTTACCGATGAGTGCCATATCGCCAATGACGTCGAGCAGTTTGTGGCGTGTACATTCGTTCTCCCATACCAATGGCTTGTGCTGAATGTAACCGAGTTCGTTGGCATCGCGGTGCTCTACACCCAGTTTGTCTGCAAGCCAGTCAAGACGCTCCTGTGTAGTCTGACGCTCATAGATAACGATGGCATTATCCATATCGCCACCTTTGATGAGGTTTGCCTGCAACAGGGGCTCAATGTCTCGTACGAAAACGAAAGTGCGCGCAGCAGCAATTTCCTTGGCGAAATCATCTATTTTGTCGAGTGTCGCAAACTGCGAATTGATGAATTTCGACTCGAACGAACACATGGCTGTGATGGAGAATTCGTCGTCGGGAAGGATCGTAATGCACGAACCGGTCTGCTCGTCCTTTACCTCAATCTTCTTGCGGATGATGTAAAAGTCTTTGGGGGCATTCTGCTCCTCGATACCGATCTCCATGATCTTCTCTACATACTTGATGGCCGAACCGTCGAGAATGGGGAATTCCGGACCGTTGACCTGTATCAGACAGTTGTCGATGCCCAAAGCATAAAGCGCCGAGAGTCCGTGCTCTACGGTTGATACGCGAGCGTCGCCCTTGCCCAATACCGTGCCGCGCTGAGTGTCGACCACATTCTCGGCAATGGCGTCGATGATGGGCTCACCCTCCATGTCGATGCGTTGTATCTTGTAACCGTGATTCTCATGTGCAGGGTTGAATGTGACAGTCAGGTTCAGTCCCGTATGCAGACCTTTTCCGTATAACGAAAAGCTGCCTTTCAAAGTCTTTTGTTTCATATCTTTTATTATCTTTCAATTTCTACAATCTTCTTCAGCGCGTCGATTTCACGCTGCAGCTGGGCAATCTGGCGGTACATGTCGGGGAGTTTTGCGTCCAAAGCCCTCGCCTTGAAATACATTTTCGGATTGACAGCAGGGGAACCAATCAACGTTTCACCGTCGCCCTTGGTATTGCCGATGACACCACACTGGGCACCAATCATCGTCCTATCGGCAACTTGAATGTGACCGGAGAAACCAGCCTGACCACCAACCATACACCATGCACCAATCTTCGTCGAACCAGCCATACCGGCTTGTGCCGACATCACCGTGTTCTCGCCGATTTCGCAATTATGAGCTACCTGGATGAGATTGTCCAGTTTCACGCCCTGATGGATAATGGTCTGACCCATTGTTGAACGGTCGATACACGTGTTGGCACCAATCTCCACATCGTCTTCGATGATGACCACGCCCAACTGTGGAATCTTTTCGTATCCCTCCTGATTGGGGGCGAAACCGAAACCGTCGGCACCAATGACCGCACCGGCGTGAATGGTCACATTCTGACCAATCTGACAACCGTCATAGATAGTGACATTGGGGAATATTCGCGTGTTGTCGCCAATCTTCACACCTTCGCCGACATACGTAAAGGGTCCGATATAGACATCTTTGCCAATCTGAGCACTTGGTGATACAAAGGCCAGAGGGTCGATACCCGTCTTTTTCGGCAGCGACTGGGCGTACATTTGCATCAGTTTTGCCACACATTCGTAGGCATTCTTCACGCGAATCAAGGTGCAATTGACAGGATGCTCCAGCTGCAGGTCTTCGTTCACGAGAACAATGGTGGCTTTCGTTTCGTAGATGTATTGGGTGTATTTGGGATTCGAAAGGAATGTAATGGCTCCTTCCGTGCCTTCTTCTATCTTCGCAAAAGTATGGACGGACGCTTGTTCGTTTCCTTCCACTTTGCCGCCTATAAAGTCGGCTATTTGTCGCGCTGTAAACTCCATAGTTACTGTCATTTTTTATAAAAACGCTACAAAGATAAGCATTTTTTATGAAAAACGTTGATAACAGAGGTAATATTTACGTATTTTTTTAGAAAGTAAATGTACATTTAAGATTTCGGAAGCTTCTGCAATGTCTTTAACAGTACCATCTTTGTAAAGAATTCCGATACTATCGTCCTCAGGATTATACATGTCTTTACCTATCTCTGTCAACGTCATCATATAGTGTGTGTCTTCCAATGGAATATTCATTCTTTCCGCTATTCCACGGGCGATTTCGGCCATTCGTTCCTCCGAAGGACGCTCCTCGCTGACCTCCACCTTGAACAATCTACGATCAGTCATATCGGTGGCCAAAGTGGCAAGAATTTTGTCATCGACATGCTTCCAAGCCTTCAGAGCACTCCAAATATCGCTGTCGTCCAATTCGGCATACACATCGAGCGTATGATTGTCAAACGTGACATCATTTTTCAGGAAATAGGCTAGTGAAGGCGATGCAAATAGGTCGTACCCCATCCTCATCAGTTCGCGAGCTCGCGTCAGAGCATTCACCAATACTTTCTCGTATCCTACAGCGGTCTTGTGTAAGTACACCTGCCAATACATCAGCCGTCGTGTCGTCAGGTAGTTTTCTATCGAGTAGATGCCTTTGGCGTCGACGACAAGTCTCTCGTCAGCCACGTTCAACATCTTGATGATGCGTGCCGAGCCGATGTTACCTTCTGTTACTCCTGTAAAGAATGAGTCGCGGCGCAGATAATCCAGTCGGTCCATATCTAACTGACTGGATATCAACTGGTGGAAAATCTTGTTTGGATATTCGTCTTTGAAAATACTGATAGCCAATGCAAGCTGTCCTTTCATCTCTCGGTTCATGCGTTCCATCATCAGCAGCGAGATGTCTTCGTGCGATACATCGTTGATGAGCGTATTTTCTAATACGTGCGAAAAAGGACCGTGACCGATGTCGTGTAAAAGGATTGCTGCCTGCACGGCTTCTGCCTCTGAATCAAAGATATACACTCCTTTTTCACTTAGCGATTTTACTGCCTCCGACATGAGGTAGAATGCTCCCAGCGAGTGCTGGAAACGCGTATGGCGTGCACCGGGATACACCACAGAGGCCAGTCCGAGTTGGTTGATACGGTTTAGGCGTTGAAACAACGGATGCTGTACGATGTCGTACAGCAATCCACGCTTGATCTTGATAAACCCGAATACGGGGTCGTTGATGATTTTATGTTCCGTCATTGTTGTTCTGACATGTCTATCGCCTCAAACTTAAAATCCTTTTCGTTCACGTAGCGTACCTCGTATCCTTTTTTGTATTTTTTCATCAGTTTCAGGAACTCCTTCTCGGCCTTCTTTTTCTTCAGATAGTAGAATACCACACAAACGCGTTTCTCCTGTTGTAGCTTCTCTTCCAGATAGTCTTTCATCTGCCGTGAATATTCGTCACGCAGCAGCAGGAATTTATTCTTTGACTCTATCCAAGCTCCGGGAACATTCTGGATGTCCGTCACATAAATCACTGAATCTTTGAACGATGCCGAGAAGCCGAACATATAGACTTGATTCGTCTTCAGGGGTTTCGCGCTGGCTCCTAAGGCTGTCAATGCCACAACCAGCAATAGTATATACCTTATTGATTTCATGCTCCTAAATATGCTTTTAATATTTTGTTCTTTGTATTGCCGCGTAAACGACGGATGGCCTTTTCCTTTATTTGACGCACGCGCTCACGCGTAAGGCCGAATTTTACTCCTATCTCCTCGAGTGTCATTTCGGGCTGTCCTATACCGTAGAATGCAGTAATGATGTTGCGTTCGCGAATTGTCAGCATTTTCAATGCATCCATGATTTCTGCCTGCAACGACTCTATCACCAGTTGCTTATCAGCCATCGGTGCGTCATTATTTACAAGTACGTCTAGCAGCGAATTGTCCTCACCATCCACAAACGGAGCGTCAACCGATACCTGACGGCCTGACACGTTGATGGCTTCGTCAACTTTATCCTCAGGAATGTCGATAACCTCCGATATCTCGTCCACCGACGGCCGACGCTCGTTCTCCTGCTCGAATTTCGTCAACATGCGGTTGATTTTGTTCATCGACCCCAGTTGGTTCAACGGCAGTCTCACGATGCGACTCTGCTCGGCAATGGCTTGCAGAATGCTCTGACGAATCCACCATACAGCATACGAGATGAATTTAAATCCTCTCGTCTCGTCATATTTCTCAGCAGCTTTTATCAGTCCCACATTACCCTCGTTAATCAGGTCGGGCAGCGATAGCCCTTGGTTCTGATACTGTTTTGCCACGCTCACCACGAACCTCAGGTTCGACTTTGTCAGCTTTTCCAAAGCCTTCTTGTCACCCTTGCGGATGCGCTGCGCCAATTCAACCTCTTCGTCGGCAGACAAAAGTTCCTCTTTGCCGATTTCTGACAGGTATTTCTCCAACGCCTCGCTTTCGCGGTTTGTGATTGATTTGGTAATTTTCAGTTGCCTCATGCAGTAGTCGAGTTTTAATGTCGGATGCAAAAGTAATCCTTTTTTCGCGATTCACCAAACTTTTTTTATTTTTTTTTACCATTAGCCCTCAAAAGCGTACTTTGGTGGCCATTTTTTATATAAAAACGCCCTTTTATATCAAAAAAAATACGTTTTTTTACATTTTTTTTGCATTTTCTTTGGAACTTATTGATTTTTTTACTTACTTTGCAGGCGAAATCATAGAAAAAATACTTTAAATAGATAATATTATAATTTTTTTTAACTAGTTAATTAGTACAAATGAAAAAGTTTTTTATGATGATTGCTGCTACTATGATGGCAGCTTCAGTGAGTGCACAGAATACTGCAATCACATCTAGCAAAGCTGGTGATAACTGGTATTTCGGTATCAACGCTGGCGTTACAACAAAGACAAAGGAAAGTTATAAGGATGCTGGTGACGGATTCTTCAAGTCTATCGCTCCTACCTTTGGCGTTCGTCTTGGTAAGAACTTGACAACTGTTTTCGGTCTGGCTGCTGACGCAGATGTTTATTTCAAGTGTAACGATAAGTATTATGCTGGTCCAAAGACCTTCATCAATGCTCTTGACGTAAACCTGCTGGGTACTTTCAACTTGAGCAACCTGTTTGCTGGTTACCAGGGTGAGCCCCGTGCTTTCGAGCTGATTGCTCTGGGCGGTTTCGGTTGGGAACATGACTTCAACCACATGAGCAAGACTAATGCTCTGAACTCTAAGATTGCTCTTGACTTCGCATTCAATCTGGGTGCCGCAAAGGCTTGGCAGCTCTACATTGAGCCCGCTCTGACCTATAACCTCCATAGTTGGGCAGAGGGCGTTGATGCTTCTGTAGCTTATGCTATACTGGGTGCTAACGAACCTGGTTTCATGTATGACATCAACAAGTCTATTTTCTCTCTGAAGGCCGGTTTGAACTACAAGTTCGGTAACAGTAATGGTTCTCACAACTTCAAGATTGAGCAGCTGCGCGACCAGGCTGAGATCGACGGTCTGAACGCTAAGATCAACGAGCTCCGTGCTGACGTGAACGCTAAGGATGGTCAGATTGCCGCTGACGCTCAGACCATTGCTGACCTGAAGGCTAAGCTCGCTGCTTGTGAGGCTCGTCCTACACAGATTGTTGAGCAGGTTAAGAAGGTTGAGACTCTGCAGCCTATCGTTATCTTCCGTCAGGGCAAGAGCGTTATCGATCCTGCACAGTATGCAAGCATCGAGATGATTGCCAAGTACATGAAGAATCATCCTGAGTCTAACGTTCTCGTTCAGGGTTATGCTTCTCCCGAGGGTTCTGCTGAGCTGAACCAGAAGCTGTCTGAGCAGCGCGCTGAGGTTGTTAAGAACGCTCTCATCAAGAAGTATAAGATTGCTGCCAGCCGCATCACTACTGAGGGTCTGGGTGCAACCGACAAGCTGTCTGACGAGGTTGACTTCAACCGTGTTGCAATGTTTGTTGATACTACTAAGCAGTAATTTGTAGCGAACATTCAGATAACATTATTCCCCGCAGAATCAAATCTGCGGGGATTTTTTTGTGTCTTTATTTGGAGTTTTGCCCATTTCTTTGTATCTTTGTAGGCAAATTACTGATGTTATGAAACTAAAACTATTACTTGCAGTACTATTGTCTTGTCAATTGCTGACCGCACAGACACGACGCGAAATCAATTTGAAGACATGGGAATTCTCATGTGACCAAAAGACGTGGGAGAAGGTTAATATTCCTCATGACTGGGCTATAGCAGGACCGTTCGACAAGAAATGGGACCTACAACGTGTCGCTATTGTACAAAATGGTGAAACGGAGGCTACGGAAAAGTCAGGGCGCAGTGGGGCACTCCCCTGGATTGGCGAAGGCTGGTATCGTACGACTATCAGCGTGCCTGAAGGTTACGATGCTGCTGAACTCGTGTTCGACGGTGCTATGGCTGAGCCCCGTGTGAGCATCAATGGTGAGGAGGCGGGCCACTGGGCCTATGGCTATAATGCATTCCGCGTGGATGCGACACGCTTTCTCCATAATCCGCCTACGACGATTACCAAAGAACTAGACATCTGTGTTCATCTGCAGAACCAGGAAGAGAGCAGTCGTTGGTATCCAGGTGCTGGACTTTATCGCCCAGTAACGTTGGTGCTCATGCAGAAAACCCATATTGATGACTGGAGTCTGTATGCTCGCACGATGAGTATTGACAACGACAAGGCTGTTGTTGAGGTTGAGTTCAGGGTGATCAATGCAGAAAAAAATATGGTTGGTAATGTAACGCTGATTTCGCCCGATGGTCGTACTGCTGGCGGTCACGACACTCGTATTGAGCACGACGGGAAGGTTTACGCCAAGTTTACCATTTCCAATCCAAAACTATGGTCACCCGAGACACCTTATTTATATAAGGTAAGGGCTAAGGTACAGAAGATAGGTTCTGTCGGCCCTGAACATCATGTATTGGTGGATAGCAAGGAAATCAATACGGGTATTCGCACCATTCGTGTTAGTCGCGAAAACGGTTTCCAACTGAATGGCGTGACGCGCAAAATTAAGGGTGTCTGTCTGCATCACGACTTAGGACCCTTAGGCGCTGCTATTAATAAGACAGCCTTGATTCGCCAGATTCAGATGTTGAAGGCAATGGGTTGCGACGCTATCCGTACTTCTCACAATATGCCGTCGACGTGGCAGATGGATATTTGCGACTCTTTGGGCATGATGGTGATGGCTGAGTCGTTCGATATGTGGATTTATCCGAAGTGCAAGAACGGCTATGCCCGCAACTTCCGTGAGTGGGCTGAGCGGGATATCACTAATCTGGTGCTGAACCATAGGAATCATCCCTCGATTGTGATGTGGTCCATTGGCAACGAGATTCCTGAACAAGGTAGCGAGGAAGGACGCCAAATCAGTATCCAGTTGCAGGGCCTTTGCAATGCCCTCGACCCCACACGTCCTGTCACTCAGGGAATGGATCATGCCGAGAAATCTATTGCCGGTGGCTATGCCCAGGCTATGCAGGTACCAGGTTTCAACTATCGTGTCCACAAATATGCCAACAGCATCAAGCAGTTGCCGCAAGGTTTTCTTCTGGGTTCTGAGACTGCCTCTACAGTAAGTTCCCGCGGTGTCTATAAATTCCCCGTAGTGGTTTCCGACAATTCGCAGTATGCCTCTTGGGCGCCCACCTACGACCCTACAGCTATTCTGAAAGCCGATGGTCAGTGCTCCAGTTACGATGTAGAATACTGCTCTTGGTCGAACCTGCCTGACGACGATTGGGTGTGGCAGGATGACTACTCGTGGGTCATTGGTGAATTCGTATGGACAGGCTATGACTATCTAGGTGAGCCTACGCCTTACGATGAATACTGGCCTTCGCGCAGTAGCTATTTTGGCATCTGCGACCTCGCCGGACTACCCAAAGACCGCTACTACCTGTATAGAAGCAAATGGAACAAGAACGAGCATACCGTCCATTTGTTACCTCATTGGACGTGGCCCGACCGTAAAGGCAAGGTGACGCCTGTTTACTGTTATACGGATGGTGTCGAGGGTGAACTCTTTATCAATGGTAAGTCGCAGGGTAGGGTGCGCAAGAACAAAGCGGAGCGTCTAGACCGCTATCGCCTGCGATGGAACGATGTAAAATACGAGCCTGGCGAAATTCGTGTCGTTGTTTACGACGAACAGGGCAACAAAATCGGTGAGGATGTGCGCCAGACAGCTGGTAAGGCTGTGCAACTGGTGGCACAGGCAGAGACCAGCAAGCACAAGGCTGATGGCGAAGACTTGATATATATCCGTGTATCAGTTCAGGACAAGAAGGGTGTTCCCGTTCCAACCTGTCAAGAACCGTTGATATTCAGCGTCGCAGGTGAAGCCAAGTTTGAGGCTGTCTGCAATGGTGATGCCACTTCGCTGGAATCATTCAAGCAACCCACGATGAAGTTGTTCAATGGCGAATTGGTGGTCATCCTGCGACCTACGACGAAGGCTGGAAAGCTGACGCTGACAGTAAAGGACCGCAAGGGACGTTTGAAACCAGCAGTACTAAGCCTCGAAACCGTTGATTCTCAGAGTGTGGAGCCCTTCTGGTTGGGAGCAGATATTAGCGGCACTACTGATTTGGAGGCGCGAGGCGTGCAGTTGCGCAATGCTAAAGGCGAACCTCGCGAATGTACGGCCCTGATGCGCGAACTGGGGTTGAATGCCGTCCGTCTGCGCGTGTGGGTCAATCCCAAGGAAGGGCTTTGTAATCAGAACGATGTCGTCAAAATGGCGAAACGCGCTAAGGAGCAGGGAATGGCCGTGATGATTGACTTCCATTATAGCGACTGGTGGGCCGATCCTGGTCAGCAGAATATCCCTGCTGCGTGGAAGGAAATGAACTATCAGGAGATGTGTCGGGCGTTGGCTACCCATACTCGTGAGGTTTTGCAAGCCATCAAGGACACTGGTGTCGACGTGCGCTGGGTACAGGTAGGCAACGAGACCACCAATGGTTTCCTCTGGCCTATGGGGCGTGCGCAGGAGAACATGCAGCAGTATGCAGGATTGACGGATGCGGGCTATGCGGCTGTAAAACAGGTATTTCCGGAGGCAGAAGTCATTATTCATCTCGATGGAGCCTTCGACCCTCACCGTTATGACTTCATCTTCGACGGACTGGCTAAGTATAAGGCTCGTTACGATATGATTGGCCTTAGCGTCTATCCCTATTGGGACATTCGTGGCAAACATACCCAGTCGTGGCAGGAAACGGTGGAGAAAGCTACTATGAACATCAATCGCTTGTGGGAGAAATACCACAAACCCATGCTGGTCGTCGAGACTGGAGCTGAAGCAGCAAAACCTGTGGAGGGAAAGAAGATTATCGCAGCTATCATCGATATGGCACGCAACCATTGTGGAGGCCATTGTCAGGGTGTGTTCTACTGGGCTCCGGAAACCGATCGCTTCTATAAGTTGGGGGCCTTCCAGAACAACCAGCCAACGATTATCATGGACGCCTTTACGGAAGCGAGTCTAAGCAGGTAAAAATTGGGATTCGGGCTGCATTAGCCTTTCACTCTCGGTTTTTCTTCATTTTTCGCCAAAATCGTTTGGCGTTTAGGGGGAAATTGCTTACCTTTGCAAGCTAAAATGGACAAAAACGAATATACGATGAAACATCAACTGAGAAGCAATGTATGCACAGAAGGTCGCCGTATGGCTGGCGCCAGAGCACTCTGGGTGGCCACAGGTATGAAACATGAGCAGTTTGGCAAGCCCATTATTGCCATTGTCAACTCGTTCACACAGTTTGTGCCTGGTCATACGCACCTGCATGAGATTGGTCAGATAGTACGCGAGGAAATCGAGAAGATGGGCTGTTATGCCGCTGAGTTCAATACCATTGCCATTGACGACGGTATTGCAATGGGGCACGATGGTATGTTGTATTCGCTGCCTTCGCGCGACATCATTGCCGACAGCGTGGAATATATGGTGAATGCGCACAAGGCTGACGCTATGATTTGCATCTCCAACTGTGACAAGGTGACGCCAGGAATGTTGATGGCGGCTATGCGTTTGAATATTCCTGCAGTGTTCTGCTCGGGTGGTCCTATGGAGGCTGGTCGCTGGCGTGGTGAGAATGCCGACCTCATTACGGCAATGGTCAAGGGCGCAGACCCCTCAGTGACTGACGAAGAGATGAAGGAGATTGAGTCGTGTGCCTGTCCTGGTTGCGGTTCGTGCTCGGGCATGTTTACGGCTAACTCAATGAACTCGCTGACAGAGGCTATTGGTCTCTCACTGCCAGGTAACGGAACCACCCTTGCAACCCATACCAATCGCGTGGAACTTTTTAAGGCCGCTGCTCGTCAGATTGTCAAGAACGCCTTTGCCTATTATGAGGATGGCGACGAGAGCGTATTGCCTCGCAATATCGCTACCCGCAAGGCCTTTATGAATGCGATGTCGCTGGATATCGCGATGGGTGGTTCGACGAATACTGTGCTTCATTTGCTGGCTGTAGCTCAGGAAGCTGGTGCCGACTTCACTATGAAGGATATCGACGCACTCTCAAGAAAGGTTCCCTGCCTCTGCAAACTTGCGCCCAATACACAGAAATACTCTGTTCAGGAGTGTGGTCGTGCAGGTGGTATTCTTGGTATTCTGAACGAACTCAGCAAGGGTGGACTGATTGACGGCTCTGCACCCCGTGTAGACGGGATGACCCTCGCTGAAGCCTTGAAGAAATATAGTATTGTTGATGGTGACGTGGATACAGAAGCCAATCGCATCTATCAGTCGGCTCCTGGCAATCGCTTCTCTACCAAGATGGGGTCGCAGTCGGAAGAGTGGGGTACACTTGATACCGATCGTGCCAATGGTTGCATCCGCGACCTCGAACACGCTTACACCAAGGATGGCGGACTGGCCGTGCTCTTTGGTAATATCGCTCAGGACGGTTGTGTTGTGAAGACCGCTGGCGTTGACGAAAGCCTTTGGCACTTCGAAGGACCTGCCGTCGTCTTTGACTCTCAGGAAGATGCTTGCGAAGGCATTCTTGGTGGCAAGGTGAAGAAGGGCGACTGTGTGGTAATTACCCACGAAGGTCCGAAGGGCGGTCCTGGTATGCAGGAGATGCTTTATCCCACTTCTTATATTAAGAGCATGCACATGGGTAAGGAGTGCGCACTGATTACCGATGGCCGTTTCTCGGGCGGCACGTCAGGACTGAGTATCGGACATATCTCTCCTGAAGCTGCCAATTGTGGAAATATCGGCAAGGTGAAGGATGGCGACATCATCGTCATCGATATCCCCAGCCGTTCAATCAACGTGAAACTTAGCGACGACGAACTCGCCGCCCGTCCACAACAGCCCCTGCGTCGCAACCGTGTGGTTAGCAAGGCCTTGCGTGCCTATGCCCAGAGCGTTTCGAGTGCCGATAAAGGTGGAATCAGAATAATAGATTAAGATATGAGTGATAGAATAACAGGATCAAAAGCGCTGATGCGGGCACTTCGGGCGGAAGGTGTGAAAACGATCTTCGGCTACCCTGGAGGCAGTATCATGCCCACCTACGATGCGCTGTTCGACTACACACGAGGTGAGAAAAAATGCTTTGACCATATTCTTGTGCGTCACGAGCAAGGTGCCGTCCATGCTGCCGAAGGCTATGCCCGCGTCAGTGGTGATGTTGGCGTTGCTCTTGTTACTAGTGGTCCAGGGGCAACGAATACGCTAACTGGTGTGGCCGATGCTATGTTGGACTCAACGCCCATAGTGGTTATTGCAGGTCAGGTGGCTATCAGCGCTCTGGGTACAGATGCTTTTCAGGAAGTTGACCTCGTAGGTGTGGCTCAACCAATTTCCAAGTGGAGCTATCAGATTCGCCATGCCGAGGATATCGCTTGGGCTGTAAGTCGTGCTTTCTATATTGCCCGTACGGGCCGTCCTGGTCCTGTGGTGCTCGACTTTCCTCGCAATGCACAGATTGAGGAGATTGAATGGGAACCTAAGAAGGTTGATTTTGTACGTTCCTATGTTCCTTATCCTAAACTCGATAATGAAGCTGTTCGTCAGGCTGCTGAACTGATTAATAATGCCAAGAAACCTTTGGCTCTTGTGGGACAAGGTGTAGAACTGGGTAATGCTCAAGAGGAACTCAAGGCATTCCTCGAGAAGGGCGACATTCCTGCCGGTCGTACCATGCTAGGGCTTTCTGCACTGCCTTCCGACCATTCCCTGAATGTCGGTATGCTGGGCATGCATGGCAACTATGCCGTCAACCTGAAAGAACAGGAGTGCGACGTGCTCATCGCTATCGGTATGCGCTTCTCCGATCGTGTGACGGGCAATCTAAAGACCTACGCCAAGCAGGCCAAGATTATCCACCTCGATATCGACCGCTCGGAGATTGATAAGAATGTCAAAACCCATGTGGCTGTGGTGGCTGACTGCAAAGAATCGCTGCCAGCTTTGACGGCGCTGTTAAATAAGAACGACCACCGCGAATGGCGCGAGTCGTTCAAGGAACTCGACGAACGGGAACGTGTGAAAGTCATAGAACCAGCCATCCATCCTACTGATGGTCCGTTGAAGATGGGTGAGGTGGTTAATGCCGTTGCCGAACGAGCACCTCGCGGATCTATCCTTGTAACGGATGTCGGTCAAAACCAGCTATTTGCGACGCGTTACTTCAAGTATCCCGTTAAGCGCAGTATTTGCACTAGCGGAGGCCTTGGCACCATGGGTTACGGTATGCCGGCAGCCATCGGAGCCACCTTTGCCACCGACCGCACTGTCTGTTGTTTTATGGGCGACGGTGGTTTCCAGATGTGTATCGAGGAACTCGGCACTATCATGGAACAGCAGGCTCCCGTGAAGATGATTCTGCTGAACAATCACTATTTGGGTAACGTTCGTCAGTGGCAGGATATGTTCTGGATGCGCCGTAAATCGTTCACCAAGATGATGAACCCCAACTACGAGTTGATAGCTCAGGGTTACGGTATTTCTTATCAGGCCGTTACCGACCGCAAGGACTTAGGCGCAGCCGTTGAAAAGATGCTTACAACCGATGGCCCGTTCATCCTCGAATGTGCCATTATGGAGGAGGATAACGTGCTGCCCATGACACCTCCGGGTATGAATGTCAACGATATGATGCTGGAAATTTGAAGTGAAGAGTGAAGAATTTGCTACCGCTATGGAAGAGAAAAAATTATATACCCTGCTGGTGTACTCCGAGAATATTGCCGGTATTCTGAATCAGATTACCGCCGTGTTTACCCGACGTCAGGTCAACATCGAGAGTCTGAATGTGTCGGCTTCCTCCATCGAGGGTGTCCATAAGTACACCATCACCGCATGGAGTGACGCCGACCAGATTGAAAAGATTACGCGCCAGATAGAGAAGAAGATTGACGTCGTTAAGGCCAACTACTTCACCGACGACCAGTTGTTCATCCGTGAGTCGGGACTCTACAAGCTCTCTACTGAGAATGTGCTCCAGAATCCCGAGATTTCTCGTACGGTCCGTCGTTTCGATGCACATATCATCGAAGTGAACCCTACTTATACCATTGTCATGAAACACGGTATCACCGAGGATATTATTGCGCTCTATCGTGCCCTCAATGCTTTTGGCTGTGTGTTGCAGTACACCCGTTCCGGTCGTATTGCTGTGACCCGAGGTATGCAGGAGCAGGTCAGCGCATTCCTCGAAGAACGCGAAAAAAAGTAAGACAGTAAAAGGTGATTGGTATATGGATAAGGTAGGACGTTACGAATTCATGGCTGAGCCGTTCCACTGCGACTTCAGCGGACGCCTCTTTATGGGCCACATGGGCAACCACATGCTTAATGCAGCCGATTTCCACTCGTCAGCCCGCGGCTTTGGCATGAAGTATCTCATGGGCATCCATCGTTCGTGGGTGCTCTCGCGTCTGGCTATCGAGATGACCGAGATGCCCGAGCAATACGTCAAGTTCAATGTCGAGACGTGGGTCGAGAGTGCTATGCGCTACTTCACCTCCCGTAACTTCGCTGTCATCGGCCAAGAGCCAATAGCTAACGGCCAACAGCCAAAGATTTACGGCTATGGTCGCTCCATCTGGGCAATGATTGACACCGAAACGCGCCAGCCAACAGATATCTTCTCTATCGACAATGGTGCTATCAACAATTGGATCGTCAAGGATAAGGAGTGTCCCATCGACAAGGGAGGTCGTGTAAAGATGTCCGACGACGCTCAGCTCGTGCGCACTATCGATACTCACTATAACGATGTCGATATCAACGGACATATCAACAGCGTGAAATACATCGAACACGTCCTCGACCTCTGGCCACTTGAGTGGTACCGCGACCACCACATCCGCCGTTTCGAAATTGCCTACGTCGCCGAGGCCCATGCCGGCGACCGGCTCTCGTTCTATATGGAACAGGAACCCCTTGTCGAAGGCCAGAGCTCATACAACATCCGCATTGTCCGCTCCGACGGCACCGAGTGTTGCCGCAGCAAAGTTACATTTTAAAAATCGGGCTCATCGTTTGGTGGGTTCACTTTTTTTTCGTACCTTCGCAGGCGAAATTAATGAAAGTGTAAAAGATGATGAAAAGAAACATACGATATTGGTTGCTGGCGGCTGTGGTGGCACTGGGTGCTGAGACGGCGCTGGCGCAGCAGGTGTTTAAAGACTTGCACGAGGTAAAGAAGAAGGAGACAATCTTCGGCATTGCCCGTGACAACGGGCTGACAGTGCAGGAACTGATAGATGCGAACCCCGAGATGAACCAGCCGGGCTATGAGTTGAAGAAGGGTGACGTAATCAAGATTCCGTTTAAGAAAGGTCTGGAGCCGAAAGATATCGTGAGCCCGACAGCGGAGTCGCCGGTAAAGCCCAACGTCGGCACGGACATGAGAAATAGGGCTATCCGCATCGGCGTGATGTTGCCGTTGCACAATGACAATGGCGACGGCAAGCGTATGGTGGAATACTACCGTGGTGTGCTGATGGCGCTGGACAGTTTGAAGACGAACGGCATTTCGACGGATATCCGTGCATGGAACGTGCCTGAGGATAAGGACATCCGGCTGACGCTGCTGGAGAAGCACGTGGCCGACCGCGATCTGATTATCGGTCCGCTGTATACGAAGCAGTTGAAGCCGCTGGCGGACTTTGCGAAGACCAACAATATCAGGGTACTCATCCCGTTTAGTATCAATTCTACAGAGGTGTACGACAACGACTGCCTGTATCAAGTGTTCCAAAACGGCAACACGCTGAACGAGTCGTATGTGTTCCGTTTCTACCAGCGTTACAAGAACTCGCACGTGGTCATCATCGACTGCAACGACTCGACGAGCACGAAAGGTGCGTTTACGTCGACATTGCGTCGTAAGCTGGAACAGGAGGGAATGGTGTATTCGATAACAAACCTGAAGTCGAGCGAGTCGATGTTTAAGACATGTTTCTCGACAACGAAGCCCAACGTGGTGGTGTTGAACACGAGCCGTTCGCAGGAACTGAATCTGGCCTTTGCCAAGTTGAACGGACTGATGCTAACAACCCCGGGACTGAAGATCTCGATGTTCGGATATACGGAATGGCTGATGTACACCAGTAAGCATTTGGACAATTTCTATAAGTTTGACGTCTGTGTGCCGACGACATACTACATGGACCCGTTAGCACCTCGCACGGCACGTTTCAACCAGAAGTATCGCGCGAATTTCCATCAGGACATGCAGAAATACCACGTGAAATATGCCGCGACGGGGTTCGACCACGCGTATTTCATGGTGAAGGGCATGCACATGTATGGCAAGCACTTCATGGGTTCGTCGGGGACGGTGGGCTATACGCCTGTTCAGACGCCATTACATTTTGAACGCATCGGCAACGGGGGCATGATGAACCGTACGGTGATGTTTGTGCACTACATGCCCGAACAGCGCGTGGAAACCATCAAATTCTAAGTGACGATGAGAAAACTACTGATACTGCTGTTACTAGTGCCGATAATGGCGAAAGCCCAGGTGGGTGAATACCGCTCGGACTTTGCCGTCGGCGTAAACGGTGGATATACGATGAGTCAGGTTTCGTTCCAGCCCGATGTACCACAGGGTTGGCTGGGCGGAATGACAGGCGGTGTGTCATTCAGATATACCTGCGAGAAATATTTCAAGAGCATCTGTGCCATCGTGGCTGAGGTAAACTACGCGCAGATGGGTTGGAAGGAGACGATAGAGGACAAAGACAACAATCCCGTGTACTATTACGATGACGAGAACAAGGAGAATCCTTTGTATTATGAACGTCGCATCAACTACATCCAGATACCTGTAATGGCCCGCATGGGTTGGGGTCGCGAGCGCAAGGGTGTGCAGGCGTTTTTCCAGCTTGGTCCGCAGATAGGCATCTATCTGGATGAGTCGACGAATACCAATATCGAATCGTTTCGTCCTACCCAGACGCCCCGTTCGTCGGTGGTGACGGCTCAGGAGGGCATGCCTGTCGAGAAGAAGTTCGACTACGGCATTGTAGGTGGTGCGGGTATTGAATTTTCGCTTCCGAAGATTGGACATATCCTGTTGGAAGGCCGTTATTATTTCGGTCTTGGTAACATCTACGGCAATACGAAGCAGGACTACTTCGGCAAGTCAAACCAACAAGCCATCGTCATCAAGATGAGCTATCTGTATGACATCTTTAAGACTAAAAACTCTAATATTAAATAATTATGTTTGAAGGACAACCGAAAGGATTATTTGCGTTGGCACTGGCCAACACTGGCGAGCGTTTTGGTTACTATACCATGCTGGCTGTTTTTGCTTTGTTCCTGAGAGCGAACTACGGACTGTCGCCAGCATTGGCCGGCACCATTTATAGTGCGTTTCTCATGTTAGTGTATTTCTTCCCGCTCATCGGTGGTATCATGGCCGACAAGTTCGGTTTTGGCAAGATGGTGACCACGGGTATCATCATCATGTTTGCCGGCTATCTGTTGCTGTCTGTACCCTTGGGCGGAGACAGCGTGGCATTGGTGGTGATGCTAGCTGCACTGCTGCTAATCGGTTTCGGCACGGGATTGTTCAAAGGCAACCTCCAGGTGATGGTGGGCGACCTGTATAACGATCCAAAGTATGCCGACAAGCGCGACTCGGGATTCTCCATCTTCTACATGGCCATCAACATCGGTGCGCTGTTTGCACCTACGGCGGCCATCAAGATTAAGGAATATGCCGAGACGGCACTGGGGTATTCGTCGAACGACGCCTATCACTTCTCGTTTGCCGTGGCATGTGCATCGCTGATTCTGTCGATTGCCATCTACTATGTGTTCCGTTCGACATTCCGTCATACGGAGGGTGGCAAGAAGAAGGCTGCTGCCGCTGACACTGCTCCCGTCGAAGAGCTGTCGAAGGAAGAGACAAAACAGCGCATCGTAGCTCTGTGTCTGGTATTCGCCGTGGTGATTTTCTTCTGGATGGCTTTCCACCAGAACGGTCTGTCGCTGACATATTTCGCTGACGAGTTTACGGCACAGTCAGCAGAGGGTCTGCAGGCGATGTGCTTCAACGTATGGAACCTCGTGGCCGTTATCTTCATTGTGTATGCGCTGTTCTCGCTGTTCCAAAGCAAGACCGGCAAGGGAAAGGCCATTTCTGCCATTGTCATTATTGCCGCAGTGGCATTCCTGGTGTTACAATATGATTTCGAAGGGAAGGTGGATGTCTCAGCTCCTATCTTCCAGCAGTTCAACCCGTTCTATGTCGTTGCGCTGACACCCGTGTCGATGGCAATCTTCGGTGCGCTGGCTGCTAAGGGCAAGGAACCCTCAGCTCCACGTAAGATTGCCTACGGTATGATTGTGGCCGCTGTTGCTTACGCGCTAATGGCCTTCGGTTCGTTTGGTCTGCCCATGCCGCAGACGACAATGGGTGCCGACGGCAATCCTGTTGCTGTACATGTTGCTGATGTGACGCCGAACTTGCTGATATCGGTTTACCTCGTGCTAACCTTCGGCGAGCTATTGTTGTCGCCGATGGGTATTTCATTCGTCTCGAAAGTTGCTCCCCCAAAATACAAAGGTATGATGATGGGTGGCTGGTTTGTTGCTACGGCCATTGGTAACCAGCTCGTCGTCGTTGGCGGTCTGTTGTGGGGCGCTGTACCCCTGTGGGTATGCTGGAGCGTCTTCCTGGGCGTTTGTCTCGTTGCCGCCGTCTTCATGTTTGCGATGATGAAGCGTCTGGAGAAAGTATGCTAAGTTTTCTACTGGCATCATGGTTGACGCTCGTGGAACTGAACTGCGAGAACCTCTTTGACTGTCAACACGATTCACTGAAGCAGGACACCGAGTGGTTGCCTGCTTCAGTGCGTAATTGGACTCCCGCACGCTATTGGCGCAAAGTGAATAGCATCGGGCAGGAGATATTGTCGTGTCAGGATGATGGAATACCCGACCTTGTGGCGCTGGTGGAGGTTGAAAATGACAGTGTCATCTTTGATTTGACACGACGTTCGCTGTTGCGACATGCTGGGTATGAATACCTGATGACGCAATCGCCAGATGTCAGGGGAATAGACGTGGCACTGTTGTATCAGCCAATGACGTTCCGTCCGCTGTGCTGCGACTATCTGGAGGTGGAGCCATTGGAGGGAATGCGGCCAACACGCGACGTGCTTTATGTTCAGGGAGAGACTTTGAACCGCGGGGATGTCGTTGGGGGAACCAACGATTGCGACACGTTGCATGTGTTTGTGGTTCATGCACCGAGTCGGTTTGGTGGTGAGCATCCGACGCGGCCCAACCGTCGGGTGGTGATGGAAAGGATAATGCAGGTTATCAAGGAGTTGCCGGAGAATGCAAAAGTCATTATTGCTGGCGATTTCAACGACTATGCCGACAGTCCGTCGTTGCAGTATTTGGAGCAGCAAGGACTCATCAATATTACTTGTGAGGCACGTGGCAGTAACGGTGCTCAAGGGACGTACCGCTACCAAGGAGAGTGGGAGAGTATTGACCATGTGCTTGTCAGTCGTGTGCTCCGCGATTTCGTCGCGGAGTCCTTCATCAACGATGCCCCGTTTCTGTTGGAGGAGGACAAAAAATACGGAGGAGTAAAACCCCTCCGCACTTATAATGGTTATCGTTATCAGCGTGGATTCAGCGACCATCTGCCGCTTGTCGTCCGTTTCCGCTTCTAACTCTAAACTTTAAACTCTTAACTATTAACTCTTGATATTGGGTTCTTCCAGTCCAATGCCCTTTTTCTTATCGACAGCCTTCAATACGAAACCGAGAATGAGTGCTGCAACACCCAGACCAGCCAGCATGAGCAGCGGTGCTGTGTAGTCGAATTTTGTGGGGTCTGTCACACCTGGATTCGTCTTGTCGAGCACTTTACCAATAAGCAGCGGGAACAACCAAAGGCCGATGTTTTGAATCCAGAAGATGAGTGCATATGCCGAACCAATGACCTTAGCGTCAACCAGTTTGGGAACGCTGGGCCACAACGATGCAGGAACCAGCGAGAACGACGAGCCGAGCACGAGGATGGTGACGTAGGCAATAACGATGCCACCGACGGCTGAATCCTTAAACATTGGCAGGATGAACGCAAATGTCAGGTGGCAGGCGATGAGCAACAGTGAACCCAACACGAGCATCGAGGCCGCCTTACCCTTGTGGTCAACATAAGAACCAAGGATGGGAGTGATGAGCACGGCCAGTAGTGGGAATACGGCAAAGATAGACTCTGCCGACTGGCGCATGTAGCCCATATAACAATAGGTAACGAGCGCAATGATGCTGACGGCGAGCAAACCGTATTTCAAATTGGCTTTCTTCTGGAAATTGCTGGCGAAACCAGCGGCGGCCACAACGAGCATGATGATATACTGCACAATAGTCACGTCAGGCTGAGCCCAGAACGAATCGCTGGCAGGCTCGTTGAGCGTCAGGTTACATTGTAACATGTTGACAGCATACTTCTGGAAGGGGAAGATGGCTGAATAGTACAGCACGCAAAGCAGGGCGACGAGCCAGAAACCAAGGTCACTGAGAATGGTACCGATATCGCTAATCTTGAAGGGATCGTCTTTCTCTTCTGCTTCACCAGTTTGTACATCGAGCTTGCGATCCATGAAGAAATAAACGATGGTCATGATAAGTGCAATACACATCAGAACCACACCGAACGCCACCGAGCGGCTGACACTGATATTGCCACCCAACTTGGCGAAGAACGGTGAGAAAATCATACATGTGGCAACACCCAGACGTGCCAATGCCATTTCAGAACCCATAGCCAGAGCCATTTCGCGGCCTTTGAACCATTTCACAATTCCACGGCTCACAGTGATGCCAGCCATCTCACAACCACAACCGAAGATCATGAATCCGCAGGCGGCAAACTTAGCAGACGCTGGCATGCCAGCATAGAAAGGCGATACACCGAGTTCATCGAAAATGGGGATGTAGTTGAGGTTATTGGTAAACCAAGTCTCCAATCCACTACCCATGAAACTCTCGCTGACGGCATACCATTTGATAATGGCACCGACGAGCATGACAGCTGCTGAGAGCACGGCGGTAAAACGTACGCCCATCTTGTCGAGAATGATACCGGCGAAGATGAGGAAGAATACGAATACGTTGAGGAATACCTCAGAACCCTGCATCGTTCCGAATGCGGTGGAATCCCAGCCACGGGTCTCCTGCATCAGGTCCTTGATGGGTGAGAGGATGTCCATGAAGATGTAGCTGCAAAACATGGCGAGTGCCAAGAGCAGCAAAGCGGTCCAGCGCATTCCTGCGCTGTCGCGAAGTGTTTTTTGAATTGCTTGTGTCATTATTCTTTTATTTTGTCGTTATTTCGTGATTTCGGTATATCGGTATTTCGGTATTACGAAGGATTCATTTCAACCAACGGTCAAGCCAATCGAAGAATGTGCGTTGCCAGAGGATACCGTTCTGAGGTTTCAGCACCCAGTGATTCTCATCGGGGAACACGAGGAATTCTGCGGGGATTCCCTTCATGCGAGCGGCATTAAATGCCGCCATACCCTGCGTGTAATTGATGCGGTAGTCCTTCTCGCCGTGAATGCAGAGAATGGGCGTATCCCATTTCTCAACCATCTTGTGCGGTGAGTCGTGGTAAGTTTTCTTGGCGCGTGGCATCTGCGGACGGTGCCAGTAGGCCTCGTCGTATTCCCAGTTTGAGAACCAGTTCTCCTCAGTCTCCAAATACATGGCAGCGAGGTTGAAGGCACCGTCGTGGGCGATGAACGCCTTAAAGCGTTTGTTGTGGATACCTGCGAGGTAGTAGACACTGAATCCGCCAAAGCTTGCACCAACGGCGCCCAAACGGTCGCGGTCGACGAAGGGCAGTGAGTCGGCAGCAAAATCGATGGCAGAGAGGTAGTCATCCATACATTGACCGGTCCAATCGCCAGAGATTTCTTCCTTCCACTCCTGTCCGAAGCCGGGCAGGCCGTGACGGTTTGGAGCTACGACGACATAGCCGTTGGCAGCCATGATCTGGAAATTCCAACGGTACGACCAGAACTGCGATACAGGACTCTGCGGACCACCTTCGCAGAAGAGCAGGGTGGGGTATTTCTTGCCTTCCTCATAGTTGGCAGGCAGCATGACCCATACGAGTTCTTTCTTGCCGTCGGTCGTCGGTACCCAGTATTGCTGCATCTTGCCAAAGGTGAGCTGCGATAGGATGTGGTCGTTTTCGTGAGAAAGCTGCTGGATGGCAGCGGGGTAACCGTTGCTCGTACGTTTCGCGGAAGGTGTTACCATGTAGATATCCGTAGGAGCGGAGAGGCTCTGACGGGTTGCTAGGATGCGCTGTCCGTTGTTGGCCATCTGGATACTAGTCCAGTCGTCCCATGTCTCAGTAAGCTGAGAGACTTCGCCTTTCTGACTGGCAACATACATATTGCAGCATCCGTGCCATACGCTGAGGAAATAGAACTGCGGGTCAGCAGCCTTGACCTTTTTACCGCTGACGGGAACCCAGCAGAATGCTTCCACATCACTCTGCCAATTGAGGTAGCGCTTTGAACCAGTTGCCAAATCGCAGATGCACAAACGGTTGAGGTCGGCTTCGTAGCCATCGCGTTCCATAGACTGCCAAGCGATGTATTTACCATCGGGCGAGAACTGCGGATTCTGGTCGTAACCAACATTGTTTACGAGATTCTCCTTGGCGTTCACAGCCTGTGTGGCTAGCGTAATCGTTGGATCAACCTTCGGCGCAACATAATCGGCAGGCTTGCAGAGATTTTTCGTCTCGCGGGTACCTATATTATATAAATAGATGTCCGAGTCAGTAGAGATGCTATACTCCAGTCCGGTCTTTTTGCGACACGTATAAGCAATAGTCTTCGAGTCAGGACTCCACGCCAGCTGTTCGATGCCGCCAAAAGGTTCCATAGGACATTCGTAAGGTTCACCATCGAGGATGTCTGTACCATCGTTGGTGATAACCATATCATCGTTCACTGGATAGACGAACGGATGCTGAATGCTTTCCACATAGTGGTCCCAGTGGCGATACATCAAGTCGGTCACACGACGTCCTGTAGCCTTTGGCAGGTCGTCGGGATTCTGCTTGATAACCTCGTGGAAGGGCAGAGACTTGATGATGATAACCTGTTTACGGTCTGGCGAGAATTTAAAGCCTTCAACCTCACCGTCGGTTTTTGACAACTGTCGACGTCCTGAGCCGTCAGCTTTCATACACCATATCTCGCCACCGCTGACGAAAGCAATCGTCTGAGCGTCGAGCCACGTAGGGTCTGTCTCGCTTTTGGCGCTGGTGGTCAGTTGCTGATTCCCGGTTCCGTCTGCATTCATGATGCAGATAACCTGGTGGCTCTTGTTTTGTTTGACACTGTAATACCCAACCTGATAGACAATACGACTACCGTCTGGTGAGGCCTCAACACCTCCGATGCGACCCATTGCCCACAAGGCTTCTGGGGTCATCATCCGGCTAGACAGTTTGATGTTACTTTTTCCAATCACGTCACTTTCCGTTGTTTTTCCTGTAGCGCTTGCTGCAAGGAGTAAAGCAGCCACAAAAGTCAGTATTTTTTTCATAATAATTGAATATTTGAGTGCAAAGGTACAAAAAATCCCAAACTTTTGCATCTAAACCCCAAACTTTTTGTACCTTTGCAACGAAATGGACAGAAAAAGTCATTGGTATGTATAAGTCTAAGCTACTCAGAGTCGTCATATTGCTTCTGACTGTTGTCATGAGTTTTTCGTCATGCAGATATGCTCGTCAGCAACGAGAAATCCGTGCCAGCCATGCCGATAGCATCATTTTTGCTATCGGCACTACAAAGAATTACGATTATATGCGTGAGGTGACGGACAGTTTTGAGATGGTTGGTGACATTTCTGAACTGAATGCCAACCGCTGGAGAGGTGTATCCTATTATCGTCAGGGACAATACCGTATGGCAGAGATCTGTTATCGCAAGGCGCTGGAGAATGATGTGAAGAACGACCTTGACCAGTTGAGCTACAACAAAGTAGCTCGTCGCTTGTCTGAGATTCTGCTTGTGAAGGGAGATTACGAAGGTTCACTCCAGATTGCCATCCCTGCTGTTAAGAAAATGGAAGAATCGGGTATCGGTTCCGATATCGACTATGCCATCTTGCTAAATAATATCGGCTGTTGCCAGTTGAATCTGGGACAGGATGAAGAGGCTAACCAGAGTTTCATTACTGCTCGCGGACATTATGCTAACCGTTGGCAGTCGGACACGACGGGACGTGGATTCCAAGAGGCTGTCATCGGTACGGTATATACCAGTCAGGCCTATATCAATACCCGTCGCTATGCGGAATCAATCTACTGGATTGACCGTACGGAGATGTTGCTGAATAAGTATCGTCAGAGACACGATGCACGTACGGAATATTTTGACGAATACCAAGGTCGTATAGAAATTATGCGTGCAGTAGCCTTGCAAGGACTTCACAAAGGCCAGGAGGCTGCCGAGGCCTACAAGCGTTTCCAAGAGACGAACTATGCCAAGACGCCAGCCGGACATATCAATGGTACAGAATATCTGGTGGTGGCTCACAGATATCAAGAAGCGGCATACAACTATCGTTTCTTGGATCAAGCAATGACCGATTGGGGTATGGAGCCCTCTATTGACAACATCCAGCTCTATATGTTGCCTAAATACTCGGCGAATGCCGAGGCTGGTCGTCGTGATTCGGCACGTGTAGCAGGAGAGCGCATTCTGGCAATTTTGGATTCGGCCATTACGGCACAGAAGAAAAGCTCTATTGCCGAACTGGCTACTATTTACGATACACAAGGCAAGGAAAAGGCTATTGCTGACCGCGAGATGGAACTGACCCACCAGCGATTATACAGCACAGGAATTGCGTTGGTTTTACTCATCATTTTCTTCATGACTTATACCTTGCACAAACGTAATGCCGCACATAAATTAGCTGCTGCCCACGGACGTTTGGAAGAGGCGCATGATAAACTGAAGGTGGCATACGACCAGTTGGAGAAGACCACCAAGGCCAAAGAGCGTATTGAGAGTGAACTGCGCATTGCCCGTGATATTCAGATGTCGATGGTTCCCAATGTATTCCCCGATCGCAAAGGACTGGATATGAACGCATATATCCAGCCGGCAAAGGAAGTCGGTGGCGACCTCTATGGTTATCTGCTTCAGGGCGATGAACTGTATTTCTGTCTTGGCGATGTTAGTGGAAAGGGCGTTCCTGCCTCATTGTTTATGGCTCAGGCCATCCGTCTGTTCCGCGTGTTGGCAACAGGACACATGATGCCAGCCGACATTGCCACAAATATCAATAATGCACTGACGGAAGACAACGAGCAGGGTATGTTTGTTACGATGTTCATCGGACTTATCCATCTTGATACCGGACTTATGGACTTTACGAATGCCGGTCATAATCCACCAGTCATCGATACCAACGGTAAAGGAGAATTCCTGCCGATGGAGTCGAATGCCCCTATCGGACTCTGGCCAGGCATAGAGTATGTTGGTGAGAGTTACGAAAATATCAAGGGACATTCGTTGCTGGTCTATAGTGACGGACTGAACGAGGCTGAGAACACGGAACAGGAACAATTCAGCGATGAGCGAATCCTTGAAGTGCTTAGCAGGAACAACTACACCAGCAGTAAGCAGGTCATCGACGCGTTGGTAGAGGAAGTGGAGAAGCACCGTAACGGTGCAGAACCCAATGACGACCTGACGATGCTTTGTCTAAGGATAAAATAATATTTTTAGGAATTAAGTTAAAAAAGTGACAATTTGTTTGGCGGTTTCGGAAGAAATGAGTACTTTTGCAGCCGATAAACGAAAAATAGAGTAAAAATGAAAAGTCTGCACCTGATTAGCAACCTTATTATTATTCGACTGCGTAAAGCTGCCGGAAGTGATAGGGTATGTATATAATTAAGGTATAAGACAATACAATACAGAGCCTTTCTCACTTCCGGGTGTAGAGAGGCTTTTTTGTAGTTACATGATAAGAGATAATAATAGTTTAACACATATAATTAGACTGAGATGAATGACAGATTGTTTATTTTTGACACGACGCTGAGAGACGGCGAACAGGTGCCAGGCTGCCAGTTGAATACGGTTGAGAAGATTCAGGTGGCGAAGGCGCTGGAGCAGTTGGGCGTAGACGTGATTGAAGCAGGATTTCCTGTGTCGAGTCCGGGTGACTACAACTCGGTGATTGAGATTTCGAAGGCCGTTACGTGGCCTACGATTTGTGCGCTGACGCGAGCCGTTGAGCACGACATCGACGTGGCTGTCGAGGCGTTGCAGTATGCCAAGCACAAACGCATCCATACGGGTATCGGCACCAGTGACGAGCACATCAAGTACAAGTTCAATTCTACGCGCGAACGTATTTTGGAGCATGCCGTCGAGGCGACGAAGTATGCCAAGCGTTTCGTGGATGACGTGGAATTCTACTGCGAGGATGCCGGTCGGACGGACAATGAATACTTGGCACAGGTCGTCGAGGCAGTCATCAAGGCAGGTGCAACAGTTATCAATATTCCAGATACGACGGGCTATTGTCTGCCACAGGAGTACTACGATAAAATCAAGTATCTGAAGGAACACGTAGACGGCATCGACGCGTGCATCATCTCGACACATTGCCACAATGACCTCGGTTTGGCAACGGCTAATACGCTAAACGGTGTGTTGGCTGGAGCGCGACAGGTGGAGGTGACCATCAATGGTATCGGAGAGCGCGCTGGCAATACCAGTCTGGAGGAAATAGCAATGATTCTGAAATGTCACAAGAGCATCGATATCGAAACGAATATCAATACCATGAAGATTTATCCGATGAGCCGTATGGTGTCTTCTCTGATGAACATGCCTGTACAGCCCAACAAGGCCATTGTTGGTCGCAATGCGTTTGCACACAGCAGCGGCATTCATCAGGACGGTGTATTGAAAAATGTACATACGTACGAGATTATTGACCCCAAAGATGTGGGCATCGATATCGACAGCATCGTACTGACGGCTCGCTCAGGTCGTGCGGCTCTGAAGCACCGACTGATGATTAACGGTGTGGACGTGAGCGATGAGCATAAGATAGACAAGATTTACGAACAGTTCCTGGTGTTGGCTGATAAGAAGAAGGAAATATCGGATGCCGACGTGCTGATGCTGGCTGGTGCCGACACATCGGAGACGCATGCCGTGAAGCTCGACTTCCTACAGGTGACGACGGGCAAGGGCGTGAAGTCGGTGGCCTCTATTGGACTTGACATCTCTGGTCAGAAGTTCGAAGCTGCTGCCAGCGGCAATGGTCCTGTGGATGCTGCCATCAAGGCGCTGAAGAAGATTATCATGAAGCAGATGACACTGAAGGAGTTTACCATTCAGGCTATCTCGAAAGGCTCGGACGATGTTGGTAAGGTGCACATGCAGGTGGAGTATGACGGCTCGCTGTACTACGGTTTTGGTGCCAACACCGACATCGTGACGGCCTCCGTCGAAGCATACATCGATTGTATTAATAAATTTAGGGTAGAATGAATACATTATTTGATAAAATATGGGATGCACATGTGGTGCAAGTCGTAGACGACGGGCCCACGCAGTTGTACATCGACCGCCTGTATTGCCACGAAGTGACGTCTCCGCAGGCCTTTGAGGGTATGCGGGCACGTGGATTGCAGTGTTTCCGTCCAGAGCAGATTGTCTGCATGCCTGATCACAACACGCCAACGCACGATCAAGACAAACCCATCGAAGACCCCGTGTCGAAGACGCAAGTGGATACGTTGGCAAAGAACGCTAAGGACTTCGGCTTGAAACATTTCGGCATGTATTCGAAGGACAATGGCATCATTCACGTCGTTGGTCCTGAGAAGGGACTGTCGCTGCCAGGCATGACCATCGTCTGTGGCGATTCCCACACATCTACGCATGGTGCGATGGGTGCTGTGGCCTTTGGCATCGGCACGTCGGAAGTCGAGATGGTGATGGCTTCGCAATGTATTCTGCAACAGAAACCCAAGTCGATGCGCATCACGATTAACGGCACGTTGGGTAAAGGTGTGACAGCGAAAGACGTCGCGCTGTACCTGATGGCGAAACTGACGACAAGTGGTGCTACGGGCTATTTTGTGGAGTATGCTGGCGAGGTCGTGAAAAGCCTCTCGATGGAGGGTCGTCTGACGCTTTGCAACCTGTCGATAGAAATGGGTGCCCGTGGTGGTTTCATTGCTCCCGATGAAGTGACCCTTGATTACGTCAAAGGGAAAGAATATGCCCCTAAGGGAGAAGAGTGGGAGAGAGCCGTCTCTTATTGGAAGACGCTGAAGAGCGGCGACGATGCTGTATTCGACAAGGAACTGGCGTTTGACGCCAAGGATATCGAGCCGCGCATCACTTATGGCACTAATCCTGGTATGGGTATTGGCATTACAGAAAGCATTCCTGCATCGGGTGATGCCAATTTCGAGAAAGCCCTGCAGTATATGGGTTTCAAGGCTGGCGAGTGCCTGTTGGGCAAAACAATCGACTATGTATTCTTGGGCGCCTGCACGAATGGTCGCATTGAGGACTTCCGTGCCTTTGCCTCTATCGTGAAAGGTCGTAAGAAGGCTGATAACGTTGTTGCCTGGCTGGTGCCCGGCTCATGGGCTGTCCGCCAGCAGATAGAAGCAGAAGGATTAGACCGTGTGCTCGAAGCTTCCGGCTTCGAGATTCGTCAACCTGGCTGTTCCGCCTGCCTCGCAATGAACGACGACAAGGTGCCTGCTGGCAAATATGCCGTGTCTACCTCGAACCGCAACTTCGAGGGGCGTCAGGGACCAGGCAGTCGTACCATTCTTTGCTCACCTCTCGTAGCTGCTGCAGCTGCCGTTACAGGAGTAATAACCGACCCAAGAACACTATTATGAAACAGAAATTTGATATAATAACAAGTACCTGCGTGCCCCTGCCGTTGGAGAATGTGGACACCGACCAGATTATCCCTGCGCGTTTCCTGAAGGCGACCACCAAGGAAGAAAAATTCTTTGGCGACAACCTGTTTCGCGACTGGCGCTACCATAAGGATGGTACTATTGTTGAGGATTTCGTCCTCAACAACCCCAAGTATAAAGGCTGCATTCTCGTCGCTGGCAAGAACTTCGGTTCTGGCTCTTCGCGCGAACATGCTGCATGGGCCATTGCGGGCTATGGTTTCCGCGTGGTGATCTCGTCGTTCTTTGCTGATATCCACAAGAACAACGAACTCAACAATTTCGTGCTGCCCGTGCAGGTCAGCGAAGATTTCCTGCAGGAATTGTTTCAGACCATTCAAAACAATCCTGATGCTCAGGTCGAGGTCGACCTCCCCAACCAAACGGTCACCAACCTCACGACGGGTCATGCTGAGCATTTCGACATCAACGGCTACAAGAAGCATTGTTTGATGAACGGATTGGACGATATCGATTTCCTTGTGGCAAATAAAGACAAGATAGAACAATGGGAGAAGAGAAGGTAAATACATATCAGCCCATCCTGCCCTTCGTGGAGATTATGGACGCTACGTTGCGTGATGGCGAGCAGACCAATGGCGTGTCGTTCCTTCCACACGAAAAACTGGTGATGGCTCGAAAGCTGCTCAGTGACGTCAACGTTGATCGTATTGAGATTGCTTCGGCACGTGTGTCGGAAGGCGAACGCGATGCTGTGACCAAGATATGCGCCTATGCCCAGAAGAATGGGTTGCTGGATCGTGTTGAGGTGTTGGGCTTCGTGGATGGCGGCAAGTCGATAGACTGGATTGCCGAATGTGGTGGAAAGGTCGTCAACCTATTGGCGAAGGGCTCGCTGAAACATTGTACTCACCAGTTGCACAAGACACCCGAGGAGCACATCAGCGACATCCTTCACGAGGTGGAATATGCGGTCAGCAAAGGTATCAGCGTCAACCTCTATTTGGAGGACTGGTCGAACGGTATGAAGGATTCTCCAGAGTACGTCTATCAGTTGATGGACGAGCTAACTGCTAATAGCCAAAAGCAAATAGCCCGTTTTATGCTGCCTGACACGCTGGGCGTGATGAATCCCCTGCAGGTCATCGATTACTTCCGCAAGATGATAAAGCGCTATCCAGACGTGCATTTCGATTTCCATGCCCATAACGACTACGACCTTGCCGTGTCTAACTCGCTGGCTGCTGTATATAGTGGCGCTCGTGGTCTGCACGTCACCGTAAATGGGCTGGGGGAGCGTTGTGGCAATGCGCCGATGGCCTCCGTGCAAGCTATATTGAAGGACCAGTTTCATGCCAAGACGAACATCGTGGAGAGTCAGTTGAACGACCTCTCGCGAATGGTCGAAAGCTTTAGTGGTATTACGGTAGCCCCCAATCAGCCGATTGTAGGTGAGAACGTTTTTACGCAGGTGGCTGGTGTGCATGCCGATGGCGACACGAAAGACAAGCTGTACTACAACGAACTGATGCCTGAGCGTTTTGGTCGTAAACGTGAATACGCATTGGGCAAGAATAGCGGTAAGGCCAACATCGCCAAAAACCTCGAGGAACTCGGTCTGGAACTGACTCCTGAGCAGACGCGTCGTGTGACGGAGCGCATCACGGAACTGGGCGACAAGAAGGAAATTGTGACGCAGGAAGACCTGCCATTTATCGTTTCCGATGTATTGAAACATGATAGTTCTGACGACAAAGTGAAGTTGATAAGTTACGTTGTTTCAACGGCTTACGGTTTGCGCCCTGGAGCAAATGTTAAAGTGGAAATTAATGGCCAGCAGTACGAAGCTGCAGGCACAGGAGATGGTCAGTACGACGCCTTCGTCAAAGCGCTTCGATATATTTATAAGAAGTATCTCGACCGTACATTCCCCATTCTGGCCAACTATCAGGTCACCATTCCTCCTGGCGGACGGACTGATGCCTTGGTACAAACCGTCATCACGTGGAACGACAATGGCAAGATGATCCGTACACGCGGCCTCGATGCTGACCAGACAGAAGCAGCCATCAAGGCGACATTTAAGATGTTAAACATCATCGAAAACGAAATAACGATATAACGAAATTACGAAATAACGAATAAAATAATATGAAGTTAAAAATTGCGATATTGGCTGGTGACGGCATTGGCCCAGAGATTATGAAACAAGGTGTGGCTGTATTGAATGCTATTGCCAAGAAGTGTGGCCACGAGTTCGAATACGAGGAAGCGTTGGTGGGTGCATGTGCCATTGATGCCTGTGGCGATGCCTATCCAGACGCGACACACGATGTCTGTATGCGCGCTGATGCAGTACTCTTCGCTGCTGTTGGCGACCTAAAATACGACAATAATCCCACGCTGAAGATGCGTCCTGAGACGGGCTTGCTGGCGATGCGCAAAAAGCTCGGACTCTTTGCCAACATCCGTCCTGTGGCCACCTTCGACTGTCTGCTACACAAGTCACCGCTGAAGGAGGAACTGTTGCGTGGTGCCGACTTTGTGGTCATCCGTGAACTGACAGGTGGCATGTACTTTGGTGAGAAACATCAGGACAAGGATATGGCCTTCGACACCAATATCTATACGCGTCCTGAGATTGAGCGCATCCTGAAGGTCGCCTTCGAGATGGCAATGACGCGTCGCAAGCACCTGACCGTTGTCGATAAGGCCAACGTGCTGGCGTCGAGCCGTCTGTGGCGCCAGATAGCCAAGGAGATGGAGCCCCAGTATCCTGAGGTCACTACCGACTATATGTTCATCGATAATGCCTCGATGCGTGTACTCACAGAGCCTCGTTTCTTTGATGTTATCGTGACGGAGAATACCTTTGGCGACATCCTGACCGACGAGACCTCCTGCATCACTGGTTCTATGGGCCTGCAGCCCTCGTCGTCGCTGGGTGAGCACACGCCACTTTTCGAACCCGTTCATGGCTCATGGCCGCAGGCTGCTGGTCAGAACCTCGCCAATCCGTTGGCACAGATCCTGTCTGCCGCCATGCTGCTGGAGCACTTCGGGCTCAATAAGGAGGGTTCTCTTATTCGTGAAGCTGTCAATGCCTCGCTGGATGCTAACGTTCGCACCCCTGAAATCCAAGTCGAGGGTGGCCAGAAATACGGAACAAAAGAAGTAGGTCAATGGATAGTAGACTATATCGAAAAGGCTTAGGCTTTTGGCTTTTTGCTATTGGCTTTTGGCTATTAGCTGTGCAAAATGCTAACTGCCAACAGCTAAAAGCTAATAGCCAGGAGATTGCGAGCCACACTCAGACCACAAGGTCTGAGAACTGGCGCGACACGCTGGCGGCTATCAACAAGCAGATTGCCCAGTCGCAGTGGTCAACGGACTTGCACCTGCGCAAGGCCAATGCCAACCTGCAACTCCAGCAATGGCAGTATGCCATCGATGAATATGGACTTGTGCTTCGACACGAGGAGCGCAATCCTGCAGCCTTATTCTATCGCGCTTATGCCTACACACACATGCGACGTTTCGATTTGGCACGCAACGACCTCAACGACCTGTTGGCCGTCGTACCACGTCATTTCGAAGGACGCCTGTCGCTGGCGGTCGTGCTGCAACAATTGGGTAGAAAACAGGAGGCGCTCGATGAATTAAACCAAACCATCGAACAGCATCCTGATTCTGCTGTGGCCTATGCTGCCCGAGCCAATCTGGAACGACAGCTGAAACAGGACGAAGCCGCGCTCTTTGACTGGCAGCGCGCTGAAGAGCTGTCTCCTCGCGATGCCACCTATGTGGTGTCACACGTCGACCTGTTGCTCATCTTGGAACGACGCGAAGAGGCGCGCCGTGTGCTCGATGCTGCCGTCCGTCGAGGTATTCCCCGTGGCATGTTGCACGAATGGTTTGATAAATGTAAACGCTAAAAAACTCAACGTTCAATGTTTAATGTTCAACGTAAATTAAAGAATCCTACCAAACTACAGTTTACCATCGGTTTCTTTGTCGTAGTAGCCCTGTTATGGGGTGTCCGTTATCTTACGAGTGACACCCCGCAGGATACAGCGGAAGAACCGACCACGCTTTCTACCACCCATCATCATCGCATTCGTGGCGTGGCCAACTACAAGGCCGAATTCCCCGATAGCCAGAGCGTCCAGATTGTCGCTGCCGAACGTTGGGGCGTACGTCCTGTGCAAAACCGCGAGGATGCCGAGAAACGCAAAAAGGAACTGGTATATGTCGGCGAAAGTCCATACTGGCATGTCGACCGCCTCTCCAGCTCCATTCCTTATCTCGTACCCCGTGCCGCCACGCTGTTGCAGGACATCGGACAGGCCTTCTACGACAGTCTCTACAACAAGGGCATTCCCTTCAACCAGCTCATCGTTACCAGCATCCTGCGTTCGATGGATGACGTTGCGAAGCTGCAACGTCACAATCCCAATGCCACCGAACGCTCATGCCATCTCTTCGGTACCACGATTGACATCTGTTACAACCGTTACCATCCCGTCACACGACCCGTCCGCGACGACACCCTCAAGTGGGTACTCTCCGAAGTTCTCCGCGACAAGCGCAACGAGGGCCGTTGCTATATCAAATACGAAGTCAAGCAGGGTTGTTTCCACATGACAGTGCGATAACAATCAAAAAAAATGCTAAATCCTTGCAGGAATTAGAAAAAAGTTGTATCTTTGCACTTCGTGAATACTATTTATTATTTATAAACAATAGAAAAACAATAAATTATGAGCCAAAAAAGAGTTTACCTCTTCGGTAATGGTAAGGCCGAAGGTAATGCAAAAATGCGTGAGGAACTCGGTGGTAAGGGTGCAAACCTTGCCGAGATGAACCTGCTTGGTGTTCCCGTTCCTCCAGGTTTCACAATCACCACAGATTGCTGTAACGAGTACTATCAGGTTGGTCAGCAGAAGATCATGGAACTGTTGAACGACGACGTGATGGCTGCTGTGAAGCACATCGAGGTACTGATGAACTCAAAGTTCGGCGACAAGGAGAATCCCCTGCTCGTCTCTGTACGTTCTGGTGCCCGCGCTTCTATGCCCGGTATGATGGACACCATCCTGAACCTCGGTCTGAACGACGAGGTGGCTGAAGGTATGGTGAACAAGACCCAGAATCCTCACTTCGTATATGACTCTTACCGTCGTTTCGTACAGATGTA
>JBGUIA010000045.1:0-11889 GCA_045112595.1 Prevotella sp. | reverse complement strand
AAAAAAGAGTGCCCAGAACAGGACTCGAACCTGCACGCCTCGCGGCACACGCACCTGAAACGTGCGCGTCTACCAATTCCGCCACCTGGGCATTTTTACCATTAGAACCCAGCGTCCTAATGCTCTTTTTTGTTCAACATGTGGAGCGGAAAACGGGACTCGGACCCGCGACCCCAACCTTGGCAAGGTTGTGCTCTACCAACTGAGCTATTTCCGCATTTCGTTACGTCACATCTCTCCTGATGGCGTTTCTTTGTGATTCCGGCGGGATTCAAACCCACAACCTTCTGATCCGTAGTCAGATGCTCTATTCAGTTGAGCTACGGAACCTCCTTTTTCCCGAAAACCGGGCGGCAAATTAGTTCCTATTTCTGATTTGCGGGTGCAAAGGTAATCACTTTTTGCGAAACTGCCAAACTTTTTCGGGACTTTTTTCAAAAAAAGAGGCAGATTCCTAAAAATCCGCCTCTTCCTGTATGAAATCTGTTCCTGATTACTTCACGATATACTTCTTTCCGTTCTTCAGATAGATGCCTCTCTCGGCGGGCTGCTGTTGCAACAGGCGACCGTCCAGCGTATACCACTTGCCCTCGTCGCCGCTCTCAACAGTAACAGTTCTCACGGCAGTTGGCTCGCCTTCCCACTGAGTGGTCAACATCTCGTTCTGAGCGTTTAGGTTCGTCAGATATGCCTCGAAAGGTGAGACTCTCTTTGAGGTTGCCTGGAAGAACATTCTCAGATAGTTGTCGTAGGTGTAAGAATCGCCAGAGATTACCTTTGGCTCGTAGGTTCCTACAAACTGCGACTTCTCCACATCACCAAGAGGCTTCAGGGTGACGCCATCCTCGACTATCAGCCCTTCCCCATCCTCTGAGCGCTGCAGATAGTAAGGCTTGTTAGCCTCAACGGTTGTCGCCTTCTTCATATTCACCACACCATTGGTAAAGCTGTCGAATTCATAGAATGTACCGTAGCGCTCAGGAGCCTTGATGTCGAAGGGCAGATATACCGGCTGCTTCTGTCCTACGGTAAACGTACGGTTGAGCGACGCACGACTGGTCGTGAAGCCACCCTCGGCAACTTCGAAGCGATGTTGTTTATCGCCCAATTGCACTTCATTGCAGACGCTACCTACGACCATGTTCGGGCTGCTGACCTCGTTACCGGCAGGCAGATAGACGAACGTCGTCTCGGGCAGACCCTTGAACGGACCATCCTCACGACTGAACTCCTTACCCGTGATACTCGTGCCGCGCAGGTCGATATAGGTGATATCATAGTTCTGGGCTGCACGCTGTGGTGCGTTACTTGTAGCACCTGTCAGAGCACCGAAGGCGTCCTCGTCAACGTCGGTAATGTCACCGTTATTCACGACGATATGTCCGACGCCACTCTCAGGAATCATCAGGTCGTCTCTCGAGAAGCTCACATAGTTTGGCTTTCCTCCCGGGGGCGTATCCACAGTATTTGCCGACACTGACAGTCCGGTGATACCTGTTGATACCGATGCCTTAGGACCAATGCGGTGATTGGCATTAGCGGGAACACCGGCTACATCAGACAACTGAATGTGATATATATAAACATAGGTGGCCGACGTACAAGTATAATTATAATCGAATGTCAAAGTAGCGCCGAGAGTCTTCAGTTGATACGGCGGCAGTTTACCACCAACGCTTATACACAGGGCGTGCCCAATCTTCGTGTATGCCGTGATGCTGATGGTACCTGAGCCGGCAGGAACCATAAATGTGACACCTTTGAAATTCTCTGCGAACTCGTCAGTTGTAGGTGTCATTTGGAGAGCATTCTCTAACTTATCATCGTCCATGACAGAGTTGATAATCAACATGCCATTGTAGACACCATCATCGTCCTTATTTGGTTCCTGTGTGTCGTTGAGTGTATAAAGCACGTTGTCCACAATGGTATTCGTCAGGGGCTTGTCATCAACACCGCCGCCGTCACCGTAGTCGACATTGTTATTCCTATTGCCGTTGTCAACAAAAGGATCCAACGGAGAACCCAACAGTACATACGTAACACCCTCTTCATTAAGGTATGATACATAGTCGGGGTCTATGATGGTCATCGGTTCCTTGATGGAGATTTCCTTGAATCCTGATACCACCTGCTTACCACTGGTCAAATCCAGTTTACCCGGCTCCGTCATATCGGTATAAATATGCAGATACTGCTTGCCACCAGTCATATCCCAAATGGCGTAGTCGTTTTCCGTCTCAATGATATTATTACCAATAACATAGATTTCCAACGTGTCCAGTCCGCTCTCGATACCCGAAATGTGGGCCTCCGTAAGCGTCAGTGTTGCCTTACCGTCGAACATCACTGACTTTTCGAACAATTCCTCACGATTTTCATCTGTCACCACCTGACCGTCAATCTTCAGATTGTATGCGTAACTCGTCACGGTAAGCGTGTATTTGGCATCCGTAAACTGATAGTTGGGGTCGTTGATGGCAGCCGTGATGATGGTCGTACCGACATCCTTCATCTCTACCGAACCAGTCGCCTCATCAACCGTAGCCACTTCCGGTTTCGAGCTCGTATAGGCTATAATCGCACCTTGGGGATTAGACAATACGGGCCATTCGGGTGTACTGTTAACGGCTGCACTCAGCTCAGTCTTGTCAAACGACAACGTTGCCTTTGCCGGATTAATCTTGAATGTCGCTGTCTTCGTCTTCGCGGTAGAAAAGTTCTTGTCCTTCGACGTCAGCGTCACCGTAGCCGTGCCGGCATTGATATTGTCGCTGTAGGCAACGCTATACTCGTCATCAGCAACAGCCTTGCCGTTGAACGTCACCGTCACAGCAGGCTTGATTTCAGCACCCGTAAACGTCTGGTCTGCAATAGCACCTATCGTCACCATCGACAGGTCGGCCTTGCCAATCGCAAACTTACCCGTTGCCGAGCCCTTGTATTTACCCTGGCCGGTGACGGTCACTTCGGCATTATCACCCACATTGATATTGTTTGCGTACGTGACCGTATAGTCAGCACTTGTCAGCGTCTCACCAGTAGTAAGCACGACAGAGGCAATAGCGGGCTTCTGCTCCTCACCGTTGTAGATGATACCTCCCTCGGGCACAACCACCGTAACGGTAGCACCCTCAATGCTCGTGCGAGCCTGGAACTCAGCAGTCACCTCGACGTTCAGGTTCGCGTCCTCAGGCATTACTATCGTATAGGTCGTCTCCGCGCTGGGGTCGTCGCCCGTTTCGGGGATGACTTCCAGTTCTGTGCCGTCAACGACGTCAATTCTTCTTTGGGGCGATTGCACCGCACCGCCGTCGAGCGTTGCCACAGCCTTCAGGTTGTCGACGGTGAGGTAGTAGCCGTCAGCAGGCACTACCGTCAGTGTGCATACTCCGTTGCTTACCGCATAAGTCACCGAACCGCTATTCGCGGGAGTAACGGTGACTTTCACCTTCTGCTCTGCCCATGTCGTCATGGTTGTCAACACCAGCAGGGCCATTGTGGTTAAGATTCTATTCATATTGTGTTTCATATCGCGCGTACCTTATTTATTAATAATAACGACTTTAAACTTCGTTTGAGCTCGTTCACGTTCGATAAAGCATGAGCAAGCTCTGCTTTATTCTCACTTAATCACGACCTTTTTACCATTCTTAATGTAGAGTCCGGGCTTCTGAGGCTGACCATTCAGCTTCACGCCGTCAATGCTGAACCACTCGCCACTTAATTCGTTCAATTCGTGCGATTCGTGTTCGTTAATAGCCGTCGTGTTCTCGTCGCCAATGCTGATGCTCAGTTCGGGAGCACCGCTGCCGCCAGTCACCTGCAGCACATTCTTGCCTGCAGCAATCGTACCCATAGTGACTTTCATCAGCTTACCCTGATAGAGTCCGTAGATGGTTCCTGCCATCGTGGTGACATCCGTGTTTTCAGCCACGTGAATCATCATGTTGCCTGCGCCCGGAGCCGTAGCACCCGTGCTAGCCACCTTAGCCACTATCACTGCCGATCCCTTCGGAATATAGGTAAGCGACTGCGTGGTAGCTGTCGTTCCCGAGACACCCGTAATGAAGTATGCCGAATAGCCGTCAGGCAGATAAGTGTCGGTTTCATTGTTATAGTAAGTGCCATAGGTATGACCAGCAATCGCTTCATCCAACTGCTCACCAGGCACCCTATAGCCAATATTGAAGCTCTTGACAAACGGTCCACCAGTATAGTTGCCTGTACCTGTCACTGATGCTGTAGCCGTTCCGACAGCGACATTGTTCGAATATGCTACGGTAAAGTCGGTATCCAGCGTCAAGTCAACACCCCTGTCGCTGTCCGTCACTTTCACTTCCGCCTTGATTTCCTCACCTGTATAATCATAAATATCCTGCGCTAGCGTCACCCAGTCGGCAACAATCGTCTTCGGGACAATGGTGAAGGGCACTTCCTTCGAACCTCCATAGGCAGAACCCTCTTTGGCGGTAATGACTATCGTGTAGTCGCCAGCATCAATCATTGACTCAACGGCAGCGTTGCCTTTTTTGTAGCTTACCGTATAGTCAGTGCCTAACGTCAAGGCTGTTCCACCTCCTGCAGGAGTGACCGTCAGCTCAGGAGTGTAGGCCGAGCCATTATAGGTCTGGTCATCATTGCCGGTAACCGTACAAGTGGCAATATCAATCAATACCGTGTAAGCCACAGAGACGGTGTCGCTATATACGGTACTGGTAACGCCCGCCTTTGTAAAGGTGTACCCTACCCTTGCTGACAGGGTTCCTTCCTGGAATACAACACCTTCATCCATGTAATTTTTCCATGTTGCATTATTATCACCTGTGATGTCATCCCACGTATAGCTGATGGCCATGCCGGCGACATCCTCCGTGGTAATCGTAATCGCGGCCTGATCCTCTAGATAGGCACCGGCGGGCAAGCTAATGGTCGGAGTCTTTGGTGCGGCATCCACGAAGAAATCATAAGTATCCTCCGCGTATTTGCCACCTCCCGCGTAAGCGAGAGTAATTTTTGCATTACCATATCCCACAGCAGTAATCTTACCGTCATTGTCAACTGATGCAACAGTCTCATCATCAGATTTCCAAGTCAAATCCGCCGCTGGGATGTCCTCAGGACAAACCACCTGATAATGCGCCTTGACGTCAAACGTATTGCCATTCGTCACTCTGAGTTTCGACAAGAAAGCCTCTCCGTCCTTGATAGAAAGATAGTCTTCGATGCCGTTAATAATAAACGTTTTCGTCTGCGTCAGCCCCGTTTTGAAGTTATTGCCCGTCGACGACAGTATTACTGTTGCCATTCCAATATTCACGTTGTTGCTGTAATCAGCTATATAGTCACTGGCTGCAACGGGAATTGTTTTGTTATTTGTATTCTTAAACGTCACCGTCAGCGCGGGTTTAATCTCTTCGCCAGTGGCAGTCTGCTCCGGAATATCAGCAATCTCAACGTTGAAGTCGGCCTGGGTGATGGTATAATACCTGATTACTTTACCTGTGAAGTTGCCCTTACCAGTGATCTCGCATCTGGGACCTTTTGCGCCACCCTCTTCAGCCTCCATACCAATACCAGCATTGACGCTGTCAGGATACGCTAACCAATAGTCCGCTTCGTTTACCAAATCGTGGTAATTATAGGAAATTCCGTCCAACGCAGGCATGTGTTCTTCACCGTCATATTCAAAACTGGTAGCAGTCAAGTCGCCAACAATTCCTTCCATCGACAAATCCATCGGATTGATGGTGAACGTCTTTACGATAGGAGTTTCAGCATAGAGACCCTTACCGGTAATCGTTGCTTTGGCTGTATTCACGCCGGCATTCACGTTGTCCGAATACACTACAGTATAGTCCGTACCTTCTTCCAGTTCGACCTCTCCATCGGCATCCTCGTAGATAATCGTCAATTCCGGTTCATGACCTTCCCAATCGAAGGTCTCATCAAGAATATTAGCAACCATCGTCAGCGTAATAGCCTTGCGCGACTGGAAGTTGACCGTTACGTCGACATTACTGCCGTCTGCGGGCATAGTGAGCTTATATTTCGTCTCACCGCTCGGGTCGGCACTAGCATTCAACGCCGTAACCGCAATGGTGCTAACGTCCAACCCCGGATCTCTGCGGGGTGTTTGAGCCATCCCGCCCGTCACCGAACTAGAGGCCGTGATAAAATCTTTGGTCACATAGTTCCCACTGGCGGGCGTCACCGTCAGGGTACACACACCGTTGCTGATGCTGGGGCTCACCGTTCCCGCATCGTTGTTATCCACCCCGTTCAGCTGCTTCTTAATATTCACGTCGGCAGCCCATGCTCCCGAAACAAACAGAAGCATCAAGGCCATTGTCATTACTGATTTCATATATTGTTTCATCATCATGTCCTCCTATTACTTTTTGTTGATAATAACCTTCTTGCCATTCTTGATATAGAGACCCGGCTTCTGAGGCTGACCATTCAGCTTCACGCCGTCAATGCTGAACCACTCGCCACTTAATTCGTTCAATTTGTGCGATTCGTGTTCGTTAATAGCCGTCGTGTTCTCGTCGCCAATGGTGATGCTCAGCTCGGGAGCACCGCTGGATGTTGCAACCACCAGATATCCGCGATTGGCAGGAATCGTACCACCTGTTGCGCGCTTGAACATATTATTATATAATACGTACACCGTACCACCTGAGATAGTGCTCACGTCAACATCCTCAGCCGTTCCTATCAGTTTGTTGCTCGCAAACGTCGAGGTAGCTCCCGTATAGGCGCTGGCAGCAATGTTCGTCCATACATTGTTGTTAGAAACATTCTTCAGCAGTACGGCAGTATTCGCAGGAATATAGCCGATTTCCGATATCGTTACCGTTGCACCTTCAACCGCTGTCACCTGATAAGCCTTCAAGCCTTCCGGTGTTGCCAGATTCTCAGTACCGTAATAGGTTGCCCACTCGTTCGAAGTACTGAAGCTGACGGTCAGCTGACGCTTAACGGTCAGCGTATAGGACGCTTCACCTGCAGCATATACATCCGTCGCAGCAGATGTCGCAGTAATCGTTGCCGTTCCTATGCCGACAACAGTCACCGTTCCGTCAGTAGCCACCGTAGCCACATTCGTATTCGAGCTCGCATACGTCACAGTCACACTATGTGTGTTCTGCAATGTAGGCAGTGTATTACCATCCTTACCGAGCGTCCACTCAGCAGTCGTTACGGCTGTCGCACCTTGCATATACTTCAGCTCTGGGTCTATGATAACTGTGTAGGCAACAGATGCGGTATCACTAAATATCACATCTCCCTCATTTGTCGTATATCCTACCCTAGCCGACAGGGTTCCTTCCTGGATTGTCACACCAGCATCCGTGTAATTCTCCCATGTTGGAGTAATAGTATTATCTGTAATGTCATCCCACGTATAGCTGATGGTCGTATTGGCGATATTCTCCTTCGTAATCGTAATCGGAGCGTGCGTACTCAGATAAGTACCTTCAGCCAAATTAATCGTAGGAGTCGGAGGAGCTACTTCAATAGTAAAATCACAATAATCGGACTCATAATTACTGTTGCCTACAGAACTAACCTTAATCCATGTAGAACCACAACCAACTGTAGTTATAACGCCATTAGTCACAGTAACTACATTTTCATCGTTGCTGTACCAAACCAAAGTTCCTACAAGTTCCTCAGGGCAACTAAAATCATAGTCATTCTTAATATCAATTGAATTGCCTTTTGCTACTTTGACTGTTGCCAAAGGAATGTTTTTCCCCTTATACATAATACGAAGATATTGTTCCCCCTTGTCGACACTTACAGCATAAGACGCTGTAGCTGGTGCATAGGTGTCGTCACCGGCAAAAGTGGCAGTAATCTCAATATCTGAACCGTACGCAGCCACTGGCGTAACAACACCGTCAGCGTCAACAGTTGCAACAGCCTCATTAGAACTGCTCCAAGTCACTGTCGGAGTCGTTGGCATATCGCTTTTTACTTCCTGAGAGAATGTGTCACCAATCCTCAAACGTGTCCAGGTATAAACAAATTGTAGATTCGGATCCTCCTTCATGGTCAATGTCACCGCTACTGCAGCATCTGGCATTTCGAAGGAATAACGCGTTTTATTTCCTGCTAAAGCCTCCGAAGTAATGGCTGTATCATCAACATTGGTTGCAGTAAATGACTTTACGGCCGCACTTGGTTCCACTATCATCTTTGCAGTCTGACCTGGCGCTACGTTAATACCTGTGGCATCATAAGAGTAATAATCGCCATCTTTGGTAATTGTTACACCAGTAACCGTTGGGAAGGTCACTTTCTTGGTATACATCACAGCACCGTTGTTCTCTGTGACATCATCTCCATTTCCTAAAGCACGCTGGGTATAACCATCCTTCGTCACCTTGTTGGCCGTATCTGTTCCCTTGAGGGTTTCAACTGTCACATCATAATAATAGTCATTGCCAGAGAGCGTCGTGTATTCACCATCATATTTTCCTACGATGGCGCCGGCGTAGAGAGTGGCTCCAGCGTTGTTGTAGTCGGTAATCTTAGACCCACCTTTGATGTGACAGTTCTCGATTTTACCGCTGGTAGCCTCACCGATAATGCCGCCCGCAATACCTGAAGTTCCTTCGGTGGTTTCTGCCTTGATCAGGGTATTGTTAACGACACAGTTTGAGATAGTGGTTCCACTATCAGACAATCTAGCCACAATACCACCCACCGTTGGGTCGTATTGATTTGATAGACATTCAATCGTGCTGTTGGTTATGGTGCATAAATTAATTGTGCTGCCGTTACTTGCATCAGCGGCAAGGCCGGCTATACAATAATCATTTCCTTTGATTGTACAGTTGCTGAGATTCAGGTCCTCAATGGTCGCTCCACTGATATTACCGAACAGACCGCCTTGATATGCAGTGAGGTTACTGATTGTACAGCCGTTTCCAGAGAAAGTACCTTTAAATGGCTGGGATCTGCTACCTATTGGTTTATATTCAGATTCTGACAAGCCTGAGCAGTCCAATGTTCCTCCTTCAGGAGCAAGTCCAAAATACATAGCAGCAGTATTAATTGTACCGTTATTTACTAATTTGGAGAAATTCTTCAAATCGTCTGCCGTTTTAATGATGAACGGATCTGCTGCTGTTCCACTACCTCCACTTAAGAGAGGAGTAGAAATGGTAACGGTTGTTGCAGTCAAAATATCATCCATCGAAGTGGGAGAAATCAGTTGCAACGGGGCAGTAATAGTGATGTTGCTACTAGTGAATCCCTCAATGGCCTTGTATGGTTCGCTAGATTGGTTTTCGCCATTGGCTGTCAATGTAATAGAAGCCATATTAGCATCTGCAGCTTTCACAAACTTCAATGTACCCGATGTAACTTCTCCCTTTTCCTGGAAAGAAATCGCGGGGGAAGAAATGTTTGGTGCAAGAGCGCATGCTCCGTTTATTTCAACAACCAACTCTGCCATACTGCTCTTGACAGGGAAAAGCTCCGAAACATTTTCAGTGAGCACCAATCTCTTGGTTACAGGATTGTATTTAGGACCACCGGACTGACCTGCTTCCCAGGCTGTAGAGAGGACTCGGCCGCTACCAATCCACAGGTCAAAGACCTCCAACTTCCATATCTTGACATATGAAGTAGCAGCAGTCGGTGGATTTTGACTAACTTTCCATCCTGTAGTTGCATTACCAGCCAAATCAGGGTCGATATATTCATCCGAGAAATCTGGGTCGCCAAAATTATAATCAGAAGCTATGCTACCGATTTCAGCTATATTATTGATGGTCAACGTGCCAAGCTTATATCCTCCATCAGTCGTATGGTAATAGTATTCAGTGTCGAATGCCAATGTAGGAGCTGTAGTTCCTACCACTCCTGTATAGTATACGAAGAAGGGGGCACTCTCATTCACATTAACCGTATTGTCACGCTCTAGCTTAATGGTCAGGTTAGCAAGAGAACTCTGTATGGGGTATTGAGCGACGTTGCTCATATCAATAGTGGCCCCTTTCAGCGTCAGGACTTTATTCTCTGAATCGTACGACACTTTACCACCTTCAGAGAGAGAAATCTGTCCACCGGTAATGTTCGCCGCGTTGTTACTTGTTACGGGCACACCTGCAATTGTAATACCTAATGGGGTACCTTTGGAAATGATGACTTCTGCTCCAGCTGTTAAACTTGTTGCGGTAGCTGCTGAGTTGTCGTCCGTATAATACATTCCCCAACCGCTATCAAGAGTAACGTTGCTGAATCCACTGATAGCCGTCCTAGAATTATTAGAATCAGGAGTTCCTCCGTTGCTAGGCCTAAGTGTTAAAGTGCTTGCATCGTTAGTTGCAGAAAGGATGAGGTTTGATGTATTGTTTTTAGCTATAATACAATAGCCATCGTTACCTGGATTAAGTTCTGAACCGTTCCGCGTGTTTATAGTGTTATTTCCACTATATTGAATCTTCAAGTCGCCATCTCCGCCCCAAACTATTCCAGTTAAAGAAGGTCCAAAATTAGCATTGTTCAGTGTCAACGTTGCCGGAGTCGTATCGCTTGCCGGTGTGAAATAGAAACCGGCCATATCTGTTACTGCACCTGTCTCGCTATTTACATTGGCACCTGTAAGGGGAACGCCTCCAATAGACAAATGATAATCAGCAATTTTAGTTATTGTGATGCTATTTAGAATGTATGAGTATGCTTTGTCATCATTCGAAAAGATAAGGAAGCATAAGTTATCTGACAAAATGCCCTCAGCATTTAAATTGATATCCAAAGTACCATCGCTAGTCATAAGATATGGATCTGTATAATGTGTAGTGGTGTCAGTTCGGTTAACTGCACGGACATATATTTTAGACCCTTCAGTTACTTGTAAGTTGGAGTAATTCAATGTTACTTTCTTGATCGTAAAATCGTCAGGAGGTGTAAGGACGCCCTTACCATAGTTATCTCCAATGCTGATTTTTACTTTTGATTCAACTAAAGCTGCACAATAATATCCATTTGAGGAGCGATAATTCCATGCATAATTCATGGTCTCATCATTACTGTCTACAGCATAAAGAATATCATCCGTACATCCGTTAAAAATAAAAGTCTTTGTATCCCACTGTCCCCACGCCATGTTCGGGATAATCACCATGGCAAACAAGACGGAAAGCATTCTGAGCCTTCGCGTCAGGTTTTGTTGGTTGAAAAATCTTTTGTTCATAATGTTATTGTTTTTAATTGTTGTTATTTCTGCTTTAACAGTTTATGCTTGGTTGTGCAGTTTACACTTTTCGCTTGCAAAGTTACGAAGTTTTCGCGACATAACCAAAGGTTATGCCGATTATTTTCAAAAAAAACGAGCCCACTATCGCTAGTGAGCTCGAATTTTAACTCTTCACTTAGATTGCAACGCCACACTTTAATTTTACTCAAAGAATGGGCCACAGCCCATGCAACTCGTTGTTCCCAGCGCCGTGGCGGCCGCCGTGATGGCTGCTACTATCACCTTCAACAGCACATCCCAAAATCGCTTACTCTTCATAATCTTTTAACCTTTAACCATTAACCTTTAACCTTTTAAAGAGGCTGGGGCTTCAGCCATCAGACATCAGCCCTCAGCCATCTTACATCGTTAGTCCTGTCCCATGCCGTCGTCGTTGCTAGACTTGGTGAACACGCGGCTGGCGACCTCACTCGACTGGCCATCCTTGATGGCGATAGCCTTGACGGTGGTCGTAGAGCTCAGCGTGAATGCCTCACTGTACAGCGCGCTCTCGGCCGTAGGCACGGTGCCGTCGGTGGTGTAGTGAATCTCTGCGCCGTCAGGACCGCTCAGGCTCACCTGCGTGGACTCGGTGAACGTGGTGTTACCGCTAATCGTGGGCGAAGCCAGCG
>JBGUIA010000044.1:0-43790 GCA_045112595.1 Prevotella sp. | reverse complement strand
CCTATACCAACTCAGTACGTCATCTTGTTCTATTCTAACGGTAGTTTCCTGTTTGATGCCAAACTGAACAGCTCCATTTCCAGCTATCTCCCCCAGGGCTTGACATTCTGCCATTACCTATCTGACAAGAACGGTTTGGCAAGATATGACCTTGGAGGAACCCGCATTGTCAGTGCAGACGGAGAAGTAATAGAGGGTAATCCAACAGACCAGCAGGAGCAAGGAATGCAACGCATGTATCAGATACTGCAAAAGGCTGGAAAGATTAGGAGTAACATCGATTATGACTTTCAGTTCGAATAACTGTTAAGATAATAATTATCTTTCAACCTTTATGGCACCTTTCGTGGTCGGAGAGTAATCAATTGTGAAATCGATATATTTCCCCATTTCGCTATTCTTGCAAACAACGATTCTGTATGACTTGTTTTCTAACGGTCCGACTTTCATTGACAAATCATAGCAACACAGACAATTTGTCGTTGGAGATGCGTCCTTTTCAACAATACAGATAGTGTTTTCATTAATAGTTACTTCTGTTTCTATTTTAGCTTCACATGAAAATATTGCATTTTCATGAAATATCATTAGTGAGCCATCTTCTGTTCCTTCGTATCTAACAGACTCTACGGCATCAAATACCGAGGCGTTGTTAGAGTTACTTATGTTAGTTTGCTCTACAATAATCTTACAGCCGGAAACAGCATAGGATAGGAGCCCGTTAGCTTGCTTATTAGCCTTGTTTTCATCACTGCTGCACCCTATGCATCCAAGCGTCAGTATCAGAAACAAAGGCAAGTAGAATAAACTTTTAATATCTTTCATACCTTATTGTTATATCTTATTATTTACGTTCACAAAATCACGGTTCTAATAATCATTACGGTTGATACCCGAGTGCTCATAAGAAGTCCCCGCAATCTCTTTGTCATTCAATTTTAAATGATTTCTTACAGGTGACAATTCTACTGTCATCCAGTCTGATTGTAAATTGCGAATAATAATCACCCTTTGGCAGTGGCCTTAATTTGTCAAACACGTAAAGAGAACTTGGGTTCCACGTTAATTCGGACTTTGGATTATTAACCCAAGGACAGAGGAATGAAATTCTGTTTTTTTAGGGAATCATTGTAAGACCAACCTCTGGAATAATTAGCATATCATAAGGTGTCCCGAAGTCTTCCCCCTTGGATGAATAGACATGGAAGATATCATTACCAATAATATATCCAATATCATGATGTATGATTACATCTTCCTTACCATTGTTTATAACATCTAATCTAAAGACTATGTTATCTCCTTCTTTGAAACTGTAGCATTCCATGCCATCTTCATCCTTTAGCTGGAAATATACGGTAATCGAAGAATCCTCATCATCACTACTGCTACAGCTGCTTATGCCAAAAGCCAATATCAGCATTGCACCCCAACATAAGATTACGTGCTTCTTCATATTCGTTGTTGTTTTAATTGCAAAGTTACACCTTATTCTATATATAAAATCCACAAAGTGCGAAAACCTTGCATGAAAACGGAAAGATTTAACAAAGTTTTACCTGCACGACAGAAGACATACGGGCTAGCAGGGGGAGAGTGCCGTGCAAAAAAGGTTTTAGTGCCGATGTAACAGGGACGGAGTGCCTAGGAAAGGAGATTCGGGCTGCCGCCCGTATTAATTCGGCCTCCAGCCCGAATTAGTTCGAGCGGGAGGCCGTATATATGCGGGCGGGTGGTCGAGACCGCTTTTCAACCCTTTGAGTTGTCTTTCTTTGGGAAATAGAGATAGCGACGTCCTTCCCTGACACTCCAAAGGCGCGGATGGTCGCCTTTACAGAGGCTGTCGAGATAGTTTTTGGCAGAATCACGTTTCAGTTTGCTGAACATCATAAACTCTGGAATCGTCACGTAACCCAGTCGCAGACAACGTTGCAAAGCATCATCCATTGCCTGCTCATCGTACATCTGACTGTTGCCCACAGGGTCTTTACTCTTGCGATAGCCTTCACGATTGCGACTTGCAACTTTGACGAGATCCTTGTTAGGTATAAAGTCGAGACCTACATACCTAACATCCCTGCCCGTAATGGTCTTGGGGTCTGTATGTTGACCTATTAACTTCAACTTTGGGGCAAACGACCCTAAGGGCGTTTCCACACGATAACCCTCTGAGAGCCAACGGCCTGCAACCTCCATCAACACGTCGAACACCTGTTGCATCTCACCCGTCCGCATTCCACGATATTTGGTGCAGAAGTCATCCAATTGCTTGAACGTCTTCCTGTAACCTTTAGCTGGGCGCACATAGAGCAAAGGCTTGCCGTCCTCACCCGTCTTGGGGCCAGGATGAATCTCTATTTCTATTCCGTCAGTCTTATAAGGCATATTCTTATTGTTTAGACTGCAAAGGTACAAAATAAATTTCAAATCATCGCACATTATTCATATTTTATTCGTACCTTTGCAGGCAAAATCAGAATACAATAATTAATAAGGTATGATACGTTTCTTTCAGACCCCACAGAAATCGGTGATTGCAACGGAAGTTGATCACGTACTGAGTGAACAGGAAATCAAGGAATTAAACTGGCTTTATGGCGAGGCCACGATGCTCGAGGCTGACCAGCTTGAGGGCTACTACGTTGGTCCGCGTCGCGAAATGGTGACCCCGTGGTCGACGAATGCTGTTGAGATTACGCAGAACATGGGCCTCAAGGGCATCAGTCGTATTGAGGAGTATTTCGCTGTGGCGAGCAAGGATGCTGAGCACGACGAGATGTTGCAACGCATGTACAACGGCCTCAATCAGGACATTTTTACGATTAACATCAAGCCGGAGCCCATCAAGTATGTGGACAATCTGGAGGAATATAACGAGCAGGAAGGTCTGGCCCTAAGCCCAGAGGAAATCGAGTATCTGCACGGACTGGAGAAGCAGAACGGTCGTCCGCTGACGGATTCTGAAATCTTTGGTTTCGCCCAGATTAACTCTGAGCACTGCCGTCATAAAATCTTTGGTGGTACCTTTATCATCGACGGCAAGGAGATGGAGTCTAGCCTCTTTGCAATGATTAAGAAGACCACACAGGAGAATCCTAACAAGATTCTTTCGGCTTATAAAGATAATGTAGCTTTTGCACAGGGGCCTGTGGTTGAGCAGTTTGCTCCGAAGGACCAGAGCACCAGCGACTGGTTCCAGGTAAAGGATATCGAGAGTGTTATCTCGCTGAAGGCCGAGACGCATAATTTCCCCACAACTGTAGAGCCATTCAACGGTGCTGCAACAGGTACTGGTGGTGAAATCCGCGACCGTATGGGTGGTGGTGTAGGTTCTTGGCCGATTGCTGGTACGGCTGTTTATATGACGGCTTATCCACGATTGACTGACGATGATAAACTGACTCGTGATTGGGAGGATATTCTTCCTGTTCGCCAGTGGTTGTATCAGACACCAGAGCAGATTCTGATCAAGGCTTCGAATGGTGCTTCTGACTTTGGAAATAAGTTCGGCCAGCCGTTGATTTGCGGTTCGGTGCTGACGTTTGAGCACCAGGAGGGGGCAAATAGTGGCTGTGGCACAGCCACAAACTCGACGAAGTATGCTTACGATAAGGTGATTATGCTGGCAGGTGGTGTAGGTTACGGCACCAAGCGCGACTGTCTGAAGAAGGAGCCTCAGCCCGGCAACAAGGTGGTTGTTGTTGGTGGTGACAACTACCGCATCGGACTGGGTGGCGGTTCAGTATCTTCCGTTGACACTGGTCGCTACAGCAATGGTATCGAGCTGAATGCCGTTCAGCGTGCCAACCCTGAGATGCAGAAGCGTGCCTACAACCTGGTTCGTGCCCTTTGCGAAGAGGATGTAAACCCCGTTGTGAGTATCCACGACCATGGTTCTGCAGGACACCTCAACTGTCTGTCAGAGCTCGTTGAGGAGTGCGGTGGTGAGATTGATATGACCAAGTTGCCTATTGGTGACAAGACGCTTTCTTCGAAAGAGATTATTGCCAACGAGAGTCAGGAGCGTATGGGCTTGCTTATTGATGAGAAGCATATCGAGCATGTACGTAAGATTGCTGAGCGCGAGCGTGCTCCGCTGTATGTGGTTGGTGAGACCACAGGCGATGCTCACTTCTCGTTCAAGCAGGGCGATGGCGTGAAGCCATTCGATCTGGATGTTGCCCAGATGTTTGGTCACTCGCCCAAGACCATTATGAAAGATAATACTGTAGAGCGTCACTATGCCAATGTCGAGTACGATCTAGATAATCTAGATATTCTAGAACTTCTAGAGAGAGTCCTTCAGTTGGAGGCTGTGGCTTGTAAGGACTGGTTGACCAACAAGGTCGACCGCTCAGTAACAGGTAAGATTGCCCGTCAGCAGTGTCAGGGTGAGATTCAGTTGCCTCTGAGCGACTGTGGTGTCGTTGCCCTCGACTACCGTGGTCAGAAGGGTATTGCCACAGCTCTGGGTCATGCTCCTCAGGCTGGTTTGGCTGATCCTGCTGCTGGTTCTGTACTCTCTGTTGCTGAGGCGCTGACGAATATCGTTTGGGCTCCGCTTGCTGAGGGTATGGATTCGCTGTCGTTGAGCGCTAACTGGATGTGGCCTTGCCGCTCTCAGGAGGGTGAGGATGCCCGTCTTTATGCTGGTGTGAAGGCGCTGAGCGATTTCTGTTGCGACCTACACATCAACGTGCCAACAGGTAAGGACTCGCTGTCTTTGAGTCAGCAGTATCCTAATGGTGAGAAGATTATCTCTCCAGGAACCGTGATTGTCAGCGCTGGTGGCGAGGTTAGCGATATTAAGAAGGTGGTAAGCCCTGTATTGGTGAACGATAAGAACGCATCACTCTATCATATCGACTTCTCGTTCGACGAGCAGCGCCTTGGTGGTTCAGCCTTCGCTCAAAGTCTGGGTAAGGTGGGCGACGATGTGCCTACCGTGAAGAACGCTGAGTACTTCGCTGATGCCTTCATGGCTATCCAACAGCTCATCGAGAAGGGTTGGATTATGGCTGGTCACGATATCTCTGCTGGTGGTTTGATTACCACACTGCTCGAGATGTGCTTCGCCAACACAAAGGGCGGTATGCACATCAACCTGCACGACATTTGCAAGGATGGTGATATCGTAAAGGCGCTCTTCGCTGAGAATCCTGGTGTAGTCATCGAGGTGAGCGACGAGCACAAGGCTGAGTTCAAGGAGTTTATGGAGGATGCAGGCGTTGGCTTCGCTAAGATTGGTTATCCCGTTGAGGATGTCCGCACCATCGTAGTAAAGGCTGGCGATGAGGAGAAGACCTTCGATATTGACGGTCTGCGTGACGTTTGGTACAAGACTTCTTACCTGCTCGATCGTAAGCAGAGCTTCAATGGCAAGGCTAAGGAACGCTTCGAGAACTATAAGAAGCAGCCCATCGAGATGAAGTTCAATAAGGACTTCAAGGGCACACTTGCTCAGTATGGGCTCAACCCCCGCCGTTCAGTTGGTTGCTGTGGCACAGCAACAGACACAACGCCCAAGGCTGCAATTATAAGAGAGAAGGGTACTAACGGTGAGCGCGAGATGGCTTACTGTCTGTATCTGGCTGGTTTCGACGTGAAGGATGTGATGATGACCGACCTGATCAGTGGTCGCGAGACACTCGAGGATATCAACATGATTGTGTTCTGCGGTGGTTTCTCTAACTCCGACGTACTTGGTTCGGCTAAGGGTTGGGCTGGTGCATTCCTCTTCAATCCTAAGGCTAAGGAGGCGCTGGATAAGTTCTATGCCCGCAAGGACACACTGTCACTGGGTATCTGTAACGGATGCCAGCTGATGGTTGAACTCGGCCTGACTGGAGCTAAGGGAGCTAAGATGCTGCACAACGACTCGCATAAGTTCGAGAGCGAGTTCATCAGCCTGAGCATTCCTCAGAACAACAGCGTAATGTTCGGCTCGCTGAGCGGCAACAAACTGGGTCTGTGGGTAGCTCACGGAGAAGGAAAATTCTCTCTGCCAGAAGCTGAGAGCGCATATAACGTGATTGCCAAGTACAACTACGCTGGCTATCCTGCTAATCCGAATGGTTCTGACTATAACGTGGCAGGTATCTGCTCGGCTGATGGTCGTCATCTCTGCATGATGCCTCACTTGGAGCGTGCCGTATTCCCCTGGCAGAACGCCTGGTATCCTGCCAATCGTCGTCAGGACGAGGTAACACCTTGGATTGAAGCCTTCGTCAATGCACGTAAATGGGTGGAACAGGCAATTGGCTGTTAGCAGTTAGCTATTAGCAAAGAAAGCCAAAAGCCAATGGCCAAAAGCTAAATGCAAATGAATCTATATTGGGAATCATTCAAGACCTTCTTTAAGATTGGCATATTCACCCTTGGTGGTGGATATGCCATGATACCTTTGATAGAGGAAGAGGTGGTTAACCGCAAGCACTGGGTATCGAAGGACGAGATGCTCGACCTTATTGCCATCGCCCAGAGTTGTCCTGGTGTCTTCGCCATCAATATCGCCATCTTCATTGGTTATAAGTTGAAGAAAGAACGAGGTGCCATCGCCACAGCATTGGGCACTGCCCTACCCTCGTTTCTGATTATCCTGGCCATCGCGATGTTCTTCAGCCAGTTTAAGGACAATCCCATAGTAGCAGCGATGTTCCGAGGCATCCGCCCAGCAGTAGTTGCCCTCATTGCTGTGCCTACCTTCAATCTTGGCAAACGCGCAGAACTGAACAAATGGACCATCTGGATTCCTATTGTGTCAGCCCTGCTGATATGGCTCTTGGGTGTTTCGCCCATTTGGATTATCATCGCAGCAGGCATAGGAGGATACATCTATGGCAGATTCGCATACGATGAAAACAACGGAAAGGAGGTGAAGGGCGTATGATATTCTTCTGGTTATTCGTTACATTCTTCGAGATTGGTGTCTTCGGTTTTGGTGGGGGCTATGGAATGCTGTCGCTGATTCAGAACGAAACCGTCGAACATTGGCATTGGCTCTCGTCGTCAGAGTTTACGGACATCGTCGCTATCTCGCAGATGACGCCTGGACCTATTGGCATCAATAGCGCCACCTATTGCGGTTATACTGCCGTCAAGAATGCAGGCTTCTCTATGCCTATGGCTGTGTTGGGCTCTGCTACTGCTACGTTTGCGCTGGTATTGCCCTCGCTGATTCTGATGATTATCATTAGCAAGATGTTTATGCGGTATATGCACACCCGTTCAGTGACGAGCGTCTTCCAAGGCCTGCGTCCTGCTGTGGTGGGATTGCTTGCTGCTGCAACCTTATTATTATGTACGCGCGAGAACTTTAGCACGCCTACGGAGAACCTGTGGCAATTCTGCATCAGTTGTCTGCTCTTTGTAGCAGCATTCTATGGCGTGAAGGTCGTCAAGATCAACCCCATTCGTATGATTATCTATAGTGCAATAGCAGGGTTAGTATTACTCTACTAACCCTGCCCTACCATTTACTTTTTGAACTTTACTTGTGCTTCTTATAATAATCTACCGCTCTGCGGATATTTTCCTGCATGGCTTTTGAGGTGAATGTTGCACCAGTGACTGCATCAACGTCCTGCACCGTACCTTTCTTGACATCCATACCCTCGTACTTCGTCAGCATTTCCTTCTTCACCTTGGCGTTATACTTAGGTCCGTCCATGTTTTTCAGCACGACAACCTTCACGATTTTGTTCTTCTTGATGTGTACCTCCAGAGGCGTTGCACCAGCATATCCCTCCACGTCGTCAGCCAACGTTGTAGTGTTGACAATGTAGGTTCCGTCCTGGGTCTTGGTCATCACATTATCTGCCTGAGCTGTCATTGTCAGCATCAGCAAAAAAGCTATCAATAACTTCTTCATCTTTGTTCTTTGTTATATTTTCGGCTGCAAAGGTAAGAATAAATTTCGAATTAAAGAAAAAAGGAAGCAATAATTCGAGCAACATTATGCTTTCTTTGCATTGATGACAATCAACGGGAGTATGCGTCTTTTTAGGTAGAACTTAACAACTAAAACATATTAAAAAATGAAACAAGTGTATCCAAAGATTGGTATTCGTCCTACGATTGATGGTCGTCAGGGTGGTATTCGCGAGGGACTCGAAGAGAAGACGATGAACCTCGCTAAGGCTGTAAAAACGCTCATTGAGAGCAATCTTCGCAATGGTGATGGCTCGAAGGTTGAGTGTGTCATTTCAAACACAACGATTGGTCGTGTAGGTGAGAGTGCCGCCTGTGCAGAACAGTTCGAGCGCGAGGGCGTAGGAAGTACCATTACCGTTACCTCCTGTTGGTGTTATGGTTCAGAGACAATGGACATGAATCCCACTTATCCCAAGGCTGTTTGGGGTTTCAATGGAACTGAGCGTCCTGGTGCTGTTTATCTGGCTGCCGTCCTTGCTGCCCATGCACAGAAAGGTCTACCCGCTTACGGCATCTATGGTCACGACGTGCAGGACCTCGATGACAACACCATTCCTGAGGATGTGGCCGAGAAGATTCTGCGCTTTGCCCGTGCTGCTCAGGCTGTAGCAACCATGCGTGGAAAGAGCTATCTGTCGTTGGGCAACACCTGTATGGGTATCGCAGGCTCTATCGTCAATGCCGATTTCCTGCAACAGTACCTTGGCATGCGTACGGAATATGTTTCACTGGTGGAGATTCTCCGTCGCGTGGATTTCGGCATCTACGACAAGGACGAGTTTGAGAAGGCTATGCAGTGGGTAGAGAAATATTGCAAGCCTCAAGAGGGTCACGACTATAACGAGGACCGTCCCTTGTTCCCTGGTGTACCCATGACCACCTTCAACGGCAAGGGTAAAGGCAAGAATCGTCAGGAGAAGGACGAGGACTGGGAATTCACCGTGAAGTGTATGATGATTATCCGCGACCTGATGCAGGGCAGCGAGAAGCTGGGTGCGATGGGTTACAAGGAAGAGGCTATCGGACATAACGCCATTGCTGCTGGTGTGCAGGGCCAGCGCCAGTGGACGGACTACAAGCCCAACTTCGACTTCCCTGAGTCAATGATGTGTACGTCGTTCGACTGGAATGGTCCGCGTGAGGCTTATACGCTAGCTACAGAAAACGATTTCCTGAATGGTATGTCGATGCTCTTCGGCCATCTGTTGACCAATCGTGGCGTGATGTTCTCAGATATCCGCACCTACTGGAGCCCAGAAGCCGTCAAGCGCGTAACTGGTACTGTGCTGAGCGGTTCTGCCGCTGGTGGCTTCATCCACCTCATCAACAGCGGTGCCACTACCCTTGATGCCACAGGCGCGATGAGCGACATGGATGGCAATCCCACCATCAAGCCATTCTGGGAGATGAAAAACGAGGACATGGAGGCTTGTCTGAAGGCCACCTCATGGATGCCTGCCGACCGCGACTATTTCCGTGGTGGTGGTTACTCGTCACATTTCGTCACAAAGGGTGGCATGCCGATGACGATGTTGCGTCTGAACCTTGTAGCAGGTTTAGGTCCTGTATTGCAGTTGGCTGAGGGTTGGACGGTTGAGCTCGACCCCAAGACCCACGACATCTTGGACAAGCGTACTGACCCCACTTGGCCTACCACTTGGTTTGCCCCACGTCTGGATCCCACGAAGGATGCTTTCAAGGATGTCTATTCAGTCATGAACAACTGGGGTGCCAACCACGGAGCCATCTGCTATGGTCACGTAGGTGCCGACCTGATTACCCTTTGTGCCATGCTCCGTATCCCTGTTTGTATGCACAATATTGCCGATAAGGACATCTTCCGTCCTTCGTGCTGGAACGCATTCGGTATGGACAAAGAAGGCGCCGACTATCGTGCCTGCGCCAACTTTGGTCCTATCTATAAGTAAAGAAAAGCCCAGCGGAAAACCGCTGGGTATCTTTTTCTCAGAAGGAGAAGTCGAACGACTTTAAGTCCTCATCCCTTGACGACGTGCCGTAAAGTATCTGGTATTTGCCAGGCTTTACGGCAAGTTCGTCTATCATCTCGTCGTAATATTCGAAGGCCTCACCATCGAGGGTGACAATGGCATTCTGAGTCTCGCCAGCCTTCAGATTCACCTTCTGGAAACCTTTCAGTGCCTTGATGGGCGCACCAACATCACCCAGTCGTTTCACATACACCTGAACGGTCTCTGTACCCTCGCGACCACCCGTATTCTTCACAGGGATAGTAAGTGTCACCTTGGGGGCTTTACCCTTCTGGCTCTTCACTTTCGCCTTACCCACGTTGAACGTCGTATAGCTCAGGCCATAGCCGAAAGCATACTGAGGCACACCCGTAAAGTAACGATAAGTACGGTTTTTCATCGAATAGTCAAGGAAGTCGGGCAGGTCGTTGTTCGAACGATAGAACGTCACAGGGAGTTTTCCACCAGGATTATAGTCGCCAAACAGCACTTCAGCCAGTGCCTTCGCACCGCCCTGACCAGGATACCAAGCCTGCAACAAAGCATCGTACTGACCCTCTACACTACCAAAGGCAATGGCCGATCCAGAGCAGTTGACAAAGACGACAGGTTTACCCGTCTGGTGCATAGCCTTTACGAGCATCTGCTGAACCTTCGGCAGTTCGATGTCCTGTTTGTCACCACCCTCGCCTTCCATACGGGCAGAGATACCACCGATAATAATGATGGCGTCAGCACCCTTTACCTCATTGGCAAGTTCCGTGAAGTCAACAAGCTTGCGCTCGCAGATGTCGCCACGCAACATCGCAAACTGACCATTGCCATGCTTGTATTCAATCACGATATCATAAGTCTTACCTGTCTCAACAGGGAACGACTTATACTCTACGCGACGTCCGAAACCAAATCCACGACGACCGCCGCCCTTGTTCTCTTCGACGACCTCGCCATTGACTTTCAGCACATAGCCGTTATCGGTAGTCAACGTATATTTCATATCGCCAGTAAAGTTCGATGTGTACTGACCACTGACGCGAACGGACAGTGTGTCACGATTGACACCCTCAGCAAAGCCCCAAGCACCAAAGGTCGAGAAGTTCAACTCGTTGTAATATGCCGTCTTCGCAGGTTCGCCAGCTAGTTCCTTATTATTATAGAACTCCACGAGGGCGCCCTTACCTCCATTAAAGTCCTGTAAATGATGGATAGTCTCATACTCATCGTTCAACTCGCAAGCCTTCTGATAGATAACCTTCGCACCAGGGACGGCATTCTTGATACCCTCCAACAGCGAGTGCTTGTGGTTATCGGTAGGCGTGCCACCATAGTTACCGTTCAACAACTCCACATCATCAGCATTCGGACCAACAACAGCAATCGTCTTAATGTCCTTAGACAGAGGCAGGATGCCCTTATTCTCCAAGAGTACCATCGATTCACGGGCTGCTTGGGTGGCGAGGGCGTCGTGCTCTTCGTTACTGATATTCGAAGCAGGAATCTTCGACCACTCGAGGGATGAGGCGGGATCGAACATACCCAGTTCGAAACGACCCGTCAGCGTCTTGCGCAGATGAGCGTCTAGATCACTCTCCTTTATCAGGCCCTTCTTCAGGCCATCCGTCAAGTTCATCATCACCTTACCGCACTCAAGGTCAGTACCATTCAATACGGCATCGACAGTAGCCGACAACGGATCTTTGTGCGTCTCGTGTTGACCGCGATTGAAGAAATTGTTGATGGCGTCGCAATCAGTAAGCACGATAGCATCATAGCCCCACTTGTTGCGCAGAATATCGATGAGCAGACGGTCGCTAGCGCAACAAGGCTTGCCCTCGAAACGTTGGTAGGCACACATCACCTCACGCACGTTTCCCTTCTTGACCAATGCCTTGAAGGCAGGCAGATAGGTTTCCCAGAGGTCACGATTCGTGGGTTCTACGTTCATCGAGTGACGCAGGGGTTCCGGACCGCTATGTACGGCATAGTGCTTGGCACAGGCATGCGTCTTGTAATAGGTCTTACCGTTCAGTGTGATAGGCTCCTGCATACCCAACACGGTCTGCACACCCAGCACCGCATTCAGGTAAGGATCCTCGCCACATGTCTCCTGACCACGACCCCAACGAGGATCACGGAAGATGTTTACGTTGGGACACCAGAACGTCAGTTCAGGATTGCCTGGATAGTAGGTCACGCCCATAGGTACATTAAACAGTTTAGGGTCGTTGTGGTCAGTACGATTCCAGTTGGCACGAGCCTCATCCGAGACCTGGGAGAATACGTCGTACACCAGTTTCTCGCTGAATGCAGCGGCCAAGCCAATAGGCTGGGGATAGACGGTATAACCTCCCTGGCGCACACCATGACAGGCCTCACTCCACCAGTTGTATGAAGGGATGCCCAAGCGGTCTATCGATACCGACTTGTTCATCATCAGACCCACCTTTTCTTCAGGGGTCAACATTCCCAACAGACTCTCTACACGTTCAGCACGAGGCAACTGGGGATTCTGCCAGGCATACTTTGTCTGAGCACTCACACGTACGCTCGAAAATACTACAAGCGCAACAAAAGTAAGAATAGTTTTTGTTCTCATTATGGTTATTATTTTAGTGAATTATGATAGTCCTTCGATTTCTCCGTTCACGATAGTGATGCGCTCTGCCTGCGGACTCTTGGGCAGTCCTGGCATTCGGAGCATGTCGCCAGCAATGGCAACAATCATCTCGCTACCACAGTTGAGGATGACATCACGGATACGAATAGTAAAGCCCTCAGGCGAACCGTAACGGGTAGAGTCGGCCGAGAAGGAGAACTGCGTCTTGGCAATGCAGACGGGATAGTGGGCGATGGCACCGTCGTCGTCGGTAAACGATTTGCGCAGGGATTCCAGTTTCTTTGTCACTGTCTTGCCGTATTCCACTGCCGATGCACCGTAGATACTCTTGCAGACCTTCTCTATCTTGTCCTCCAGACGGTCAGTCTCCTTATAGGTAAAGCGGATGGGAAGGGGTTGCTGTTTGTCGATTGTCTCGACCACGGTCTGCGCTAGTTCAATGGCACCTTCGCCACCCTTGAGGAAGGCTTCGTTGACGGCAAAGCCTACCTGCAAGTCCTCACAGTTTTTGCGCACAATGGCGATTTCCTCCTCCAGATCCGTATCATGGCGGTTGAGCGTCACTACCACAGGCTGTCCGAAACCTTGCATGTTGCGGATGTGGCGGTTCAGGTTCTTCAGGCCCTCTGTCAGTCCCTTGGCGTTCGGCTCCTTGATGTGATCGAGATCCACGCCTCCGTGCATCTTCAGGCCCTGGGTGGTGGCTACGATGACCACCAGTCGCGGAAGCAGTCCGGCCTTCCGGCACTTGATGTCGAAGAACTTCTCTGCGCCGAGGTCTGCACCGAAACCAGCCTCTGTCACCACATAGTCGCTGTAGCTCATGGCCATCTTCGTCGCTACCACACTCGAACAGCCGTGAGCGATGTTGGCGAACGGTCCACCGTGGATGAAGGCAGGTGTGTGCTCCGTTGTCTGCACGAGGTTCGGATTGAGGGCATCCCTGAGCAGTACGGTGATGGCTCCAGCCACGCCAAGGTCTTTTACCTTAAACAGCTTGCCGTCGGATGTGACGCCCAGCACGATGTTCTCGATACGACGTTGCAGGTCTTCCTCACTCGTCGCTAAGCAGAGGATGGCCATCAGTTCCGAGGCTGGAGTGATGTCGAAACCCGTCTCATTCACCACACCGTCACCTCTCAGTCCTGTCACCACGTTGCGCAGGCTTCGGTCGTTCACGTCGAGCACGCGTTTCCAATATATCTCGCGCAACGAGAAGCCGTCCTTACGATGTTGGTAGATATAGTTGTCCAACAGCGCGCTGATAGTGTTATGCGCTGAGGTTACGGCATGGAAGTCACCCGTGAAATGCAGATTGATTTTCTCCATCGGCAGCACTTGGGCATAGCCGCCACCAGCAGCACCGCCCTTGATGCCGAAACAGGGACCCAACGACGGTTCTCGCAGGGCAACGGTAGCCTTCTTGCCAATCTTGTTCAGACCCAACGTCAAACCAATGCTGACGGTAGTTTTTCCAATGCCCGCCTTCGTGGGACTGATAGCCGTCACCAGTATCAGTCGGCTCTTTTTCACTTTCTTCTCGTCGATTAAGCTCACCGGTACCTTGGCCATATAGCGTCCGTACGGCTCTATCTCTTCAGGGGCAATTCCCAACTGTGTGGCAATCTCGCCAATGGGCAGCAATTCGCATTCCCGTGCTATCTGTATGTCTGTCTTCATATCGAATTATGTTTTTAGCGTCGGCAAAGATACGATTATTTTTGCAATAAAACAACATTTCTGCCCTTAATTTGACCATTACGCCCATCATTACGCCTATGGCGAAAAAGTTTAGTGCCGGTAAACCTCCACTTTAGTGCCACTAAACTCCGAGTTTACCGGCACTAAACTCTGAGCCCATCGGCTGATGACATTTGAGGGTCTCGTTAGTCTTTATGATATATGAAAAAGATTCTGATTTTCCTATGTGCCATACTACCATCGGTAGTGGGGGCGCAGACGTTTGAGACGCGATATGAACGGAGCGTGCACGACCTGATGGAGGATGTCGCCCGTCGCTTTGGTGTACGGTTTAAGTTCGACGCAAATGTGGATACGGTGGGCAAACAACTGCCGTATGCCGACTTCCGTGTGCGACCGTATTCGCTGGAAATGACGCTCGACAACATCTGCAAATACTACGACTGGAACTGGTGGAAACAGAGCGGCAACCTCTATAAGATCAAGCTCTACGAATATCCGCGTCGTCATGAGGCAGAGGGTAAGATGATGCTCGACTGGCTTTCATCCTTATATCATAACAAGGAACAATGGGAGGCTCGTCGCGACTCACTCCGTCGTGAGGTTCGCCAGCGTCTGGAGCTCGATGCTTTCCTCGACTCCTGTGTCACCATTCCCGACGGATCAACGTCAGGCAAGCGCCCTGTCATTCTTTCGAAGATCCGCAAGCATGACGGCTATACTACTCAAAACATCAGCATCGAACTGACGCCCGGTCAGCACCTGTTTGGCACGATTTACGCCTATGCGCCAGTCAAAGGCAAAAAGCTAAAAGCCAAAAGCCAAAAGCCTTTAATTATCTGTCCCGATGGCCATTGGCCCTACCGTTATCGTAAGGACGAACAACAGCGCTTGGGAACACTAGCCCGTATGGGCGCCGTCTGTGTAGACTTCGACCTTTACGGTTGGGGCGAGAGCGAAAAGGAAGTGGGCGAAGCAGCCCATCATACCTCTCGCGCCCACGTCTATCAGGCCGCTTGTGGCTATATTCTGCTCGATTGGATGCTCAAAAACCATAAGGACATTGACCCCGAACGCGTTGGCGTCATGGGTGGCTCTGGCGGTGGTACACATACTGTCCTGCTTTCCTTGCTCGACGAACGCGTCACGGCCTCAGCACCTGTGGTTCATCTCGCTTCGCATTTCGATGGCGGTTGTCCCTGCGAGAGTGGCAAACCCGTTCAGCTCGCGGCTGGTGGAACCTGCGAACCAGAACTTGCCGCTATCATGGCTCCCAAGCCCATGCTCATCGTCTCTGACGGTGGCGACTGGACATCGAGTGTTCCCACCCTCGAATTCCCCTACCTACAACGCATCTATGGTTTCTACGGTGCTCAGGACAAGGTACGTAACGTCCACCTGCCCAACGAACGTCACGATTTCAAAGAGAACAAACGCCAAGCCGTCTATGATTTCTTCATCGACGTCTTCGGCCTCGACCGCACAATGCTCGACGAGAGCAAGGTGACAATAGAACCTGATGACGCACTCAAAAGCCTCTACAAATGAAACGTATAACTATCATCCTCCTCTTCATGGTGTGCTGCGACTGGGTCGCAGCTCAACATCGTTTGTGGTACGACAAGCCTGCCCAGACGTGGACGCAGGCATTGCCCGTGGGAAATGGCGTGATAGGTGGTATGGTGTTTGGGACGCCTGCTGTCGAGCATATTGCGCTGAACGAAGAAACCATCTGGGCCGGACAACCGAATAACGTCATCAACCCCAACGCTAAGGCGGCACTGCCCGAAGTACGCCGACTCATCTTCGAAGGGAAATATAAAGAGGCACAAGAATTAGCCAATGCGAAGGTGATGCCTAACGCTGTTGGGCAGAATATGGGTATGCCTTATCAACCCTTTGGCGACCTGTTTATTTCAATGCCTGGACATGCTGACTACAAGAACTACGAGCGTTGGTTGGATTTAGATAATGCCAAAAGTATTGTCCACTATGAGGTAGATGGTGTGAAGTATGAGCGCGAGGTGATTACCCCATTGGGAGGAAAGCATGTGATGGCTATCCATTTGACTGCCAGCGAGAAAGGCAAGATTACGTTTACGGCAAACATGACTACGCCCCATGAGAATCCGCTCATCGGTATGGATGGCAACGAAGCAACGCTCTTAGGCGTTTCTTCCAAGCATGAGGGACTGAAGGGCAAGGTGCGCTTTATGGGTCGTATGGCCGTACAGACAAAAGGCGGACGTACAACGGGCTCGAATGGTAATATCAGCGTAGTAGGTGCCGACGAGGCAACTATCTACGTCGCTATCGGTACGAATGTGAAGAACTACAAAGATATCACGGGCGACGAGGAGGCACAATCGAAAGAGCGCCTACATCAGGCAATGGCCTTGGGCTATGAAGCGCTGAAGGCCCAGCACGAACGGGAATACCACAAATACTACGACCGTGTAAAGCTCGACTTGGGCCCTGACATGTACGCCAACGTCCCCATGAACAAGCGCATCGAGCGCTTTAGTGTGGTCAGCAATTCTGTCGCTGACAATCACCTCGTCGCTACCTATTTCCTATTCGGGCGCTACCTCTTGATTTGCTCGTCGCAACCCGATAATATGAACCCTGCCAACCTACAGGGCATTTGGAACGAAAAGATGTTTCCGTCATGGGACTCGAAATACACGACGAACATCAATCTTGAGATGAACTACTGGCCCTCTGAGGTGACGAACCTAACGGAGATGAATGAGCCATTGTTCAAGCTGATTTGCGAAATATACGAACAGGGCAAGCAAACGGCTCGCGACATGTATGGCGCTGAGGGTTGGGTGTTGCATCACAACACAGACCAATGGCGCATTACAGGCCCTGTGGATAGAGCGCAAACGGGTTTATGGCCTATGGGTGCCGCCTGGCTTTGTCGTCACTTGTGGGAACATTATTTATATACGAACGACAAGGATTTCCTTCGTCAATATTTCCCCATCATGCTTGATGCTGCCCGTTTCTTCACACAGACTCTCGTGAAACACCCCACCAAAGGTTGGCTCGTTGTTTGTCCTGGTGAATCGCCAGAGCATGGCGGTAAAGGCCGCCCCACACCATTGGACGCAGGAGTAACGATGGATAACCAAATTGTGACGGAGCTCTATAACAATGTCCTTGAGGCCAGCAAGAGTCTAGACCATCTAGAACATCTAGAGATTCTAGACACCATCAAGGCTCAGTTGGCCCAACTTCCTCCTATGCAGATCGGTCGCTGGGGTCAGTTGCAGGAATGGCTCGACGATCTGGACGATCCCAAGGACGACCATCGCCACTTCTCGCACCTCTACGGTCTATATCCCTCCTATCAAATCTCGCCCACACGTACTCCTGAACTTTGGAATGCTGCTCGTAAATCGTTGGAGGCTCGGGGCGACGTTTCGACAGGCTGGAGCATGGGATGGAAGGTTTGTTCGTGGGCCCGATTGCTGGATGGCGAACACGCCTACAAACTCATCCAGGATCAGTTGACGCTGACTGCCGATACATTCTTGATTTTTGGCACCGTCAAGCAACGAGGAGGTACTTATCCTAACATGTTTGATGCCCATCCACCTTTCCAAATCGATGGTAATTTCGGTTGTACGGCAGGTATTGCCGAGATGTTGATGCAGAGCTACGACGGATTCATCTACCTGTTGCCCGCCCTGCCATCAGTATGGAAAAGCGGAAGCGTAAAAGGTCTTGTGGCTCGTGGTGGTTTTGAAATCGACATCGATTGGGAGAGCGGTCAGCTCACTAAGGCCGTTATCCGTTCTCGCAACGGAGGCACTTGCAAACTGCGTTCAAACACTCCACTCAAGGGAAAAGGTATGAAAACTGACAAAGCCGGGCTGTACACCCTAAAGACAAAAGCCGGAGGCGTGTATGAACTAGTAACAGACAAACAGAAGAAAGCAAATATCAATTACTAAACAATATACAATTATGAAGAACGGAAAGACATGTTTTGGCGTGATTATCGGAACGCGCGCCTATTTTAATTCAGAATTGGCTAAGGATGTTCGCAAACAACTATTGAAGACACTTGACGAGGGTGGTTACGAGTACATCATCCTGCCTGAGGACGCTACGCCTACAGGTAGTTCGAGCATCGAAACTCGTGAGGACGGACTGAAGGTTTCGAAACAATTCCGTCAGCATCGCGATGAAATCGACGGCATCATCGTTTCGTTGCCCAACTTCGGCTTTGAGATTGGTATCATCAATGCCATCAGCGATGCCGACCTGAACGTACCTGTAATGGTGCAGGCCTGTGATGATGAGAACGACAAGGTTGACCTTGACTCGCGTCGTGATGCCTTCTGTGGCAAGATTAGCGTGTGCAACAACCTCTATCAGTATGGCATCCCCTTTACAGATACCACCCTGCACACCTATTCTATCTATGATCCGTTGCTGAAAAAGGATATTGACCGCTTTGCTGCTATCTGTCGCGTAGTCAATGGTTTGCGTCATTGTCGTTTGGGACAGATTGGTACACGCCCCTTGGGTTTCAACACCTGTCGTGCCAGCGAAAAGCTGTTACAGCGCTCAGGCATCACCGTTGTTCCTGCCGACCTCTCTGAGATTCTTTATGCCGCTCAGAAGATTCAGGACGACGATCCTAAGTTCATCGAGATGTGCAACCGTACCTGTAACTATGCCAAGGTGCCCGATTCCTACAAGGAGAAGTTGGGCTTACAAGCTAAGTTCAGCGTGGCTGTCGAGAACTGGATTGAAGCCAACGATGTGCAAGCTGTTGCCATCCAATGCTGGGATTCGCTGGAGCAGAACTATGGTTGCGCACCTTGCGTGACGATGTCGATGTTGAGCGAAAAACTGATTCCAGCTGCTTGCGAGACCGACCTAGCTGGAGCCATTTCGATGTATGCCCTCTCACTGGCTTCTCAGAACGCCCCTGCCCTGCTCGACTGGAATAACAACTTCGCTGAGGATCGCAACAAGTGTGTATGCACCCATTGTGGCAACTTCCCCAAGCAGTTCGTAGGCAATGGTGACCTGAAGCTCGGTCCTCTTGGCGTATTAGGTCGCACGTTGGGCAAAATCAACACCTTCGGTGCCGTCTATGCCAAGGTTAGCGAAGGTCCCTTCACTTTCTTCCGCATATCTACTGACGACCCCAAGGGCATCATCAAAGCTTATCTTGGTAAGGGCGAGATCACCAACGACCCCTACGGCATGGATGGATGTATCGCTGTCACCAAGGTCGATAACCTGCAGAAACTGATGAAATACATCTGCAAGAATGGTTTCGAGCATCATGTCGCAATGTGCCGCACCGACGTCGTAGATATCGTTCAGGAGGCCATTGAGACCTATCTCGGGTGGAATTTATATGTACACGAGTAAATAAATAACCGAAAAATTTGCAGGAACGGAAAAAAGTTCGTACCTTTGCAGCCGTTCAGAGGAATGAGAGACTCCAAGCGAGCCTCTCATTCTTGCATTTAAACACTTAAATATCGTATATGATAGACAAGAACGTAATAACAAAAGCTGTTGAGGAGTGGTTGCAAAAGGGCGACTACTACCTGGTAGATGTTGAAATGACCGCAGACGACCGTATCGTGATTGAGATAGACCACGCTGACGGTGTATGGATTGAAGATTGTGCTGACCTGAGTCGTCACCTGCAGGATACGCTGGGTGAGGAACTGGGCGATTATGAATTGGAAGTTGGTTCGGCTGGCATCGGTCAGCCTTTCAAGGTGATGCAGCAGTACGTCAACCACATCGGCAAAGAGGTGGAAGTGTTGCAGAACAACGGCCAGAAGTTGCAGGGCATCCTCAAGGAGGTCAACACAGAAGCAGAACAATTCATCGTGACGGTGAAGGAGAAGCAGCAGGTTGAGGGCAAGAAGCGTCCTCAGCTGGTAGAGGTTGACAAGTCGTTCAACGTCAGCGACATAAAATACTGCAAATACCTGCTGGCCTTTAAGTAAAGAGAAAGATTAAAACAAAAAAAATAATTCAATGGCAACACTAAAGAAAGCGAAAGGCCCCTCAATGATTGAGACCTTTCAGGAATTTAAAGAGACAAAGAACATCGACCGCACTACTCTGGTGAGCGTGCTGGAAGAGAGTTTCCGCAACGTCATCGCCAAGATGTTCGGTTCGGACGAGAACTTCGACGTAATTGTAAACCCCGACAAGGGTGACTTCGAGATTCACCGCAACCGTATCGTGGTGGCTGACGGTGAAGTACAGGACGAGAACAAAGAGATTGCCCTGAGCGAGGCACAGAAAATTGAGCCCGACTACGAGGTTGGTGAAGAGGTATCAGAGGAAGTCGACTTCCAGAAGTTTGGCCGTCGTGCCATTCTGAACCTGCGTCAGACACTGGCTTCAAAGATTCTGGAGCTGGAGCACGACTCACTGTACAACAAGTACAAGGATCGCGTCGGACAGATTGTCAGCGCTGAGGTCTACCAGATTTGGAAACGCGAAGTACTACTCATTGACGATGAGGGCAACGAACTCCATCTGCCTAAGCAGGAGCAGATTCCTGCCGACAACTACCACAAGGGCGAGACCATCCGTGCAATTGTCAAGGAAGTACAGAACGAGAACAACAATCCACGCATCATCCTGAGCCGTACCTCGAACCTGTTCCTGGAGCGTCTGCTCGAGGCTGAGGTGCCAGAAATCAACGACGGTCTCATTACCATCCGCCGTATTGCCCGTATGCCGGGTGAGCGCGCCAAGGTGGCCGTCGAGAGCTATGACGACCGTATCGATCCAGTAGGTGCTTGCGTCGGTGTGAAAGGTAGTCGTGTACACGGTATCGTTCGCGAGATGTGCAACGAGAACATCGATGTCATCAACTTCTCCAACAATACCCAACTCTTCATCCAGCGCGCCCTGAGCCCCGCTAAGGTTACCAGCATCACGCTGAATCCCGAGGAACACAAGGCAGAGGTTTATCTGCAGCCTGAAGAGGTGTCATTGGCCATTGGTAAGGGTGGTCTGAACATCAAACTCGCCTCCATGCTGACAGAGTACACCATTGACGTCTTCCGTGTTGTGAACGAGAATGAAGCCGACGAAGATATCTACCTCGACGAGTTTGCCGACGAGATTGACCAGTGGATTATCGACTCCATCAAGGCCATTGGTCTTGACACTGCCAAGGCTGTGTTGAATGCTCCTCGCGAGATGCTTATTGAAAAGGCTGACCTTGAGGAAGAGACCGTCGATCACGTTATCGAAGTACTGAAGGCAGAGTTCGAGTAAAATTAGTAATTTAGAATTAAGAGTTTAGAGTTAATGGGAGTACGTTTAAATAAAGTATTATCAGAACTGAATATAGGACTTCAAACGGCAGTTGATTTCCTGAAAAAGAAGAGTTCGCTTGGAGAAATCAAGGATGACGCAACGACGAACACCAAGATTTCTGACGAGCAGTACGAGGCTTTGGTCAACGAATTTAGCACCGATAAGGCTGTCAAGACCAAGGCTGAGATGCTGTTTGCCAAAAAGCCCAAGCCTGAGAAGAAGGTGGAGAAGCCAGTAGAGAAAAAGGCTACTGCCTCCGCTGATGAGCTATTGGACAGTCACCCGCAGTTCAAACCTGTGGGTAAGATTGACCTTGAAAGTATCGGCAAGCCCAAGGCTGCACCGAAGGCCGAGCCGGAACCCGTGGTTGCTGCCGAACCACAAGTAGAAGAGGAACCCGAAGTCGAAATAGAAGAGCCCGTTGCAGAGACACCTGTTCAGTCCGTAACTCCAGAACCTGAGATTGAGGATCCTGAAGAAGAGGAGGAGGAAATGGACAATGAAGAGGAAGACGACGACGAAGATATCGTAGACCAGACTTCTGCTCCCTCACTGGCCAAGACACCTGGTGATGCAAAGGTTGCCCAGAATGCTCCTCAGTTGAATGTGGTGGGTAAAATTGACCTCTCAGCTCTGAACCAGAGTACCCGTCCAAAGAAAAAATCGAAGGAGGAACGTCGCAAGGAGCGTGAGGAAAAAGCTGCTGGTGAGCGCAAGAAGCGCGAACGTATCCGTCAGGGTAAGGTGGATATTGAAGCTGCTGCCAAACAGGTCAACCAACAGCAGAATCAGAACAAGAAGAACCAAAACAAGAATGGTCAGCAACAGCAACAACAGCAACAGGGTGGTAAGAAGAATAAGAAGAACCGTCCCGTGAAGCCGTTGGAGGTTGACGACGAGGCAGTAGCACGCCAGGTCAAGGAGACACTGGCCCGCCTCACCTCGAAGAACCAGAACAAGAAAGGTGCCAAATATCGTCGTGAGAAGCGTGATGCCGTTGCTGAGCGCATGAACGAAGAGATGGCAGCAGAGGCAGCACAGAGCAAGGTGCTGAAGCTCACTGAGTTTGTGACCGTTTCTGAATTGGCTACCATGATGAATGTGGGTGTCAACCAGGTTATCGGTACTTGTATGAGCATCGGTATCATGGTGTCTATCAACCAGCGTCTGGATGCAGAGACCATCAATATCGTTGCTGATGAGTTTGGTTTCACAACTGAATATGTATCAGCTGAAGTGCAGAATGCCATTACTGAAGAGGAGGACGATGAGAACGATCTGATCAGCCGTGCTCCAATCGTAACGGTGATGGGTCATGTCGACCACGGTAAAACTTCTCTGCTTGACCATATCCGCAATACCAACGTCATTGCTGGTGAGGCCGGTGGTATTACCCAGCACATTGGTGCTTACAATGTGAAGCTGAAGGATGGTCATAGCATTACGTTCCTCGATACTCCTGGTCACGAGGCATTCACGGCTATGCGTGCCCGTGGTGCTCAGGTAACGGATATCGCCATCATCATCGTAGCTGCCGACGACAGCGTAATGCCTACCACCAAAGAGGCTATCGCTCATGCCCAGGCTGCCAACGTTCCTATGGTGTTTGCTATCAACAAGATTGATAAGCCAGGTGCTAACCCCGACAAGATTCGCGAGGACTTGGCCAATATGAACCTCCTCGTCGAAGACTGGGGCGGTAAGTACCAGTGTCAGGAAATCAGCGCTAAGAAAGGACAGGGCGTCTATGAACTGCTGGAGAAGGTATTGTTGGAAGCCGAGATGCTCGACCTGAAAGCTAATCCTAACCGTAAGGCTACAGGTTCTATCATCGAGTCTTCACTCGACAAAGGTCGTGGCTATGTCTCTACCGTCCTCGTATCGAATGGTACGCTGAAGATTGGTGATGTTGTCATCGCAGGTACTGCCTGGGGTCGTGTGAAGGCCATGTTCAACGAGCGTAACCAGCGTATCGAGAAGGCTGGTCCTGCCGAGCCCGCTATCATCTTAGGCTTGAACGGTGCACCTACCGCTGGCGACTCCTTCCACGTAATGGAGACAGAGCAGGAAGCCCGCGAGATTGCCAACAAGCGTATCCAACTGCAGCGTGAGCAGAGCCTGCGTACAACGACAAAACTCGGTCTTGACGAGTTGTCACATCGTATTGCTCTGGGTGAGTTCCATGAGTTGAACATCATCGTGAAGGGTGACACCGACGGTTCTATCGAAGCACTCTCTGACTCATTCATCAAGCTCTCTACCGAGAAGGTGCAGGTGAATGTCATCTCGAAGGCCGTTGGTCAGATTTCAGAGAACGATGTCATGCTGGCTTCAGCTTCTGAGGCTATCATCATCGGTTTCCAAGTACGTCCTTCTGCCGATGCCCGCAAAGCTGCCGATCGTGAGGGTGTTGAAATCAATACCTACTCTATCATTTACGATGCCATCGACGATGTGAAGCAGACCATGCAGGGTATGCTTGACAAGGTGAAGAAGGAGATTGTATCTGGTGAGATTGAAGTGAAGCAGGTATTCAAGATATCGAAGGTGGGTACTGTTGCCGGTGGTCTTGTTACCGATGGTAAGGTTCACAACAAGGATAAGGCCCGCGTCATCCGTGACGGTATTGTCATCCACACGGCTCCTATCGACGCCCTGAAGCGTTACAAGGACGATGCCAAGGAAGTCGCTACTGGTCTGGAGTGCGGTATCTCACTGGTTAACTTCAACGACATCCAGGTAGGCGATATCATTGAGACCTTCACAGAGATTGAGGTAGAACAGAAGCTTTAATGGAAGAAAAAAAGAATGAGTTTGTCCGTCAGGTGGCCGAACAGAAATACGAGTTCGGTTTCACCACAGACGTACATACTGAAATCATAGAGAAAGGGCTGAACGAGGACATCGTTCGGCTCATCTCTGCTAAGAAGGGGGAGCCCGAGTGGATGCTCGAGTTCCGCCTCAAGGCGTTCCGCTACTGGAAAGAGCAGACGGAGCCTACATGGGGCCACGTCCACGTGCCCCCCATTGACTACCAGGCCATTAGCTATTACGCTGACCCCACGGCTGCCAAAAGCCAAAAGCCAAATGCTAACGGCCAAGAGATTGACCCTGAACTCGAAAAGACCTTCGACAAACTCGGCATTCCCTTGGAGGAGCGCTTGGCCCTTTCAGGCAATACGGCTGTCGATGCCATCATGGACTCAGTGAGCGTAAAAACCACCTTCAAGGAGAAACTTCGCGAGAAGGGCGTTATCTTCTGCTCGATTGGCGAGGCCATCAAGGAACATGGCGATTTGGTTCGTCAGTACTTAGGGTCGGTGGTTCCTTATCGCGACAATTTCTTTGCAGCCCTCAACAGTGCTGTGTTCAGCGATGGTTCGTTTGTCTACATTCCCAAGGGGGTGCGTTGTCCCATGGAACTGAGCTCGTATTTCCGCATCAATGCCCGTAATACAGGTCAGTTTGAGCGTACGCTGATTATTGCCGACGACGATGCTTATGTGTCGTATCTCGAAGGTTGTACAGCCCCCATGCGCGATGAAAACCAGTTGCATGCTGCCATCGTGGAGATTATCGTGATGGATCGTGCAGAAGTCAAGTACTCCACCGTTCAGAACTGGTATCCAGGCGATGAGAACGGTAAGGGTGGAGTGCTGAATCTGGTTACCAAACGTGGTGACCTGCGTGGTGTTGACTCAAAACTTTCGTGGACACAGGTGGAGACTGGTTCGGCTATCACGTGGAAATATCCCTCCTGCATTCTGCGTGGTGACAACTCTCAGGCTGAATTCTATTCCGTTGCCGTCACCAACAACTACCAAGAGGCTGATACAGGCACGAAGATGATTCATATCGGTAAGAACACCAAGAGTACGATTATCTCAAAAGGTATCTCAGCTGGTCATAGTCAGAATAGTTATCGTGGATTGGTACGTGCAGCATCTACTGCTGACAATGCTCGCAACTACTCTTCGTGCGACTCGTTACTGTTGGGCTCTGACTGTGGTGCCCACACCTTCCCCTATATGGATGTGCACAACGACACGGCCGTCTTCGAACACGAGGCAACCACCTCAAAGATCTCTGAAGACCAGCTGTTCTACTGCAATCAGCGAGGCATTCCCACCGAGCAGGCCGTCGGACTCATCGTCAATGGTTATGCCAAGGAGGTGCTCCAGAAACTCCCGATGGAATTTGCCGTCGAAGCCCAGAAGTTGCTCAGCGTTTCTCTTGAGGGAACGGTGGGTTAACTCGTAACAGCGATATAACGTGATAACGTAATAACGAAAAAAGATGTTAGAAGTAAAGAACTTACACGCCAAAATCGGCGATAAAGAAATATTAAAGGGCATCGACCTCGTGATTAACGATGGTGAGACACATGCCATCATGGGACCTAACGGTTCTGGTAAATCAACCTTGAGTGCCGTGCTCGTAGGTAATCCGCTCTACGAGGTCACTGAGGGCGAGGCATACTTTAACGGCAAGAACCTGCTGGAGATGAAGCCAGAGGATCGTGCCCATGAGGGACTCTTCTTGAGTTTCCAGTATCCTGTGGAGATTCCTGGTGTCTCGATGACCAACTTTATGAAGGCCGCCATCAACGAGAAGCGCAAGTATCAAGGTCTCGACCCCATGAATGCCGCAGAATTCCTGAAGCTGATGCGTGAGAAACGTAAGATTGTGGAGCTTGACTCAAAACTGGCAAATCGTTCTGTCAACGAGGGTTTCAGCGGTGGCGAGAAGAAGCGTAACGAGATTTTCCAGATGGCTATGTTGGAGCCAAAACTCAGTATTTTGGATGAGACGGATTCTGGTCTGGATGTGGATGCGATGCGTATTGTAGCCGAAGGTGTGAATAAACTTCAGACGCCTGAGACCTCATGCATCGTCATCACCCACTACGATCGTCTGCTGGAAATGATTAAGCCCCAGTTTGTACATGTGCTCTACAAGGGTCGCATCGTCAAGACGGGTGGTCCTGAACTGGCCGTACAGATTCAGGAGCACGGTTACGATTGGATTAAGGAAGAAATAGGTGAAGAATAATGGGTAGCGAACAACAATATATTGACCTATATAAGCAGTGTCGCGGGATGATCTGCGAGCATAGCAGCGATGTGATGAATACCGAGCGTGACGCGGCCTTCGAGCGTTTCGCATCGAATGGTTTCCCCACTCGGAAAGTCGAGCGCTACAAATACACCGACATGCAGGCGCTCTTCGCCCCTGACTATGGTCTGAACCTGAATCGGCTCCAGATTCCCGTCGACCCTTACTACGCCTTCCGTTGCGACGTGCCCAACCTTTCCACCAGCCTGTACTTTGTGGTAAACGATATTTTCTATCACGACGAGAAGCCCAAAGGGCACCTGCCTGAAGGCGTGATCATCGGTTCGCTGAAGGACTTTGCCACCAGCGAGTATTACAACCGCTTGGCTGGTCAAGCCAATGACGCCGTTACCGACCTTAACACCATGCTGGCACAGGATGGTCTTTATGTCTATGTGCCCAAGAATGTGAAGGTTGATCGCGCCATTCAAGTGATAAACATCCTGCGTAGTGATGTTGATCTGATGGTCAACCGTCGTGTGCTCATCGTGCTCGAAGAAGGTGCCGAGATAAAAATGCTGTTCTGCGACCATGCCGCTGACGACCGTAACTTCCTGGCCACTCAGGTCATCGAGGCTTACGTAGGCGAGAATGCATCACTCGACCTCTATTGCATGGAGGAGACACATCATAAGAACGTACGCGTGAGCAATGTGTATATCGACCAACAGACCAATAGTCGTGTCAACCACAATGTGATAACGCTACACAATGGTATCACCCGCAATAAACTTGACCTGACTTTCTCTGGTGAGGGTGCCGAATGCCAGTGCTATGGTTGTGTGATTGCCGACAAACAACAGCACGTCGATAACAACACGCTAATTACCCATAAGGTACCTCACTGTACCTCAAACGAGCTTTATAAATACGTGCTCGACGATAAGGCTGTTGGAGCCTTTGCTGGTCGCGTACTGGTGGAACATGGTGCCCAAAAGACAACCTCACAGATGACTAATCAGAACCTCACGGCTACCAAGGAGGCACGCATGTACACCCAACCCATGCTCGAGATCTATGCCGACGACGTGAAGTGTGCGCACGGTTCGACCGTTGGCCAACTCAATGATGCTGCTCTCTTCTATATGCGCCAGCGAGGCATCTCGCTGCAGGAAGCCAAAGTGCTGTTGCAGAACGCTTTCATCAACGAGGTCATCGACCACATGCAACTCGAACCCCTCCGCGACCGCCTGCACTACCTCGTAGAAAAGCGTTTCCGTGGCGAGCTCAACAAATGTTCCGGTTGCAAACTCTGCAAGTAAAGAAATAGACTCTCATTTAACCGGCACTAAAATACAATACTCCGAACGAAATTTCAAATAGTCCGAAAGTATTTCCAATTACTCCGAAAGTAATATTAGCGACCTACCTAAGGTAACAACGCCCGTTACTTTAGCTAACGCAATCCGTTACCTTAGCTAACATCGGCCGTTACCTAAGGCAATTCATTCATTAGAGTTACTTGAAAAAGATGGAAGACATGTGGAAGAGAAATTTTCTCTTCCATCTTCCGAATTGCCTGTAAATACAGCAGATTCGAGCGTTTTTATGGAAGTGGAAGAGAATTTGCAACTTTTATTGTTTTATCACCGCTAAGCTTGCTAAACATGCTAAACTTGGCTGGTAAGGAGTGACAAAATGGGGTGACAAACGTCTTTTTGTTAGTTAAGAGATAAGAGATAATAGTTAACAGATAAGACGTTATGAGAGCAATAACCCTTTTGCAGCCGCAGAAGATTGTGTTCGGCACGGGCTGCATCCAGACATTGGTGGAGGACTATAAGAAAATGGGCTATCAACGCCTGTTTGTATTGACAGCACCTCCCATTCTGCCGTTGATTGACGAGCCGCTGGCACAATTGAAGGCAGCAGGCATCAGCATTGAGACCTATCAGGACATCGTGGCAGAGCCGACGGTGAATGACTTCAAGAAGATTCTCGAAGTGGCACGCAGTTTCAAGGCCGACAGCGTCATCGGCATCGGAGGCGGTTCGGTATTAGACGTCACGAAACTCGTGGCAGCATTCATCAACAGCGACCAACAGGTGGAAGACTGCTTTGGCACGGGGTTCATCAAACAGAAGGGACTGTGGTTTGCCTGTCTGCCCACAACGGCTGGAACTGGTTCCGAGGTAAGCCCGAACGCTATCTTATTGGACGAGCGCGACCACCTGAAGAAAGGAATTGTGTCACCCTTCCTCATTGCCGATGCGGCCTATGTGGATCCCAAATTAACGTGGACGGTACCAGCCAAGGTGACGGCCGATACAGGTATGGATGCGCTGACGCATTGCATCGAGGCGTACACCAATAAGTTTGCACATCCTTCGGTTGACATCTATGCCTTGCAAGGTATCCGCCTGATTGCAGCCAATCTGGAAACTGCCGTTAAACTGGCTGCAGAAGCCAACAGCCAAAAGCTAATAGCCAATAGCCAATACATTGAAGCCCGCGAGGCACTGGCCTTTGGTTCGCTGTATGGCGGACTGTGTTTGGGCCCAGTGAATACGGCAGCTGTTCATGCCCTCTCCTACCCTCTTGGTGGTGAGTTCCACATTCCCCATGGCCTGTCAAATGCAATCCTGTTGCCCAGCGTGATGAAGTTTAATATGCCTGCCAACATCAAGCGCCATGCTGAGGTGGCCATTGCCTTAGGATGTCAAGCAGGCGTCAACGATGAAGAAACCGCCCAGCGTGGTGTAGATTTTATCTATCGTTTGGCAGCTGCTGTTGGCATCCCCGACAAACTGACGGCACTGGGCATTCCGCAGACCGCCGTCGACGGTATGGCCAAAGCCGCTATGCAGGTACAGCGCCTGCTGAAGAACAATCCGAGAGAAGTCACCGAACAAGACGCAAGAGATATTTATAATAGTTTATACTAGAGGAACTAGAGTCTCTAGATTATCAAGATTAAGAAAAATATGAAACCGATATTAGCCATCACGATGGGCGACCCCGCAGGCATTGGTCCTGAGATTACCGTTCGCGCCCTGAACAGAAAAGAGACTTACGAGAAGTGCCGTCCAATCGTCACGGGCGACGCTGCCATCATGCAACAGGCCGTTCAGCTGCTTGGTTTTGACTTGCAGGTCAATGCCGTACAAAATGTCAAGGATGCGCGCTTTGAGTATGGTACCATCGACGTGCTCGATCTGCAATGCGTGAACCTCGCAACCTTTGAATTCGGCAAGGTGCAGGCGCAATGCGGTAATGCCGCCTTCCAATACATCAAGAAGGCCATTGAACTGGCAATGGCCAACGAAGTCGATGGCACCGTAACGGCACCATTAAACAAGGAGGCGCTGAATCTGGCGGGTCATCACTATGACGGACATACGGAGATTTACGCCACGTTTACCGGCACCAAGAAGTATGCCATGATGTTGGCCGACGAAAACATCCGCGTAATTCATGTGTCGACACATGTGCCTTTGAGGAAGGCTTGCGATCTAGTAAAGAAAGCGCGCGTCATCGAGTGCGTAGAACTCATCGACGATGCGTGCAAGCAATTCGGTATCGAGCATCCGCATATCGGTGTGGCTGGCCTCAACCCCCACTCCAGCGAGAACGGTATGTTTGGCTATGAAGAGGCACAGGAGATTATCCCTGCCATTGAAGAACTGAACGCTCGCGGTTTCGACGTCGAGGGTCCAGTACCTCCCGACAGCATCTTTGCCAAAGCCAAATGCGGCAAATTCGACGGTTGTGTGGCTATGTACCACGACCAGGGACATATTCCCTTGAAAGTGTGTGCCTTCAACTGGAACAAGGAAACGGGCAAGATGGAGAGTGCCTCGGGCGTAAACATCACCCTCGGCCTGCCCATCATCCGCGTTAGCGTCGATCATGGTACTGCCTTCGACGTGGCAGGTAAGGGCATCGCCAACGATAGTGCCATGACACTCTCGATAGACTATGCCACACGTATGTCGATCTATCGAAGAAATAAGCTAAAAGCCAATTGCTAACGGCCATTAGCCATGATAGTTATTGCCGACGATATTACTGGTGCTGCGGAGATAGCAGGCATTGCTTTTGCTTGTGGTGCGGAAGTCCGTTTAGTTTGCGGTTCAGTATATGGCTGTGACACAGCCACATACTCAACAGACGTTACCACCGTCATTGTTACCGACACCCGCTCGATGAGCGAAGCAGAAGCTGCTACCGAAACAAAACGCATCAGCGCGGCCTTCGTTTCCCCCGAAGGCAAGAAAGTCATCTTTAAGAAAACCGACTCCGCCCTGCGTGGTCACGTCATAGCTGAACTTACAGCATTGATGGAAGTTACAGGTTACGAACGGGCGGTCTATCTGCCTGCCAATCCGTCGAAAGGACGCATCATCCGCAATGGCATCTATTATATAAAAGAGGTGAGGGGTGAGAAGCAAGAGGTGAGAGAAGTGCCATTAAACGAAACCGATTTCTCGTTTGACCCAGAGTTTCCTGCGAGGACGTCTGTATTAAAAGAGCGTTTTCCTGATGCGGAGAGCAAAGGTATCATTATGCCCGATGCTGAGACCGAGGAAGACATTCACAACGTCATTTCGACATACAATGATGGCAAGACCATCTTTGCAGGAGCGGCAGACTTATTTAGTGGAATGATAGGTATGGGGTGTGGGCGATTAAAAGAATCTATCGCCAAACACCCCATACCTATCATCCCAACCCATAATAGTATGCTCATCCTCTGCGGCTCAACTCAAAGCAAACCCTTAGGACTCGGTATTCCTATTGCACCGATGCCGCAAGAGATTTATGATGGCGGTGACGATTTAAATCTCTGGGACACGACGGCGTATGAGCAGGAACGACACAGCCTTATCCTTACAATTCCCCACACCCATAGAACAGGCAAAGAGGTTGCCGTCCATCTGCGTACGATGATGGCGGAAATGACCAAGCAACTAGTAACAAGACATTGTCCTGACCATCTGGTGATTGAGGGTGGTGCCACTGCTTGGGCTACGTTACAAGCTTTGGGTTGGACAGAATTCACTATCACGGCCCAGTTAGCACCCGGCGTCGTACAAATGAGGGTTACAAATGCGTGCCACACTCAGACCTTTAGGTCAGAGAATGGAGTATTTGTAACCCTCAAACCCGGTAGTTACCCGTGGGGGACTATTCTATCGTCTTATAAAGCGTAGAGGCATTATAGCGATGCTCCATCGTAGCCAGAATCTCTTCTTCCGTCGATAGATTGAAATCACCAGGAATGGTGTTCTTCAATGAAGCAGCAGCCAGCGAATAATTCAACTGTCGCTGACGGTCACCTGGGAATAGACTGATAGCATGGAGGAAACCACCCATAAAGGCATCGCCGACGCCGACGGGATCTACCACGTCAGGAATATCGATGATAGGAGCCTCCAGCAACTGGTCTTCTGTAAAAAGCAGAGCTGTCAGTGTGTGATGGTTGGAATCAACGATATTTCGCATACCCATCAGCCAGTGTTTACAGCGTGGATACAGGGCATGCAGTTCATCGAACCATTCGCGATACTCCGGAATCTGCATTTTGAAGTTGCTGTCGGTAGCCGTGAAGGGGGGCTGTGGATGCTGGGAAATCCAGTCGAACTCGATGGCATCACCAAACATCATGTCACAGCGTGACAGCATACGTTGCAACGTTGCGCGCGGGTCGGCACCATACTTCCAGAGGTTTTTGCGGTAGTTGATATCAAAGGAAACTGTAATGCCCAACTCGTCAGCAATATCGAGCGCTTCGAAGGTCGCATCGGCAGCCTGTTGCGAAATAGCCGCCGTAATACCCGATACCTGGAAGATATCAGCATCCTTCAGGATGTCGCGCCAAGGAATCATGCCGGGTGCAAGGTCGTAGTATGCCGAATGGTCGCGGTCGTACACTACTTTGGCTGCACGCATACCGGCAGCGGGTTCGAAATAATAGGTGCCAATGCGTTGTCCGCCATAGACGATGCGGCTGATGTCGACACCCAACTGTGCCATACACTGGGCACCGGCATGTCCGACGGGGGTATCGGGTAGTCGAGTGATATACGTCACATCCTCGCCCTGTGTGGCAAGCGATACGGCGACATTGGCCTCGCTACCACCATATTTGCTGGTAAACATATCGCCCTGCGTCAGTCGCAACTGGCCGGGCTTTGAGAAACGGAGCAAAAGTTCTCCGAAAGTTACAATACGTTGCATATTAAAGTCTTGTGTTTAGTCTTTTTACTGTTTGCGCTTTGCGGGTTTCTCGTCAGCCAACAGGAAATCCAGCTGACGTTTCTCGATGTTGGCACGAGCCACTTTTATTCGGACGGGGTCACCCAACTGATATTTATTATGGTGACGGCGGCCTACGAGGCAATAGTTGCGCTCGTCGAAATCGTAGTAGTCATCATCTAGGTCGCGCATGGGAACCATACCCTCGCAATGATTCTCGTCGATTTCGCAGTAGATGCCATACGACTGGATGCCAGAGATATGGGCGTCATACTCATTACCAATCTTGTCGGCCATGAATTCCACCATCTTATACTTGATGCTGTCGCGCTCGGCCTGCTGGGCGGTTTGTTCCATATCGGAGCAGTGTTCGCTCAGCTCCTCGTATTTCTCCTGATTGGCCGAACGTCCACCGTCTTGATATTTCGTCAGCAGACGGTGAACCATCGTGTCCGGATAACGACGGATAGGTGAGGTGAAATGGGTGTAGTATTCGAAAGCCAGACCATAGTGTCCGATGTTATGCGTAGAATATTTCGCTTTCATCATGGCTCGCAGAGCAACGGTCTCGATAAGGTTTTGCTCCTTCTTACCCTGACAGGCATCCATCAGGGCATTCAGCGACTTCGAGATAGCACCCTTGGTACCTGCCGTCTTCATCTTATAACCGAATTTGACAACAAACTCACGCAAGGTTTCCAACTTGGTGGGATCGGGCTGGTCGTGAACACGATAGACGAAGGTCTTCTTTGCTTTTGGCTGTGGGCTCTTGGCTTTTGGCTTATCCACTTTGCCTATATGTTCAGCAACAGTACGGTTGGCGAGCAGCATGAATTCCTCAATGAGCTGTGTGGCATCGTTCGATTTCTTGAAGTACGCGCGAATAGGTTTACCCTGTTCGTCAATATCAAAGTGCAATTCCTCGCGGTCGAACTTGACGGCACCACCCTTGAAACGACGTTCACGCAGTTTCTTGGCCAAACGGTCTAGTGTGCGCAGTTCTTCAGCATAGGGGTCAGTACTAGACTTACTAGATTTACTAGATGTACTAAATACCAAAATATCCTGCACTTCCTCATAGGCGTATCTCCTGTTACTCTTTATGACAGTATGGACAATGCGGTAGTTCTTGACGTTGGCTTCATCGTCCAAAGTGAATACCACACTATAGCAGAGTTTTTCTTCGTCAGGACGCAGCGAACAGATAAAGTTACAAAGACGCTCAGGCAACATGGGAATCGTACGGTCGACAAGATAGACACTGGTGGCTCGCTTCGTTGCTTCTTTATCAATAGGAGAACCTTCCTTGACGTAATGCGAAACATCGGCAATATGCACACCGACCTCCCACAACTTGCCCTGTTTGCGGATGCTCAGTGCATCATCGAAGTCCTTGGCATCCTTGGGGTCAATGGTACAGGTAAACACCTCGCGGAAGTCCTCGCGACGAGCAATCTCCTGGGGGGTGATGCCAGGATCTATCTTCTCGGCAGCCTCTTCCACATGCTTGGGATAGGTATAGGGCAGTCCATATTGTGCAAGGATGGCATGCATCTCGACATTGTTATCGCCCTCCTTACCTAACACGTCGATTACCTCACCAACGATATTCTTCGAATCCTTCGACGGCCACTGGGTAATCTTTACAACAGCCTTGTCACCGGTTTTACCACCCTTCAGCTTTTTCTTCGGAATGAGGATATCGTGAACGAAGATGTTACCTTCTGTCACGAGGAAGGCGTAGTCTTTCTCCACCTTCAGTTTACCCACGGCCTGATCGCGCTTGTGGGAGAGAATCTCGACGACCATTGCTTCCTTCATATGCTTCTCTCTGCGCGCCATCATCGCCACACGCACGCGGTCGCCATTCATGGCAAATAGCGAATTACGCTCAGAGACAAAGATGGTCTTACCACCATCGTCGGGCTGGAAAGAGTTCTTGCCGTTGGCCTTACGGATGAACGTTCCCTCCTGCACCTGTGTCTTCAGGTTCAGACGATAGGAATTATCCGACGCCTTCGTCAGGAAGTCATCCCACGCCATTTCGTCCATTACGTCGACAGCCAGCATCTTTGCCGGATGCGTCGACAACTTTAATTCCCTGAATATTTGTTTCAACGAAAAAGTCTCGTTCGGATTCTGCTGAAACAGGGTCTGCAGCATCTCTACCAGACGCTGCTTGGTCAGTCGTTTTCCACTCTTGTGCTTGCTCATAGCCGTTCGTTTTTAAGTTTCTGATGGCAAAGATACAAAAAAATTGATAATTGGCAATTGTTATTGGTGTTTTTTTTGTATTTTTGCAGCATGGAACAACTTCTGCATTATTGCTGGAAACATAAGCTATGGCCTGCTACGGGACTTGAAACCACCGACGGACGAGTGGTGGAAATCATCGATCCCGGACTCCATAATAGGAATGCGGGGCCTGACTTCTTCAACGCCAAAGTAAAGATTGGCGGTACGCTATGGGTGGGTAATGTCGAGATTCACGACCGCTCGTCACACTGGTATCAGCATGGCCACGAACGTGATGCTAACTATAATAATGTGATACTTCATGTGGTGGGTGAGGCCGACCGTGACGTACAGACACAAAAGGGTGACTACGTACCCCAACTGGTGTTGCAAGTACCGCAGACCATTAAAGACAACTACGATGAACTCATCAAGACTGATTCCTACCCTCCTTGCTATCGTATCATTCCAGAATTGACGCGTCTGACCATCCATTCGTGGATGGCTGCGCTACAGACGGAACGTCTGGAACAGAAGACCGTCGCCATCGAACAACGGGCGCGACTGGCAAATGGTTCGTGGGAGGATGCATACTTTATGACCCTTGCCCGCAACTACGGCTTCGGTATCAACGGTGATGCCTTCGAGGAGTGGGCACGCCATATTCCCCTAAGTGCAGTGGCAAAACATCGCGATGACCTCTTCCAGATAGAGGCTATCTTCATGGGACAGGCAGGACTCTTGGAACTGGAAGCCATCCCTGAGCGTTATCAGAAAGATGCTTTGAACGAAGGTTACTTTGCCAAATTGCGCAACGAGTACCAGTATCTGGCGCACAAGTTTTCCATGCAACCCATGGATTATAAGCAATGGCGATTCCTGCGACTGCGTCCGCAAAACTTTCCACATATCCGTATCGCGCAGTTGGCGAACCTCTACTACCTGCACCAGGCAGGACTCTCGCAACTCATCGAGTGCAGGGATATGATAAGCCTCAGCGAACGTTTGAAGACACAAGTGACGCCCTACTGGGAAACGCACTACACGTTTGGCTCGGAGAGTGTACGTAATGCCAAGCATCTGTCGCCATTCAGCATCAATCTGCTTATCATCAACACCTGCGTACCCGTGCTCTTCGCCTATGGCCGTCATACCTCGCGGGAAGAATTGTGCGACAGGGCGTTCGACTTCCTGGAACAGCTCAAGCCAGAGAACAACCACATCATCCGCATGTGGCAGGAGTGCGGTCTGGAGGTCAGGTCGGCAGGCGACTCGCAGGCCCTTATCCAGCTAAAGAAGGAATACTGCGACAAAAAGGATTGCCTGCGCTGTCGCATTGGTTATGAATATTTGAAAAAGAAATCGGAATAACGGTATAACGTAATACCGAAATAACGAAATAACGAAAAAAGAATGGATAAATTTATTTTCGAAACCCGAATGGAGGTGCGCGACTATGAGTGCGACATCGAAGGCATTGTGAACAACGCCAACTACCTCCACTATACAGAACATACGCGTCACTTGTTCCTGAAACAGTGCGGACTGTCGTTTGCCGAGATGCACGCAAAAGGTGTCGACGCTGTGGTGGCACGCATGAAGCTGGACTTCAAAACTCCTTTGCGCTGCGACGATGAGTTCATCTCGCGCCTATGGCTCGAAAAGGACGGCATCAAATACATCTTCCATCAGTCTATCTTCCGCGCCAGCGACGAAGCACTCTGCTTCAAAGGCGACATCACGCTAGTATGCCTCATCAACGGACGACTGGGCGACAGCGAAGACTACGACCAAGCCTTCCGCAATTACCTGAATTCGAAATAACGAAATTCCGTAATACCGAAATAACGTTATAACGACAAAAAGCAATGACCGACGAAATATACTACTCCATAGCCCTAACCCGCATGACGGGTTTCAACCAGCAGATGGCACTGCAGCTGTACCAAGCACTGGGCAGCAGCCAGGCCGTCTATGACCACCGCAACGACATTGGTGATGTAGTGCCAGAGGCTACACCGCGATTGCGTGAATCAATGAAACATTGGGACGATGCACTGCATAGGGCAGCGGCCGAGATGGAGTTCGTCACAAAGAACAACATCCGCGTGCTGACTATCAGTGATGCCGACTATCCCCAACGGCTCTGCGAATGTCCTGATGCGCCACTGCTTCTCTATTACAAAGGGAATGCCGACCTCAACCAAGGGCATGTGATAAACATCGTGGGAACACGCCATTGCACCACCTACGGACAGGATATCGTCCGACGACTCATTACTGACCTCCGCGCACTGTGTCCTCAGGTGTTGATTGTCAGTGGACTGGCGTACGGCATTGATATCTGTGCCCATCGTAATGCCCTTGAACAGGGATTCGAGACTGTCGCTGTGCTGGCTCACGGCCTGGACCAAATATACCCGCCTCACCACCGTAAAGATGCCGTAAGGATGCTGTCGCAGGGAGGACTGCTGACTGAGTATATGAGTCAGACGGAGGCGTTGCCCAACAATTTCCGCCAGCGTAACCGCATTGTGGCAGGAGTCTCAGATGCTACCATTCTAGTTGAGAGTGCCTTCAAGGGTGGAGGCCTCATCACTTGTCGCATTGCACAAGAATACGGACGCGACGTCTTTGCATTCCCTGGTGCTGTAGGAATGTCATTTAGCGAGGGCTGCAACAAGATGATTCGCAACAATACGGCAGCCCTCATCACATCGGCAGAGGACCTGCTGGAGAGTTTAGGCTGGCAGACGATGCAGCAGAAGCCGGAGGCTGTGGAACGTCAACTGTTTCCTGACCTCACATCTGAAGAGCAGCAGGTTGTCGGACTGCTTCAACAGACGAACGACCTGCAACTGAATATCATCAGCGTCAAGAGCAATATCCCCATCGGACAGCTCACAGCACTGCTTTTCTCGCTGGAGATGAAGGGAATCGTCAAGCCGCTGGCAGGCGGAACGTACCACTTGGTGAGTTGAAAGTTGATAGTTAAGAGTTAAGAGAAATGAAGATTGGAAATATAGAATTAGGTGAACGTCCCGTTTTCTTGGCCCCAATGGAAGACGTGACGGATATTGGGTTCCGTATGCTGTGCAAACGCTTCGGTGCCGCAATGGTTTATACGGAATTTGTCAGTGCTGAGGCACTCGTACGTGACGTGAAATCTACGGTGAAGAAACTCACTATCAGTGACGAAGAACGCCCCGTGGGTATTCAGATTTACGGTCGTGACGTCGACGCGATGGTAGAAGCCGCAAAGATTGTGGAACAGGCTGGTCCGGACCTCATCGACCTGAACTTCGGCTGTCCTGTCAAGAAGGTTGCTGGCAAGGGCGCTGGAGCTGGTATGCTACAAAACATCCCCAAGATGCTGGAGATTACGCAAAAGGTGGTACAGGCCGTAAAACTACCCGTTACTGCCAAGACCCGTTTGGGCTGGAACCACGAACAACTCATCATCACCACATTGGCCGAACAGTTACAGGACTGCGGCATTCAGGCACTGACCATTCATGGTCGCACCCGCAGTCAGATGTATACGGGCAATGCCGATTGGACCCTCATCGGTGAAGTAAAGCGCAATCCCCGCATCCATATCCCCATCATTGGCAATGGCGACATCAAGTCGTTGGACGAGGCGGACAAAGCCTTCGACACATATGGCGTCGATGCCGTCATGATTGGCCGTGCCACCTTCGGATGTCCTTGGATATTCAGTCGTCAGGAACTCACGCTCAGTGAAAAGATTGACGTCCTGAAAGAACAGCTGCGCATCAACATCGAACGTTGCGATACGGAGGAGATGCGCTCCAAAGGAAAGTCCGCCGAACTCTGCGGCATCCTGCATACTCGTCGCCATCTGGCCGCCTCCCCCATCTTCAAAGGCATTCCCAATTTCCGTGAGACGCGTATCGCTATGCTCCGCGCAGAAAAAACGGATGATCTCTTGGCCATCCTTGAAGCGTGCAGACAACGGTTAGGATAAAGATATCATCAACTGAATCGTACCACTTCATCGCATAGGTCCGCAACGACGGAACGATGCGTGATGAGTAGGACGGTGGTGGAAGGGAATGCTTCAAACAGACGGGAGAACAGTTTCTGCTCCGTCGCTTCGTCGAGCGAACTACTGATTTCGTCAAGCAGGAGGATGCCGCCATTACGTAGCAAACCGCGGGCAATGGCTATACGTTGTGCCTGACCCTCGCTAAGACCGCCACCACGTTCACCAAGTTCGGTATCTATACCCTCCAACAGGTCGAAGACGAAATCGGCACAAGCCACATGCAGCACTTTACGCAATTCGTCGTCAGTAGCATCGGGTTTCGCCAATTGCAGGTTATAACGGATGGTACCACTCATCAGCGTGTTACCCTGCGGAACGAAACAGCAGTCACCGCCCACAGTAACCTTACCCTCCGTGGGTTGAATAAGACCGAGTATCAGGCGGAACACCGTTGTCTTGCCAATACCTGTCTCGCCCATGATGGCCGTCTTCGTGCCTGGTTTGAACTCATGGGTGAAATGGTTCAGTATTTCACGGTCACCTTTGGCATAGCGGAAACTCACGTCCTCAAAACGAATACCTCCATCATCCCTCTTACTTCTTCCATCTTCCATCTTACATCTGCCATCTTCCCTCTTACTTCTTCCCTCAGCGCTCTCCAATTCCTCCAAACGGTCGATACTGGCCGTAGCATGAATAATGCCAGGAACCATGTTCAGCAGTTGGAGAATAGGATGCTGAATCATACCTACGAGTTGCAGGAACGAAGTCATCACGCCAAATGTAATCGTGCCGTTACGCAGACCAATGCCACCCCAGACAAACGCCAGCAAATAACCCAGTCCGAAGGCACAGCCCATAATGAGTCGTGTGACGACCGTGAATCGCAAGCGACGGATGACGTTGCCCTTCAATCGTTGCTGCATGGTGTCGAGACGGTTGGTCACCCACTCTTCACTGCCTAAGGAACGCAGCACGGCGTTATGTTCCATACCCTCCTGGACCTGCATCTGGATGCGGCTCTCGTCCTTACGGATGTCGAGTGTCATCTGGCGCAATCGACGGGCAATAAGTTTGCCAAAGATGATAGCCAGTGGCGTCAGCAACAACAAAGCCCAGGCCAGACGGGTGTCAAACCATTGCATAAGCAGGAAGGCACCGCTGAGCTGTATCATGGTAATCACCATCTGGGGAATGGTGTCGGTACTGACAGTACTCACCTGATCGATGTCCTTCGCCAGTCGTGAGGTGATATCGCCTGAGTGCAGTTCGTCACCGTCGAAAAGCTGGCGACGAAACAGGCTACTGAAGATACGCAGTCGGAGAGCATTCGTCTGACGGACGCCTGCCGTTGTGGTCAACCAGAAACCGACCTGTCTGAGCACAACACCACCCACAACGGTCAGCACGAGCCAAAGAACCATACGGAGCACATCGTCAAACGAACCCGTACGGATGGTCTCGTCAATAAACCGCTTGCTAAGCAATATCATCAGCAGTCCCAGTGCGACCTGCACGATGCCAATCACAATACGGACCGCAGAATTCCAGCGGATGCCACGAGAGTTTGTCCACAACCAGACTACGTACTTCATGCTTTTACGACCACAGATTACGCAGAGTGAACAGATTACTCAACGACTCCGACCTCCTGCCATTTTGCAATGATGCCTTCGACGTCCTTGCGGGCTGCTGCCGGCTCGACGTCATATTCCTCGCAGAGCTTCTCTGTCAGCGACTCTGCCGTGAAGTCTTCCTGCTCCACAGCCTGTTTCCACAACCATGCTGCCGTCTCGTTCAGGGCCAGCAGCTTGCCGAAATTCACAGCACCAAGGCCTTCGCCTACTATCACATGTTCGCCGCACACTTCGCGCAGCACAAATCCTTTCTTGATTTTCATAATCGTCTGTATATTGCTAAAATGTATCTTCTAATGGGACGTAGATGCCACCAAGCCTTCATAGCCTTCTGGCGCCACCTACTATATATATCGTGCGTACGTCCCTTGGCGTCAACCACATGCGTCACCAGTGCCTTGATGTCGTTCGTCGTACAATGTTCCACGCCTACAATGTTACCATCACCCATCAACGTAACATGCTCACCGTCGATGCGAATGATGCGGTGTACCACATAGCGGCAGCCTTCCACCCAAGCCAGCACGATGTCGCCTACCTGCACATGAATGGGCTTCGTCAGAATGACGCTCTCCTTGCCTCCAATGATAAACGGCAGCATGCTTTGTCCGTTGACAGGCAGCGTCACGCTCACACCGTCATCCACCAGTCGGATGGCTTCTTCCAATATCCGCTCGTCAGTAATCATTATTGCTCTTTACTAATTTCCGTGCAACACAACACTGCTGCAGCCTCGTCGGGCAGACACTCCAGATACCACATCGGCACCGAAGATGCCAGCTCGTTCTCCGTCTGGTGCAGTCCGTCGGCAATACGTTCGTCCCAGCGTTTACCGCTGATGCTGGACACCAACGACGCATAGGCATGAATACCCGTCAGACGGCGTATCTTATTATAGGGTGCCTGATGCAACAGCACGATACCACCCAACGGATAACTCACATTGCGATAGCAGGGCGTCTTGCCGCTCCACGGCGACCCATAAACGCGGGCAACGGTTTCCCCGTTGCCATCGTCATCAATTCGCACCACAGGATTGTCGTCGTTCGCCAGTTCCGTACCGCTGATATACTTCAGCCACAGACCAGCATGCGTGCTCTTGCCTGTGCCGCTCGGCCCCAGAAACATATAGCCTTTACCCTGATAGCTGACGATGGCAGCATGAAACAACACCGTTGACAGTCCTGCTGTCGCCAGCGCAAACAATACCATCAGCGCATTGTCGATAGCCATCTTCGTATGCCGTCCTGTCGTGATAAGCCGCCCTTCGCGATAATCGGCACTACATACCAACCATCCTGCCGTCTCGTTCCACCAGCGGAATTCAAATACGGGCCGCCCGTCGGCAGTCTTACCACAGATAATGTCCTGTCCCTCGTCTTCCTGTCGCAGCTCTTCTGTAAAGAGTGGTACCTCGCCACCCTCCACATTCAAAGAAAACAAAGCGTCAGTTCCTTGAACGGCAAACGGTGCATAGTTCCCCATCAGCGCAAAGACCTCAGCCTCACCACTGACACAGAACACGTGCCCTGCCACCTTATAATATCTTGTCATCAAGCCTAATATTTTTCGTTAGTGCCTGCGAAGGTACGAAAAAATGAACGAAATACAAAAGGAAAGTTCACTTTTCTTTTCTTTTTCGCGCGAAAAGGCATCCAAAAAAGCGCTGTGACCACCCATTGTGGCATCACAGCGCTTTCGTTTTTATCAACTATTGCTTCTATTTAGAAAGCAAAAGCATTGAGTTCGTCTTCTAATGAAGGAGCGAGGACATCACCACTTCCAACAACATCCTCATTCACTGGTAATGATCCTGCCAGCAGCATGCTGCCCTTAATCTCAACAACATCCATTGTTGGCTTCATATATTCTTTCTTCATAACTTATGTTCTCCTATTATTTATTTAACAATGTACTTTTTACCATTCACGATGTAAAGACCCTTAGTGGGCTGAGCAACACGCTGACCAGCGAGGTTATAGTATGTGCCGTCAGCCTGGCCCTTCACGTTCATCTCACTGATAGAAGTGGTATTGCCGTCACCACCAAATCCAAGGAATGCAGGAGCAGAAGAACCAGTAATCTTCAGATATGCCTTACCAGCAGGAACCATGTCGCTAGTTTCGAGCTTGTAGAAGCCAACACCCTTTGCCTTATTTGCCAATACATAGATAGTACCGTCGCCAGCAACATTACCATCAGAAACCTTCAAGTCATTTTCAGCAACTGCAAAGCCTGGAGTATCATCGGTTATAGCATAATAATCTCCTGCTGCAGCTTCGATAATAGCACCCTTATTAGCAGAAAGGCAAGTAATAGGAGTCAGCGTAACAGATCCTGATCCTGCATTATATACAGCAGCATATGCCTTAACATCGTCTCCAAAATTTACAGCCTTCTCGAAGCCGACGGTTCCCCATCCAGCCGCACCAATAGTGAAGTCGGCTTTCTCAGCATAAACAAGGAAGTTGTCAAAGAAGAAATCAATTGCCTTGTCTTTTGTTTCATTCAAATTAAAGGCGATAGACTGGATTACGATATTCGCACTCTCATCACCCGTTGAAACTGTAAAGTCCTGAGAGAAATGCTGCCATTTTTTAGTAGGATTAAATCCATTTATACCTGCCCAATAAACATAATTGAAAGTACCACTATGTTCCTGAGTTGTTACGTTTGCATCTTCACTAGCACGATAATCGAATTCAATATGGAGTTTTGTACCACTGTTAAGAGGTGTGTCAAACTTAATCCAGAACTGGGTATCCCAAACGTCTGATGCTGTCGATATTGATGTAATCTTTATTCCTTTACCACCAGCACGACCAGCATCAGCCGTAATAGTGGACTGTGCGGGAGCACCTGCATTAATTTTGGTGAAGTAACTATCAACAACATCATCAGACAAAGTGCCATTGCCTTTAATCAAAGATACAGAACCTACAGGAATTGCGCCTACTCCTGGATCAACATCTGCGGTTGGGTCGTAAATATATTCTGGCTTTTCAGCCCAAGCCTCTGTAATCTTAACAGAA
>JBGUIA010000043.1:0-88286 GCA_045112595.1 Prevotella sp. | reverse complement strand
CCGATGGTTTCAGTCATAGTTCTGAACTTGTGGCCATGATTCGCCACCTGAATGGCGGTCAGTATCTCGACCCCACCGTCAAAAACGGACTCTCTACCGATTTCTGCGTGGGTGTGGCAGCTTATCCTGAGAAACATTTCGAGGCGGCCAATCTTGATGTCGATATCCAACACCTGAAACAGAAGGTGGAGGCTGGTGCGGACTATATCGTCACCCAAATGTTCTTTGACAACCAGCAGTATTTCCGCTTTGTCGACCGTCTGCGTGAGTCGGGCATCACCGTTCCCGTCATTCCTGGACTCAAACCCATCTCCAGTCAGCGACAGATTGACCTCCTGCCGCGCTCGTTCCATATCGACATTCCGCAGGCACTGGTCAACGAAATCAACAAGGCCAAGACTGCCGCTGCTGTCTATCAGGTGGGTATCGAATGGGCCATCGAACAGAGCCGCGATCTATTGGCTCACGGGGCTCCCGCCATACATTATTATACGATGGCAAAGCCCGATAATGTGTGCAAAATTGTGGAAAAAGTGTTCTAATTTAGAGTTTTATTCTGCATAAGCCTGTTTTTAGCGTCTTATTTAGAATAAAAGCAAAGTTAAAATATAAGTTTTAGGTATATCTTCTAGATTTCGCAAGAAATTTGGAAGATATTTCTTTTCTTCGTACCTTTGCAGCGTCAAACAAAAGTAAAACAGTAAAAAGTATATTATTAACAATTAAATTAGGATAAGGTTATGAGTAAGAACAATTACAAATTCGAGACCCTTCAACTCCATGTAGGCCAAGAACAGGCTGACCCCGCAACTGACGCTCGCGCCGTGCCCATCTATCAGACCACGTCGTATGTGTTCCACAATTCTCAGCATGCTGCCGACCGCTTCGGTCTGCGCGATGCAGGTAATATCTATGGTCGTCTGACCAACTCGACGCAGGGTGTGTTCGAGGATCGTGTTGCTGCCCTTGAGGGTGGTGTGGCAGGCTTGGCTGTGGCCTCTGGTGCTGCTGCCATCACCTACGCTTTGCAGAACATCGTGCAGAATGGTGATCACATCGTGGCTGCCGACAACCTCTATGGCGGTTCGTACAACCTGATTACCCACACGCTGGCAACTCAGGGCATCACGAACACCATTATTAATGTGAACGACCTCGAAGCTTTGGAGGCTGCTATCCAGCCCAACACAAAAGTAGTATATGCCGAGACTTTCGGCAATCCCAACAGTGACGTGCTCGACCTCGAAGGTGTGGCCGCTGTGGCTCACAAGCACGGCATCCCGTTTATCGTGGACAATACGTTTGGCACACCGTATCTCATCCGTCCGTTGGAGCACGGTGCTGACATCGTCGTCCACTCGGCCACCAAGTTCCTGGGTGGTCATGGTTCAAGTCTTGGTGGTGTCATCGTAGATGGTGGTAAGTTCGACTGGAAACAGAATGACAAGTTCCCCACACTCTCCAAGCCCGACCCCTCATATCACGGCATCGTATTTGCCGACGCTGTAGGTGCTGCCGCTTATGTCACCCGCATCCGTGCCGTCATCCTGCGTGATACTGGTGCTGCCATCTCTCCCTTCAATGCCTTCATCCTCTTGCAGGGCGTCGAGACGCTGAGTCTGCGCGTGGAGCGTCATGTGGAGAATGCGCTGAAGGTGGTCGATTTCCTCGCCAACCATCCGAAGGTGGCCAAGGTAAACCATCCTGCCCTCGCAAGCCATCACGACCATGCTCTCTACCAGAAGTACTTCCCCAATGGTGGCGCCTCCATCTTCACCTTTGAGATCAAGGGCGGTCAGGAAGAAGCCTGGAAGTTCATCGATGCCCTGCAGATATTCTCGCTGCTGGCTAATGTGGCTGACGTGAAGAGTCTGGTGATTCATCCTTACACCACCACGCACTCACAGCTCTCGCCTGAGGAACTGGCCGAACAGCATATCACGCCTTCGACCGTCCGCCTCAGCATCGGTACCGAGCATATCGACGACATCATCGCTGATTTGTCGCAGGCACTCGACAAGATTTAAGAAAAAAAACCTTCAAGAATTGGAGAATTAGAGAATTAATTCGTACTTTTGCAACCGAGAAATTCTCTAATTCTCAAATTCTTGATAAAAAAAGTAAGTTGATGGGAAAATTCATTTTGGCAGACAATCAGGAACTGACGCGCCTGGCGCTGATAAGCCTGATTAAGCAGGACGAAGACAATACACTCTACGTGGCTACCGACAGGGCTGGCCTCGTAGAGTTGTTAAAGGAGCATGAGGACGCTACCGTGTTGCTCGACTTCACGCTGTTCGATTTTGCCGATGCCGAACAACTGCTCATCATCGGTGAACGTTTTACGTTGTCGCAGTGGATACTCATCAGCGACGAACTGACACCCGCCTTCATCCGGCAAATGGTTTATTCCTCCCATCAGTTCAGCATCGTTTTTAAGGACGGACCGCTCAGCGAGGTGCGCGAGGCTCTGCAGACCGTCTCCCGCCACCAGCGTTACATCAGTCAGCGCGCTCTGGAGGTCATCATCAACCAACAGCAGGTCGAGGAAGAACGCCCCAGCATCCTGACCGAGACGGAAACGGAGATTGTTCGCGCCATTGCCCAGGGCAAGTCCACCAAGGAGATTGCCGCCGAACGCTTCTCCAGCGTCCACACCATCACCACCCACCGCAAAAACATCTTCCGCAAACTGGGCATCAACACTGCCCACGAAGTCATCAAATACGCCCTTCGTGCTGGCCTCGTCGATTCCTCCGAGTTCTACATATAAGGAAACTGAGAAATATCTTTTTTGTTCGATATTTCCTAAAGTATGTCCTTTTTCCTATTTTTAGTGAGGATTCTTTACCGATAGAACATTATTTAGGATAATTCGAATATTGAATTTCGGATATTTTTTGCGAACTTTGCACCCGAAAAGTAAAAATAGGACAGCATGGAGATAAAACCACTGATGCCACGAAGGGGTGAAGGGACGCTACGGATAGACGACAGCGACGACCTTGTGGTAATAGAAAACATGGATGGCTTGCCGGAGGGTGCGTCATTGCCTGAGAGCGGGGTATGTATTGAGAACCATGCCCTGATTATCATTTGTACTGAGGGTATGGCCCAGTTTGAATATGAAGGGCAGACCATTCAGATTCGTAAGAACGATATATTCATCTATATGATGCTGCGTAGTGTCGTCACTAATTTCATGTCGTCGCAGAACTTCAACTGCCGCCAAATTTGGTTTACGGACAGCGAGGCATGGAGCATTGACATGCACGGAAACAAAAGTCTGGCCGACATGATTTACCTGAAACAACATCCGAAGATCAGTCTCAACGACCATGATGCCACTATGATTGACAGTTATTTCCAACTGCTTTGTCGTCGTATGCGCGACCGTACGCCCGTACTTTATTTAGATATTGTTCGTTCACTTTTCAGCACTATGTTGCTGGAAATTTTGGACATTATGAGGCGTGGCAAGAACCAGACGACGGAATCCAATGTGACGAATGGCACTGCGCCTGGCCTCCACAGACAGCGGTTGGCTGACAAATTCATGCGAATGGTAGAGCAAAGCGACGGCCGCATTCGTAAGGTGGACGACTTTGCCAACCAACTGAATATCACACCGAAATATCTTTCGACACTGTTGAAGGAGACAATGAACCGTCGCCCGAGTGAGATGATACACTTCTATACGCTGAAGGCCATCAAGCACCGTCTGCGCTTTACCGACATGACGATGCAGGAAATTGCCAATGATCTGAACTTCGCCAATGCGTCGTTCTTTGGCAAGTATTTCAAGGAGCACGCTGGCATGACGCCGTTGGATTTTAGAAAGAAATATCATCAATGAAAAAGGTAAAAAGTATTAAAGCAATAAATATGAAAAAAGGACATTTGGTAATGGCTGCGACGGTGCTGATGGCACTATGTGGCTGTGGTGAGAAGAAGCAAGCCACCGTGGAACAGACGGTGAGAGTGAAGGTACAGCAGATTCATGCTGAGGCCGTGAATGGCGAACAGGGTTTCTCGGGAACTATCGAGGAGGCAAGTGGTGCGTCGCTGTCGTTTGCCGCTGCAGGTACTATCAAGCGCATCTATGTGGACGAGGGTCAGATGGTGCGTCAGGGACAACTGTTGGCTGAACTGGATCCTACGACGTTGCAGAACGCCTACACCATTAGCAAGACATCGTTGGAGCAGGCTCAGGACACGTATAACCGTATGAAGGAACTGCACGATGCCGGTTCGCTACCTGAAATGCAGTGGATTTCCATCGAGAATCAGCTGAAGAGTGCCGTAGCACAGGAAGCGATGGCTCGGAAAACGCTATCAGATACTAAACTCCACGCACCGTTCAGCGGTTACATCTCATTGAAGATTGCTGAGATGGGCCAGAACGCCTCTCCGGGTATGCCCGTCTTGAAGTTGGTGAGCATCGGTAGCGTGAAGGTGAAAATCTCTGTTCCTGAAGACGACATTCAGCGTATTGCCAAGAGTTCGTCGATGAAGATTGTGGTGCCTGCATTGGGCAATCGCGAGTTTGAAGGTCGCGTGACGGAGCGTGGCGTAAGTGCCGACCCCCGTTCGCGTACGTATGAGGTGAAGGCAAGCATCCAGAACCACGACGGACAGCTGTTGCCAGGCATGATATGCCAAGTATTCACCAACTACATGCAGGGTTCGACGGGTGTGTTTATCCCCGCTAATCTTGTTCAGCTCGACAGCAACAACAAGACGTTTGTCTGGGTTGTCAATGGTGAAAAGGCCCTGAAGCGCGAGATTATCATCAGCAACGAGACGGCTCAGGGAGCTCAGGTTTCGTACGGTCTGGTAGCTGGCGACAAACTGATTGTCGCCGGACAACAGAAAGTGAGCAACGGGATGAAGGTGGAAATCGTTGAATAATTGACAATTGATAATGGGTAATTGAAAATTGACAATTATGGAAGAGAAAAAAGAAAAAAAGATGAGTTTGCAGGAGTGGTCGATGCACTACCGGCAAATCATCATACTGCTGGTGAGCTGCCTCGTGGCTCTAGGCATCTATGGCCTCGCGAACATCAATAAGAACGAGTTTCCCGACTTCACCATCCGACAGGGCATCGTCGTGGCCGTCTATCCGGGCGTGACAGCTCAGGAGATGGAAGAGCAGGTGACAAAGCCGCTGGAGAAATACATCTTCACCTATCGCGAAGTGAAGAAGGAAAAGACTATCTCGTACTCGAAGGAGGGCCTGAGCATCATTCAGGTGGAACTGAACGATGAACTGACGGACAAGGACGGATTCTGGTCGAAGTTCAAGCACGGTGTGCAGGGTTTCAAGGCCCAACTGCCCGACGGCGTGTTGGCCATTCAGGTAAACGACGACTTCGGTGATACGTCAGCCTTGTTGTTGGCTATGGAGTCGGACGAAAAGACCTACCGTGAGCTGAACGACTATATGAACGCGCTGATTGACTCGCTGCGCATGATTCCAAGCGTAGGTAAGATGACGGTGTTCGGTATGCAGAAAGACCAGATCAGCATCTACCTCAACTCCGACAAGCTGTCGCACTACGGCATCAGCTACCTGACCATTGCCCAGCTATTGAGTGGTAAAGGTTTCGTGACTACTGCAGGACGTGTGAAGAACAATGGCTACAAGTCACCTATTTATGTTGACCACGCGCTGAACAAGATATATGATGTGGAGAATACGGTCATCTATACCGATGATGCCGGCAATACGGTGCGTCTGAAGGACGTGGCTACAGTCAAGCGCGAATATCCGGAGCCCAAGTCTTACATCACCAACAACGGCACCAGATGTCTGCTGCTCTCTGTGGAAATCAAGAAGGGGCAAGACGTATCGAGCATGGGTAAGGCCATCAACGAGAAGCTGACCAACATCAAGCAGCACATCCCCGACGACGTGCAGCTGAACGCTATTACCGATCAGGCAAAGGTGGTGGATGACTCCATCGACAACTTCCTCCACGAACTGATGATAGCCATCTGCACGGTGGTTCTTGTGGTGGTGTTGATTATGCCGTTCCGTGTGGCTGCAGTGGCTGCCGGTACGATGCCCATCACCATCTTTGTATCGCTCGGACTGTTCTATATGTTCAATATCGAGTTGAATACGGTGACGTTGGCCGCGCTGATTGTGACGCTGGGTATGATTGTCGATGACTCCATCGTGATTATCGACTCCTACCTTGAGATGATGGCTGAGGGAAAGACGCGTTGGCAGGCTTCTATCGATGCCACCGTCCACTTCCTGAAGTCCATCTTCACCGCCACACTGTGTATCTCGGTGACGTTCTTCCCGTTCCTCATTGTGATGACGGGACAGTTCCACGACTTCCTATTGTCATTCCCCTGGGCTATCTCTATCGTGCTCTTTGCCTCGATGATTATCGCCCAGACGTTGCTGCCCATCTTGCAGTACTTCTTCATCCGCAAACCCATGGAGACGAAGACGCGTGCTGACGGCAAGAAGCCTTTCAACCTGCTCGACATCCTCGACAAATACTACCAGAAGTTGCTGGCCAAGTGTTTCGACCATCCCTGGCTGACCATTGCTGGCGGTGTGGCCAGCGTAGTCATTGGCGCCTGGATTTTCGGCCAGCTGCCGCAGCGCATGATGCCATACGCCGACCGTAACCAGTTTGCCGTGGAAATCTACCTACCCATCGGCACAGGCATCGAGCGCACTACCGTGGTGGCCGACTCGCTGGAGCATATGATAGCTAAGAAGGAGGGCGTTATGAGCATTGCCTCGTTTAAGGGTTGTTCCTCGCCTCGATTCCATACGGCTTACGCTCCGCAGATTGCTGACGAGAATTATGCCCAGTTCATTGTTAACACCACGGGCAACAAGGACACTGAACGCCTTGTGGATGAGTGTACCGAAGAATTTACGAACTATTTCCCTGAAGCATACGTCAAAATCAAACAGTTGAGCTATTCGTCGGTAGCTGTACCCGTGGAAATACGTCTGAAGAGCGACAACCTGGAGGAATTGGCACAGTATAGTGACAGTCTCGTAGGCATCATGCGACGGATGCCCGACTTGTTGCTGGTGCGCAGCAACCTGCTCGAGCCACTGTCGACGACGCGTATCAAGATTGACGACGAGAAGGCCAGTCGTCTCGGAATCACCAACCAGACTGTGGAGATGCAGATGGCTTTCCGCTATGGTGACGGCCTCACTGTCAGTACGGCATGGGAGGGCGACTACGACATTCAGGTGAAGATGAAGACCGACAATGCCGATCAGGCTACCAAGCAGGATATCATGGACGAGCTGATTCCCATTGGTATCTCCGCCATTATTCCTACGACGGTGGGCAGCTTCATCAGCATGACGTCGGCCGAGGACATCCAACCCTGCGTCCCCCTGCGCCAGTTTGCCGAGATTGTGCCTTCGTTGCAGTTTGGTCAGATTTGCCACCGCAACGGTCTGCGCACGGTGACAGTGATGGCTGAGGTGGCCCGCGGCAAGAATACAGGCTTTGTCACGAATGATGTCGTCAAACGCTTAGAGAATATCCAACTGCCCGAAGGCATGCAGATGGAGATAGGTGGTCAGTATGACGACGACAAAGACACCACCCCGAAGATTCTCAGTGCCCTGATTATCTCCATTGCCATCATCTTCTTCGTACTGCTCTGGCACTTCAAGAGTGTCAGTGAGGCCCTGCTGATCATGATTTGCCTGACGCTGTGTGTCTTCGGTACGGCTATGGGTATCCTCCTCGGAGGTGTGCCCGTTTCATTGACCGCCGTCCTTGGCTTTGTATCGCTGATGGGTATCCTGGTGCGTAACGGAGTCATCCTCTTCGACTATGCCGCAGAGGTGATGGAACTGGAGCATCTCCCATTGAAGGAAGCCATTCATGTGGCTGCCGAGCGTCGTATGCGTCCTATCTTCCTCACGTCGGCTGCAGCCTCGATGGGTGTAGTGCCGATGGTGTTCGGAGGCTCGGGCCTGTGGGCGCCTATGGGATGTGTCATCTGCTATGGCGCACTCATCACCATGTTCTTTATCCTCACCATTATGCCAATAGCATACTGGAAGGTAATGGGACGGAGCGAAGGTAAAAAATCGGAAATTTCGGAATAACGTTATAACGAGATAGAAAAAATGAAAAAGATATTTGCACTATTTATCGGTTGTGTTTGTTGCGGTGTCACCGCAACAGCACAGACCGCCTATTCCCTTGACCAGCTGAAGCAGCTTGCCGTCGAGAATAACTACAACCTCCGTTCGGCCCGCAACGCCATCCAGCAGTCGAAAGAGGTGAAGAGTGAGGCGTTTACGAAGTTTTTCCCAAAGATATCGGCTATGGGTTTTGCTTTCCAGAACAACAAACCCATGATAGACTATGACATCGAACTCCCTGACGTTCTTGCAAGTTTGATTCCGCAAGGTTTGATTCCCGCTAACATCAGCCTGATGAAGAAGGGTATCTACGGCTCCGTTTCTGCCGTGCAGCCAGTCTTCATGGGTGGTCAGATCATCAATGGCAACAGACTGGCAAAGGTTGGCATCGAGGCCAGCGAACTGCAGTTGGAAGTATCGTCCGATGAGGTGGAGATGACTACCGAGCAGTACTACTGGCAGGTCGTCTCGCTGAAGGAGAAACTGTTGACGCTTGCCACCGTTCACGATATGTTGGAACAGCTGGAGAAGGACGTGTCGAATATGGTTCGTGTAGGAGCCGTCAATCGCAACGACTTGTTGCTGGTGCAGCTCCGCAAGGGTGAAGTGGAGAGCGCGACAGCGGAGGTTGAGAACGGTCTGACCACCGTCCGTCAGCTCTTGGCACAGCACGTTGGCAAGGCTGACGAAGCCATCGACGTAACCATACCTGATGGTTTTTCCTTCGACGCAGTGCCTGATATGCCCATTACCCTGCGTCAGGACCATCAGTCGGCACTGGCTGCCACACCTCAGTATCGCCTGTTGGAGAAAAACGTCGAGGGTCATCATCTTCAGCATGTCATGGCTGTCGGCAGCAATCTGCCGTCGGTGGGCGTTGGTGCCAGCTACAGCTATAACGACTGGTTTGGCAAGAGCTCTAACGCTATGATTTTCGCCACAGTCAGTGTGCCTATCAGCGGTTGGTGGGGCGGTTCGCACAACATCAAGAAAAAGAACCTCGCCCTCGAAGATGCCAAGGAACAGTTGCAGGACAACGGCCAGAAACTCATCATCCGCATGAACAATGCCTGGGCGGCGGTAGAGACCAGTCACAAGAAACTCGTCATTGCCCGTGATGCCATCACGCAGTCTGAGGAAAACCTGCGTCTGAACCGCGACTACTACCGCGTCGGCACCACCAAGATGACGGACCTGCTCTTTGCACAGGAGCAATACCAGCAGGCTCGCGACCGTTACACCGATGCCTACGCTGACTTCCAGACCAAGCAGTTGGAATACCGCCAGGCTACTGGACAAGAATAGAATATTGACAAATAAATATAAAAGAGATGAAGAAAATACTATTATTTGCAGCCGCCATGATGGCTGCTGTAGGTGTACAGGCACAGAACTTTCCTGTGGGCATCCTGAGTGGTCAGGACTCGGTGAGGGGCGTCCAGTTTGGTGTGCTTTCGTCGGTAGCTGTTAACGGCGGTAAGGGATTCCAGTATGGCACGTTCTCCAACGTTTCAGGTGGTATGTTCAGCGGACTGCAATTGGCCGCTATCAACAATATCACCCGCGGAATGAACAAGGGCTTGCAGTTGTCGGCTCTGCTCAATGTGTCGTCGAGTAAGATGAATGGTTGGCAGTTGGGTGCCATCAACTATGCCGACTCGTTGGACGGTGCACAGATCGGTATATTCAACATTGCCCGCAAGCGTCCCAAGGGTTGGCAGGTTGGTATCGTCAACCTGTCGTACGACAGTATTGGCCATAAGCTGGGTCTGATAAATGTCAATCCTACTACCACCATTGACCTCATGCTCTATGGCGGTAGCTCCACTAAGGTTAACGTTGCTGCCCGCTATCGTAATAAGAGTACTTATAATATCATTGGTGTAGGTACTCACTTCATGGGCCTTGACTCGAAGTTCTCGGGAGCCTTGTTCTACCGTCTGGGACAGTACAAGCAGCTGTCGGACAAATGGAGTCTGAGCGGTGACTTGGGATTCTACCATGTGGAGACGTTCCATAAAAATTCGGACGAAGGTCCTGAACGCCTCTACTCGTTGCAGGCTCGAATCAATGCCGACTATCAGTTCAGTAAGCGCTTTGGAGCCTTTGCCTCAGTGGGCTGGGGACTGACGCGCTACTACAATCGTAACGAGACCTACCGCAACCGCCCGTTGGTTGAACTGGGTCTGACTGTTCGTCAGTCACGCGACCAGCACGGAACATGGATGCGAGCATGGGAGGAAAAACGTAAAAAGCTGGAATTCACTGACTCCACGATGGCGCTGCCTGAGGAGAAACACCCTTGGCGCGCTCTTGCCGAGGTGACGGCTGTCAACGTCGGCGTACAGCTGTTCGACCGCTGGGTGTTGAACTCAGACTTTGCTCAGACCACTTTGAATTCGCTGAAGCGTAACTTCACTGACGGCATGGTGTGGGATAACGACTTCTTCGTCACCAACATGTTCGCTCATCCGTATCACGGCAACCTCTATTTCAACGCCGCACGTACCAACGGACTGACGTTCTGGGAGTCGGCACCATTCTCATTGCTGGGTTCGGCCATGTGGGAATTCCTGGGTGAGACGGAGCCACCTGCCATCAACGACATTATCGCTACGACGTGTGGTGGTATGGCACTCGGTGAAATGACTCACCGCCTGAGCCGTACCATCCTCGACGACCGTGACCGTGGCTGGAAGCGCTTCTGGCGTGAGGCCGCCGCCACCATCATCAACCCCATTCAGGGTATTCATCGTATCGTCAGCGGTGATGCTTGGCGTGTACGCAGCGACCACTATCGCTACCATAACTTCCACGAGATTCCCGTCGACATGTCGTTCTCTGTTGGTTGGCGCTATCTGGCCGACGACGGTGCTTTGTTCCGCGGTGTCCACGCACCCTACCTGAATTTCTATTTGCTCTATGGTACACCTGTTGACGGTGAAAGCCACAAGACTCCCTACGACTTCTTCGACCTCGACGCTACCATCAGTATCGGTGGCGGTCAGAAGACGGTCAACAACATCAGCATCGTAGGACGACTCTGGAGTACGCCGATTATCGACAAACCTGCCAAGACCGGACAGGGTATGGCTGCCGAGTTTGGTATCTACCAGCACTTCAACTACTACGATTCTAACCCCATTGAGGACGGTTCCGACCTGATTCCCTATCGCATCAGCGAGGCTGCCGGTTTCGGTCCAGGTTTCATCCTGTCAATGCCTCAGGCCGGTGCCCTTTCCAATATGGAACAGCGCATCTTCTTCAGCGGCATCCTGCTCGGTGGTACCAAGAGCGACTACTTCAACGTCATCGAGCGCGACTACAACATGGGTAGCGGTTTCAGCATCAAGTCGAAGACGCAGCTCGACTTCGGACGCTTCGGTCGCATCATCCTCAATGCCAAGTACTTCCGTCTCTACACCTGGAAAGGCTATGAGGACAGAGACCTGGAGGCCTATGTCAGTGGCGAGAGAGACTTGCACTACCTGAACGTCCAGGGTGACAACAGTAATGCTGCGCTGTTTGTCCTCAATCCCATCTTTGAGTTCCACGTTGCCAAGCAGTGGTCTATCAACCTCTCAGGATCCTACTACTGGCGCCGCACGCACTACAATTATTATTATGACAAGGATCTGGTATTGCGACAGAATAGCAATGTCTTCGCAAGAACCTTCGAAACCAAGATCGGACTCACCTGCAGATTATGATGATTAGAGTAATACTGTCAATCATTCTATTTTGTGCTGTTACGGTGGAGACGGATGCGCAGTCCGTTTCCGCCGACAGCATGAAAAGCGATTCCATTGTGAAAAAGGAAAGTCTGGGGAAACGCCTGAACAACAAAATCAGCAATAGCTACTATAAGTCGAAGTACGACACGAACTATGTCGTCCGGCCTAAGGAGAAATGGCTGCTGAGGGCGATGGTAAACCAGACGGGAAACTACATCCATGCCAAAGGTACCGTGAACGATATCTGGTCGAAATACGACCTGCACACCAGGAAGAATACCACCATCGGTTTGGAGGTGAACTACTGCGACCTTGCCGTTTCGCTGTCGCTCAACCCTGCCAAGATGCGCGGCGACTACGACGACTACGAGTTCAATTTCGAATACCACGGCAATCGCATCAGTTTCGACATCAACTACCAGCGCGCCACGTCGCTGACGGGTGATATGAAGTTGGGCGATGTGGACCATCTGGACGAGGAAGGACTGCGCATGAATGTCGTCAATGTGGCTGCCTATTACACCTTCAACCACCGTCGCTTCTCCTTCCCGGCAGCCTTGTATCAGAACTACTATCAGCGTCGCTCGGCAGGCTCATGGCTGGCGGGTGCCAGTTTCCAGGGCGGTAGCATCAAGACCACCGACGCGCTGATTGAGCGGAGTCCGAATGCTCCCGACGTACACCTCACCTTTGCCAATTTTGCCATTGGTGGCGGTTACGGCTATAACCTCGTACTCGGCAAGCACTCACAGTGGTTGCTCCACCTTTCGGCCATGCCCAACTTCGTGGTTTACAAGCACAATAAACTCGAGGGTCGTTCCGCTGCTGACCGCATGCAAGGCAAGGACTATCAGGAAAAGCGTGACCACGGTCTGTGTTTCAACATGATCTTCAACGAGCGTGCCTCTGTGGTCTATCACTTCACGCCTCGTTTCAACGTTGGTGCTTCGTTCATGATGAGCAACTCCTTCTATGACAACGGTGATGTTGCTTTCAATCAGAATAAATACCATGCCCGCGCCTTTGTCGGCGTGAGGTTATAGAAGCACCAAGGATATTTATTTCTCCTGCTCGACCTGTTGGCGGACAACGGCGCCAGTGGCAGGGTGGAGTTGCAGGTGAGTGACGTAACGGCGGAAAAGGTCGCCGTCGCGTAACTCGGTAAAGCCAAACTGTGCCAGGGGAACGTCAAACTGTGCCAAGGGCTGGTCTTCCTGACTGACGGTCAACTGGGCCATGCCAGGGACGTTGACGAAGAATCCTGTGGGTTTCTTGTTCTCTAGCGCCGGATGTTCGGCAGGGTTGAGATTCTTCAGATCTATATAATAAGGTACGCCTGAGAGGTCGTCACTATCGACGAGCCCCAGACGTCGCGAGATGCGGAACAGCACCTCGTGTTTCATTTCGCGCTCAGGGCAGAGCGTCAGCACGTGTTGGGTGGTGTCGCGACGGACAGTTCCTGTAAACTGGGCCATCAGCTGGGATGTCTTCTGGTCAATCTGCTGAAGCATCAGACGGAGCTGCTGCTCGTCCTGAGGCATTTCGTCAGCCTCACCAGTAGCCAACAGTTGTCGGCGCTCCTGCAACTCCTGAATCTGCTGTGCCGTCAGTTCAGCCATCTTGGCCGTGCTGCCTGCAGAGAGCGTTTCAGAGGAAAGCAGGGGTGTGATGGGAGGTATTGGATTGACGTTGAGCACGGCTTGGATGGGCTGGGGCAGTGCGAGTGGCTCGTCGTTGACAGCCAACAGGGTGCCTTGCTCACTGAGTCGTATCTCGGCAGTCTCGGCCTTTCCCTTCAGTCGGACGGAATAGCATTTTGACGTGTCGCGAACGCCAAAGCTGCTGAGTTCGATGCTAATGATGCGCTGGCTGATTTGCTCTTGCTGTTGGATACCCTTCAGTCGGAGGTAGTGCTCGGCATAGCGTGCGAACTGGCCTGGCGTATAGGTTTGTTTCTCGATGAGCAGATGGATGCGGACGGCCGTCTTGGGCAGGTAATAGACTACCCCGTCAGCCGTCTGACCAGGTTCCAACTGAGCAATCTCCGGCTGTGCCTTCAACTGAAAAGGTAAAAAGGTAAGAAGGCAAAGAGGTAAAAGGAGTAGTTTCTTCATTCTTTCAGTCGTTTAAAAGCACGAGGCAAACAATTGATGATATCGCTGGCCGTAAGGCTCTCTTCACCCAAGTCGTGGGCGGCAATGTCGCCCGCCAGACCATGCAGATAGACACCGACGACGCAAGCGTCCTGAGGTTTGTAGCCACGAGCCAGCAGACCGGTAATGATACCCGTCAGGACGTCGCCGCTGCCTGCAGTGGCCATTCCAGCATTGCCCGTGGAGTTGAACAGGATGTGTCCGCCAGGGCAGCAGATAGCGGTATGGTGCCCCTTCAGAACGATGTACCCCTTCAGACGTTCTGCTAGATTGCTGGCCTTGGTGAGCCGTTCGTAGCTGTCGGCAGAATGACCTTCCAGCCGATCGAGTTCCTTGGGGTGGGGCGTCATGATGATGTCCTGTGGCAGTTGCTGGAGCCAGGCGCGGTGATTGGCCAGAATGTTGAGCGCATCAGCATCGGCAACAATAGGGCATTGCGTACGGCGCAATTGGGCAATCATGGCAATAGCGGTCTGTTCGGATTGTCCCAAGCCAGGTCCGATGCCCAGTGCGTTGAAGTCTTCCGTGTCGACGGCCTCTGCAAAGTAGGTCTCCTCCATGTTGTTCTGGACGATGGCCTCAGGAACAGCTACTTGTAACAGGGGAAGGTTGCGCTTAGGGGAGTTGACGGTGACCTTGCCTACACCAGCCCGCATACAGGCGCGAGCGGCGAGGATGGCTGCTCCTGCCATGCCGTAACTGCCTGCAATGAGCAGTGCGTTGCCCATCTGTCCTTTGTGGGCATAGGGACTGCGTGGAAGTATCAGTTGGCGTACGTCGTTTTCTTCGACAATGGTGTATTGCGAATCCAGCTTCCTCATACCCTCCTCGCTCAGACGAATGTCGAGCACGCGGAGGTTGCCTACAAACTGCTGATTTTCAGGGAAGAGGAACGACAGCTTGACCTGCTGGAGGGTCAACGTATGGTCAGCACGGACGATGTTGGCACGCACGTTGTATGTGTTGTCCTCCGTCATCAGTCCGGAAGGGATGTCGATGGCTACCACCTGGGCAGGCGACGAGTTGATATACTTGACCAGCGAGGCAAAACCACCTGCCAACGGCTTGTTGAGGCCAGAACCGAAGAGTCCGTCGACCACCAGCATGTTGGCTTCGAGGACGGGAGGATTGAATTCCTCGATGACCTCGACGAATTGACGGATGCGCTTGTTCTCCTGAAGGCGCTGCTTGTTGGCAGCACAGTCAGGCGAAAGACTGCCACTGATATTAAAGAGGTAAACGCTGACCTGATAGTTTTTGTCTGCCATCAGCCGTGCAACGGCCAGTGCGTCGCCGCCATTGTTTCCTGGTCCGGCAAAGACGACAACAGGCGTCGCGACGGAATACATTTCCGTGATGGCCTGTGTCAGTGCCTTGGCGGCACGTTCCATCAAATCGAGACTGGGAATAGGCTCGTTTTCGATGGTGTAACGGTCTAACTCATGTATCTGAGTACTAGTAAATATCTTCATTTGCCTGCAAAAATACGAAATATTTCTTAATTCTTAATCCTTATTCTTATTTTTTTCGTAATTTTGCAGCAAATTATTGTTTTAGCACCATGGGTATAGTTAAAATCAAGGACAAAACGTTCAAGACCTCCATCAGTGAGGCAGAAATTAAGGAACGTGTAAAGCAGTTGGCTGCTCAGATCAGCCACGATATGGAAGGAAAGAATCCACTATTTCTTGGCGTGTTGAACGGCGCATTTATCTTTGCTGCCGATTTGATGCGCGAGATGACCATTCCCTGCGAGATATCGTTTGTCAAGCTGGCATCCTATCAGGGAACCATCTCAACGGGTAAAATCAAGGAAGTCTTTGGTATCAACGAGGATTTGACAGGCCGTACGGTGGTTATTGTGGAAGATATCGTTGATACAGGTGCCACGATGAAGAATATGATTGAGTCGCTGGGTACCCGCAACCCTGCCTCTATTCATATCTGCACGCTCTTTGTCAAGCCCGACAAGCTGAAAGAACCGCTCGATATTGAGTATGCCGCATTCTCTATCCCCAATGACTTTATCTTGGGCTATGGACTGGACTACGACCAGGAAGGACGCTGGCTGAGAGAAATCTATACTTTATGCGAAGAATAAACTATGAGACAGATTAAACTCCCTCATTTGCCCAGCGACGTTGAGTCTGGGAAAGGTCAGAAGGATTTGCTGACCGACTTGTGGTATAAAGGAAAAGAAACGAAGGTAAAACAAGATAAACAAGAAAAAAGAATCCATATGAAGAATATTGTTATTTTTGGCGCTCCCGGTTCAGGCAAGGGAACGCAGAGTGATTTGATGATAGAGCACTACGGTCTGGGACATATCTCGACTGGCGACGTGCTGCGTAATGAAATCAAGAAAGGCACCGAGCTGGGTAAGACGGCGCAGGGCTATATTGATAATGGTCAGTTGATTCCCGACGACCTGATGGTATCCATTCTGGCTAAGGTGTACGACGGGTTCGGACGTGGCCATAAGGGCGTCATCTTCGACGGTTTCCCACGTACCATTCCACAGGCTGAGGCCCTGAAGCAGATGCTCGACGAACGTGGTGACAAGATTGCTGCTATGATAGAGCTGGACGTGCCTGAGGACGAATTGATGAAGCGTCTCATCCTGCGCGGACAACAGAGCGGTCGTGCCGACGACAACGAGGAGACCATCAAGAAGCGCCTCGTGGTTTACCACTCGCAGACCCAGCCGCTCATCGAGTGGTATAAGAAGGAAGGTCTCCACCACCATATCAACGGCCTTGGCACGCTGGAGCGTATCTTTGCCGACATTAAAAACGTTATTGATAACTTGTAATGCCGGAAAGTAATTTCGTAGATTACGTCAAGATATACTGCCGTTCAGGCAAGGGCGGCAAGGGCTCGATGCACTTGCGCCATGTGAAGTATAACCCCAACGGAGGTCCTGACGGTGGCGACGGTGGCAAGGGTGGCAGTATCATTCTGCGTGGCAACCACAACTACTGGACGCTGTTGCACTTGAAGTACGAGCGCCACATCTTCGCTGAACACGGAGGCAATGGCGGCAAGGACAAGTGTCATGGGACGGACGGCAAGGACGTGTATATCGACGTGCCTTGCGGGACGGTGGTCTACGATGCTGAGACGGGTAAGTACGTCTGCGACATTACCTACGACGGACAGGAAATCGTGTTGCTGAAGGGCGGACGTGGCGGACTGGGCAATTTCCAGTTCCGTTCGGCCACCAATCAGGCTCCGCGCTACGCACAGCCTGGCGAGCCCATGCAGGAGATGACCATCATTCTGGAACTGAAGCTGTTGGCGGATGTCGGACTGGTGGGATTCCCCAATGCCGGCAAGTCGACACTGCTGTCGTCGCTGTCGAATGCCCGTCCGAAGATTGCCAACTATCCCTTTACCACGATGGAACCCTCGCTGGGCATTGTGGGCTATCGTGACAACAAGTCATTTGTGATGGCTGACATTCCAGGTATCATTGAGGGTGCGGCAGAAGGCAAGGGACTCGGACTGCGTTTCCTGCGCCATATCGAGCGCAACTCGTTGTTGCTTTTCATGGTTCCTGGCGACACGGACGACATCAAGCGTGAATACGAAATCCTGCTCAACGAGCTGCGCCAGTTTAATCCGGACATGCTCGACAAGCATCGCGTGTTGGCCATCACCAAGTGCGACCTGCTGGACGAGGAACTGGTGGAGATGTTGCGCGAGACACTGCCTGACGACCTGCCCTGTGTTTTTATCTCGGCAGTGGCCAATCAGGGACTCGACGAACTGAAGGACGTGCTTTGGCGCGAACTGAATGCCGAAAGCAACAAGCTTGCCGCCGTCATGGCTGAGGATACGCTGGTTCATCGCGATAAGGATATGACGCGCTTCGCTCAGGAATTGGAAGACGAGGGCGAAGACGAAGAAATCGAATACATCGACGATGCCGACGTTGAGGACGTTGAAGACTATGAAGACTTTGAGTATGAGGAGGACGTATAGCTTTTGGCTATTAGCTTTTAGCTTTTGGCTTTTGACGCTCTCCAGTTGTGCCCAGACCAAGGACGCAGCTAACAGCCCTCAACCAAAAGCTAATAGCCAACAGCCAACAGCTAATAGCCAAAACTGGAGCTATCCCCTGCCTGGTGCCAAGGTCATCAGCGCCTATGGCTCTCGTGGAGGTCGTGGCCACTCAGGTACCGACATCAAGACCAAGGCCAACGACAACATCCTTGCAGCCTTCGATGGCGAGGTGGTGTTCTCTGGCCCGTTCTATGGCTATGGCAATCTGATACGCATCAAGCACGACAACGGCCTCGAGACCTATTATAGTCACAACTCCAAGAATTTTGTCAAGGTCGGCGACCGCGTCAAGGCCGGCGACGTCATTGCACTGACGGGTCGCACAGGCCGTGCTACTACCGAGCACCTGCATTTCGAGACACGTATCAACGGTCAGAGTGTCAACTCCGCCCGTTTCTTCGACCACGACCGCCATCAACTCCGTTTTGACGCCTTCGGCAAGGATGGCAAGATCAAGTCTGCTAAAGCAGGTAAGCAGGACAAAGTGAAGGCAAGCAAGAAAACTAAAAAGTCCAAGAAAAGCAAGAAGAGCAAGAAGTCCAAAAAGTCCAAGAAGACAAAGAAGTCCAAGAAGTAAAAGGAATAAAAATACGATTTACCTCTTTCACTTACCCGTAGCTGCCGGAATTATTTCGATTGCTGACTGATAGTGTACTTGACACGCAGGCGCACAAAGGGCTTGACATGATCGTGCAACGTCATATAGGTCTTATTGTGGCCGCTTTGACGGAGACGACCGTAGAATGGAACTGCTGCGCCTAATCCGATATTGAAAGAAAGCTCACGTGGGAATAAGTCAGTTGCCCTATCATTTATTTTGGTTTTCCTTTGTTTCTTCGTGTTTTTGTTGTATCTTTGCAGAGCGTATGGACGACAAGGGGTATCTTCTGAGGCTTATTCGGGAGGGGGAGCACCAGCAGCAGGACTTTAAATACCGTGTGGCTGATGCTTGTAAGTTGGCTAAGTCGGTATCGGCTTTTGCCAATACTGACGGCGGACGGCTGCTCATTGGCGTTCGCGACGACGGTCATCTCTCAGGTGTGCGTAGCGAAGAGGAGATCTACATGATGCACCAGGCAGCCTACAAATTCTGTAAGCCCGAAGCGAGCATCAAGTTCGACACTTACCATGTGGACAAGCGTACCATAGTCATCGCTACCGTCTCGCCTTCTGGCAGACGCCCTGTTTGTGCGCTGGACGAAGACGGCCGCAAGCGCGCCTATATCCGCATAAATGACGAGAACATCGTGGCTTCGCCCGTTCATCTTGCTCTCTGGCGTGAGGCGCAGAAACCGCAAGGTGTTATGATTACCTACGACGACGACATCCGCCTGTTGCTGGATGCCATTGAAGGCCAGTTGCCCCTGAACCGTATTGTTCGCCTCTCACGTCTTCCCCGCCATAAGGTCATCAACCTGCTGGCGCGCCTCATCCGCTTCGGCAATGTCCGCTGTGAATACGTCAACCAGCAGTTCCTGTATTCTATGGTCTGAAGACTGAGGTGCTTAAACAAGCCTCCTGCATGCAAAGAAAAAGCGGACAAGTCAAATTGTCCGCTTTTATGTTGTTGCAATGAATGTTTTCTTAGTTGAACTTCAGAATCTGACCGGCCTTCAGCTTGGCATTCTTCTTCAGGTGGTTCAGCTTCATGATGGTGTCCACCGTCGTGCCGCGCTTCTTGGCAATCGAGAAGAGGGTCTCACCCTTCTTGACCTTGTGGAAGCGAGACTCCTGAGCATAGCTGGCGGCAGGGGCTGCTGTGGCCAATTCCACATCTTCGTTGCTAGAACCAACATTGGCACCACGCAGACGAGTGGCAGCCTGCGACTCACGCTGATAGGAAGACTTGCGGAAGGTGAAGTAGTCGTCGACAACGTCCTGATTGCGGAAGTCGAACATCAGAGCAGGATTCAGAGCTATGCCGCAGAGACGTGTCTCGAAATGCAGGTGTGAACCCGTGCTACGACCAGTGTTGCCACCCAGTCCGATAGGATCGCCGGCACGAACGTCCTGATCCTCATGAACCAGTTGCTTTGACATGTGGGCGTAGTAGGTCTCCAGTCCGTTGTCGTGACGGATGACGACGTACTTACCATAGCCGCGACCTTCGTAGCGTACAACACGTACACGGCCATCGAAGGCTGCACGGATGGTATCGCCAATATATACCTTGATGTCCAGACCCTTATGCTGGCGTCCCCAACGTGAACCGAAGTTCGAGGTGAGCACGCGGCTGTCGGTGGGCATGCAGAAATTCTTCAGGGAAATGCGGAACGTATCGGGCAGTTCTGTTGCATGGCTGTGAGCATGCATGTTGTCCCAATCGTCGTATAAGTCAGCGGCAGGAGCTTCATAATAGCTTTCTGTCTCTATCAGTCGATGCAGTGCGACGCTGTCCACTGCCTTCATTTTCGTGTCAATAGGAGCCTGGCGTGCCAATAGATCTTGACCCATTGTTGGGAGTGAACTCATTGTTGCTAAAGCCAGAAATGCAAGTGTTTTTAATATCTTCATTATCCTAAATTTATTCTTTTGAGGTAAAAATTCGGTGCAAAGGTAATAAAAAATGTTCAAAATCAAGCACTTATTACGAATCGTTTAAGGTTTATTTGTGTGTTTTAACACTTAACCGCTTACGAAATTGCCGCCCAATTGATGTTTGTTTTGCGCAATTCACGCAGTCTGCGCCACAAAATGGCATAGCGTTCTGAGGTGCAGGTGGGGTCGTCGTCGATGATGATTTGAGCCTCGTCGCGAGCCATCTGGACGAGCTGTCCGTCGCGTGCGATGTCAGCAATTTTCAAGTCGAAAGCCATGCCGCTTTGCTGGGTTCCTTCGAGGTCGCCAGGGCCGCGCAGTTTCAGGTCGGCCTCGGCAATACGGAAGCCGTCGTTGGTTTCACACATGATATCGATACGCTTACGCGTATCGGCAGACAGTTCGAAACAGGTGACGAGGATGCAGTACGACTGATCGGCACCACGTCCGACGCGTCCGCGGAGCTGATGGAGCTGGGCGAGTCCGAAGCGCTGGGCTTCGAGGATGACCATCACGGAAGCGTTGGGCACATTGACGCCAACCTCGATGACTGTGGTGGCCACGAGGATCTGTGTTTCGCCCTTGACAAAGCGTTGCATTTCGGCCTCCTTGTCGGCAGGTCTCATCTTGCCGTGAACCTTGCTTAAGCGAAATTCTGGGAAAACTTGTTTTAACACTTCGAAACCGTCTTCGAGGTTTTTGAGGTCAATTTTTTCGCTTTCTTCGATGAGCGGGAAGACGATATACACCTGACGACCTTGATGAACTTGCTGGCGGATGCCGTCGTAGAGCGAGGGTAGGGAACGGTCGTACACATGTTGTGTGACGATGGGTTTGCGGCCAGGCGGCAGTTCGTCGATAACAGAGACATCGAGGTCGCCATAGAGCGTCATTGCGAGCGTGCGGGGAATAGGTGTTGCCGTCATGACGAGCACGTGGGGCGGATTTGTGCTTTTGTTCCAAAGCTTGGCACGCTGGGCAACGCCAAAGCGGTGCTGTTCGTCGACAACCACAAAACCTAACCGTGCGAATTGCACAGTATCCTCGATGACGGCATGAGTGCCCACCAGAATTTGCACAGTGCCATCCAACAATCCGTCGAGGATTTCCTGACGGCGTTTGCCTTTCACGATGCCTGTCAGCAAGGCCACACGGATGTCCATGCCCTGCAGGAAGTCCATGATGGTCTTAAGGTGTTGCTCTGCCAGAATTTCCGTAGGAGCCATGATGCAGGCCTGATAGCCGTTGTCCAGTGCGATGAGCATCGACATCAGCGCGACGAGGGTCTTTCCGCTACCTACGTCGCCTTGCAGCAGACGGTTCATCTGTCGTCCGCTGCCCATATCCTTGCGGATTTCACGGATGACACGTTTCTGTGCCTCTGTCAACGAGAAAGGCAGGTGGTTGTGGAAGAAATCGTTGAAGCAGTTTCCTACTTGCGAGAAGACATACCCTCTGTATTTCCGTCGCTGGTCGCTGGCATACCTTAATATGTTCAGTTGCACGTAGAACAGCTCTTCGAACTTCAGTCGGACACGGGCCTGTTCCAGTTCCTTGGCATTCTGCGGATAGTGAATCTTCCGCAGGGCTTCGTCGCGAGACATCAGGTGCAACTTCTGGGTGATGAAATCAGGAAGGGTCTCTGGCAGGGGCTCTTTGAGCACGTCGAGGAGCGCTTTCGTCAGACGCTCGACAGAACGGGAGTTGAGTCCCATCTTCTTCATCTTTTCCGTCGTGTTGTAATAGGGCTGCATGCCCATTGTCGACAGTTCCAGCTTGTCTGCAGCGTCGATGTCAGGGTGGGTCACATTGATGCGTCCGTTATAGACGTTGGGACGTCCGAAGACGATATATTCTTTGCCGATGGCGTAACTCTGCTTGGCATACTTGCCACCGTTGAACCACGTCAGGTCCATCACCTTGCCTGAGCCATCGGTAAAGTGTGCCACGACGCGTTCCTTGCGGGCACTCATCTTGAAGGTCTCGAAACTCAGGATGTGGCCCTTTACCTGTACGAAGGGCATATCGCCATTGAGTTCGCCGATGCTGTACAGTCTGCTGCGGTCGACGTGTTTGTAAGGATAATACTGCAACAAGTCGCCAAAGGTGTGGATGTCCAGCTCTTCGCTGAGCATCTTTCGCCTGTTAGGGCCAACCCCAGGCAAGTATTGTATGTCTTGTTGCAGTATCGAAGTCATCCTATCAGTACCTCAGCTATTTTCAGGTCGTAGGGTGTGGTAATCTTGATGTTCTCGCGATTGCCTTCGACGAGCGTGATGTTGAAGCCAAAGGCTTCGACCACACTGGCATCGTCGGTAAATCCGTCGTTATAGGGTTGCTTGTTAGCTGCCTTAAGCAATTGGATGTCAAAAGTTTGCGGCGTCTGCACCAGCCGATAGTCACTACGAGGCACTGTAACAGAAGTGTTTCCTTGCAGGTGACGAACCGTTTCTACGACGGGAATGACGGGAATGACGGCCTTTGCCGTGCGGGCTGTTTCATAGCAGTTGCGGATGACATCGATGCTGGGGAACGGGCGTACACCATCGTGAACGCCTACGACTCCTTCGGCATTGTCAGGAATCTTTGCGAGACCGTTTTGTACTGAGTGGAATCGCGTCTCGCCACCATTGGCTAAGACATATTCCACCTTGAAGTCATAGTCTTGGCAAAGCTTGTGCCAATAGTCCTGCTGGGCTTGAGGCAATACGAGGATAATCTGCAGGGTAGGGGAGTAGTCGCGGAATCTTTCGAGAGTCCGCATGAGCACTGGCTTCCCGCCTATTGGCAGGAACTGCTTGGGAATATCGCTCCCCATCCTCAGGCCCTTCCCGCCTGCCACGATGATGACGTAATCCATCAGGCCATCAGGTGCTTGAAACGCATGCCTTCGGCAATCTGGTCGGAGGTCTTCTTGTCAACCAACTGGGCAAGGAGTTCGTAGGCGAAGGGGAAGGCTGCTGCTGGGCCTTCGCCTGTGGTGACATTACCATCGACGGTGACGAGGTCGCCCGTATATTTTGCATCCTCCAAGGCCTGTTCGAAACCAGGATAGCAGGTGGCCTTCTTGCCTTCAAGAATACCCAGCGGAGCCAGGACGACAGCAGGCGAAGCACAGATGGCTGCTACCTTCTTGCCAGCCATGTGCTGGTCGACAACGACCTTACAGACATCCTTGTCGTCAAACAGGTTCGAGGCGCCAGGCATGCCTCCAGGCAGGAAGATGAGGTCGGCATCCGAGAAGTCACCTTGCTCGAACATGATGTCAGCCTCGATATTTACGCCGTGAGCTGAGCGCACCAAAGGGAAATCGCTGATGCTCACCGTTACTACGTCCAAACCTCCGCGACGCCATACGTCAACAGGAATCAGAGCCTCGACATCCTCGAAGCCGTCTGCTAAGAATACATAAACCTTTTTCATACTATTTTAATGCTTGTAAATACTGTTTGATGGTTTCCTTGAGACCCAGATAGAGGGCGTCACAGATGAGGGCGTGGCCAATGCTGACCTCGTCCGTCCAGGGAATCTGTTGGTGATAGTAGTGCAGGTTTTCGAGCGAGAGGTCGTGACCTGCGTTGAGGCCGAGACCAACCTTGCGAGCCTCCTCGGCGGCAGCAATAAACGGAGCAATGGCGGCCTCGCGATTGGCCTGATAACCAGAGGCATAGGGCTCCGTGTATAGCTCTACGCGGTCGGCACCACACGCTTTGGCTCCTTCCACCATTCTGGGGTCGGCATCCACGAAGATGCTCGTGCGGATACCTGCTTCTTTGAAGACCTTACAAATATCCGTCAGGAATGCCTTGTTCTCCAGTGTGTCCCATCCGTGATTGGAAGTGATCTGGTCGTGTCCGTCAGGAACCAGCGTTACCTGATTCGGCTTGACTTCCAGCACTAGTTCTGTGAACGATGGGATAGGATTTCCCTCGATGTTAAACTCCGTTGTGATGAGTGGACGGATGTCGCGAACATCCTGATAGCGGATGTGGCGCTCGTCAGGACGAGGATGAACGGTAATGCCCTGGGCACCAAAGATTTCTGCGTCGCGTGCAACAGCCAGCACGTTAGGATTATTGCCGCCTCTGGCATTGCGCAGTGTGGCAATCTTATTGATATTTACACTTAGTTTCGTCATAGCTAAAATCATTAGTTTGGTGCAAAGATACAAAAAAAATGAATACGAAGGCACAAAGACGCAAAAAAATGCGTATCTTTGCACGCAAAAAGTAAGAAATGATGTCTACGCGTAAACTAAGATTCGCCATTTTTGGCAATGTCTACCAACCCAAGAAGTCTGTTTCGATACAGAAAATCCTCGCTTGTCTGTCGCAATACGAGGCAGAGGTTTTTATTGAACGCGAGTTCTATACCTTCATCACCGAGGGGCAGCAGATGTCACTGAAAGGGGTTAACGTCTTTGACAACAACCAGTTTGAGGCTGACTTTGCCATTTCGATGGGAGGCGACGGAACTTTTTTGCGCACTGCCAGCGTGGTAGGACAGAAACAGATTCCCATCCTTGGCATCAATACAGGACGGTTGGGCTTCCTGGCTGACGTTAATGCGCAGGAGATAGAACATACCATCCATGCCTTGCATGATGAGGATTATGCTGTCGATACGCGTGCTGTCATTCAGGTGGAGACAAAAGGTCAGGAGTTGCAAGGGTATAATTGTGCGTTGAATGATGTGGCCATCCTAAAACGCGACAACGCTTCGATGATTTCCATCTATGCTACGATTAATGGCGAGACGCTGACGACCTATCAGGCTGACGGACTCATCATTTCGACACCTACGGGTTCTACCGCTTACTCGCTTTCCGTAGGAGGTCCGATTATTGTGCCAGGAACCCATGTGTTCTCGTTGACTGCCGTTGCTCCTCATTCGTTGAACGTTCGCCCCATCGTTGTCTCGGAAGACTCCGTGATAGAACTTTCCGTCGAGAGTCGTACGCATAATTTCCTTGTTGCTTTGGACGGACGAAGCGAAAAGTTGGATGAAACCACGCAACTGACCTTACGTCGCGCTCCTTATCGGGTGCAGGTCATCAAGCGTGCAGGCACTAAGTATTTCCACACGTTGCGTGAGAAAATGATGTGGGGAGCCGACCAGCGAGGTTGATTTTCCTTGCTAAATAGTTACTCCCTAGGCAGTTTCAGGATAAACCGGCTACCGTCTTTGTATTCGGTGTCGAGCACTACGTCGCCGCCTAATTGGCGAGCTACGCGACGAGCCAGCGAGAGTCCCAACCCTACCCCTTCTATATATGCATCCGACTTGTAGAAGTGTTCGAAGATTTTCTCTTCATCGCCCTCTTTGATACCGCATCCCGTGTCCGTCACGCTGAAACATACCATTCCGTCCAGCTTGTCAGTATAGGTTTTGAGCGTGATGCTTCCCTGCTTGGTAAACTTAAAGGCGTTGTCGAGCAGATGATGCAGGATTTTTTCCACTTCGTGACGATTCATCAGAATCTCACAGCTGTCCTTCAAATGTGCGTCGAGACGTACCTCCAAACTCGTTTCCTCAGTTTTGTAAGGCTCCAGCATTTTTCGGGCCAATTCGTTACAGCCCACCATATCTGTTTTGTCAATATAGTGGATGCTTTCCTTGCCTGAGATGTCTAGTATTTCGTCTACGATGTGTACAATGGTGTGGGTGCTGTGGGTAATACGCTTGGCCATATCCGCACGTTCATTGTCACTCAACAGGGCGTTCTGGTCGCTGATGATCTGGGAATAGCCACTGATGACGTTCAAAGGCGTACGGATTTCGTGACTCATGTTCTGTAGGAAGCTAACCTTCATGCGTTCTGCCTCCTGTGCCTTGTCGCGCGCGATAAGCAGTTCACGATTCTGACGCTGAAGACTCTTCATGTAGCGCGAGCGGTTCCAGCGATAAATCAGAAATCCGATGACCAGAACTGCGATAAATCCAAGATGGAGTGCCCACTGCAGGAGGGCGTTTTTCTTACAGACGGCATTGTTCAGCGCTTCGGCATTCTCAAGGTCATTGGCAGAACCCACCATCTCTTCACTCATGATGACATTGTCTACTGAGTCCTTGATGGCCATGTAGTGTTTCTGCGTCTCAAAGGCACGTACTGTATCACCTGCCAGTTCGTAAATTTCAGTTTGGAACTTATAGATATCTGTTGTGTTAGTTAGTTCATACGTCTGCTTGATGGCATCATCGTAGCGCTTGTCTGCTGCAGCCTTACAGATGACGGCATAATTATAATAGGTGGAACTGAAGTCCTGCCCCAGTGTCTTGCGGAGCTTGATGTATTCGTCAAAAGCCTCGTTCACCTGTTCCCAGTCGCGCATAGCGTAAGCCACAATGACCTTGAATCCGATGGCGTCGCTGTATTCGTAATTGGAATCGTTGGCCCTGATGACTTCAATGGCGCAGTCGAGGTGTTTCATAGCTTCCTTAGGCTGGGTGTCCATCTCGATGTTCGCCAAGTCCATATAGAGCGACACGAGATTGGCAGGCTGGGAGTGGTCCACCTGATCCAATGCCTTCTCGAAGTACTGGTGGGCTAGGGGAATATTTCCTCTTAACGAATAGATGATACCTCGCAGGTGAGTGGTCTTATAGAGCTCTCGAGTGGCGCCACGTTGTTCCATGTCTGCCTGCATTGTCATAGTTTTTCGCAGGGCGCGATAGAAGTGATTGTGATTGACGTCATAGAGCACTTCATTTTTCCAACTGAGATAGAATCCGCTGATGTCGCCCTGTTGGAGCAGATAGTTGCGATAGTTGGCATTCGCTTCGTAGAAAGCGTGCTCGTCGTTTTGATTGAAGGTGATGCGAACTTTCTGCAGCAATCTGCTGGTTGTATCGTCTTTCACCTGAGCTCGCCCAGGTGTCATGAGGACTACAGACGCTAGGAATATGATGATGGTAGCCAGTTTCCTAAGGTTGACCATATGTGATATTATCGTTTGTTATTGTTAGTTGATGATGCAAAGGTAGTAAATGTACACTAATTACGCAAACGTTTTCGTGGAAAATCTACGAACACCCAATGATTAACATTTGTTGACTTTTTTTAAATACTACCCAATATTGAATCCTTGAGGTACAATTACCTCGGCTTCCATACAATCCGACATTAATATAAATAATAAGGAACGCGCGAGGTATATAGGGCTGTTATGACACCCCAAATGCTAAAGAAAGTTAAAGAATAGCACTTTTTGCTTGAAAAGTTTGGAGCGTAAGCTTATTTTCTCTACTTTTGCAGTGTACTAATAAAGTAGTACACCAATACAGTAGCTTTTGGAGCTCGATTCAGACAATAAACAATAATACAAACATAAATAATTAAAACGTATGATTGACGTAAAAAACATCAGTTTCAAGTATGCCGGAAGCAAACATCTGGTATTCGATGATTTCAGCCTGACGCTGGAGGAAAACCGTATCTACGGATTGTTAGGAAAGAACGGAACGGGAAAGAGCACGCTGCTCTACTTGCTTTCAGGTTTGCTCCGCCCCTCTTGCGGTTCTGTATGTTGCGATGGTATTGCAACAAAAGACCGCGAGCCTGAAACCCTGCGCGACATCTTCCTCGTAACGGAGGAGTTCGAGATGCCCGCCATTTGTCTTTCGGAATATGTGAAACTCTACAAGACCTTCTACCCCAATTTCTCTGACGAGATCCTGCGCGGGTGTCTGGCTGATTTCGAACTGCCTGCCGATGTACGTTTGGGTGAGCTCTCGATGGGTCAGCGCAAGAAGGCTTATATTGCTTTTGCAATGGCTACTAACACCAAGTATCTGTTGATGGATGAGCCCACCAACGGACTCGATATTCCTTCGAAGTCGCAGTTCCGCAAGGTCATTGCCCAGCACATGACAGAGGAGCGCACCGTTGTCATCTCCACCCATCAGGTTCATGACGTGGAGCAGATGCTGGACCACATCTTGATGCTCGATCAGCATTCGGTATTGCTGAATGCCTCGATGCAGGAAATTCAGGATGCCTATACCTTCGAATTCCGTTCTCCACAGCAGATGGACGATACGGTGCTCTATGCTGAGCCCACGCTTCAGGGCAATGCTGTCATCACCAAGCGCCAGGAAGGTGACGCTGAGACACAGGTGAACCTCGAACTCCTGTTTAACTACAAAACAACCCCCAAAACAGGACCAGTGCTGTAATTTAATGTTTAATTTTTAATGTTTAATGAAACTATGAGTACTTTCAATACAACAAGATTCGGTCAGGCACTGAAGTGCCAGTTCCTCGTACTGCGTAAGACGTGGATTCGCCTCTTCGGCATCTTTACACTCGTCATATTTATGGCCAACCTCTTCTTTACCCGCGTGAATGGCATGAAATATGATGATATGGTCAGCCAATGGCCTATGGAGGATGTCTTATATTCCTATACTAATTCTGTGGGACAGACCGTTGGTTTCGGTGTTATCTTCTTCTGCTTCTCGATGCTCTTTGGTGCCAGTTTCCTATTCTCAGGCATGAAGGACACTCGCAAACGCTCAGCCTTCCTGCTTTGGCCGGTATCCAATTTGGAGAAATACATCATCAGCCTGCTGCTCTCCATTGTTTGGCTGGCAGTCATCACCATTGGCGCTTATCTGTTGGCAGACGCCCTGCGCGTGTTCATTGACTGGGTGACGGGTCGTGTCGTCATCTGGGGACTTCCCCTAATAGCCACTCGAATTTTTGGCCCTGCACCTTTCGAGCATTGGCAGATGGCATGGCTGCTCTTCACCTGGGTGTTCTACATCCATTCACTCTATATCCTGGGCGGCACGCTGTTCCGTCGTCAGCAGTTCCTGTTTACTAGTGCAACGATTGTCGTTCTTGGTATCCTGCTGGTTATGATTCTGAACCAGATAGATCCCCACATCGAATTCATTACTGGTACATGGGACGAGAAGACGGAAACATATAACCAGGTATTCCATCCCTTCTTCTATGTTCTTAACACGACGTTGTGTCTGCTCATCGTGTTCCACTACTGGGCTTCGTATAAGATTTTTACCCGCATGCAGGTTATTAACAATAAATGGTTGAACGTATGATTTTTACTAATGATAAAGCGATTTACATCCAGATGGCTGATCGTCTGTGTGACGAAATTCTCTCTGGATTGTATAAGGACGATGACCGCATTCCGTCCGTCCGAGAGTATGCCGTGCTCTTAGAAGTGAATACCAATACGGCAGTGAAGGCCTACGAACAGTTGGCTCGCGAGGAGATCATCTACAACAAACGTGGACTGGGTTACTTTGTCACTCCTGGCGCCAAGAAGCAGATTCTGAAGGCCCGCAAGCAGGAGTTTATGAAGGAGCGTCTGCCAGAGCTCTTTCGTCAGATGAACCTCCTTGACATCACTATTGACGACGTTGCAGAAGCCTACAAAAAACTTACAGAATGTTAAAGTTTAATCATACTTCTATTCATTCGTCACAAATGTATGCAGTTCATCCCAATTATTTGGAGGGTAATGCAACTTTTCGTACTTTTGCAGCGTCTAACGAATAAAAACAAGGTAAAAAGTTTGTTTTCATGATACACTTACAAGACATCAACAAAACCTATCAGGGTGCCCAGCCACTCCATGTGCTGAAGGGTATCTCGCTCGACATCGAGAAAGGCGAGTTCGTCAGCATCATGGGTGCTTCGGGCTCAGGTAAGAGTACCTTATTAAATATATTAGGTATTCTCGATAATTTCGACTCAGGTACTTACGAGCTCGCAGGAACTCCCATCTGGAACCTCTCCGAGACCCGTGCTGCCGAGTATCGCAACAAGATGATAGGTTTTATCTTCCAAAGCTTTAATCTCATCTCGTTTAAAACCGCCGTGGAAAACGTTGAGTTGCCATTATTCTACCAGGGGGTGTCGCGCCGTAAACGCCATCAGATGGCGCTGGATTATCTGGATCGTCTGGGTCTTCTGGATTGGGCCGAGCATTATCCCAATGAACTGTCGGGAGGACAGAAGCAACGTGTAGCAATTGCCAGAGCACTCATCACCCGTCCGCAGATTATCTTGGCCGACGAGCCTACGGGCGCCCTCGACTCGAAGACCTCCGTGGAGGTGATGCAGCTGCTCAAGCAATTGAACCAGGATGAGGGAATGACCATCGTGGTGGTGACGCACGAAAGCGGTGTGGCTAACGAGACGAACAAGATTGTTCATATCAAGGACGGCGTTATCGGACAAATCGAAGAGAACCTGAACCACGATGCCTCACCGTTCGGCAGTGGCGGGTTAATGAAATAAACTAGAGACTCTGGATAATCTAGAACAACTAGAAAATTATGCGAGATATATTTACAGAAATATGGCAGACTGCGCGACGGAATAAACTCCGCACGACACTGACAGGCTTTGCGGTAGCGTGGGGTATATTCATGATCATCGTGTTGCTGGGTGCCGGTAACGGACTAATCAATGCCAATCTGAAGCAGAGCGACCGTTTCCTGTCGTCGTCAATGGTCGTCTATGGCGGATGGACGTCGAAAGCCTACCAGGGACTGAAGGAAGGACGCGACATCCGTCTGCACGAGAGCGATATGAAGATTACTGAGCGGGAATTCTCTGAGAACGTTGATGAGGTAGGTGCCCAGTACAACACGTCAGCAACCATCAGTCATGGCCAGCAGTATGTTTCAACAAGTATCAGCGGTGTCTATCCCAACCACACGAAAATTAATAAAGTGGAAATATTGCAAGGTCGTTTCATCAATGATATTGACGTCAAGGAAAGCCGTAAAGTGCTGGTGTTAGGCAACAAGCAGGCAAAGGAACTGAAGTGTCGCGTCGGTGACTTCTTAGACGTCGGAAACTTTGCCTTCAAGGTGGTGGGTATCTATAAGGAACAGGAGAATGGACGCTCAGATGTGTTCAGTAGCTATACGGCTATAAAACGCATTTACGGTGCCAAGACTGATGACGCAGGCCGCATAGAATTTACTTTCCACGGACTGCCGACGGAGGAGGCTAACGAGGCTTTTGAGCGTAGCTACCGTCACCGATTGAATGCCGAACATCAGGCACATCCTGAAGACGAAGACGCTGTCTGGCTATGGAATCGTTTCACACAGAACCTGCAGATGGAACAAGGTATAGGTATTATCCGTACTGCTCTTTGGATAGTGGGATTGTTTACGCTACTCTCTGGTATCGTAGGCGTATCGAATATTATGCTCATCACCGTCAAGGAGCGTACTCATGAATTTGGTATCCGTAAGGCTATCGGTGCCAAGCCCTGGGGGATTCTGCGACTGATTATCATAGAGAGTGTAATCATTACGACCATCTTCGGCTATATCGGTATGTTGTTGGGTATTTTCGCCAACGAATATATGGACGCAACGATAGGTCACGAGACCATAGATACTGGATTATTCAAGGCTACGATGTTCCTTAATCCGACTGTCGGACTGGACGTTTGTGTGGAGGCTACGCTGGTAATGATTATTGCTGGAACGATAGCAGGACTCATACCCGCATTCAAAGCAAGTAGAATTCGCCCCATCGAGGCCCTAAGAGCAGATTAAGTTATGAGAATAGATTTAGATACATACAGGGAAATCCTTGACACACTGACGCGTAACAAGTCGCGCTCGTTCCTCACCGGCTTCGGTGTGTTCTGGGGCGTCTTCATGCTTGTTGCGTTGATGGGTGGCGGCAACGGACTGAAGGAACTGCTACAACAGAACTTTGCGGGTTTTGCCACAAACAGCGCGCTGGTGTGGGCACAACCTACAAGCAAGGCGTACAAGGGCTTTCGTAAAGGTCGTTATTGGCATATGGACTACAAAGATGTTGACCGTTTACGTCATAGCGTTCCTGAACTTGACGTCATTACACCCTTGCTCTTTTCGAACGGTGGCACAGCTTATTATGGAGACCGTAAAGCTACTATTGGCGTCAGTGGGGCCATGCCCGACTACCAACGGGTCAACGAACCGAAGCTGTTCTACGGAAGATACATTGATGAGGCTGATATTCGCGACCATCGCAAGGTGTGCGTCATCCAGAAGAAGACCTACAAGGAACTGTTTCCTGGTGGTGGCGACCCCTGCGGCAAACGCATCCGCATCGACAATATCTACTATCAGATAGTAGGTGTCGACTACAATATGAGCGAGGGTGTTAACATCAGCGGAGAAAACGGTACTGGTGTCATCCTGCCGCTAACCTTCATGCAACAGGCCTACAACCGCGGTAATGCCGTTGACCTGATTGCTGTTACTGGACGTCCAGGGGTAGTCATGTCGAAAGTCACTGACCGCATCCGAGAGACTATCGCCAGGGCCCACACCATTGATCCAACCGATGAACAAGGCGCGATGGTGTTCAATACGGAGGTGCTCTTCCAGATGCTAGACAACCTCTTTAAGGGTGTCAACTTCCTCATCTGGCTCGTAGGGCTTGGAACTTTGCTGGCTGGCGCTATCGGCGTGTCGAACATCATGATGGTTACGGTGCGTGAGCGAACCACTGAGATTGGCATCCGTCGTGCTATCGGTGCTACGCCGAGGATGATACTGTCGCAGATTATCTCCGAGAGTATCGTATTGACACTGGTGGCAGGCATGAGTGGTATCCTCTTCGGAGTGCTCATCCTCCAAATGCTCGAACTGGGTAATACGGAAGACGGCATCGTTGCGGCCCACTTCCAGATTGGTTTCTGGACGGCCATCTTCGCGGCACTCGTCGTGTCCACTATGGGTGTCCTTGCGGGTCTTGCCCCAGCCGCCCGAGCCATGAGCATCAAACCCGTTGACGCCATGCGTGATGAATAATAGTGTGGTCAGCGATTTGTCGCTGACACCCCCAAAAGATAACAATAATAAAAAACAATGATATGAAAAAGTACAGCAAACTGATTATCGCCGCAATTATCGCGCTGATTTTCATCGGAACATTCGTGTTCCTGTGGCAGAAGAGCCAACCCAAGGAAGTTGTCTACAACGAGTTTACCCCCACGACGGAGAACATCCAGAAGACGACCATTATTACAGGCAAGATTGAACCTCGCAACGAGGTCAATATCAAGCCGCAGATCTCTGGTATCATCTCTGAATTGTTGAAGGAGCCAGGCGACTATGTGAATGCTGGCGATGTGATTGCCAAGGTGAAGGTAATTCCCGATATGGCCCAGTTGTCGAGTGCCGAGATGCGTGTGCGTCTGGCAGATATCAACCTGAAACAGGCTGAAATTGACTTCCAGCGTGAAGAGAACCTCTTCAACCAGAAGTTGGTGAGTGCCGATGAGTATGATAAGACAAAGATAAAGCTGACTCAAGCTCAACATGAGAAGTCGGCTGCTCTGGATGCCCTCGAAGTGGTGCGCGATGGTGTGTCGAAGTCAAATGCCAAGGCCTCGTCTACGCTCGTCCGTTCTACCATCAGTGGTGTCATCCTTGATATTCCTGTCAAGGTCGGTAACTCCGTTATTCTCTCGAATACTTTCAACGATGGAACCACCATTGCCTCTGTTGCGAATATGAAGGACTTGATCTTCCGCGGTAATATCGACGAGACCGAAGTCGGACAGCTTGTCAGCGGTATGCCGATGAAGATTACCATCGGTGCCTTACAGGACCTGTCGTTCGACGCCGCCCTCGAGTACATCTCGCCAAAGGCAGTGGAAAGCAATGGTGCGAATCAGTTCGAAATCAAGGCTGCTGTCACAGTGCCCGCCGATTCTGTCGGTGGCAAGTCTAGTCATCTCCGTTCTGGCTATAGTGCCAATGCCGAAATCGTCCTCTCACATGCAGACAAGGTGCTGAGCATCCCTGAGAGTGCCATCGAGTTCAGTGGCGACAGCACGTTCGTGTATATTGTCAAAGGCGAGGGCAAAAACAAGACCTACGATCGTACCTATGTGGAGACCGGACTCTCTGACGGTGTGAATATCGAGATTAAGAAGGGCATCACGGCTAAAGACAAGGTTCGTGGCCCTGAGATTGTAACTGATGATAAAGAAAAGTAAACGGTTATGAAAAAGTATATTCTATCGTTCATAGTTGCTTCAGTTGGCTTTAGTGCAGCCAGTGCCCAAAAGGCTTGGAGCCTCCGTGAGTGCTGTGACTACGCCATCGAGCACAGCATCCCCATCAAGCAACAGGAAAACCAGCGTCGTCAGCAGGAGGTTCAGCTGAGCACATCCCGTAACTCCCGCCTCCCGGACGTCAGTGCCAGTCTGAACCAGAACTTCTCGTTCGGTCGCGGTTTGACGGCTGATAACACCTATTCCAACACCAACACGTCGTCGACGTCGCTCCAACTGGGTGCCAATATGCCGCTCTTCACGGGATTCCAGATTCCCAATCAGATCAAATTGAACCAACTGAATCTCGAGGCTGCTACCGCTGACCTTGAGAAGGCCAAAAACGACATCCGTATGAAGGTGGCACAGGCATACGTGCAAATCCTTTACGACATGGAGATTTCCGAAGTCGCACATCGTCAAATCGACATCGATTCCATGCAGGTCGTGCGTCTCCAGGCATTCGTCAAAAACGGCAAGGCTTCTGAATCGGAACTATCCCAGCAGCGCGCGACACTCGCAAACAGTCGTCTTTTAGCGACCCAAGCTGACAACAACACGCGGTTGGCTATCCTCACCCTCACACAGCTCCTCGAGCTTCCTACGCCCGACGGATTCACCGTCGTCCGTCCTGAACTTGCCGATGTCTCTGCCGATATCGCTGCCGCCATCCCTTCTCCCGACATCATCTACGCCGAGGCACTTGGCATCAAGCCCGAGATTGCTGCTCAGCAACTGAAACTCAAAGGCACCGAGCATAACATTAAGATTGCTCGTGCAGGTTATTACCCCACGCTCTCGCTCAGTGGCGGTATGGGCACGAACTACTACACTACCAGCGGTTTCAAGTCCGACAATTTCAGTACACAGCTGAGGAATAACTTCTCGCAATACATCGGTCTGAACCTGAATATCCCCATTTTCAACCGTTTCCAGACGCGTAACAGCATCCGCACGGCGAAAATCCAACGCGAGAATCAGCAGTTGCAACTCGACAACACCAAGAAAACGCTCTATCAAGAGATCCAGAAAGTATATTACAACACTTTGAATGCACTGTCGAAGGAGCAGTCGTCGCTTGAAGCGGTAAAGAATACGCAGACTGCTTTCAATCTGATGCAGGCGAAATATGAGAACGGCAAGGCGACTATCACTGAGTTCAACGAGTCAAAGAATACCTACCTCAAGTCCGAGTCCGAGCTCGTCCAGGCCCGCTACGAGAACCTTTACCAACATGCCCTGTTGGAATTCTATCGAGGTAAAGACCTGACCTTCTAAAAAGAAATAGTCCGCTAACTTAGCGGACTATTACTTTTTTGTTATTGTTGATATAGATACCTTTCGTTTGTGGCGTGCCGTTCAGTTTGCGACCATCCAGCGTGTACCAAGCACCATCTTTGTTGTCAGCGTTTCTGACACTTTGCATCCCTGCACTTCCGTCATTAAAGTTCTTCAACTCGTAGAAGGCGGCATAGGGTTGACCAGTATTGTGATTGTAGAGCGCAGCATTCCACCAACTGCTAGTGACACCTTTGTTGCCGTTATCCTCGGGCCACCACCAGAAGAGTCCCATCACACTGCTGTGTCCATTCAGTTTCGCAATGAGGTCGGCTGTGAACTGGCGCTGCCCTTCTTCCGTATATGGATAGGTAGTTGTATAGTCGTATTCACCGCCAATGCTCCATGCATAGCTGTACCCCGTCTCAACAATCATGATGTCCTTGCCGTAGTTCTTGTTCTCCAGAGATGTCAACGCAGTCTCCAGTGTAGCCAGATTGCCATGATGTTCTGGATAATAGCTCAGTCCGATAATGTCGTAGTCGATTTCTGCATTCTTTATGCGGTCAAAGTAGTCTGTCAGTACGCTGGGTTTCGGTGTACGTTCGCTATGGATGATAATCTTCGCATTGGGACACTCCTCGCGACAGGCCTGACCAGCCTTCTTCAGCAGATTGAAGAAACGGGTCCAGTTGGCTTCAGAACTGTTGGTGTAACAACGGTTGACAGTGTTACTGCCTACAGCAGCTTTTGTACCCCACAGCATACCATAGCTGATCTCATTACCTGTTTGGATGAAGTCGGGAGTGGCGCCAGCTGTCTTCAACTGTTGCAGACACTCTTTTGTGTATTCGTAAATCTTTTCGCACAGTTGTTTGTCGTTGAGGCTTTTCCAAGCATCAGGCGTCCACTGTTTTCCTGGGTCTGCCCATGTGTCGCTATAATGGAAGTCGAGCATGAAAGCCATTCCCTGGTCTTTGATGCGCTTGCCTAAAGCCTTGACGTATTCAAGGTCCTGACAAACGGCCTTGTCGTTGTCTAGCGAGGGGTCGACGAACAAGCGTACGCGCATGGCGTTCAGTCCCTGTTCCTTGAAGAAGGGTAGGGGTTGTACGGCGTTGCCATTCTTGTCTTTATAGACCACACCGGCATCTTCATACTTGGTGAGCATCGAAATATCACCACCCACATATTTCTGGGCGGAAACCATCGTGGTTACCATGGTAAACAATAATAATAGTAGTAGTTTTCTCATATCGTCAGTAGTTTTGTTAATCTTACATCTTCTCTGCATAGCAGAGTGTGGCGTTGCGAATTCCTCTTACATCTTCCATCTCACTTCTTATGCCTGTTGGCCCGTTGCTCACGGTATTTGGCCTTCTGCTTGGCAGAGCCACTACCGTGAGCACCAGTGATATACTTTTTCTTCTTGGCCTTGGTTTTCACTTTGTCTTCCTCCTTACGAGGACCACCACCGCGACCAAACGAAATACCGTTCTCCAGAATACTCTGGAAATCCTTCTCTCCTGTAGCCATAATTAATTAATGATGGAATAGACGGACGCCCGTGAAGGCCATAGCAATACCATATTTATCGCACGTCATGATAACATGGTCGTCGCGAACAGAACCACCAGCCTGGGCGATGAACTCTACGCCGCTCTTGTGGGCGCGCTCAATGTTATCGCCGAAGGGGAAGAACGCGTCCGAGCCCAGCGCTACCTTTGTGTTCTTGGCAATCCACTCCTTCTTCTCAGCCATCGTCAGCACCTCAGGCTGCTCGGTGAAGAACTGCTGCCAAGCACCGTCACGCAATACGTCATCGTGCTCGTCCTCAGAGATATAAACGTCGATGGTGTTGTCGCGGTCGGCACGGCGGATACCCTCCTTGAAGGGCAATGCCATCACTTTCGGATGCTGGCGCAACCACCAGATATCAGCCTTGTTACCTGCCAGACGCGTGCAGTGGATACGGCTCTGCTGACCAGCACCGATACCGATAGCCTGTCCGTCCTTCACGTAGCACACTGAGTTCGACTGCGTATATTTCAATGTAATCAGTGCGATAATCAGGTCGCGCTTAGCGTCGGCACTGAAAGTCTTGTTCTTTGTGGGGATATTCTCAAACAATGCGGGGTCATCGAGCTTGATCTCGTTACGTCCCTGCTCGAAGGTCACGCCAAAGCACTGCTTCGTCTCAATGGGAGCGGGCTTGTACGTGGGGTCAATCTTGATGACATTATACGTACCCTTGCGCTTGTCCTTCAGTATTTCGATAGCCTCGGCGGTATAGTCGGGAGCAATGACACCATCGCTTACCTCGCGCTTCAGGAGTAGGGCAGTGGTGGCGTCGCACGTGTCGCTCAGGGCTACGAAGTCACCATAGCTCGACATGCGGTCAGCACCACGAGCACGGGCATAGGCACAGGCAATCTGGCTCTCGTCCAGTCCCTTGATGTCGTCCACAAAATAAATCTTCTTCAGTGTGTCGCTCAGGGGCAGACCAACAGCAGCGCCAGCAGGACTCACGTGCTTGAACGAAGCTGCAGCGGGCAGACCTGTAGCTGCCTTCAGTTCCTTCACCAACTGCCACGCGTTCAGTGCGTCGAGGAAGTTGATGTAGCCTGGGCGGCCGTTAATCACTTCGATGGGTAACTCGCCCTCCGTCATAAAGATACGCGAGGGCTTCTGATTGGGATTGCATCCGTACTTAAGTGCTAATTCTTTCATTTTTATTGCTGTTTTATGTTTCTGCCTGCAAAGTTACAAAATAAATTTGGAATATTGCAGCATAAGAAAAGAAAAAAGAGACATTTCATGACTGAAGTATCTCTTTTTATGTCGTGCAGGTCTCGTCTGAGATTACTCAGCAACAGCACGGGCACCGCTGCGCTTCTCCTTAATACGGGCAGCCTTACCAGTGAGCTTACGCAGATAGTAAAGCTTAGCGCGACGAACCTTACCAACCTTGTTCACCTCGATGCTCTCAATGTTTGGCGACTCGATGGGGAAGATACGCTCTACACCAACGGTACCTGACATCTTGCGAACGGTGAAGCGCTTTTTGTCACCGTGACCGCAGATCTTGATGACTACGCCACGATAGAGCTGGATGCGCTCCTTAGAACCCTCGATAATTTTGTAAGCGACAGTGATAGTGTCACCAGCCTTGAACTCTGGGAACTGCTTGCCGGTTGCAAATGCTTCTTCAGCAACTTTAATTAAATCCATTTTCTTTTTAAACGTTTAAAATTGTTGTATCGTTCCATGCGCAACATAACAGGCCTCTCGAGACTTCCTGCCAGCGATTACGCGGAAAGCGGCTGCAAAGGTACAAAAAAAAGTGAAAAGTGAAAAGTGAAAAGTGAAAAAAATGCTTCTGCATGGTGTTTTTTTATTATTTTTTTGTATTTTTGCACCATAAAAACCTGAAAATATGAAGAATAAGACACTTTTATTACCCATTTTGGCCACGATGATGGTGGTCGCGGGCTGTCGGTCACACTATGAGGTCGCAGGTATTCAACGTACGCGCATCCTCATTGACAGCCGTTACGATGCACAGCCTGATGCACAGGCCGCTGAGTTTATAAGACCCTATAAACACGTTGTCGATAGTGTCATGAGCCCTGTCGTTGGCCGTTCTGCCAAGTATATGACGGCCCAGCGTCCTGAGGGAACACTGTCGAACCTGCTTTCCGACATTTTGGTTTGGGCGTCAAAGGACTATAACGAACAGCCCGACTTTGCCATTTACAATATGGGTGGCGTCCGTGCTGCTCTGCCCAAGGGCGAAGTGACCTATGGCGACGTGCTCGATATTGCGCCGTTTGAAAACAAGATTGCCTTCGCGACGTTGAGTGGCAACGACGTGCTGGATCTGTTCCGTCAGATAGCCTCTGTTGGTGGCGAGGGTGTCAGCAGTTCCGTGCGTATGGTCATTACGAAAGAGCATCAAATGGAGTCGCTGACCATTAATGGCGAACCTGTCGATCCCCAGCGCGACTATCGCGTTGCAAGCATCGACTATCTCCTTGGTGGTACCGACAAGTTGGAGGCTTTCAAGAAAGCCCGTGACTTCCATGCTCCGAAGGAAACGTCGAACAATACGCGTTTCATCATTATGAACTATTTCCGCGAGATGGACAAACAGGGCAAGGTCGTGGACGCAGAAATTGAAGGACGAATTGTTGTTAGGTAAGAGATAAGATGTAAAAAAGATGAGAATTATGAAACGTACACCTATTATAATAATGTTGCTGCTGACGCTCAGCGGACAAGCTAAGAAGCATAAGCAGTTGGTCATTCTGCACACCAACGACACCCATTCGCAGATATACGCCCTCAGCAGTCAGCTGCCCGATACGATGAAGGCGGGACGTGGAGGCTTCCTCCGACGTCTTGCCATGCTCAAAGAGGAACGCGCGAAGCACCCCGACCTGTTGTATTTCGACTCGGGCGACTTCTTCCAGGGTTCGGCCTATTTCACGATGTTCAAGGGCGATGTGGAGATCGGACTGATGAACCAGATGGGCCTCGACGCCTCGACCATCGGCAATCACGAGTTCGACTTCGGACTGGAAAATATGGCTCAGATGTTCCGTAAGGCCAACTTCCCCATCCTTTGCACGAACTACGACTTTACGGGTACACCGATGGAGGGTGTGACGAAACCCTGGATCATCATCAAGCGCAACGGACTGAAAATCGGCGTCTTTGCCGTTTGTCCGAAGATGCGTGGACTGGTTGCCGACAAGCTCTGCGTCGGAGTAAAGTATCTCGACCCCGCCCAGGTAGCCCTTGAGACGGCCACCATGTTGAAAGTGGAGAAGAAGTGCGACATGGTCATCTGCATCTCCCACTTAGGCTGGAACAACAATCGCGGTGAGGACGACCAGTATATGATTCATGGTTCGCGCAATATCGACCTCGTACTAGGCGGACATACCCATACCTACATGACCGAGCTGCAGTACGAACCGAACCTCGATGGTCGTCAGGTTCCTGTCGACCAAAACGGTAAAGCTGCCATCTTTGTGGGAAAAATGGTGGTCGATTTCAAATAATCTAGATCGTCTAGAGATTCTAGAATATCTAGTTTATTCAAAATAGAACGTCAACACGATCATTTTCGACTGCGCTTTGCTGACACTGCCTGCATAGGCCTTGAGGTTATCATCGCGCAGTTCGTTTTTATGATTCGTGTCCAGCACATTGGTCAGTCCGAAACAGAACTTCAATTCCGGAATCAGCTTGAAGAACGGCAGATAGAAGTCGCAGCCCAGACCCACTTCCACCATCGTGTCGTAGCGCTTCAGGCGTACCATGTCTGAGTCGCCGCCAGTCAGGTTCATCATGGGGTTGATGCCCGCCATGATATACGGACGGTGGTTGTTCCAGCGTGGTGCGGCAAACTTCAGGTCAATAGGCAGCGACACGTAGGTGTTCTTCAGATCCTGCGTCTGCGAGAATGGTCGCCCTTCGGCATCCAACTGCTTCATGTTGAGGAATGTCAGGTGCTTCGCGCCGAAGTGCATCTGCGGCGTAAACCTCAGTGAGAAATTGTCGCTCAGTCGCCATTCCGCCAACACACCTACGCTGAATCCCGGGTTCCATTTGTCGGCATCACACACTATGAGCTCGTCGTGCACCGATCCGTCCTCGTAGGTAATCGTCTGCGGACCGACATTCTCAAACTCAATATCCTGCATGTTCAGACCTACCAGAATGCCAAAATGCATTGGCCGCAGGTCAACATACGGCTTGTTCTGCACGCGACGGTCACTCTGTCCTATTGCCGCCAGCGAGCAGACTATCATCATAGTCAATATCGATAATCTTCGTTTCATATACTCTATTATAACGTCATTTATCCCCATTTTATTATTTCGATAACGTATAAATTAAGCAGAAAACATCATTTTTCCTACCATAAATTAGGTATGATTCGAAATTTTTCTTACCTTTGCATCACTTTTAGTAAGTATTTTAAGTTAAACAATTTAATTTTATAACATTATGGCATACGTAATTGGTGACGACTGCATCGCATGTGGAACATGTATCGATGAGTGCCCCGCTGGAGCAATCTCTGAGGGCGACAAGTATTCTATCAACCCTGATGTTTGCACAGAGTGCGGCACATGCGCTGACGTTTGTCCGTCAGAGGCTATCAGCCTTCCCTAAGGAAACAAACTGAATTTTATGTGGTTTAAACAAAACGGGCTTCCTTTCGGGAGCCCGCTTTTTGATATTACCGTATCTATTGGGTTACAACGCCAGAGGTTCGTAAGGCAGACCGAACACGTCGGCTACAGCCTTGAAGACTACCTTGCCCTCTACGATATTCAAGCCCTTGGCCAGTGAGCTGTCGTCCTGGCAGGCCTTACGCCATCCCTTGTCTGCCAGACTGAGCGCATAGCGCAGTGTGGCATTGGTGAGGGCCAGCGTTGAGGTGTTGGGTACAGCTCCAGGGATGTTGGCCACACAATAGTGCACGATACCTTCTTCTGTATATACTGGTTCGCTATGTGTGGTAGGACGTGACGTCTCGAAGCATCCGCCCTGGTCGATAGCCACATCCACCAGTACCGTTCCAGGCTCCATAATCTTCAGCATATCGCGGGTAATCAGATGAGGCGTCTTGTCGCCAGGTACCAGCACGCTACCGATGACGATATCCACCGTAGGCAATTGCTGGCGGATATTGTGCGACGAGCTATACAGCGTATGTACATTGGCAGGTGTCTCGATGTCGAGCTGGCGCAGACGGGGCAGCGAGATGTCGGCTATCGTCACATCGGCTCCCAAACCTGCGGCCATACGGGCAGCAGCTTCGCCGACGACACCACCGCCCAGCACCAGCACCTTTGCGGGACTCACGCCAGGCACACCACTGATCAGCTTGCCCTTTCCGCCTTTCGTTTTTTGCAGATAGTAGGCACCATTCAGCGTAGCCATTCGCCCTGCCACCTCACTCATGGGCTGCAACAGGGGTAGCGAACCATTCGGCAACTGCACCGTCTCGTAGGCCAGACAGATTGCGCCGCTCTTCAGCATGGCGTCCGTCAGTTCCTTCTCACAGGCAAAATGGAAATAGGTGAACAGCAGCTGGCCCTTCCTTACCAGATTGTATTCCGGCTCGATGGGCTCCTTGACCTTCACAATCATCTCTGCCTCACGATAGACGTCCTCAATGGTAGGCAAGATTTTCGCTCCGGCACTCACATACTCATTGTCTGAGAATCCACTGCCGTCGCCAGCAGTATGTTGCACAAACACTTCGTGGCCTCTGGCCGTCATGGCTGCCACACCAGCAGGCGTCATGCCCACACGATTCTCATTGTTCTTGATCTCCTTTGGAATTCCTACTTTCATAATCTTATGTTTTTATATTATTACAGTTCAGCATCGGAGCACTGGAAGGTGGTGCCCTTCGAGATGTCGCCGGTTTCGAGACCGAGCTTGAACCACTTCATACGCTGCTTGGAGGTGCCGTGGTTGAACGACTCGGGAACGGCATAGCCGCGGGCTTTCTTCTGCAGGTAGTCGTCGCCAATGACTTGTGCACAGTTGATGGCTTCCTCGATGTCGCCGTCCTCCAGCGAACCGAAGCGCTTGTTGTCATGATGTGCCCAAACACCGGCATAGAAGTCGGCGAGCAGTTCCAGACGTACGCTGAGCTTATTGGCCTCAGCCTGCGAGAGTTTTGCCATCTGCTGGTGGGTCTTCTGCAGGATGCCTGTCAGGTATTCCACGTGGTGACCAACCTCATGGGCAATGACGTAAGCATACGAGAAATCGCCGTCGGCACCGAGCTGTTTCTTCATCGTGGTGAAGAACGACAGGTCGATGTACAGCTTCTGGTCGCCAGAGCAATAGAAGGGACCCATAGCGGCAGAGCCCTGTCCGCAGGCGGTCTGCGTGCCATCGGTATAGAGCACCATGGTGGGGTTTTGATACTGCGCACCGTTCTGCTTGAAAATCTCCGTCCATACATCCTCGGTACCAGCCAGAATCTGCGTCGAGAACTTAGCCAGTGCCTGTTCTTCCTCGGTAAATTCGCGCTGACCTTCGCTGACCTCCGTATTGGTGCCCGTCAGCGAGCCCAGTCCACCATTTTCACTTACCTGCTGTACGACAGCCTCCAGGGGATTGCCTCCCGATATCCAGGCCATCAGAGCCACTACGATAATACCACCGATACCCAGACCGGCCTTTGCGCCACCGCTCATACCACGGCGGTCTTCTACATTCGAGCTTTCGCGTCTTCCGTCTAATTTCATAGCTTATTCTTGTTTTAAGTTTATTGTTTTGCCTGCAAAGATAGTGATAATTTTTTAATAAACGACACTATAAATGTATTTTTTTTCTTCATTATACACTGTTTCTATCTGTTCGCGACCCGTCAAGACGCCTTTCATGTTGTCGATAATGCCCCCGCCCGACAGTTTCAGCACCGCTTCCTTCATGGTCCACAGACGGATGAACTCCACGTCGGGATGTTCGGCACGTTCTATCTGTTGCACCTCGCGGTCGTTCATGGTGTAACGCACCAGCGACTCCCTGTATTCGCGGATGCTCTCGATATCGACGCCGACGGGACGGTCGCTGACGACGCAGATGACGCCCTCGCGACAGTGGCTGACGTTGAAGTGGATGTCGGGATGGCCGATGATGAATGGTTTGCCGTGTTCACCATATTCGAAGACGGGGCGTTCCGTGATGCCGTACTCCTTCTGCAAGCCCTCGCAGAGCAGCAGATAGGCCATCGCACAGGTCTTACGGCCCTGTTCGAACTTGAATTTTAGGGCTTGTTCGCGGCGTTGGTCGCTGAGAAGCGGGAGTGATGCCTCGAAATCGAAACCGGCTATGTCGTCATTCAGATAAATCATTGTCTTCCGGGCTTTCAGGTGCTGTTGGCTTTTCTGTGCTGTCTTCAGTGTCGATGCTGTCGGCAAGCGATAGTTCCGCTTTGGGGATGCGGCGGTTGGGATTTTCCTTGCCTCCGAGGTCGATGAGTTCACGACCCTTTTGCACTACGCTCTGGCGTCCGACGTACAGTTTGTTGCCTGCCGAGTCGAAGTCCTTGCGCACCAGTTCCAGATGTTCGCCCAGCTTGGTGTAGCGCTGGATGAAGTCACCCAGGCGATCCAACAGCTGTTCGGCCACACCGAACACCTTCTCCTGATTCTCGGCTTGTTGGTTTTGCACCCATGCCAGATGTATCATGTGGAGAATGCCTAATAGGTTCTGTTCACCCGTAATGAACACTTTGCGCTCGAAGGCCTCGCGCCATAGTGACGGGTCGTTGACCAATGCCAGCTGGAGCGACGACTCGAAGGGTACGAACATGATGACGAAATCGACAGCTTCGCGAGGAGCCTTGATATACTTCGAATAGTCCTTACGCGCCAATTCGGTGACGTGTGAACGGACGCTGCGGATGTGTTCTTGCAGGGCACGTTCCTTCTCCTCGGGCGTCTCGGCATTGACATAGCGCTGATAGGCTACGAGCGACACCTTCGAATCGATGACGACGTCCTGTCCCTGCGGATAGTGGAGGATGACGTCGGGCTGCATCTCGCGACCCGTGTCGTCGTGCTTCAGCGGACGACCCTGTTCGTCGCGCAATCGGGCTTGCACTTCGTAGTGGATACCCTCCGTCAGTCCCTGCGAACTGAGCAGGTCGCCCAGGATGATTTCCCCCATATTACCACTGATCTTGTTGTCGCGACGCAGCACGTTAGCCAGTCCTTCGGCCTTTTCGCTGATTTCGCGTCCCGTCTCCATCATCAGTCGCAGCTGTTCCTTCAGTGACGCCGTCTGGGCCGTATGGTCCTTCGTGTTGTCGTTGATGGCCTTGCGCATCTCCGAGATGGCATCCTTCAGCGGCTGCGTGATATGGTCCATGCTCTCCTGATTCTCTTTGTTCAGGTGACGAGCCTGTGCCTCCGCCAGCAGCACCCCCATGTCGCGCAATTGCTCCTTGGTGGTTTTCATCATCTCTATCTCGGTCTCTTTCTTACCGAGTTCCACACGCAACGCACCCATCCGCTGGTTCATCAGCAGATAGATGACTACAGCCCCAAGGGCTATACCTATTATTATATATATTGCTATCATCATATCCTATAGTTCATAATTCATAATTCATAGTTCATAGTTCATAGTTTATGGTTTGGGTTTCGGGCCAGTTGACAAGATACAGGCGTTCCGTAGCACGTGTGAAAGCCGTATAGAGCCAGTGCAGATAGTCGTAACTCAACATGTCGTCGGTCATATATCCCTGATCGACGTACACGTGTGCCCATTGTCCGCCCTGCGCCTTGTGACACGTGGCGGCATAGGCAAACTTCACCTGCAGGGCATTGTAGTAACGGTCTTCGCGCAACTTCTTCAGACGGTCGGCCTTGAAAGGGATGTCGGCATAGTCCTCCATCACCTTATTATATAGCAGTTCCTGCTGTTCGCGCGTCAGGGCGGGAGCCTCCGACGTCAGCGTGTCGAGTAGGGTAGTGGCCGTCAGTTCGTAGTCGTCGTAGTCGGGGAAGGTCATCGTGACCTCAGCAAAGTGGAACCCATGTTGTTCGTGTACGTTGCGCACCCTCCGTACGACGGCCCTGTCGCCGTTGGCAATGAATTCCATGGGCAGTTCTTGCGCTATAGCGTTATCGCCATTGGCAACGGCCTGTGCCAGTTCTGCTTTCATCCAGTGGTAATTGTTCTTCACAATCATCAACTGGTCGCCCCTGCAGAGCATATCTTCGCGGTCTAGCACCTGATTGCGGATGCCCTGATTGTAGATGTTGGCACGTTTGTTTGAGCGCGTGATGACGATGGTGTCATCCAGTCCCACCCTTGAATAGCTCGACGCCAGCGTCTCTATCAGTTCGTCGCCAGGCACATTCCTAATGTCTTCGAATCCCTTGAAGCGCACCTTCGGCAACGTACATCCTCCATCAGACATCAGACTCCTGACATCTGTCGCATTCCACAGGATGCCCGACTCCTGACTCTGTCGCAACACCTCGTTGAGCGTACACTGGTGGACGTGCAGTCCATAGCCGCGCAACACGTCAGCCTGTAAGGCTGGACTCTCCGTCTCACCCACGGGAGGCAGCTGTGCCTGGTCGCCAATGAACATCATTCGGCAGTTACGTCCGTTGTACACAAAACGGATGAGGTCGTCCATCAGCTGACCGCCGGCAAAGATGGTATCGCTGAAGGTTGACGCGTTGGCTACCATGGAGGCCTCGTCGACAATGAACAGCGTGTCCTGTGCGGCATTGAAGTTCAGGTCGAAACGCTCTTCCAGCGATTTCTGACGGTAGATGCGACGATGGATGGTGTATGCCGGATGATTGGCATACAGTGAAAATACCTTGGCGGCTCGTCCCGTAGGTGCCAGCAAAATGAGTTTTTGGTCCAGCGACGTCAGTGCCTTGACGATGGCTGCAGCCAGTGTGGTCTTACCTGTTCCTGCCGATCCTCGCATCACCATCACCGCCTCTTCCCTGCGGTCGGACATGAAGCGTGCGAAGGTCTCGATGGCCACCTCCTGCTCTGCCGTAGGAACGTGCCCAAATGCCTCGTTGATGCGATATGTCAGTTCATCGGTAATCATAACTGCCTGCGAAATTACAAAAAATCGAGTGAAATACAAAGAAATCGGGTAAATTTTTAGCGTTTCTTTTGTCATTTGAAAAATATTTCGTACCTTCGCAGCCATATAATACATTATATGAAGGAATTTGTCATTTCGGAAGCGAAGGCCGAGACTGCTGTGTTGGTAGGTCTGATTACCCAGCAGCAGGACGAGGCGAAGACGAAAGAATATCTCGACGAGCTGGAATTTTTGGCCGATACCGCTGGAGCCGTCACCGTGAAGCGCTTTACGCAGAAGGTGCAGGGTCCCAGTCAGGTGACCTATGTCGGCAAGGGTAAGCTCGAAGAAATCAAGCAATATATCAAACAGCAAGAAGATGCTTACGATGAGTGGATGGACGCTCATCGAGGATTCGATGGTTCGGTGGTGATGACTGGGGACGATGATTGTCCGCAGCCCGTGGGTATGGTGATTTTCGATGATGAACTCAGTGCCAAGCAGATTCGTAATATCGAGAATGAACTGAAGGTGAAGATATTGGACCGCACGTCGCTGATTCTCGACATCTTTGCCATGCGTGCTCAGACCGCTGAGGCGAAGACGCAGGTGGAGCTGGCACAGTACCGCTATATGCTGCCCCGTCTGCAACGCCTGTGGACGCACCTTGAACGTCAGGGCGGTGGTTCCGGAAGCGGTGGTGGTAAAGGCTCCGTGGGACTTCGTGGCCCTGGTGAGACGCAGTTGGAGATGGACCAACGCATCATCCGTCAGCGTATCTCGCTGTTGAAGGAACGCCTGGTGGAAATCGACAAGCAGAAGACCACCCAGCGCAAGAATCGTGGCCGACTGATTCGTGTGGCATTGGTGGGTTATACTAATGTGGGTAAGAGTACGATGATGAACCTGCTGGCGAAGAGTGATGTTTTTGCCGAGAACAAGCTCTTTGCTACGCTCGATACCACTGTGCGCAAGATGACCATCGACAATCTGCCCTTTCTCTTGGCGGATACCGTAGGATTCATCCGTAAGCTGCCCTCCGATCTGGTGGAGAGTTTTAAGAGTACCCTCGACGAGGTGCGTGAGGCAGATATGTTGGTGCATGTCGTGGATATCTCACATCCCGACTTTGAAGAACAAATCAGTGTCGTAGAGAAAACATTAGCCGATTTGGGTTGTGCCGACAAACCGTCGATGCTGGTATTCAACAAGATAGATGCCTACACGTGGACACCTCAGGACGAAGACGACCTGACGGAACCCACGCGTGAAAATATCTCGCTGGATGAGTTGAAGAAGACTTGGATGGCGAAATTGGTGAGACAGGGAGACAAGGATACAGGGAGTTCAGGACATTACCTGGAGTGCCTGTTTATAAGTGCGAAGAAGAAAGAGAATATCGATGAGCTGCGCGAGGTGCTCTATGATAGGGTGCGCGAGTTGCACGTGCAAAAGTATCCTTATAACGACTTTTTGTACACTATAGAAGATAATTGAACCAATACAATAATGATTATGAGAGATTACAGATTTTTGACAGAAGACGAGATTCGTGTACTGGAAAATAATAGCTGTTGGGCTGAAGATTGGAACAAGGTTAAAGTAGACGAGGACTTTCGTCCGTATAACTTCCATCGCGTAGTATTTTATGGCGATATCCGCCTGGGTAAGTTTGAAAAGATGGTCGAGGTAGCCAAAGGCTTTACGAAGCACTCTGGCATCAACGACGCCACCCTGCGTAATGTCACCGTAGGCGATGACTGTCTGATAGAGAAGATTGGCAATTTCATCAACAACTATACCATCGGCAGCGACTGTTACATCTCGAACGTCTCGACGATGGAAACCACCGAGGGCGCTACTTTTGGCGAGGGTCACATGGTGAGTGTGCTCAACGAGATGGGTGACGGCAATGTGATGCTGTTCCACGACCTGAACTCGCAGTTGGCAGCCTTCATGGTAAAGCACTTCAGCGACAAACAGTTGAAGGATAGCATCATCCGACTCATCAACGAAGAGATTCGCTTCTCGCAGCCTGAGCGTGGTACGCTGGGTAATGGCGTGAAAATCATCAATTCGAAGGAGATTACCAATACGGTGGTGAAGGACGATTGCGAAATCAATGGTGCCGCACGTCTCTCCGACTGTACCATCCTCTCTCAGAAAGATGCCTCCGTATATATCGGCACGGGAGTTATCTGCGAGAACTCCATCATCTCGAACGGCTGTTCGATTACGAACTCCGTGAAGATGCAGGACTGTTTTGTGGGTGAGGCCTGCCAGATTACCAATGGTTTCACCGCTGAGGCCAGCGTATTCTTTGCCAACAGTTACATGGCCAATGGCGAGGCGTGTGCCGCCTTCTGCGGACCGTTCTCGGCCTCTCACCATAAGAGTTCACTGCTCATCGGCGGTGAATTCTCGTTCTACAATGCTGGTTCGAACACCAACTTCTCGAACCATGCCTACAAGATGGGTCCTTTGCACTATGGAGTGCTGGAACGCGGTTCGAAGACGGCCTCGGGTGCCTATGTGCTGATGCCTGCCAAGATTGGTGCCTTCAGCGTCTGTTTCGGTAAGCTGATGAACCATCCCGACATGCGCTGCCTGCCCTTTGCCTATCTGATGGCATACGGCGAAACGATGTATATCGTGCCAGGACGTAACATCACTACTGTCGGTCTCTATCGTGATATCAAGAAGTGGCCTAAACGTGACAAGCGTGCTGCCTCGTGCCGCAAGAGCGTCATCAACTTCGACTGGCTCTCGCCGTTTACCGTTGGCGAAATCGTGCAGGGTAAGAAGATTTTGGAGAACTTGCGTCAGGCCGGTGGTAAAAACGTGTCGAGTTACAACTTCCAGGAGTATATCATCAATGCCTCGTCGCTGAAGAAGGGCATCAAGTATTACGATATCGCCCTGCGCATCTATATGGGTGCTGTGCTGAAACGTGCCGTCAAGGGCGGTTTCTTGGGTAAACCCGACAGTACCGTGGGCGAGGGTGACTGGATTGACCTCAGTGGTCTGCTGTTACCCGCCAGTGAGGAACAGCGACTCATTGACGACATCAAGAGCGGTTCGGTGGAGAGCATCCATGAGGTCCTGCAACGCTTCTACGATATCGATGCGAACTATCGTGAATATCAGTGGGCTTGGACCTACAAACTCATTCTCGACTACTATGGTGTTGACGAACTGACGGAGCCGACGATGCAGCGTATCCGTGAAGACTACGTGAAGGCTCGTCGTGCTTGGATTGCCGAAATCCGCAAGGACGCCCAAAAGGAATTCGACATGGGTGATGTCGAGCAGGAGGTCTATGACGACTTCATCTCGAAGCTCGACCACGAAATAGACTACGAAGACTGATTATTTTAATAACGAATTATACGAATCTATGAAACTCAAACTCATTCTGACAGGATGCCTTATTGCGCTCGGGATGAACGCACAGGCTAAAGATTACAAATTCACAACGGTTGAGGGTGACCTGATGAAGACCCGCATCTACACGTTAGATAACGGACTGAAGGTGTATCTTTCCGTGAATCCGGAGAAGCCCCGTATCCAGACGTATATCGCCGTGCGGACGGGAAGTAAGAACGACCCCGCCGAAACGACAGGTTTGGCACACTACCTGGAGCACCTGATGTTCAAGGGCACCAAGCAGTTTGGCACCAGCAATCCTACTGCTGAGGCTCCGTTGCTCGACGATATCGAGCAGCGCTACGAGGCCTACCGCAAACTGACGGACCCCGAAGCCCGCAAGCAGGCCTACCACGAGATTGACTCCGTGTCGCAGCTGGCCGCACAGTACTTCATTCCCAACGAGTACGACAAGCTGATGGCAGCCATCGGTGCCGAGGGTACCAACGCTTTCACGTCGAACGACGTAACGTGTTATACCGAGGATATCCCGTCGAACGAGATTGAGAACTGGGCGAAGATTCAGAGCGACCGTTTCCAGCACATGGTGATTCGCGGTTTCCACACCGAGTTGGAGGCCGTCTATGAGGAGTACAACCTCTACCTGACCGACGATGGCGACAAGGTATGGAGTGCGATGGGTAAGTTGCTGACACCCACTCACCCCTACGGTACTCAGACCACCATCGGTACGCAGGAGCACCTGAAGAATCCCTCGATTACCAATATCAAGAATTACTTCAAGAAATGGTATGTGCCCAACAATGTCGCCATCTGTATGGCTGGTGATTTCGACCCTGACAAGACCATTGCCATCATCGACCGCTATTTCGGACTGTGGAAGCCCGGCGACGATGTGCGTCAGCCCGTATTCCCCGTGCAGAAGCCGTTGACGGCACCGAAGGACACCGCTGTGATAGGTCAGCAGGCTGAGGAGGTCATCGTAGGATGGCTTGCCAAGAAGGCTTCCGATGCACAGTGCGACACGTTGGAGGTGATCAGTTCGATGTTGACGAACGGCAAGGCCGGACTCATCGATATCAACCTCAACCAGCAGATGAAGATCCAGGGTGCTCAGGCCTATCTGCAGGACCTGCAGGACTATTCCTCTTTCCTCCTCATCGGTATGCCGAAACCCGAACAGTCGTTGGAAGAAGTTCGTGCGTTGATGTTGGGCGAGGTGGAGAACCTGAAGAAGGGTAAATTCTCTGACGACCTCCTGCCGAGCATTGTGAATAACATGGAACTCCAGCGTCAGCGTGCTCTCGACAACAATATGTGGCGCGTACGTCAGATGATGGGTTCTTTCATCGATGGTACCACATGGGAGCAGCAGACACATCGCATGGACCGTATTGCGAAGATGACCAAGGCTCAGATTGTGGCCTTTGCCAACCGTTTCTTCACCGACGGCTATGCCACTGTCTTCAAGAAACAGGGCACTGACACCCTGCAGAAAAAGATTGACAAGCCTGCCATCACGCCCATCCCCGCCAATCGCGACATGATGAGTCAGTTTGTGAAGGACATCCAGGATTCGAAGGTCGAGCCCATCCAGCCGAAGTTTGTCGACTATCAAAAGGACCTCACTCTCGGTTCCGTCAACAAGAACCTGCCCCTGGTGTACAAGCAGAACACCGACAACGACCTCTTCAACCTCGTGTTCCGCTATGACTTCGGTAAGCAGGACGACAACCGTTACGATGTTGCTGCCGGCTATCTCGACTATGTCGGCACCGACAAATACACTGCAGCGCAGGTGAAGCAGGAGTTCTACAAGATGGCCTGCAACTATTCGGTCAATGTCAATACCGATAACCTCACCGTCTCACTGTCCGGTCTCCAGTCGCAGATGCCCAAGGCACTGAAACTGTTGGAGGAACTGTTGCACCATGCCAAGGCCGACAAGACGTCGTACGACCAGTTCGTCGGACTGGTTCTCAAGAACCGTGACGATGGCAAAAAGGACCAGCGCACCAATTTCAGCTATCTGCTGAACTATGCCACCTATGGCCCTCATAACACTAATCGCGACGTGATGACTGCCGACGAGCTCCGTCAAGCTGATCCACAGCAGTTGCTGGGCTTGTTGGCTAATCTCTCGAACCTCAAGCATACCGTGCTGTATTATGGCAAACTGACGCCCGACGAGCTTTCGAAGGTGTTGACAGCTACCCATAAGACTGCCAAGACTTTGGCCGACGTGCCCAAGGGTAAGCCTTACGAGCGTCAGCAGGCTGCCACCAACGAAGTGTTCATTGCACCTTATGATGCCAAGAATATCTATCTGGTGATGTACAACAACGAAGGCCGCGACTGGAATCCCGATAAGGAGGCTGTTGTCGATCTCTTCAATGAGTATTACGGTGGTGGCATGAACGGCATCGTCTTCCAGGAGATGCGTGAAGCCCGCGGTCTGGCCTACAGTGCTGCTGCTTATTATGTTACACCGTCCATCAAGGGCGAGAAAGAGTTCAGTCAGGCTTACATCATCACGCAGAACGACAAGATGATGGATGCTGTCAACCAGTTCCATGTCATCCTCAACGAGATGCCTGCCAGCGAGAATGCCTTCCGTATTGCGAAGGATGCCGTCACCAAGCAGCTCGCCAGTCAGCGTGTCACGAAGTTCAGTGTCATCAGCGACTACCTCATGGCCAAGCGTCGTGGCATCGACTACGACATCAACGAGAAGGTCTACAATGCGCTGCCCGCTCTGACGCTGCAGGACATCGTCGACCTCGAGAAACAGGTGATGGCCAACAAGCAGTACCTTTACATCATCCTCGGCGACGAGAAGGAACTCGACATGAAGGCCTTGGAACAGCTCGGCCCCATCCGTCGCCTGACCACCGAGGAAATCTTTGGATATTAAGGAGACAAGGAGTTCAAGGAGTTCAAGGAGACAAGGAGTTCAGGACATATGACTTATACGTTTGAAAATGTTGTTGCGTGGCAGAAAGCACATGCGTTTGTGCTTCTGGTATATAGGATTACTAAAAGTTTTCCTTCTGACGAACTCTATGGATTGACGTCTCAATTTAGAAGGGCTGCTGTCTCTATTGAAGCAAATATCGCTGAAGGTTATAAGAAAATCAGTAAAGCAGATAAATTACGTTTTATGAATATCTCTCAAGGTAGCATTGAGGAGTGTCGGGACTACATCATCCTGGCTAGGGATTTGTGCTATGTCTCTGATACGGATTTCTCCAATCTTCATGATGCACTTGAGGACGCAAGTAAAATGCTTTATTTGTATTGTAATGGAATAATTAATAATAATGGTATAAAAGATTAATAACATGGAGAATCATGAGAACTAGGAATTCAAGGAGACAAGGAGACAAGGAGTTTAAAACATTAGTAATTGTGGGATTTTATCCTGCAAAGTATTGTCCTGAACTTCTTGAACTCCCTGTCTCCCTGTCTCCCCTGTCCCCTTATCTCCTAAAAACTTAAAGAAAATGGCTAAAAACGTAGAATTCAAGTACGCCCCGATGTTCCAGGTGGGCGAGGACAAGACGGAGTATCGTCTGTTGTCGAAAGAAGGCGTGACCACCGCCGAGTTTGAAGGAAAGCAAATCGTGAAGGTTTCTAAAGAAGCCTTAACGCTCTTGGCACAGCAGGCCTTCCACGATGTGGAGTTCATGCTGCGTCGCGAGCATAATCTCCAGGTGGCAAAGATTCTCAACGACCCCGAGGCCTCAGAGAATGACAAGTATGTCGCCCTGCAGTTCCTCCGCAATGCCGAGGTCGCTGCCCGTGGCATCCTGCCGTTCTGTCAGGACACCGGTACGGCTATCATCCACGGTGAGAAGGGTCAGCAGATCTGGACCGGCTTTGAAGACGAGGAGGCCCTGTCGCTGGGCGTGTTCAACACCTTCACACAGGACAACCTGCGCTACTCGCAGAATGCTCCTCTGAACATGTACGACGAGGTAAATACCCGTTGCAACCTCCCCGCTCAGATCGACATCGAAGCCACCGAGGGTGCCGAGTATAAGTTCGTGATGGTCGCTAAGGGTGGTGGCTCTGCCAACAAGACCTACTTCTACCCCATGACCAAAGCTACCATCCAGAATGAGGGAACGCTCATTCCCTTCCTCGTTGAGAAGATGAAGTCGCTAGGTACCGCTGCTTGTCCGCCGTATCATATCGCCTTCGTCATTGGTGGTACTTCTGCTGAGAAGAACCTCCTCACCGTGAAGCTCGCTTCCATCAAGTTCTATGACGGTCTGCCCACCACGGGCGACGAGACCGGTCGTGCATTCCGCGATATCGACCTCGAGGAGAAACTCCTCAAGGAGGCTCACAAGATTGGCCTTGGTGCCCAGTTCGGTGGTAAGTATCTGGCTCACGACATCCGCGTCATCCGTCTGCCGCGTCATGGTGCCAGCTGTCCTATCGGTATGGGCGTCAGCTGCTCTGCCGACCGCAATATCAAGGCGAAGATCAATGCCGACGGTATCTGGTTGGAGAAGATGGATTCGAACCCCTCAGAGCTCATTCCTGCTGAGTATGCGAAGGCTGGTGAGGGTGCCAACACCATCACCATCGACCTCAGCGAGGGTATCGATGCCGTTCGCAAGGAACTGTCGAAGTATCCCGTCTCTACCCGTGTCAACCTGAAGGGTACCATCATCGTGGCTCGCGACATCGCTCACGCCAAGCTGAAGGCCCGTCTCGATGCCGGCGAGGGATTGCCCGACTACTTCAAGAAGTATCCTGTGCTCTATGCCGGACCTGCCAAGACACCAGAGGGTTATCCTTGTGGTTCGATGGGTCCCACCACGGCCAACCGTATGGATCCCTACGTGGATGAGTTCCAGGCCAATGGCGCTTCGCTCGTGATGATTGCCAAGGGCAACCGTAGCGATGTCGTCACCGAGGCTTGTAAGAAGTATGGTGGTTTCTATTTGGGCTCTATCGGCGGTGTTGCTGCAGTGCTCTCTCAGAGCAGCATCAAGAGCATCGAGTGCGTCGAATATCCCGAGCTCGGCATGGAGGCTGTCTGGAAGATTGACGTTGAGGACTTCCCCGCCTTCATCCTCGTCGACGACAAGGGCAATGACTTCTTCAAGACGCTGAAGCCCTGGTGCCCGAAAAAGTAATATAGGAATAACATTATAACGAAATACCGATATACCGTTATGCCGAAATGCTGTTACAGATTATCTATCCTTCTGCTGTTGCTCGTCTCGCTGACGGCAACGGCAGAAGATGGTCCTTTACAACAGCAGCTCTGTCGCCGCGGCACGCCGCGACCGTTCACCCGCAGTGCCGCAGCATCACGCCAACCTGGGGGCGACTTCTACAAGGGTGACCTCCACCAATTGGTGGTGCTGGCAGCCTTTGCCGATCGTCCCTTCAAGGGCGACGAGGCGCAGACGCTCGAGCAGTGGGACAAAATCTTCAATACCGAGAATTTCTCCGAGGAACCCTTCGTCGGCTCCGTCCGCGACTATTTCGTTGCCCAGAGCTACGACCAGTTCCGACCCGTCTTCGACCTCGAATACGTCGTCGTCGATAGTCTTAAGAAGTATAGCAGCACGATAAGGGACGACGAATACTCCCAGTTCCTCGTCATCGATGTTGTCGACTCCCTCCTCAAACGTGACATCGACTGGAGCCTCTACGACTGGAACGGCGACGGATACATCAACCAACTGCTCATCATCTATGCCGGCAAAGGCAGCAGCTATGGCGGCTTCGGCGGAGGCTACGATGCCATCTGGCCCCACCAGTGGTGGTTGAGCAACCATCTGGATCCCGTGACACAAACCTACCGCGATCCCCTCGACGTTACCGATGGCTATAACACATGGCGCGTCGACTGCTATTGTGCCGTACAGGAACTGGCCTCCAACAGCAGCTACGGGGCCTTCGGCACCCTCTGCCACGAATACAGCCACTGTTTTGGATTCCCCGACTTCTACAGCAACCAGACATTAGTCGACAAATGGGACCTCATGGACTATGGCAACTACAACGGTGGCGGCTTCCATCCCTGTGGCTATTCCGCACACGAGCGCTGGCTCATGGATTGGCTCACACCCGAGGAACTCACCGCCACAACCACCATTACCGACTTGCCGCCACTCAACGACGAAGGCCGTGCCTACCTCCTGCGTAACGACGGCTACGACCAGGAGTATTACATCGTCGAACACCGTCAGCAGAGCGGTTGGGACCAGTCGCTGCCAGGCTACGGCATCGTCATCTTCCATATCGACTACGACCCCGAGCTCTGGACCAGTCTCGACGAGCCCGCCAATGGCGGTGATGTCAACCATTACGTCCTCTTCCATGCCGGCAACTCGTCGCGCGAATCCGACTGGGCCTATCCCTATCAGGCCAACGATTCCCTCACCAACACGTCAAAACCCGCCGCCACGCTGAACCACGCCAACATCGACGGCTCGATGCTCATGTCGAAACCCATCACCCGCATGGCCCTCACCGACGGCCTCGCCTCCTTCGACGTCTTCATCGACACCCCCTCATCCATCGACGGTCAATTGTCAATTGTCAATTATCAATTATCAATTGCCAACGTCCTCTACCGCCTCGGTCCCGTCACCATTGTCAGGGACGAAAAGGGCCGCGTCCACAAGGTCATCACCCCCTAAACGCCTAGAAAAAGGAACTTATTCTAGGCAAACGCAAAAAAGATAAGGTCAGTAATTCCTGGGCAAACGCCCAGAAAAAGACCAAAAGACCTTTTTTCGAAAAACCCTTTATTTAGGGCTATTCCCAGAGACGATATACTAAAACATAAATCCACGCCATGCAATATGACGTGGATTTCTGTTTAATTTTCCGTATTTTGTTTACGTTCGAATGATGAAATTGCGTTTAAAATACGCCTACCCAACCGAATCTGCGAACTAACTCACGAAGCAGGCTACGATCGCCAATGGGAATGGTGATGGCGATAGTCTCTTTCTCCTTATTGTCACTTGTAGGATTTGCTGATTCCAACTCATACTGCGTTTGTGCAGCCAACAGCACTTTTGCAGGCAGACCAATAGCCGACTCTATCTTTACGGCCAAGTCTGTTGTAAGCGCACGCTTGCCGTTCAGCACCTCGCTCAGATGCGAAGCCTGAGTGCCAACCATCTTGGCGAAATCCTTCTGACTGATTCCGCGTTCCTCCAGTTCTGGCTTAATCATCATACCAGGATGCACTGCCATGAAGGGTGCAGGGTTCTCATTTCTTCTTGCCATTTTCCAAATCCGTGTCTTCAAAGACTATTTTCATCTTCTATGTCGTATTTTTGGTGCAAAAATAAATCAAAATTCCCAAATACGGGAATATTTTATAGAATTATTATCGTTTTTTAACTTATAGTCTCTTGCGCTATCAGTGCGCAAAAGTACGAAATAAATTCGAGCCCACCAAACGATGAGCCCGAATTTTTGTTTTCGTTTCTGTTATTTTTTGACTATCGTTTTGAGTTTATCAACGTAATAGTCCAGGCTGTTGTTCATTGCCATGTGGTGGCTAGCACCATGACGGTCATTGTGAGTTGGTTTTGCCTTTATTTTTGGCAGAATTGCGTTAATTCTCCAAAATCTATTGCTTTTTACAAACTTATTTACTATCTTTGCAACCGAGAAAAGACAACTAAGGAATAAATTCTATGAGTTCAAATACCAATCAAAAAAAATGGCTATGGCCGGTGGTTTTTGGCGCGTTGGCGGCGGTAGTGCTGCTGGCGGTGGCGCTGAACTACGCGGTTCGGGCGGAGCGCAACGTGCGCTACGTCGGCATGATGAACGTGGTGGCGGAGAAATTGTCAAAGACCTTCAGGGGCGTGGAGATGAACGCGGAAAACGTGTTCGACGAGGTGGCCAAGCACATGGAGTCGCCGCAGGCTGTCGTCGAGGCCCTTGGCAGTAAGACTAGCCTGAACCCCGACGTCATCGGTTACTTTGCGGCCTTCGTGCCCAACTACTTTCCGCAGGAGGGCCGGTGGTTCCAGCCCTACGTTCACCAGGGTGACTCGACGGAGTTCGTGCTGACGTTCGTGGGTTCTGCGCGCCACGACTATACCACGTCAACGTGGTATGTGCAAGGCATAAAGGAGAAGGAGTGTTTCTGGTCGGAGCCATATTATTACGAGGATGACTTGAACGTGGCCAACGGCTACTACATGACGTTTGCCACACCCATTTTCGATGCCCAGGGCCGCTTGGCATGCGTCTGCGGAGCCGATATGACGCAGGAGTGGATGATAGAACAGTTGCGGCAGATAGAGGACGAGGTAAGGAACGACGAACTGCTGAACGACTACCGGTTGTCTGGGAACGACGATTTCTTCATCGTCATCCTGAACGACGACGGCACCAGCTTCGCCCACCCCGACGGAGACATTGTTACTATAAGCGACGAGGCGTTTGTCGCCAGCCTGAAGAAACACCATCGTGGCGTGGCCGAACTGGAGGTGAACGGCGTGCCGTCGCATGTCTATTACACCCCACTGAAGCGCACCCACTGGTCGGTGGCTATTGTCGTAGAGAAATGAAGAAAAACGTATATATCGCACAGGCAAGCATGAGCATACTGAGGAGACTTTACGTGGTTGCGCTGACGGCTGTCATGGCGACGCTGGCCGCGGTGGCGCAGACATCGGATGCCGGTGGCAACGACCGCATCGCGCAGTTGGAGAAGGAGATGTATCGCTACTACAGTTCGAACGCTATCGACAGTTTCATGCTCATCACCGACCAGCTGATAGAGGCGTGCCGCGAGGCCGGGCCCAGCCAGGAGCGGCTGTTCTACAAGGCGTGGTCGAACCAGGCCATTTACAGCTTCAACAGGGTGAACCGTACGCGCGGCCTGGAGCTGGCACACCAGATTCACGACTACGCCTACCAGCATGACAGTAAGTTCGGCCTTTACACGTCCACGTATGCTCTGGCCACTATGTCGTCGAGCCTACGCCACTTCGCACAGGCTGAGCACGAGTTCACCGAGGCTATCAACTACCAGCACCGCTTCTTCCCTGACGAGAGCGCCGCCGCCCCCTACCTCGGGATGGCGAAAATCTACGTCAATATGGGGAAGCCCGAGAAGGTGCTCGACTGCGCCCGCAAGGCATTGGCAGAGCCTAACGTCATCATGCAGCACAAGCTGAATGCGTGGACGTATATATGCATCGCGTACTACGATGACCAATACAGCCGCGATGACTTCAACCGTGCCTATGCTGAGCGCGAGAAACTGAAGCGCGACAACGGCCACGACGACAGTTTCGGCTCCGTTGTCAACTTCTACCACGCCATGAAGAACGGCCGCTACGCCGAGGCCTTGGACATCGCCACCAGCATCAAGGGCGGCAGCGACCGCTTGGGATTAATATCCGAAGCCTATGCCAGCCTCGGTGACTACCGGCAGGCCTATCTCTACAGGATGCGCCACATGGAATATCGCGACTCTGTCAACACTGCCGAAGTGCAGAAGATGTCCTACGAGTACGCCACACAGATTGACGTGACACGTGCAGAAAACGAGGCTAAAGACCTGCGCCTCTCCAACCTGGACCTGCAGATACAGGCCGCCATGGCCATCATTCTTATTACCATTGCCTTCTTCGCCTTCTACTATTTCCGCCGCCGCAAGCAGATACGGGAACTCCGCCACGCCTACAACCAACTGGCCGACACAACCACTGCTAAGGAACGCATCGACAGCGAACTCCGTATCGCACGGGACATCCAGATGTCGATGGTGCCCCGCAACTTCCCTGCGTTCCCCGACCGTCGCGACATTGACCTCCACGCCACCATCGTGCCCGCCAAGGAAGTGGGCGGCGACCTTTATGACTTCTTCCTGCAGGACGATCGTCTCTACTTTTGCGTGGGCGACGTCAGCGGCAAGGGCATCCCCGCTTCGCTCACCATGGCCGTCGCCGTCAACCTGTTCCGCACTGTAGCCAAGGAGGGCTTCCCGCCCGAGGTCATTGCCACCAAGATGAACGACACCATGTCCGCCGACAACGAGAACTCCGTATTTGTCACCATGTTTATCGGCATCATCGATCTCAAGACCGGCAACCTCGACTATTGCAACTGTGGCCATAACCCGCCCGTTTACGGTGAGCGACGGATGCATACCTCGCAGACCGTATTCCGCTTCCTCGACGACATCGAGTCCAACGTCCCCATCGGACTCTGGCCCGACTATACCTTCGTTGGAGGCCACATCAGTGACATCCGCGGCAGCTTGCTTTTCGTCTATACCGACGGCGTCAACGAGGCTGAGAACCGCATGCAGGAGCAGTTCGGCGAGAAGCGCATGCTCCGCGTACTCCGCGAGTCGACACAGCCCTTCGGCGAGCGAACCCCCAAGACCCGCTCCCGCTTCCTGATAGACGAAATGAAATGTGCGCTCGACGCCTTCGCCGACGGCCCCGAGCAAAGTGACGACCTCACCATGCTCTGCGTCAGCATAAAATAGTGGTGAGAACTAAGGATTAGATGTGGTTCTCGCAGGGGATCCATAGCCAGAAGGTGGAGCCGCGGTCTTCTCCTGCACTGATGACGCCGATGTCGCCTCCACAACTTTCAGCAATCGTCTTACAAATGGCCAATCCCATCCCAGTGCCTTGCACGAATTCGTTAAGTTTGACGAAACGGTCAAATACCACTTTTTGTTTGTCCTTAGGGATGCCGATGCCTGTGTCCTCGCAGTAGAGGTACATGCCGTGCTTCTCGTAGCGGTAGCCCAGTCGGACGTGGCCCTGTTCGGTAAACTTCACGGCATTGGTGACGAAATTGGTGAGCACCTGCTGGATGCGCTCGAAGTCAAGTGTGGTAACGAAGGTGTCGTAGGGATTCTCCTTGATGAACTTCAGATCCTTGCCCTGCACACGCTGCTGGAGTGTCAAGCAGATGTCATCGAAGGCAGTAGCGAAGTCGATGGTCTCGGGCTTGACAGTAAATGTCCCGCCGCTGATGGACGAGGCCTCGATGATGTCGTTGATGAGTCGCTGCAGCATGTCGCTAGAGTTGCGGATGATGCGGACGTATTCGCCGCGCTCAGGATTGTCGCCCAGCGTATCGAGGACGCCGGTGAATCCGACGATAGCGTTCAGAGGCGTGCGCAACTCGTGGGTCATTGATGCCATGAAGCCACTCTTCATCCTGACGCTCTCGTCGGCCAGTGTGGTAATGGCCTGCAACTGTCGGCGGGCCTCCTCGAGTTTGGTGTTGTCGACGACGATACGCATCCTGCCATCATCGTCCTGCTCTAAGTGGCGGTCGCTATGTTCCAGGAGGAAGGCCAGGGTCTGCTTCTTGCGCTCAATATCGGCCTTGATGGCTTGCATCTCCTTGTTGTGCAGATGGCGGTCGCGGTCGCGGTTGCGGTCGTCGGTGATATCGAGCGTGGTGATGAAGTAGTTGCAGATTTCACCCTCGCTGTTGAACAATGGCAGGATGAAGAACTCGATGTAGCGGTCGATGCCCATTTCAGGATATTCCATGTGCTGGCAGATGAGCATGTCGTTGCGGCTGTCGGGCGAGTAGATGTTGCGGAACAGCGGGACATCGAACATACAGACGGTCTCCCAGAATCGCTTGTTCTCGGGGTGTTCGTCGGTCATGCCACAGAGCTGCCGCATGTTGTCGTTGAGGTCGATGAGCCAGCCGCCCTTGTCGTAGAACGACATAGCGATGAAGGGAATGTTCGACAGTTGCTCGTACTTCTTGACGAGTTCGCGTTCAGCCTTGTTCTCTTCGAGGTCGTGAGTGACGTCGTGGATGGCGTTGACGACGTAGGCAGGATGCCCTTCGTTGTCGAGTTCCAGGATGGCGTGGCCGTGGAAGTTGAGCCAGTGAGGGGCGTCGTCGGTGGCGCTGTTGAACAGTTTGTTCAGCACGAACTGGCGCTCACGGCCATCAGTCAAGAGCTTCATTTTCTGGGTGAACTCTTGTTGCTGGCTAGGGTGGATGTGGCTGATGAATTCGGCCAGCGTGAGGCCCTCCTTGGGCAGTATCTGGCCGTAGTTGTTGGTCATCCGGTCGTTCTTGATGTCATAGACCATGATGTCGAAATTGCCCATGTGCAGGGCCTTGAACATCATGCCGTTCAACTCCGTCGACTTGCGAGCAGCACTCTGCACGTGGGCCTTTGCCAGGCGTGCTAAGAAGTAGCAGAGCACTGTCAGCAGCAGTACGGCGATGATGATGTAATAGACTATAGGCGACGAGTGGTCGTGGACGCGCTCGGGATGGAACCAGCGGTCCTGAATGGCAGCAATCTCGCCGCTCTGCTTCAGGCGCGAGTACTGGTCATCTATCTGCTCTATCAATTGCCGGTCGCGGCCGATGATATGTATTTCGGAGATGGGGATGCCCACGTCGTTGAGCACGAGGCCCTCGAGGTTGAGTTCCTTGATTTTCCACTTCAGCGGCTCCTCGCCCCACACGTAGTATTTGTAATCACCATTGAGTACGCCCATCAGCGCCACTTTGGGTGTCTGGAACTCCATGCGACTATTGCGCATTGTGTCACCGTCCATGAAGTAAAAGGCGGAATAGTCGCCGGGCTTGAAGACTGCACCATCCTGCTCCAATTGACTGAGCGACACCATGCCGACGGAATCGGAGTGCATGGCCACGCGGATGCGATTGTAGTTGACGATATTATTCGAGAGGACGTAGGGCTCGCGACTGTATCGACGGGCATTGGCCAGAATGATGTCGGCATCGCCACGCTCGAAGGTTTTCAGGGCGATACTCCAGTCTTTCATTACAAACCGGCAGGGCAGATTCAGCTCGTTCATCACGGCCTGCATCACATCGATATTGCTACCAGAGGGCTGCCCCTTGTTGTTTAGGAATTCGTAGGGCGCCTTGTCCCAGTCGCAGACAATGACGACGGGTCGCTGCTTGGTGTATGTGTCGGAGAGCTGCTGTGCCATTGATCTGATGGCAGTGGCACTGAGCAACAACGTAATAATATATGTATATAGGCGTTTCATGGGCTAAGCGTTTTTCTTGCGTTTAATGACTGAGGCGTGACACGGGATCATGATATAGATAGTGGTGCCCGACCCTTCTTCCGAACTAATCTCGAAGGTGCCTCCCATCTGACTGATCAGCTCCTTGGTGATGGCCAGCCCCAGGCCCTTAGTGTTGTGGGCGCCGCCCAATTCTTCCTCCTGGATGCGGGTAAGCTCGGCTTCGGGGATGCCCTCGCCTGTATCGTCGACCGAAATAATCAGTCGGCGGCCAATGTAGTCGTAGCGAGCTCTGACGGTGCCCCGCTTCGTATGCTGCGCGGCGTTGCGCGTCACCTGTTCGATGACATGGCCAAGGTTCTCGGCATCGATGTCGACAGTTAGCTGTTCGTATGGATTCTCCACGATGTAGTGGGTGTCGGCATTCGTGAACTTCCTCCATCCCGCATCGCACTGCGACTCAAACAGTTCGGCGAAATTCTGGGGCTGCCGGTTAATATCAACCATCCGTGCCTCCAGGCGCGACAGGTAGAGGATGTTGTCGACGATGTGCAACAGGTAGTCGGCATTCTGCTGGATGACCTTACACAGCTCCGGCTCATTGGCAGAAGAACTTACATCGCTGATCTGCGCCACGTGTTTGACCACGGCATTCATCGGATTACGAATTTCTTGCACCATGTTTTTCACGAAACTATTCTTTGTCTTCTCTACCTCCTGTACCTTCGTCGTCTGCAGATTCATCTGACGCTCAATCCAGTCCATCTCACTAATGTCACGCAGCATGCCGCAGTATTCCTTCACCTTGCCATCGTTGTCGTGGCAGGGTTCTAAGCGGAAATACAAAATCAGAGGCCTTCTGTCCGTTGAGCGGAGGGTGGTCCTGATGTTATACTCAATCACCTTGTCTTCATAGTCGTCCATATCCGTCAAAAGACGCAAGGCCTGTCGCTGTGACTGCTCGTCGACCAGTGTCATGCAGCGTGTCTGCGTCAACGCATGCTGGATGATGTCGGTACTCCGGTAGATAGTCAGTGTGTGGGAGCCGGGCGAGTAGGTGACTTGGCGGATGTCGGTATCGCCGATGGCGGCGTTGAGTATCTCGGTATATTGTTGCTGCTCTTCGCGCAACGCGTCAATCTTATTCTTGCTTTCCTGCTCCTGGTCTTTGCTGCTTACCGACATGGTGATGTCACGGCAAAAGGCAAAGACACCCAGCATCTCACCGGCATCGTCGTGGATGGTCATCAGGCGGAACTCGGTTATCATGTCGTGGCCGACAGTCTGGGTACCCTGGTATCCATTCACATCTTCCAAATCCTGCATGTCGATGTTGAACATTGAATGGATATCAATGCCCTTTTCAATGATTTCCTCGGCATTGCATCCGAATATGTCGCAGGCCTTGGGGTTGATGTTGACGAGTCGACCGTCTTTGTTGAAAAGTATAATGCCCAAAATCGGGGTGTAGAAGATGGACCAATAGCGCAGTGTGCGTTCTTCATCGAGACGCTTCTGCTGCTGTTCCTCCGTCACGTCCTTCTTGGTGCCGATAATGACGGCGGGGTTGCCCTTCTTGTCGCGGCTCAATACGGACAGCACGATGTGGTAGTCGCGCTCGTTGGTGTCACCGTCTTCCACATCCTTGGCGCGCAGGTTCAACTCTATCTCCTTCTCTTCCTCATCGGTCTTCTTGGTTTCAGCGAGTTTGTCCAGAGCCGACTTCAGACTGACGAAATCCTCGCGACTGTATCGGTGGGAAAATTCCTCCATTGTGTAAGTGTAGGCCACTTGTCCGTTATCGTTATGCCAGGAGAACTGTTTCGTCTTGATGTCGTAGGTCCAGATATGCACCTGACTAGTCTGAAGAATCAGCGCCAGACGATTGTTGCGCTTGACGTTCTCGAGCCTTATCTTCCGGTTTTGGATACGGTAGCTGATGCCATAGACAGCCATGAAGACCAATAGCAGCACGCCGCCGCCAAGCAGATACCACAATCCTTTCGGCTCTTCCATATTCTGCCGCTCGGGATAGAACCACTTGTCCTGCAAGGGTTGAATCTTCTCGTTGGTATAGAGCCTGGTATAGGCCTCGTCGAGCTTGTCGAGCAGCTGCTGGTTGGTCGACATGAACTTGTACTCACCATGAGGCATGTTGACAGGCGTCAGTTCAAGATCGTCGATATGGTAGCGGTTCATCAGCCACTTCAGCGAAAGGGTATTCCACACAATCTGTCCCTCGCCCTTGGCGCTGACATCCTGAATAGCTTCGCTCATGTCCCCCACGGGAATGGCATTCTCGCCCCACCCGTATTCCAGCATTAAGTGATAGACCAGCGAACTGTCGCAGACAATCACTTGGTGGTTGCTTAAGTCGCGGAAGCGCTTGATGACCACCTCCTTGTCCTTTGGCGTCACCACGCTTTGGGTGAAGAGCGTGACAGCATTCTTCGAGTATTTACCGAACTCGTTGTGGAATCCTACGGCTAGTCCTAGCATCAGGTCCGATTTACCTTCCTTCAGGTCACAAAAGGCCTCCGACGACGGTTTCAACCTAATTTCGTAGGGAATGTCCAGTTCCTTCATGATGAGCCGAATCAGGTCGACGTTGAAGCCGTCGGGGTCGCCGTTGTCGTTCAGAAACGAGTAAGGCCACAAGTCCCACACGTCTTCATAAATCAGCGGATTGTTCACAGAGAAAACCCGTGTAGTGTCTGATTGGGCAAATGCTGCTACCAATGAGAGATGTACAGAGAGTAGTAATATCATTGCTCTCTTATACCATAACATTTCATCGCATGTGGGTTTATGCATATCGTACATTTGTTAGAAAAAACACCTAAATCGCTGCAAAGATACGAATTTTCGATGAAATAAAGGCAATTATAGCATAAGAAAATTCGAGCCCACCAAATGATGAGCCCGAATTTTTGTTTCCGTTTCTGTTATTTTTTGACTATCGTTTTCAGTTTGTCAACGTAATAGTCGAGGCCGAAAATCGAACCTGCAAGTAGGAACGCCTGTCCTACGTAGAACAACAAGCCGTTTGCCACGTCGTCAATCTCAATGACTTGGTAAGCCACCATGCAGATGCTCGAAAGGATGAGACAAACTGCGCAAGCGTATTGAATTTTCTTTGTGGCCGTCGTAGCTTATAACATTATTTGGGTACCTGCGCCGCCAGCGGCTCCGCCTGCAAGGGCCAAGAACAAATAGCCCACCCATTTGAAAATAGTTTTTACTGTTTCACTCATAGTTGTACGTGTTTCAAGATTCATGTTTCATGTTTAAAGAGGCTGGGCCTTCAGCCATCAGACATCAGCCCTCATCCCTCTTACATCTTCCATCTGACTTCAGCCATCAGTCTTCCGTCCTCTACCGCCTTGGTCCCGTCACCATCGTCAGGGACGACAAGGGCCGCGTCCACAAGGTCATCACCCCCTAAACGCCTAGAAAAAGGAACTTATTCTGATACGGTGGTTTCGCCCATCACCTCGCAGCCCCAGGCTGCTGAAACCGTGCCAGACACTTCGGAGCCATCAGCCTTCTTCAGCTTGACGCTCCTCACTCTGGCGGTCTGTGGACCGGCATTCGTCTGGAGGGTGATACGCTGGAACGTTGAGCCCAGTAGCGCACCGTCGAAGGTCGCTGTTGTCGTTGCCGAGGATGCCGACAGGGGCACTAATTGCTCTTTATAGGTATCCTTGGCAATCTTGTCGCCGTAGATCTTGATCTGCAACTTGTCGCCGTAGGCCTTATCCGTCTCCACAGTGATGCTCTGGTAGTCGCTCACTTTGAAGCCGCTGTCGTTCCAGTCGCCAAAGAGGAACAGCTCCGACCAGTTATCATTGTATTTTACCACATACTCGAAGGAGGCGGTGGGGTACTTGCCGTGGTAGCTGGAGCCGTGGTAAGCTTTGGCGATGCGTTCCGCCAGGTCGGGCTGGTTAAATGCCGGCACGCTGCGGTAGGCCCCGTCGGAGAGGCCCATCCAGTAGTAGGTAGCGATATCAAGCTCCTTGGCTTTCTTAATCCAATAGTCCACGAACTGGAAGAGGTCGTTTTTGCGGACATCATAGTCGGTCTTACCCGCTCCGCCATCCACATTGCTGGTGCCCCATTCGCCGATGATGACCGGCACTTTCAGCCTGTCGATGAGCTTCGCCTTGATATTGTTGAAGAGCCAGTCGATGTAGGTGATCTCTTTGCTAAAGCCGCTGGAGATGTTTGGATAGCCGTGTACTTCAACAATCAGATGTTTCGACACCTTGTCTGTAGGCATCTTCATCTGTTCCACGACGGTGTTTGCATATCCCCAGTTGCCACCGGCAGAAGCAGCATAGGTGTTGACTATCAGATTGCGGATGACATTGTTGCCGCCAGTGCTGCGCACGGCATCCACGAAGCTCTGGGCGTAGTTGTTGATGGCCTCTAACGACTTCTTGGCATAGGTGGCATCATAAGTGCCCACTGAGGTAGGATAGTTCCAGCAGCTCGTGGCGTCGAGCATCTCGTTATAGCCCTCGAAGAGCAGGTGCTCGTCGTAGTCTTTGAAGGTCTCGGCTATCTGTTTCCAGATATACTCGAACTTCGCCTTGTTCTGCGTATAGTTGGCTTCGTCGGCCTTGATCCACGACTTAAACGTACCGCCATCGGCACCCGTATCGTGGTGGACGTTGAGGATGCAGTACAATCCCTCGCCTATCACATAGTCCACCACCTCTTTCACGCGTTTCATCCAGGCATCCTTGATCTTGCCCTCCGAGTCCATCTCCTGATACCATGTCACCGGCACACGGATGGCACCGAAGCCTGCCTCCTTCATCATCGTGATGAGTTCGCGCTTCGTCACGGGCTGTCCCCAGCAGGTCTCGTGCTCCGCTGTGGTTGCCCACGTCTTCGTGGCATCGTTGGCGTCAAGGGTATTGCCCAGGTTCCAGCCCACGCCCATCTTTTTCACCGCAGTCGTTGCCGGCTCGAACGTATCTTCAATCACCTCAGGCTGCTTTTCCGTGGTGAAACTCAGCGAATAAACCTCCGACTTTGCGCCCGACGCGGTAACAAATCCTGCAGGAATGTTGATGATGACCACGGTTTCATAATCATAACATCCTACAGAAAGGCTGACCACCTTACCATTTGCCGTGGCACCCTTCGTGACAGTCCCACCAGAAACACTTATCTGCTTACTATTGTCGATAGTCACCTCCTGATCGTAGGTAATCTGGACGTTAACGGAGCCTATCGGAACATTCGTTGCATTATTACTGGGTGACGTAGATACCACCTTTGGTGCCTTTGCTGGTGATGCAGACCCTGAATCGTCACTACTGCTACAGCTGAGCAATGAAAACGACAGTGTGAAGACGGATACCATCGCCATTAAAACAGCAAAATACTTTTTTATATTCATAACTGTATATTTAGACTTATTTATTTCTCGATGAGGATGCGGGCGTCAACGGCGACGACATCGTCACCATCGGCCAGAAGGGGATTGATGTCGATTTCCTTGATCTCGGTGGCGAAGCGGAGTAGGGTAGAGAGACGGACGATGATGTCGGCATACTTCTGTTCGTTGATGCCCTGTTGTCCGCGCGTACCTTGTAATATTTTATAGCCCCGCAGGCCGTGGATCATGGAGAAGGCCTCGCCATAGGTGAGCGGTGCGAGACCGGAGCGGACGTCCTTGAGGACTTCGACGAAGATGCCGCCGAGTCCGCAGAGCACGACATGGCCGAAGCGCTCCTCGTATTTGGCGCCGATGAAGAGCTCGGTGCCTCGGAGCATTTTTTGTACCATGACGCCTGTAGCGCCGGGAATCTGCATCATGCGGTCGAACTCGAGTGCGAGGTGTTCGGGGGTGCGGATGTTGAGCGCGACTCCGCCTACATCGCTCTTGTGGACGGGTCCGACGACCTTGGCAACGACGGGAAAGGTGAGAGGTGAGAGGTGAGAGGTGAGAGGTGAGAGGTCTTCTTTTGAGGTGGCGACGAGTTCGGGAACGAGGGGTATGCCGGCACAGGAGAGGATGTCGCGGACGGTCTGTGGCGGTAAGTAACCATTCTCCTCGATGCCGAAGATGATTTTGTTGAGTCGTGAGATGTCGATGCCGTAGAGCTGTACCTCGGGGGGTGCCGGTGCGGGGGTGTTCATGACCTGCGACAGTGCGGTGGCCAGCGTCACCTCGTCGGAGAAGTTGACGTGGCCCTTCTGCAGGAATTCCGCCACCTCAGGGCCTGCGGTATGGAGGCTGGGGAGGATGGGGAAAATGGGTTTCTTGCATTCGAGAATTTTCTGGTGCAGCGTCTCGTAGGCCTCGTAGAGTGTGGAGAGTCCCGGTGTGCCGTAGATGACGGCAATGGCGTCGATATTGTCGAACTTGTGTTCGCAGTAGTCGATGGCCAGTCCGAGCTGGGCGGCAGTACCCGTGGCGAGAATGTCGATGGGGTTGGCAACGGCAGAGCCGGGGAAGAGCTGTTCCTTCAGTTCGTCGGCATATTTAGCGGTGAGAGGTGAGAGGTCAGAGGTGAGACTCGGAACGTTGAGACCGCCCTTCGAGAGGGCGTCGGTGAGCATGACGCCAGGGCCGCCGGCATGGGTGACAATGGCGAAGTTGCGCCCTTTGAGCGGCGGCAGGGTGAAGATACAGCCCACGGTAGTGAGTTCCTCACGGCTGAAGCAGCGTACGATGCCCGCCTTGCGGAACAGTGCCTCGACGGCGGAGTCGCTGGAGGCGATGGCCCCCGTATGGCTGGATGCCGCGCGGCTGCCACTCTCCGACGAACCGGCCTTGATGGCTGCTATGCGACACCCCTTGCGGATGAGTGAGCTGGCATGGAACAGCAGCTTGTCGGGGTTGGAGATGTTTTCGATATAGAGCAGCTTGACCAGTGAGTCCGTTTCGGCATTGAAGTGCTCGTCCATGTATTGCAGCACGTCCTCGATACCAATCTGCTTGCCGTTGCCGATGGACCATACGCTGTTGAACTGCAGTCCCTTGATGACGGCACTCTCGAGGATGAATACCGCCGTGGCGCCGGAACCCGAGACGAAATCGACGCCCTTGGGATTGAGTGCGGGAATGGGTTTGGTGAATACCGAATGGTGGTCGCGGGTGAGCAGTCCGATGCAGTTAGGGCCGATGAGTGCGGCACCATACTGTTCGCAGGTGTCGAGGATGCGCTGTTCCATGACGGCACCGGCCTTGGTCTCCTCGCCGAAGCCCGCAGAGATGATGATGAAGGCGCGGGTGCCCTTGTCGCGTGCCAGCAGTTCGACGGTGTCGGGACACAGCTTGGCAGGAACGACGAGGATGGCTAGTTCGGTGGGTGGCAGTTCGTTGGCATCGTGGAACACCTTGATGCCCTGTACTTCGTCCTCTTTGGGGTTCACCACGCGCAGGGTTCCTTTGAATCCTCCCTGTAGGATATTACGTACGACGGCGCCACCGGGTTTGTGGACGTTGTTTGACCCTCCGATGACGACGATGCTCTGGGGTTGTAGCAGCTCGCGATTGATCATATTGCTCGTTGTATAGTTTTAAAGATTTGTGCAAAGATAGTAATTATTTTTAATAATTGATAATTAATCATTGAAAATTGATAGATTTTTCGTACTTTTGTCCCTTAGTATTAAACATACGTGTTATGAAACGGAATTTTTATGTATTATTGGCAGTCATGCTGCTGGTACCTATGGGAATATTTAGTCAGACATATCAGGAGATGTGGAAGCAGGTAGAAAAGGCTTTGGACAAGGACCTGCCCAAGACCGCAATGGAGCACCTGCAGAAGATAGAGGCGAAGGCGCAGAAAGAGCGTGCCTACGGACAATTGTTGCGGGCTACGCTGTCGTATGCCCGTCAGCAGTCGCGGATAGCCCCCGACTCGCTGCCACCAGCCGTCGTGCGACTGGAAAAGGAAGCCGAGGCGACGCAGGATGTGGCGCTGAAGGCTGTGTATCATACCGTGTTGTCGAAGATTTACGAGGACAACGGTCGTACGTTAGGCGAGGAATCGGCCGACAAGGCGGCGAAATACCGTCAGCAGGCCATGTTGCATCCCGAGGCGTTGGCGAAGGTGAAGGCCGAAGGCTATGAACCCTTCGTCATCAAGGGCAAGGACAGCAAGACGTACTATGGCGACGACCTGCTGAACGTGGTAGGACGGTCGTTGGACGCGTGGCAGTGGTTGCACGAATACTATTCGAAGACGGGCAACCGCCGGGCAGCATGTCTGACGGGTGTCGAAGCCTTCGACGACAAGGCGTCGCTGGACTCGCTGGCGGCAGTGTATGGTGACCTGCCCGAAGCTTGCGAGATAGCCATCAAGCGTCTGGACATGATGGACGAAAGTGACGCTGCTGCCGTCAAGGAGCGCATCACCTATCTGCGTGAGTCGTTGAAGAAGTGGGGTTCGTGGCAGCGTGCCAACAGGTTGCGTAACGAAGAAACGGACATGACGCGTCCGACGTTTACGGCCGCCATGCCCCATCGGGTGGCGATGCCCCAGGAGCGTCAGATCGTGAAGTTGACATCGTTGCGGAACATCGAGACGCTGACCATGCAGGTGTATAGCACGAATCTGAAGGGCGATACGGAGCTGAATCCCGACATCGAGAAAGACTATAAGAAGATGAAGTCGCACCTGACGCTGCGGGCAGACCTGACGCGGACGCTGCATTTCAGCGGCCATCAGGACTACGAGAGTTTTGAGGACTCCGTGGAACTGCCCGGACTGGAGCCCGGCGTGTATATGATAGAATGGTCGTCGCCCCAGACGGAGACATCGCGGAAACTGTATTTCGTGTCGGGCGTGAGACTGATGGCGCAGGCCATGCCGGAAAAGCAGATGCGCTATGTCGTCGTCGATGCGCGAACGGGACAACCCATTCCGAAGGCTACGGTGCGACTGAAGTACCGCGGAGGGTGGAAACAGGAGGCGAAGACCGATGCGCTGACGTGTAACGACGAGGGAGAGCTGATGTGTGACTTCAGCGAGCGTACACCGTCGGAGGTGATGGCGGTTGCGAAGAGCGACGAGTATAACCCGCCGACGAGTGCCGGCGGTCGTTATACCTATTATTCGCGGGAATATACGTCGGAACATACCAACGTGTTTACGGACCGTTCGATATACCGTCCGGGCCAGACGGTGCATGTGGTCGCTATCGTGTGGAAGGAAGAGTCGGCACTGGACAATGTCGCCGTGGAGAACAAACGCGTACATGTGGAACTGCGTGACGCCAACTACAAGGTGGTGGCAGAGCAGTGGGTGACCACCGACCGATATGGTAAGTGTGCCACGGAACTGACATTGCCGAAGGGCTTGCTGAACGGACGCTTTACGGTGAGAGCTAACAACACGTCGACGACCATCAGCGTAGAGGAATACAAGCGTCCGACGTTCCAGGTGGAGTTTGACGAATATAAGGCGTCGTACCAGCAGGGCGATACCGTGCGTGCCAAGGGTAAGGCCATGAGCTATGCCGGTGTGCCTGTGCAGGGTGCGAAAGTGAAATATACCGTCAGTCGTCAGGTGGCATTCTGGTGGCTGACGTACTCATGGTACTGGGAAGGAGGCTGTTTCGGTAATGGCCGGACGAAGGAAGTGGTGAAGGAAGGTGAAGCCGTGACCGGTGACGACGGCACGTTTGAGGTGGAGATGCCCATGACGCTACCTGAGGATGACGGCAAGTATCCGATGTACTACAGCTTTGTGGCCGAGACGGAGGTGACGGATGTGGCAGGTGAGACGCATCATGGTTCGATGAGTCTGCCGCTGGGTACAAAGGCTACCGCCCTGACGTGCAGCATGCCGCAGAAGGTGCGCAGCGACCAGATGCCGCAGGTGACTTTTTCACGTAGGAATGCTGCCGGAAAGGAGATAGAAGGACAGGTGAAATACCGTGTTGACGGTGGTAAGTGGCAGGAGTGCCCCGCTAATGAGGCTCAGCCGACGGCACCGTGGAAGTTGAAGAGCGGCGAGCATCGCTTGGAAGCGACGTGTGGCGACGACAGTGTGGATATGACCTTTGTAGTTTTCGGACTCAACGACACCAAACCCGCCACGACGACGCACGACTGGTTCTATGTGTCGGAAAGCCAGTTCCCCAACGACGGCACTCCCGTGACGTTGCAGGTTGGTGCCAGTGACCCCGACCTCCACATCGTCTATGCCATCTATGCCGGTGACCAGATCATTGAGCGCGGGGTGGTGAAGAAGAGTGGTGAACTGTTGAACAGGAAACTGAAATATAAGGAGGAATACGGCAATGGTCTGTTGCTGACCTATGCGTGGGTGAAGGATGGCGTGTGCTATAGTCACCAGCAAACCATCAAACGACCGATGCCCGACAAGAAGCTGCGCCTGACGTGGGAGACGTTCCGTGACCGACTGACCCCCGGACAGCAGGAGGAATGGCGCCTGAAGGTGGTGAATCCGGACGGCACACCTGCCGATGCGTCGCTGATGGCAGTGCTTTACGACAAGAGTCTGGACCAGATCAAGATGCACAACTGGTCGTTTGTGCCTACCAACTATCTGCCGCAACCCTCGACCATTTGGCAGTTCCGTACTACGGGCAAGTTGTCGTGGGGCGCATCGCAAGCCTACAAGACACCGTTGGACTATAAGAACCTTGATTTCAGCCGGTTCGACGAGAGTATCCTGCCCAGTAGCTATATCGCCTACGGACGGGCTTATGGTTCCGGACGTCTGATGAGGGCGAAGGCTGTAGAGGACACCGGTATGATGGTGATGGAAGAGGCTCCGGCGATGGCCACGGCCTCGAACGACGCCGTGGAGCTGTCTGCCGTTGCCGAGAATGAGCGGAAGCTCTTCGATGCTGTCGAGACTGGGCACGAAACGAAAGAAGAGCAGCATGAAGATAATGTACAGGTGCGTGAGAACCTGGACGAGACGGCCTTCTGCTATCCGACGCTGACGACCGATGAAAAGGGTCAGGTGGTGATGACGTTCACCTTGCCCGAGAGTCTGACGACATGGCGCTTTATGGGTATTGCCAATACGCAGCAGATGATGTATGGTCGTATCGAGGGTGAGGCTGTGGCCCAGAAAGATGTGATGGTGCAGCCCAATGTGCCCCGCTTCGTCCGTATGGGTGATGAGGCGCAGATTTCGACCCGCATCTTTAATACTGGCGAAAAGGCAGTTGCAGGCAATGCTAGGCTGCAACTAATTGATCCTGAGACGAATAAGGTGCTGAAGGAACAATCGGTACCCTTTAGTGTTGAGGCCGGCAAGACGGGCTCTGCAACGTTCAAGGTTTCCATCGACAATACTCAGTGGTCGCTGCTGATTTGCAAGATCAGTGCGGTGGGTGACGGCTTCTCGGATGGTGAACAACACTATCTGCCCGTGTTGCCCGACAGGGAATATGTCACCAAGACCGTTCCCTATACCCAGCATGAGCCCGGTGTGAAGACCATCGATCTGACAACGCTCTTCCCACAGGGAACGACGCAGCAGAAGCTGACCATAGAATATACGAACAATCCTGCGTGGCTGATGGTGCAGTCGCTGCCTACATTGGGACAGCCGTGTGAACATAGTGCCATCGACCAGGCTGCGAGCTACTATAGCAATCTGTTGGCAAAGACGCTGCTGAACCAGAGTCCGCAGGTGAAGACGACCTTTAAACTGTGGCAGCAGGAAGAGACGCAGGCGTCGCTGACCTCGCAACTGGAGAAGAATCAGGAACTGAAGGACCTTGTGTTGAGTGAGACACCGTGGGTGTGGGCTGCTGACCGTGAGAGTGAACAGAAGCAGCGACTCTCCGACTTCTTCGACGAGAACGGCATTTCTAACCGCCTGACGACGGCCCTCGAGAAGCTGCAGAAATTGCAGAACGGCGACGGTTCGTTCTCGTGGTATCCCGGCATGCAAGGCAGCACATATATTACGGTGGCTGTCGAAGAGATGCTGGTACGTCTGAACCGGATGACAGGAACGCAGAATGCCACAAAGCAGATGGAGGATAAGGCCTTCAAATTCATTGGCAACGAAATTGTCGATATGGTGAAGGAGATGAAGAAACAGGAGAAGAAAGGCCGCAAGCCGTCGTTCCCGTCGTTTACGGCCCTGCGCTGGCTCTACCTCTGTGCCCTTGACGGACGGAAACTGCCGAGTGACGTACAGGCTGCCAATGATTATCTGTTGCCTTTGCTGAAGAAGGACATCCAGCGTCAGACCATTTATGAGAAGGCCCTCTCGGCTATCATCCTCTCTAAGAATGGCGAGACGCGCAAAGCTGCTGAATACGTGCAGAGCCTGAAGGAATATACCGTATTTACCGAGGAGATGGGCCGCTACTATGACACCCCGCGTGCCGGATATTCGTGGTACGACTACAAGATTCCGACGGAGGTGGCCGCCATTGAGGCCATCCAGATGGTGACGCCAAACGATGTGCAGACTGTCGACGAGATGCGTCGCTGGCTGTTGCAGGAGAAGCGTACACAGATGTGGGACACCCCCATCAATAGCGTCAATGCCATCTGGGCATTCCTTAATGGAAATGCTACCACGCTGACCACCACACAGCCCGCCACGGTGCTTGCGGTCGATGGTACACCCGTTGATGCCCCCAAGGCCACCGCAGGCATTGGTTATGTGAAGACTGCCATGACGAATCCTATCGGTAAGACCTTCACGGCCACGAAGACCTCCGAGGGTACATCGTGGGGTGCCGTCTATGCACAGTTCTTCCAGAAGACCAGCGAGGTGGAGCAGAGCAATGGTGGTATTACGGTGAAGCGCGAGGTACTGGTTGCAGGGAAACCGCAAGGCGCAGCCACGCTGAAGGTTGGCGACCGCATCAAAGTCCGCATCACCATCGAATGTTCACGTGACCTCGACTTCGTACAGGTGTCCGACCGCCGTGCAGCTTGTATGGAACCCGTCAAGCAACTCTCGGGCTATCAGCAGGGCGCTTATGTATCGCCTAAGGATTGTGCTACGAATTATTTCTATTATGGTCTGTCGAAGGGCAAACACCAGATAGAGACCGAATATTATATCGACCGTGCTGGCAAGTATGAGAGCGGTACGTGCACCGTGCAGTGTGCCTATGCTCCGGAATATCGTGCCACGGCGCCGTCGATTGTTTTAAAGGTAAAAGAGTAAAAAGGTAAAAAAGTAAAGAGGCAAGAAAGTAAAAAAAAGATGATGAACACGATAAATATATATAAGGTATGGAGGGGGGTAACAAGGTTTTTACCTTTTTACCTTCTTACCTTCTTACCTTTCCCGGTGGCTGCACAGAAAATGGTTGTAGAACAGGCCACCGTCGATGTCGGAAGAACAGGCTATGAGCATCCCATAACGGCAGTCTTCAAGTGTCGTAACAAAAGTAGCAAGAAACTGCGCATCAGTCAGGTGAAGCCCGACTGCTACTGTGTGGCTGCAGAATATCCGAAAGGTGATATCGCCGGTGGTGAGCATTTCCAGATCCAGCTGACGTATAATGCCCGCCAATTGGGACATTTCAACCAGCAGGCAGCCATCGTCAGCAATGCGTCGTCGAAACCCGTGTATGTGACGATGAAGGGACATGTGCTGGAACATTATGTCGACCTCTCTGGCAATTACCCTGTGGCGATGGGTGAACTGCGCCTCGACAAGAACGACCTTGAGTTTGATGACGTGAACCGTGGCGACCAGCTGGTGCAGGAGTTGCACCTGTATAATCACGGTTCTCAGGTCATGCAACCCAACCTGCTCCATTTGCCTCCTTATCTGACGGCGGTGATGAAGCCCGAGAAGTTGGCTCCCGATGAAGAGGGCGTGATGACCGTGCGGCTGAATTCTTCCAAATTGCACGATTACGGACTGACGCAGACTGCTGTGTATATGGCAAGTAACATTGGTGATAAAGTTCGTGCCGACCACGAAATCGGTGTGTCGGCAGTATTGCTGCCATCGTTCCCGGAACATGTGAGCAATCCTCCCCATATCCAGTTGTCGAAGGAAACCGTCGATATCCTGTTTGAGGACAAGTCGAAGAAGACGGAGGTCATCGATATCGTCAATACTGGACAGTCGGAACTGCAGATTTCTTCGTTGCAGATGTTTACCAACGGACTGAAGATATCGTTGAACAAGAGTCGTCTGCAACCTGGCGAGAGTGCTAAATTGAAAATTACGGCGTTCCGTAGCGACTTGCTGAAGGTGCGCACGCGACCTCGAATCCTGATGATTACCAACGACCCCCAGAAATCGAAGGTGACCATCACTATCAATGCGAAATAATCCCTTACATCATACATCTTACATCTCACATCAAATATGGATCATCCCGAGAACAGTTCAGAATATGCCGGCCTGCAGGTGAATAGCGGTGTCGAGCAACCGTCTATCATCAATCCCTATCTGAAACATCGTCGTGTTCAGCGTCGTGAACTCTCTGCTGCCGATATGGTAGAGGGTATCGTCAAAGGCGACGTCACCATCCTCTCACAGGCTGTGACGCTGGTGGAGAGTGTCAATCCCGACCATCAGGCCAAGGCCCAGGAGGTCATCAACAAGTGCCTACCCTATAGCGGCAACAGCATCCGTGTGGGCATCAGTGGTGTTCCCGGTGCAGGAAAATCAACCTCCATCGACGAGTTTGGCATCCATGTGTTGAAAGAGAAAGGCGGTAAGTTGGCGGTGTTGGCCATAGACCCCTCGTCGGAACGTTCGAAGGGTAGTATCCTGGGTGATAAGACACGTATGGAGAAGCTCTCCACGCATCCGGACTCATTCATCCGCCCTAGTCCTACGGCAGGCTCTCTGGGTGGTGTGGCCCGTAAAACGCGTGAGACCATTATCCTCTGCGAGGCTGCCGGCTTCGACAAGATTTTCGTCGAAACGGTAGGTGTGGGACAGAGTGAGACGGCCTGCCATTCGATGGTCGATTTCTTCCTGCTCATCCAGTTGGCAGGTACAGGCGACGACCTGCAGGGTATCAAACGTGGTATCATGGAGATTTGCGATGCCATCGTCATCAACAAGTGTGACGGCGATAACGTCGATAAATGCCACATGGCGGCGACGAATTTCCGTAATGCCCTCCATTTCTTCCCCATGCCCGAGAGCGGATGGTTGCCGAAGGTGTTGTGCTACAGCGGTTTCTACGGCTATGGCATCAAGGAGGTTTGGGACATGATCTACGAATATATGGATTTCGTCAAGGACAACGGCTATTTCGCCTATCGTCGTAATGAACAGTCGAAATACTGGATGTATGAAAGTATCAATGAACACCTGCGCCTGAACTTCTATAATAATGACGTCATCAAGCGCCAGTTACAGGCTGCTGAACGTTCCGTATTGGCTGGTGAACAGACGTCGTTTGCTGCCGCCCAGCAGTTGCTTGACAACTATTTTGAACAGATCAAACATGTTACAGATTGAGATTGATAACGGTAGCGGTTTCTGTTTCGGAGTGACCACTGCCATTCAGAAGGCCGAAGAGGAGCTGGAGAAGGGTACACAGCTTTATTGTCTGGGCGATATCGTTCACAACGGCATGGAGTGTGAACGCCTGCGTGCCATGGGACTGGTGACCATCGACCATGAGCAGATGGCTCGTTTGCACGACGTAACGGTGCTGTTGCGCGCTCATGGCGAACCCCCTGAGACCTACGAGATGGCTCGTCGTAACAATATCGAAATCATCGACGCCACCTGTCCTGTGGTGTTGCAGTTGCAGAAACGCATCAAGAAACAGTATGAGGCTGGGGCAGGGCAGATTGTCATCTTCGGCAAAAAAGGTCATGCTGAAGTGTTGGGACTGGTCGGACAGACCCATTCGGATGCCATTATCATCGAGAGTCTCGAGGAGGTGACGAAGCTCGATTTCTCACACGACATCTACCTCTATTCGCAGACCACGAAGTCGCTTGATGAGTTTCATCGCATCATTGAGTATATCCAGCAGCACATCTCACCGTCTGCCACGTTCCGGAGTTTCGATACCATCTGCCGTTCGGTAGCCAACCGGATGCCGAACATCTCGCAGTTTGCCACCAAGCACGACCTCATCCTTTTCGTCTGCGGAAGGAAGAGCTCGAATGGCAAGGTGCTCTATAATGAATGTCTACGCGTCAATCCCAATACGCACCTCATCGAAGGACCTGAAGAAATAGACCCTTCGTGGTTGGCGGATGTCAGGACAGTAGGCATCTGCGGTGCCACCAGCACACCGAAGTGGCTGATGGAACAATGTCGCGATGTGATTGTCGCAATGGAATAAATGTTATGCTTTGACGGCTTCGTTGAAGCGGTCCATGAGCCATTGTTTCTGCTCGGCAATGGTCATATTCGAATTGTCCAGCTCTATGGCGTCGTCGGCCTTGCGCAGGGGTGATACCTCGCGGTGGCTGTCAATGTAGTCGCGCTCCTCGACATTTTTCAGGATTTCGTCGAAGTCAGCCTCCATGCCTTTCGCCTTCAACTCATCATAGCGGCGCTGGGCACGGACCTTTGCTGAGGCTGTGACGAACACCTTCAGTTCGGCATCAGGGAATACGACGGTACCGATGTCGCGACCGTCCATCACCACCCCCTTGTCCTTGCCCATCTGTTGCTGCTGGGCAACCATGGCCTCGCGAACAAAGCCCAGTGTGGCAATGGGGCTGACGTGGTTCGACACTTCCATCGTGCGGATGTCGTGCTCGACGAGTTCACCGTTCAGGTAAGTATCAGGACGTCCCGTCTCGGCATTGAACTTAAACGAAATCTGGATGTTCGGCATCTGCTGGCGCAGGGCTTCTTCGTCGATGCCGTCGTCGGTAAACAGTCCGTTACGCAGGGCATAGAGCGTCACACTGCGATACATGGCTCCTGTGTCGACATATACGTAACCCACTTCGCGGGCAAGGTCCTTGGCCATCGTGCTTTTTCCGCATGAGCTGTGGCCGTCAATAGCTATAGTAATCTTCTTCATAGTGCATAACTTACATTGATTAATAATGACGAAGCCGATACGTGATATTTCGCATAGGCCACGTGTAGTTTGAAACGCTCCAGCTGGAGTCCGCCACCCAACGAGAATCCTGCTCCGTGGTTGCTGTCTCCTTCGTCGTCGGTAATCTTCATCTCACTGGCGCGACGGAAATTATAGCCTGCAGCCACGTAGATATTCTCACCCAATAGAAGGTCGGCACCCACGGCCACATGCTTGATGAATCCCTGATCCCAGTTGTTCAGTCGCGACAGGGTTGCTGACAGACGTAGCGGTGAACCGATGAGGCGTTTCGTCACACCCAGCTGCAAGTCCAGCGGGATGCGTTCGAAATCGTCCTCATAGGCCTTGATTTGTCCGCCCAGATTCTTGGCAACAGCCGATAGCGACCATCCACGGTCCTCGTCCCAATAGTTCAGTCCCAGGTCAATGCCTACGGCTGCCGAATTGTAGCTGGCAATATGTGAGGTGATGAAACGGGCAGTGATACCACCGCTCAAGCGGTTTGCTAACAGGTAAGCGAACGAACCTGCCAGCGCAATGTCACGGGCAGAGAAATCACCCATGTCTTCGTTGTTTACGCTGGTCTGCTTCATCTTGCCGTAATCCATATATTGTGCTGCGACACCCCATGTGGCGCGCTCCTGATAGGCTTTAACGAACGACGCCGAAGCCGTCTTCGCCCCTTCCATATAGGTCATGAAGTTCAGGTTCAGCGTCTTGTCGCTTACGCCGCTGATGAGTGCCGGGTTATGGAAAATAATCGTAGCATCGTCGTCAGTCAGCGTGATGTTGTCACCACCCAATGCAGCAACATGGGCACTGACAGGAAGGCGCAGAAAACTGTACACTTCCTGGCTCTCCTGTGCTGCTGTCATAAGCACTGACAACGCCATAATGACTATTAATAGACCTTTTTTCATCTAATAATCTCTAAAACCGATGCAAAGATAACAATTAATTCTTAATTTATTTGTACCTTTGCCGAAAATTTCAGCGATACCGCATAAATAATAACGTAGTAATTCGCATTTTATTGCCAGAAACATGGAACAAAAAAAGACTCCACAGGCTGATATCGACCAGCGTCGCACCACAGGATTCCTTCTGGGGCTGACGTTTGTCTTGGCATTGTTCTATGTCACGCTGGAGTGGAACACCATTCCCGCCAACGATGATTTCGACCCCGTGGACCTCGGCGAAATGGTTCACGAGAGCGAACTCGTACCGATGTCGAATCTGGAAACCATCACCCAATTGCAGGAGGAACACCAGGTGGAGAAGGCCGAACAGCTGCGTATCGTCGACGACAATGTGGAGATCAGCGAACCTGACGAAGAAATGGAGAATGATAGGGAGGGTGACGACGACACGCTGCTCAAGGAACTTGAAGAGTCGCTCGACGACGACAAGGCACTCGCCTCGATGGGCGTCGACCCCAATAACCCGCTCAATTTCCATATTGCCGAGGAGCTGCCGCAGTTTCCCGGTGGTGCCGTAGAGTTCATGAAATGGCTCACCAAGCACCTGCGCTACCCTTACAAAGCCCGTCAGGACAAGACGGAAGGCAAGGTGGTAGCCGTATTCTATGTCGAGAAGGATGGTAATATCAGTGGCATCAGTGTCACCAAGAAACTCTCTCCGGAGTGTGACCGTGAAGTCCTTCGCGTGCTGGGCATGATGCCCCAGTGGAAGCCTGGCATCCAAAACGATGAGCCCTGCCGCACCAAGGTCTGCATCCCGATCGTTTTTAAACTATAACGTCGCAATCCCGCAATCCCGAAATAACGAAAATAACAAAAAAAAAAGAAAAAATATGAAACAACTCTCATCTGACGAAATCCTGAAAAAAGTCAACGACTTTCTCGACCACCTGCCCTACGATCGCAAACCTGCCTCGCTTTACGAGCCGGTACAATACGTGCTTGCCATTGGCGGCAAACGCATCCGTCCTGTTCTTGCCCTGCTGGGTTACAACCTCTGGCGCGAGCAGCCCGAGGATATCCTGATGCCGGCTGTTGGCTTGGAGACCTATCATAACTACACCCTGTTGCACGACGACCTCATGGATAAGGCCGATCTGCGTCGCGGACAGCAGACAGTACATAAGAAGTGGAATGACAACAAGGCCATTCTCTCGGGCGACTCTATGCTCGTTTTGGCCTATCAGCGTGTCGCCCAGGTTCCGGCCGATAAGTTGCAAACCGTTCTCGACCTCTTCACCACTACCGCTCTTGAAATCGGTGAAGGTCAGGAGTACGACATGTCGTTCGAGACGCGCAACGACGTCACCGAGGACGAGTATATCGAGATGATTCGCCTGAAGACCTCTGTCCTGCTGGCTTGTGCGCTGAAGATGGGTGCCATCCTTGCCGATGCTCCGAAGGAGGATGCCGAACTGCTCTATCGTTTGGGTGAACAGGTGGGCCTCGCTTTCCAGTTGCAGGATGATCTGCTCGACGTCTATGGCGACCCCAAGGTCTTCGGCAAAGCCATTGGTGGCGATATCACGTGCAACAAGAAGACGTACATGCTCATCAATGCCTTCAACCGCGCCAACGGCAAGCAACGTGCCGAACTGGAACGATGGATTAATGCCAAGACGTTCAATCGTGAGGTGAAGGTGACCGAAGTCACGCGTCTCTATGACGAGATTGGCATCCGTCAGCTCTGCGAGGAGAAAATCAATTATTACTTCGACCTGGCGCGTCAGACCCTTCGCCAAGTCAACATCCCCGACGAGCGCAAGCAGGCCCTCAGCGCCTATATGGACGAATTGTTGCACCGCAACAAATAAGCCAACAGCCAAATGCCAACAGCCAATTACATCGACACCCACTGCCACCTCGACGGCGAAGAATTTGCAGCAGACCGTGACGCCGTCGTCCAGCGAGCCCGCGAGGCTGGCTGTACGGCCGTCTTCCTGCCTGCCATTGATGTTGCTTCGTGCCATACCGTTCTCGACGTCTGCCGGCAGTATCCTGACTACTGCCGTCCGATGCTCGGCCTCCATCCCGAGGAAGTCCGTGCCGACTGGCGCGACCAGCTATTAGCTATTAGCAATTGGCTATTAGCTAACAGCCAAGAGCCAACAGCCAAGAGCCAACAGCCCATCGCCATCGGCGAAATCGGCCTCGACTACTATTGGAGCCGTGAGTTCGAGCATGAACAGCTGGAAGCCTTTGAAGAGCAGGTTCGCTGGGCTGTCGAACTGCAGCTGCCCTTGATGATTCACTGTCGCAAGGCACAGAACGAGATGGTTGCCATTATTAAAAGGTACGCGCACAATCTGCCCGGAGGCGTGTTCCATTGTTTTACAGGTAATGTCCAGGAGGCTCAGCAGTTGCTGGAGTTCGACCGCTTTGTGTTGGGTGTCGGTGGCGTACTGACATTTAAGAAGAGTCACCTGCCCGAAACGTTGGCTGAAGTTGTGCCCCTCGATCGTATCGTTCTCGAGACCGATGCGCCCTACATGGCTCCCGTTCCCCTGCGCGGACAACGTAACGAACCCGCCTTCATCCGTCACGTCATCACGCGTCTGGCCGAGGCTTACGGTGTCACCGAAGAGGAAATCTGCCGCCAAACCAATGCCAACGTCGCCCGTGTCTTTAAGGTTAATGGTTAAAATTCCCTAAACTATCAACTTTCAACTCTCAACTTTCAACTTTATTGACTATCTTTGCACCCGCAAATCGCAGGGAGAGGTGCTCGAGTGGTTGAAGAGGCACGCCTGGAAAGCGTGTAACCGGCAAAACTGGTTCGCAGGTTCGAATCCTGTTCTCTCCGCAGGATGAACAGGTTCAAAGCTCCGAGGAAAAACCTCGGGGCTTTGCTTTTCTCTCCGCTTCCGCGAGGTTCAACTTTTGTTAAATTTTGGTACAAAGGTTGCATTATTTCATCAGTTTTTCGTATATTTGCAGATAAATCGTATGGGTTATCAATGACGAAAATGAACTGATATGAACAAAGTAAGAATCACAGCCATTCGCCAGACGGTTTATAAGGACTTGATGGCGAAATACGAGAACCCGATTGAACATACCTGTGATGTCAGGGAGGGCCAACAATGGATTTCTATCGACGGCCAGCAACCAGAAGGGATGTGCCCGTCGGCATGGTCTTCTATGCGTGAGTTCGTGGAGTCGCTGGCCCGAGGCGAGGGCAACTTCTACGACGGATGGATGAAGGATCCGATGAGTGCAATGATCAGTTGCAACGACGGTTTTCGTCCATTCAGTTTCTATATTGAAGTGGTTAAATAGACACACAAATAATGATGAGCTTATGAAAAGACTTTTGTTGACAGTCGTGATGGCTATAGGAATATTAGCTGCATGGGCACAGTATGACATTATTCCGATGCCCCAGCGCATCAGTTTGGATGCGAAGGGGACGGTGCTGAACATCGACGGTCAGCCGCAGGTGACGGAGCGGCTGACGGACAAAATCGCGTCGCCAGAGGGTTGGCGTATGACGGTCGGCAAGCGCGGTATATTGTTGGAAGGACGCACGGAGGCTGGCCTGTTTTATGGCCGGCAGGCGTTGCGTCAGGTGTTGGCGACGAATCCCACTTCGTTGCCGTATGCCGTCGTCGAGAGTGCGCCGAGGTTTTCCTATAGGGCTATGCACCTGGACGTGTCGCGCCACTTCTTCGGCAAGGATATGGTGAAGCAGTATCTGGACATGATGGCGTTGCACGCTATGAATACGCTGCATTTCCATCTGACCGACGACCAGGGTTGGCGCATAGAGATGAAGCGTTGGCCGAAGCTGACAACGGTGGGGTCGGTGCGCAACAGGACCGTTATTGGCCGTAATGCCGGCATCTACGAGTACACCCCTCACGGCGGCTATTTCACGCAGGACGACATCCGCGAGATTGTGGCTTATGCCCAAGAGCGCCATATCACCATCATTCCCGAGATTGATATGCCCGGCCACATGCTGGCGGCCTTGGCGGCATATCCGGAACTGGGCTGTACGGGCGGTCCCTACGAGGTTTGTCCCGACTGGGGCGTGTTCGACGATATTCTCTGTGCGGGCAACGACAAGGTCTATCGTTTTCTGAAAGACATCATCGACGAACTGACGGAACTCTTCCCTGCACCCTATATCCATCTGGGCGGCGACGAGGCTCCCCGTGTGCGTTGGCAGCAGTGCAACTGCTGTCAGCAACGGATGCGTGAGCAGGGCCTGAGGACCGAGGCCCAGCTGCAGGGCTATATGGTGCGTCGCATGGAACAGTATCTGACGAAGAAAGGACGGCGGCTGATTGGCTGGGACGAGATAGCCGAATGTGACATCGACACCAGTGCCGTCATCATGAGCTGGCGCGGCCACGAGGGAGGCTTTGAGGCTGCCGCCAAGGGCCACAACGTCATCATGGCTCCTACGGGGTCGATGTATTTCGACTACTACCAGTTGCCCGAGGACCTGTGGGAGAAGCCGTTCCTCATCGGTGGCTACGTGTCGCTGAGCAAGGTCTATGCCTTCGATCCCGCACCCGACTCTCTGTCGGCCGATGTGCGCCGTCATATCATCGGTGCGCAGGCAAACCTGTGGACGGAATACATTCCTTATAAGGAACTGCTTGAGTATCAGGTGTTGCCCCGTATGGCGGCACTCTGCGAGGTGCAGTGGACCGAACCCGAACGGAAGGACTACGACGGTTTCTTGCGCCGTCTGCCCCGACTGCTAAGCATCTATGATGCGCAGGGCTGGAAATACTGTAGAAAACGTGACGATGGGGAGTCGTTAACCGTTAACCAATAACCGTTAAACGTTATGAAGAAACGTCTTCTTTCCCTTGACGTGCTGCGCGGCATTACCGTTGCAGGCATGATACTGGTCAACAACGGTTTCGAGGAGGGGTTTGCCGCCCTGCAACATTCCGCATGGAATGGGCTGACACCCTGTGACCTGGTATTCCCTTCGTTCCTCTTCATCGTGGGCATTTCCACGTGGCTGTCGTTGTCGAAGGTGCAGTTTCAGCCCACGCCAGCAGTACTGCGTAAGGTTGTCAGGCGTACGGTGCTGATCTTCGCCATCGGACTGTTCATCAACTGGTTTGCGTTGGCGATGGACGGACGACCCTTGGACTTCGCCCACCTGCGCTATTGGGCCGTGCTGCAACGCATTGCCGTATGTTATCTGCTGACGTCGATCTTTGCATTGTATGTTGACCACCGCCATACGCTGAAAGTCATTGTAGGGCTGTTGGTGGTTTACGCCGTCGTGCTGCTGGCATTCGACGGATATAGCACTGATGCCACTCAGAATATAGCTGGACGCATTGACCTGTGGCTGTTTGGTGCCGACCACCTGTACCGCCATTCACCCATCGATCCAGAGGGCTTGCTGGGCACGATGGGCGCCACGGCCCACATGCTGACGGGATTCCTCTGCATGAGCTTCATCTCGCAAACGGACGATATTCGCCGTAAGGTTTACAGACTGCTGATGGCTGGGGGCTTCATGATGCTTTTGGGCTTCCTGCTACACCATTGCGGACTGCCCGTCAACAAAACCGTATGGTCGCCCAGCTTTGTGATGGCCACCTGCGGCATTTGTTCCACCGGCTTGGCGTTGCTGATATACTTGATTGACATCCGCGGGGAAGGCCGTAAGACGTGGTGGATGACCGTATTCCTCATCTTTGGCGTCAACCCGCTGTTCCTCTATGTATTCAGCGAGTGTCTGGCCGTCGTGGGTTGGAGTACGGGCATCAACGAAGGTCTGTATGCGGCGATGCGTGCCGCCATCGTAGTGCCCAGCCTGGCGTCGCTGTGCTATGCCCTGACGTTTGTGGCGATAGTAGGGCTTGTCGGATGGCTGCTCTACTGGCGCAAGATATACATCAAGATTTAGTACTTTACCCTTTTACTTTTTTACCTTTTTACCTTTACTTTGCGGACAAGGTTACAGAATACTTCATGGTGGAGACGCCCGAATGGAACATGGAGCAGCCGGTCGTCGGATGGTTGGTGCCGAAATTAAGACTCGCGCTGCAGGGGAAGGATGCCAAGAAAGAGGGCGACATCGTACTTATCGAAACCGATGACAGGAATGCCACTCCTCGTATCATCAAGTCTGACGCCACAGTGAAACCGCAGTTCGAAGTGAACTTCTCACAAGATGCGAATGACGAACATGCCCTGAGCGTCCCCGCAGAATCCGCCCGCCTCATGTTCGTCTATGGCACAGGCTATCATGAAATCCTTGCCAAGTACCGCGAGTTCAAGGCTGGTAAGTAAAGAAAGAATCACAGGGACAGGTTTTTGATTCCGCCCACGATTCTCGTTTGGTACTCTTCCCATTCTAGGCATATAACTTCCGTCTGGATTAT
>JBGUIA010000042.1:0-74177 GCA_045112595.1 Prevotella sp. | reverse complement strand
GGCTGAGACCGAGAAGATGATGGCTGCCCTGCAGAAGATGCGCCAGGAAGACCCCACATGGGTTGTCGAGCAGTCTAAGGAGTTGCGTCAGATCATCGTTCATGGTCAGGGTGAGTTCCACCTGCGTACCTTGAAGTGGCGTATGGAGAACAACGAGAAGATTCAGGTTGAATATCAGGAGCCGAAGATTCCTTATCGCGAAACCATCACGAAGATGGCTCGTGCCGACTATCGTCACAAGAAGCAGTCTGGTGGTGCTGGTCAGTTTGGTGAGGTTCACCTGATTGTTGAGCCTTATACCGACGGCATGCCCGATCCTACCTCATTCACCATCAACGGCCAGGAGTTCAAGATGAACATCAAGTCGAAGGAAGAGAAAGATCTCGAGTGGGGCGGTAAGCTTGTATTCATCAACAGCGTTGTCGGTGGTGCCATCGATATGCGTTTCATGCCCGCTATCCTGAAGGGTATCATGGAGCGTATGGAGCAGGGCCCGTTGACAGGTTCTTATGCCCGCGACGTTCGCGTGATTGTTTACGACGGTAAGATGCACCCAGTTGACTCTAACGAGTTGTCGTTCATGCTCGCTGCACGTAACGCATTCTCTGCTGCTTTCAAGGAGGCAGGTCCTAAGGTGCTCGAGCCTATCTACGACCTCGAGGTGCTGGTTCCCGGCGACTATATGGGTGATGTGATGAGCGACCTGCAAGGACGTCGCGCCATCATCATGGGTATGGACAGCGAGGCTGGCTATCAGAAGCTCTCTGCCAAGATTCCTTTGAAGGAGCTCGCTTCTTACTCGATTGCCCTGTCATCTCTGACCGGCGGTCGTGCATCGTTCACCACGCAGTTCTCAAGCTACGAACTCGTGCCGAACGACATCCAGCAGGCTCTCATCAAGGAGCACGAAGCCGAGATGAAGGAAGAGGATTAATTCCATCTCATATAAAGAAAAGGATTGGCCACAACGGTCAATCCTTTTCTTAAATCAAAAGAGGATTGCTTGCGCGATCCTCTCTTTTTTCTGAGCCTCTTGTCGGATTCGAACCAACGACCCCGAGATTACAAATCACGTGCTCTGGCCAACTGAGCTAAAGAGGCGGGTGGGCAGCTATCTGCATCGCGCCGCTACAACCAAGTACCCTTGCTATGTTCCCATCCTGGGGGATTCCGAGGGAGCTGGCCGTACAGGACTGCCCGTTTTGGGGCTGACAAAATCAGTGCAAGCCGAATGCAGAAAACTTGTTTTTTGCTGAGGCGTAGCCTGATTTCGCAGACGATTTCTTAAAAATCGGCTGCAAAGGTAATAAAAATAGTTCATAGTTCATAGTCCATAGTTCACAAAGGCCACAAATTTAAGCTCTTTTAACTATAAAAATCAAAAACTATGAACTGTGAACTATGAACTATGAACTAAAATTCGTACCTTTGCACCCGATTATGACACCAGAGGAATATAAACAGCTAAAGGCTTTCGCACGACAGGACGGCGCGCTACTCTCTCTCTTGTGGATTGGAGCGTTGATTTGCTACATTCAAGGGATGACCAGCCCCATCATGGGGACGCTGGCACTCATGCTCATTATTGCATCGCCCTTCTTTGCCGCCAGTAGACTACGCCACTTCCGCGACTATGCCCGCGAAGGAGTCATCAGTTTCCGTCGAGGCTTTGCCTATTTCGTCTTGATATTTTTCTACGCCGGTCTGTTACTTGCTGCTGCCCTGTATGTTTATTTTGCCTTTATCGACAAAGGCTACCTGCTCATGAAACTGACCGAGGTGATGAGCTCCGAAGAAGGCAAGCAGGCCATGCAGGCTGCAGGAATGGCCGAACAGATGCGCGAAGGCTTACAACAACTCAGCGAGATGCGCCCAATAGACTACGCATTGAACATGCTGTCCTTCAACATCATCACAGGCATCTTCCTTGGATTGCCTATTGCTGCTCTGATGCAGCGTCAAGTGGCAAAGGTCAAGAATCAGTAAATTGACAAACAGTAAATAAACAATATGGATATATCAGTAGTAATACCTTTATATAACGAGGAAGAGTCGCTGCCCGAGCTCTACGACTGGATAGAGCGCGTGATGTCGGCGAACAACTTCTCGTTCGAGGTTATCTTTGTCAACGACGGCTCCACCGATCATTCATGGGACGTCATCACCGAACTGGCTGCCCGCTCCGAGCACGTCAAGGGCATCAAGTTCCGTCGTAACTACGGCAAATCGCCCGCCCTCTATTGTGGTTTCAAGGAAGCTCAGGGCGACGTGGTTATCACGATGGATGCCGACTTGCAGGACTCGCCCGACGAGATTCCCGAGCTCTACAAGATGATTATGGAGGAAAAGTACGACCTTGTCAGCGGCTATAAGCAGAACCGCAGTCAGGGCGACCCGTTGTCGAAGACCATCCCCACGAAGCTCTTTAATGCCACCACCCGCAAGGTGAGCGGTATCAAGAACCTGCACGACTTCAACTGCGGTCTGAAAGCTTACCGCAAGGAAGTGGTGAAGAATATCGAGGTGTTTGGCGAGATGCACCGCTTCATTCCCTATTTGGCAAAGAATGCCGGTTTCGACAAGATTGGCGAAAAGCCCGTACACCATCAGAAGCGCCAGTACGGCAAGTCAAAGTTCATGGGTTGGAACCGCTTTGTGAATGGCTATCTCGACCTGATGACGCTATGGTTCCTGGGCACGTTTGGCAAGAAACCCATGCACGTATTCGGATTCCTCGGCACCATCGTGTTCATCATTGGTTTCTTCTCAGCCCTTTTCCTCGGCGTCGAGAAGGCGTGGGCCCTGTATCAAGGCGTCCCCATGCGACTCATCACCGACTCGCCTTATTTCTACATTGCCCTCACGATGATGATGATTGGTACGCAGTTGTTCCTTGCCGGATTCTTGGGCGACCTCATCAGCCGCAATAGTGCCGGACGTAACGAATATCAAATAGAAGACACCCTCAGATGCGGAAAATAATCGTCATCCTAACCGTCATTGCCCTGGCAGCCTGCACGTCCATCGACTGCCCGGTTCAGAATCTGGTGTACACGAGATACGCCTTTAAGAAGGCCAATGGCAGCGCCGACACGCTGAACACCGACACGCTATGGATCATGACGACACGCGTTGACGGCACCGACACGTTGTTGATGAATGCTCTTTGCGGATCTACGGCCTTCGACTTCAATCTGCAAATCAGCTATACCCAGCCCGAGGATGTCTTCGTCACACTGCTGACCGACACGGCCGGCAACTACTACATCGACACCATCCGCATCAAGAAGGAAAACTACCCTCACTTCGAGTCCGTCGACTGTCAGGCGGCTTATTTCCATAAGATTACCGACGCCAGCGTGACACATAACGCCTTCGATTCTATCTCCATCCATCATTCAACTGTTGACTATGACATTTCGAACTACCATTTCTACCTCTATCTCAAGAAGGATCGCGATTAGTCTGTTCATGCTGGCTATGGCGCTGACGTCACAGGCGCAGCTGAAGATGTTCCGCATGGAGAAAGACTCCATTCCCTTCTTCCGGGGCTTTGCCGTGTCGTTCGACCTCGTAGGTCCCGCCATGCTCATGCTCAGCGACCATGGAGAGTACGAAGCTGCCCTGCGCATCAATCTGCACGACCAGTGGTTTCCCATCTTCGAGGCAGGTGTCGGCAGGGCTAACCACGAGAAAGACGAAGTAACGGAGATTACCTATAAGACCACTGCCCCCTACTTCCGCATCGGTATGGACTGGAACGTCCTGAAGAACAAACATCAGCCCAACCGCATATACGCCGGTTTCCGCTATGCCTTCACCAGCTACAAGGTCGATATCATTCGCGAAAACCTGCCCGACCCCGTATGGCAGTCACAGACGGGCTTCGGCGTCAAGGACATGGGCTGCAACATGCATTGGGCAGAAGTCGTCTTCGGCATCGATGCCAAGGTCTTCGGTCCCCTGCATCTGGGCTGGAGCGTACGCTACAAACGGCGACTTTTCCACAACAGCGGTGACTTGGGCACGACGTGGTACGTTCCCGGTTTTGGCACCAACGACAAAGACAACCTGACTGCAAACTTTAATGTCATCATCGATATTTGATGATAATTGATAAATGACAATTGAAAATTGATAATTGAAAATGGCTAAAGACCGAAAGAAACGCCTCCTATGGCAACTACCATTCCTGACGCTGCTCATTGTCGGCACCATACTCATCATCCGCCAACAGCAGAATATGCCCTATCAGAAGTGTTCGGGCGCCATCTTCGGCACCATATATAACATCACCTACCAATACGACGAAGACCTCCAGGAGGAGCTGGTTGCCGAGATGAAGAAGGTGGACGAGGCACTCTCCATGTTCAACGAGAATAGCGTCATCTCGCACGTCAATAAAGGCGAGCATTATATCCCCAAGACGGAAACCGGAAAGATGTTCCTCGAAGTCTATCAAATGGCTATGAAGATTTCTGCCGAGACCGATGGTGCCTTCGACATCACCGTCGCACCGCTGGTCAATGCCTGGGGCTTTGGTTTCAAACACGACGAGATGCCCACCGACGCGCAAGTCGACAGCATCCTTCAGTTCGTCGGCTACGACAAGGTATCCTACTTCACCGAACGCGGTGGTGAGGGCATCAGCAAACGCGACCCGCGCATCATGCTCGACTGCTCGGCCATTGCCAAAGGCTATGGCGTAGATGCCGCTGCCCGCCTGCTGAAGAACAAGGGCATCAAAAACTACATGGTCGAGATTGGCGGTGAGATTGCTACCAGCGGCATCAGCGAACGACGTGTGCCCTGGAAGATTGGCGTCACCAAACCCACTGAGGAACCCTTGGCCGACGGCGGTGAGTTGCAAACCGTGCTCAACGTGACCGACAAATGTATGGCCACCAGCGGCAACTACCGCAACTTCTACGACAAAGGCGGCAAGCGCTATGCCCACACCATCGATCCAAAGACGGGCCGCCCCGTTCAGCATAACATCCTCTCGGCCACCGTTCTGGCCAACCAGTGCGCCTTGGCCGACGCCTACGCCACTTCGTTTATGGTGATGGGCTTCGAACGCGCCCGCCAGCTACTGGACAAGCATCCCGAACTCATGGCCTATCTCATCTACGACGACAACGGCAAGATGAACGTGTGGTACTCCCCCACCCTCAAGGATAAGGTGCAAAAATGAGAGGTGAGAGGTGAGAAGTAAGAGGTAAGAGATAAGATGGAGATTTACGACCGGCTATTGCAGTTTACGCTCTTCCAGGGCATGAGTCTTGCCGACCTGATGCAGGTGGCAGGACACACCAAGTTCGGCTTCTCTAAACTGGTCTCCGGCAAGCGCCTGGTTCGCGAGGGCGACCCCTGCACCCACCTCATCTTCCTCACCAGCGGCACCCTGCGCGTCGATACACTCAGCGACGATTACACCTGTCGCGTCAGCGAGACCGTCAGCGCCCCTTACATCATCCAGCCCGAGCGCATCTTCGGCGTCAACCAGCGCTACACGTCGTCTTTCCGTGCCGAGACGCCCTGCAACCTCATCACTATCGACAAGCAGGAAGTACTCCTGTTGCTTGAGACGCAACTCGTGTTCCGCCTCAATATGCTTAGTCTGATGGCCGCCGAGGTGCAACGACAATACCATCACGCCTGGCGTTCAGCCCCTAAAACCCTGCGCGAACGCATCGTCCGCTTCTTCTTCTCGCGCTGTCTCTACCCTGCCGGCGCCAAGACGTTCTACATCCTGATGAACCAGATTGCCGCCGAACTCAACGACAGCCGACTCGACATCAGTCATGCCCTCAACGCCATGCAGGCCGACGGACTGCTCACCCTCCATCGCGGCCGCATAGAAATCCCCATGCTCGAACGGTTGCTCATGTGACAGACAGTTCATAGTTCATAATTCATAGTTCATAGTTATTCTATGCGGAAATTATTTTTCTTTTCAATATTCACCCTTACCTTCGTCCTGCTGGGTTGTCAGAACCAGCCGAAGCTCAAGTCGTTCAACAATGTCATTACCGCCGACGACAGCCTCAACATCGAGTTGTCGAAAGCCGACACCATCTATTATCATAGCGAGACTTTGGGGCTCGACATCACCTACCCCTCCTACCTGCGCCATCAGTTTCTGGAAGACGACCAAATGGAGGTATTCCTCAACGACGACCTCTCGCTATCGTTCATGGAACAGCGGCTCTTCAAGGGCGACGACGTCTTCCGCACACCTGGCCAGCAACTCATGGGCATGGGTGCCGAACTCCTCGAGGCCGGTGACGACTACAGCCTCCACACCGGTCAGGACGGCGATTTCGAATACTACGCCAAAGTCATCGACGACTCCACGCGCATCGTCACCATCATCCTGCGCTACCTGCCCGACCGTGCCGGCGCCGCCGAAGGCCTGAAAGAATACGTCCGCAATTACACCCTCCATTAGCTATACCCTAAAAAACTCGGTTACGGGCGGTCGGTCGCAATAATAAGCACGCCCGCCCACAATAATAAGCACGGCCGTGCACATTGATGCGCACGGCCGCCCGAATCTGCTTACCTAGGCATTCGCTCCCTTTTACATAGGCACTTTTCCCCTTCAACTTCCGGAGTAATTGAAAATACTCTTGGAGTATTCAAAATTACTTTCGGAGTATTGATTTTTTAATATAGCGGGAGCCAGCTGGTGATGCTGTATTTGTATTCTCCCGTTAGGCGCGTGCGGGAGATCTCCTTTATATCGTCTCTGATTACCTCGGAGTAACGCCAGCCGATGATTTCGCGTATGTAGAAATTGATTGTGGCAAGGGAATAGGTGGCGAAATCAGGCTGTTTGGAGTAGGCGATGAGGAACGTGCGGTAGTAGGGCGAATTTTCCTCGGTAAAATACTTGACTTCGTCATAATTTACAAAGCCCTCATACATTCCCGCAGCGTTCAGATTCCACAGGAATTCCTCGGGATATTCAACGATTTCGACGTAATTGCCATCTTCGTGTTTCACCCAACGATAATCTGTCAGATTGCGCTTGCCGTGAGGCGGAATGGCAATCATTTTTTTCGTGGAATTCGCGTCCTGACGTTTGAGGGAGTCGTAGTAGCAGTACCGGCTGCCGTCGCTGTCCATTCTGAAACAACGGCTCCGGTCGATGAAAATGGTGTCGGAGGTTTTGTTCTTGATTTCCACGAAGTACACGCGGTCCTCCTTGTCGTTATAGATGGGATTATCGACCCACTTCTTCAGGAAGTTTATTTCGACGTCGTCGTTCGACATCAGCGAATTGGTCTTGACGCCGAAGATGGCGGTAAAGTCTTTCGATTTTCCGCTGTGACTCAGGAGTGTCTGTGCCGGAGTGAGTCGATAATGACAGCGGTTGTACCGCCTGATGACCTTTTGGTTTTTATCGTCTGGTCCCACGTAAACCATTTTCTGCGCTACCAAAGTCGTGGAACATAACAGGCAGCATAAGATTCCTATGAGCGTTTTCGCCTTCATCGTCGTACGGGTTGATTGGGTTGTTTATATATTTTGTTGGCAAAAATACTGCAAAAACGGAAACCCGCAAAGGGGGAAACCCTACTCTTGGGAGGGGAAATCCCTAAAAAATGATATTTTTTCTTTGTATTTTGTTCGATTTACACTACCTTTGCATCAGAAACCATAGAAACGATGAATATGAAGCACAAAATCTTTGCCGCGCTGCTGTTGACGGCGGTAGCGGTGGTGGGCGTCAGGGCAACGAACGTCCCGTTGGTAAACAACATCAAGGCCTACGAGCACACGACGCTGAACGGCGAGTGGAACTACATTGTGGACGTGCAGGAGGAGGGCTACTACGACTACCGCATGAATCCCACGCCGTGGGGATTTTTCCGCAATGCCAAGCCCCAGCGGCCGGAGGATCTTGTGGAGTACGACTTCGACAAGTCGCCGACGATGCATATTCCTTCCGACTGGAACACGCAGGACGAGCGGCTGTTTTTCTACGAGGGTACCGTGTGGTTTAAGACCAGTTTCCAGGCTGTGCCGATGACCGATTACACCACCCTACTCTATTTCGGTGCCGCGAACTACGACTGCCGCGTGTGGGTGAACGGCAAGGAAGCCGGTCATCACGTGGGTGGCTTCACACCGTTCAATATGGACGTCAGCGACCTGTTGGTGAAGGGCGAGAACACGGTCATCGTGAAGGTTGACAACAAACGCCACGCGGAAGACGTGCCGACGCTGATTTTCGACTGGTGGAACTACGGAGGCATCACGCGTGATGTGCTGCTGGTGAAGGTTCCTACGATATATCTGGAAGATTACAGTCTGGAACTTTCGAGGAAAGAGGGAGGAAAGAGGAAGGAGATTACCTTCAGCGCCAAGCTCAACAAGGCCGAAGCCGGACATAATGTCACCCTCAGCATCCCTGAGCTGAAGATCAAAAAGACTTTCACCACTGACTCCACCGGCCATGTTCAATGTTCAATGTTCAACGTTCAATCAAAGAACCTACAGCTTTGGAGCCCGGAGAACCCCAAGCTCTATCAGGTTCATCTGTCGCTGGACACCGCCACCTTCGTTGATTCCATTGGTTTCCGCACCATTGAGACACGCGGCAAAGAGATTCTGCTGAACGGCAAACCCATCTTCCTGAAGGGCATCTCCATCCACAACGAGAAACCCAATGGCGGAGGTCGTGCCAATAGCGTGGAGGATGCCCGCACGCTGCTCTCGTGGGCCAAGGAATTGGGCTGCAACTTCGTGCGTCTGGCTCACTATCCGCACCACGAGGAAATGGTGCGCGAGGCCGAACGCATGGGTATTTTGGTGTGGTCGGAAATTCCCGTCTATTGGACCATCGCCTGGCGCAACCCGAAGACCTACGACAACGCCCGCCAGCAACTGACGGACATGATTCTTCGCGACCACAACCGCGCCAACATCATCATCTGGTCTATTGCCAACGAGACGCCGCACTCCAAGGAGCGCGACACCTTCCTCGGCAATCTGGCCAAATATGCCCGCACGCTGGACGACAGCCGCCTCATCTCGATGGCGATGGAGGTGACGGGTGCCTCGAACTACGTCAACCGACTGAACGACAACATGAACGAGTACGTCGATGTGGTCAGTTTCAATCAGTATATCGGCTGGTATCGCGACGTGAACGACGCTCCGAAGATGCGGTGGGAGATTCCCTACGATAAACCCGTCATTATCAGCGAGTTCGGCGGTGGTGCCCGTTATGGTCTGCACGGACAGAAGAACCAGCGTTGGACGGAGGAATTCCAGGAGAATCTCTACAAAGAGAATATCGCCATGATTGACAAGATTGAGGGACTGGCCGGCACGACGCCTTGGATTCTGAAGGATTTCCGTTCGCCGCGCCGCGTGTTGCCTGGCGTTCAGGACTACTACAACCGCAAAGGTCTGGTCAGCGACAAGGGTGAGAAAAAGAAAGCTTTCTACGTGCTGAGAGACTGGTACGCGAAGAAATAACGCAACAAAAGCGTTAAAGATTATTATAAGATAACGCGCGGTGAATGGTTTTTCCTTGATTTGCACTACCTTTGCACGTCAAATAGAGAAAGCATTAGTATGAGTGAGCATATCTTCGCAACGCCACACTCTGACCGAGGGTCAGAGAACCCGTTTTTTGAACCATACGGGACGCCGCATGATGCGGTGCCCTTTGACCGCATCCGCCTGGAACATTTCGAGGAGGCCTTCATGGAGGGCATCCGTCGCGACAACGAGCAGATAGAGAAAACCATCAACAATCCGGAGAAGCCGACGTTCGAAAACACCATCATCAATACGGAGGAGGACGAAGGCTATTACGACCTGTTGTCGCGGGTATCGACGGTATTCTTCAATCTGCTGAGTGCCGAGACCAACGACGAGATGGATGCGCTGGCTCAGAAGATGCAACCCATACTGACGCAACACGCCAACGACGTCAGGCTGAACCCACGGTTGTTTGAGCGCATCCGTTACGTCCATCTGCATCATCGCAAACTGACGGCTGAGGAAAAGATGTTGCTTGACAACTGCTACGACGGTTTTGTACGCTCGGGAGCTTTGTTGGACGAAGCCGGTAAGGAACGTCTGCGCCAACTGACGGAAGAGGCTTCGATGCTGTCGTTGCAATTCTCGCAAAACCTGTTGAAAGAGCAGAAAGCCTTTACGCTGGACATTACCGACGAGGCACAGTTGGACGGACTGCCCGAAACGGCCCGCGAGGCTGCCGCCCTTGCATGGAAAGAAGCTAACAGCCAAGAGCCAACAGCTAACAGCAAAGCCGGATGGCGCTTTACGCTGGACTATCCGTCGTTCTCGCCCTTTATGACCTACTCGACACAAAGGGAGTTGCGCAAGCAGCTGTATATGGCGCGTAACACCATTTGTACGCACGACAACGCGGAGAATAACCTCGAAATCTGTAAGCGACTCGTCAATCTGCGTCGCGAGATTGCCCAACTGCTGGGCTACAAGACCTATGCAGACTACGTGCTGAAACGTCGCATGGCCTCGAACACCCGTAGCGTCTATCGGCTGTTGAACGACCTCATCGACGCCTACAAGCCTACAGCCGTCAAGGAGCGCGACGAACTACATAAACTGTTCCAAAGCCAAGAGCCAAAAGCTAAAAGCCAAAAGCTAATGCCTTGGGACTCAGGGTTCTATTCGCACAAGCTGCAGATGAAGAAATACAACATTGATGCCGAAATGCTGCGCCCTTACTTCGAACTCTCGAAAGTGATAAGCGGTGTCTTCGGACTGGCCAATAAATTGTATGGCATCACGTTTAAGGAGAACAAAGACATTCCCGTCTATCATCCTGACGTCAAGGCTTACGAAGTCTTTGATAAGGACGGTTCCTTCTTGGCCGTCTTCTATGCCGACTTCCATCCTCGCAAAGGCAAGCAGGGCGGTGCGTGGATGACGGAGTATCAGGGACAATATATCGACCGAAAAGGTGAAAACGTCCGTCCGCACGTTAGCGTGGTGATGAACCTGACGAAACCTACGGAGGACAAACCCGCATTGCTGACATTGGGCGAGGTGGAGACCTTCCTGCATGAGTTTGGCCACTCGCTGCACGGCATGTTTGCCAACACGCGCTTCGAAAGTCTCAGCGGCACGAATGTCTGGTGGGATTTCGTAGAACTGCCGTCGCAGTTTATGGAGAATTTCGCTATCGAAAAAGATTTCCTGCGAACTTTCGCCTTCCACTATCAGACGGGTGAACCATTGCCCGACGAGCTCATCAACCGCATCGTCAAGAGCCGTAACTTCATGGCGGCAACGGCCTGTCTGCGTCAGGTATCGTTCGGTCTGCTGGATATGGCATACTATACGAAGAAGGACGAATTCACGGACGACATCATCCCCTTCGAGAAGAAGGCCTGGAAGAAAGCCATCCTTGGCGAGCAGTTGCCCGACACGTGTATGACGGTGCAGTTCTCGCACATCATGGCGGGCGGCTATGCGGCAGGATACTACAGCTATAAATGGGCGGAGGTGCTGGATGCCGATGCCTTCGCGGTGTTCAAGAAGCACGGCATCTTCAATCAGGAGATAGCCCAGCGTTTCCGCGACTGCATACTGAGTAAGGGAGGCACCGAGCATCCCATGACGCTATACAAGAACTTCAAGGGCAGTGAGCCCACGATTGACGCCTTGCTCAAGCGCAACGGAATAAAAAGAGGGAAGAAGTAAGATGGAAGAAGTAAGAGGTAATATGAATAAGGAAAAGCAAAATAAGTTTGACCTGCGCTATCTGGAGATGGCCCGCATCTGGGCTCAGAACAGCTACTGCCAGCGTCGTCAGGTAGGCGCGTTGGTGGTGAAGGACGGCATGATTATCAGCGACGGCTATAACGGCACACCCAGCGGATTCGAGAATGTTTGCGAGGACGACAACAACGTGACGAAGCCCTACGTGTTGCACGCTGAAGCCAATGCCATCACCAAGCTGGCGCGTTCGAACAACAACAGCGAAGGCGCCACCATCTATATCACGGCATCACCCTGCATTGAGTGTGCAAAACTCATCATCCAGTCGGGAATCAAACGCGTGGTTTATGGCGAGAAGTATCGTCTGACGGATGGCGTCGATCTGCTGGAGCGCGCGGGAATCGAGGTGGTTTACCTCGGGGAGTGACGGAATGTCGGAATCACGGAATCACGGAATAACGAATAACGCAATAACGAAACAATGGCAAACAATAAGAACAGATTCATGCCTATCATCATGGCTGTCTGCGTAGTGGTAGGAATCCTGATTGGCACATTCTATGCCAACCACTTCTCGGGCAATCGGCTGAGCATCATCAATTCGAGCAGCAACAAGCTCAACAACCTGTTGCACATCGTGGAAGACAAATATGTGGATACTGTCGACGTCAACGACCTCGTAGAGAAGGCTATGCCACAGATCCTGTCGGAATTGGATCCCCACTCCGTTTATATCCCTGCGAAAGACGTGCAGATGGCCAACGACGACCTGCGCGGCTCGTTCTCGGGCGTAGGTATTGAGTTTACCATCCGTCAGGACACGCTGCACGTGCAGAAGGTCATCAGCAATGGTCCTGCCGAAAAAGCTGGATTGATTGCCGGTGATAAGATTGTGGTGGTCGACGGAAAACCTTTTACCGGCAAGACGCTGACCAACGAAGAGGCCATGCACCGGCTGAAAGGTCCCAAGGACACGAAGGTGAAACTGGGCGTCATGCGTTATGGCGAAAAGAAGATTCGCGAATTTATCGTGACACGCGGCGAGATTCCTACGAAGAGCATTACGGCAACCTATATGCTAGATAAGGAAACAGGCTACATCCGCATCCGCAACTTCGGCGAAAACACCTATCCAGAACTGCTCATCGCATTGGCCAAGCTGTCGCAGATGGACTTCCAAAATCTGACCATCGATCTGCGCGGCAACACAGGCGGATATCTGCAGTCAGCCGTACAGATTGCCAACGAATTCCTACCCAAGAATCGCCTCATTGTTTACACCCAGGGACGCAAGTCACCACGTCAGGAGTACCGTAGCGACGGACGCGGATCATACCAGCAGATTCCACTTGTCGTACTGATTGACGAAGCGTCGGCATCAGCGTCGGAGATTCTGGCTGGTGCCATTCAGGACAACGACCGCGGCACCATCATCGGTCGTCGTTCCTTCGGTAAGGGATTGGTACAGGAACCGATTCCCTTCACGGATCAGTCGATGATACGTCTGACCATTGCCCGATACTATTCTCCGTCAGGGCGCTGTATTCAGAAGCACTATACGTCAGGTGAAAACAAGGATTACGAGGAAGATTTGCTGACTCGCTACGAACACGGGGAATTCTTCTCGCAGGACAGTATCAAGCATGAGGGTCCGGCCTACAAGACGACTATCGGACGTACGGTTTACGGTGGCGGTGGCATCACCCCCGACATCTTTATTGCCGAAGACACCACCGACGTCACGTCCTACTACAAGCAGGCGTCGATGAGCGGACTGATTATCCAATATGCTTTTGAATATACAGACCAGAACCGCACGAAACTGAGTCAGATAAAGTCGGTCGATGAGCTGGAAAAATACCTGAAGCAACAGAATACGGTCGACAAGTTTGCCACATATGCCGACCAGAAAGGTTTGAAGCGCCGCAATCTGATGATTCAACGTTCGCACAAGCTGTTGGAAAGGTTCATCAATAGCCGCATCATTTACAATATCATGAGCGAAGAGGCGTGGATGGAATATCTGAACGCTGACGATCCAGTGATTATGGAAACGCTGAAGGTGTTCCGCAACAACAACGCCTTCCCAGCCCCACCCGCCAAAGCAGAAGAGAACAAAAAGGTCGCACGGGCAAGTGGTTTTGACTATCGAAGCACCCATCAAAAGATTACCTATACGGTATATCGCTCATGATGACCAAAAAAGAACTGAGGCAAATGATTCGCCAGCGGAAACAACAACATCCCGTTGGCGAATCGTCTACTTTCATCAGTCGCCTGAAGGATAACAGCCATTTCACGCACGCACAAACATTATTATTATATAACGCCCTCCCCGATGAAGTTCCCACGCAAGTTCTGATTGAAGAACTCGCGGCACAGGGTAAGACAGTCCTCCTACCTCGTGTCGTCAGCGATACCGAGATGGAGTTGCGCCGATATTCTGGCCCTGCGGACTTGCAACAGGGAGCCTTCGGTATCTGGGAACCCACAGGCGAACTGTTTACGGACTACGACACGATTGATGTGGCTATCATTCCTGGCATGGCTTTCGACGCAAAAGGTCACCGCTTAGGTCGCGGCAAGGGCTATTATGACCGCTTCCTCGCGAAATTATCTCCAACGACCTACAAGATTGGATTGTGTTTCTCTTGGCAACTTGTTGATTATGTGCCCACCGACGAGCACGACATCCCGATGGATGAAGTCATCGTCCATTAACCGAATTTGATGTCAGTAATCACTTGCTGGCCCACGGCGGCATTGAGTTTGTCCACCAGTTGCTGTTTCATCATCGACAGGTCGGCACGTAAGGATGGTGTTGACAAGCGGACATACAGCGTTTGGTTGTAGATATAGGTGTTCAAGGTGTAGCTGGCAATGATAGGACCTGCCACCTGCGGCCACACATCCACCAACCGTTTCTGTAGTAGCGGAGTTTCCAGTCCTTGTTCACGCAGGTTGCGCAACAGCAGGTCTCTTAGTGATTGGACGTCGCGTTTAAACATATCTCTCCATTCTCAACAAAGAATATTTTATAATCCAGCGCAGACGTGCTCAGAATCTGATCCAGATGATCACGATTGGTATCAGTAATGAAAATCTGTCCGAAGCTGTCGCCCGACACAAGTTTCACAATCTGCTCTACCCTGTCGGCATCCAGTTTGTCAAAGATATCGTCAAGCAACAATAGCGGTGTCGTTTGCGAAGCTGTACGCTTCAGGAAGTCAAATTGTGCCAATTTCAGAGCAATGACGTAAGTCTTGTTTTGTCCTTGTGAGCCCTCGCGCTTCATCAAATGGCCATCTAGCGTAAACTCCAAATCGTCGCGATGAACACCATGCAGGGAGTAGCCTACAGCACGATCCTTCATCCGGTCGCGCTGAATGACATCCAGCAACGGGCCGCGCTGACAATGCGAAACGTAGTTGAGCCCTACCTGTTCACGATGTTGCGAAATGTGCTGATAATACTCCTGAAAGACGGGAATCAATTCATCCACAAAGTCACGGCGACGACGGAAGATCTGTTCACCTTCCTCGGCCATTTGTTCTTCCCAAATTTGCAACAAAGCAGGGTCAGGCTCCCGATCTTCCATCTTCAATAGGGTGTTACGCTGTGCCAAAGCGGTATTGTAACGAACCAAATGCTCAATGTACGAGCGGTCGTACTGCGAAATAACCATATCCATCAGTCGGCGACGCTCTTCACTACCACCCTCAATGAGCAGAGTGTCCGACGGCGAGACGACCACCAACGGAATGAGTCCGATATGCTCCGACAGGCGACGATACTCTTTCTTATTGCGCTTGAAGTGTTTCTTCATCCCTCGCTTCATACCACAAGAAATCACCTCAGAATACTCTGTATCCTCTGGGGTTTCGGAATACTGGCCTTCTATCATACAAAACGGCTCATCGTGGCGAATAACCTGCGAATCAATAGGATTGGAAGCCGACCGACAGAACGACAAATAATAGACTACATCAAGGACATTCGTCTTGCCTGCGCCATTCGGTCCGATGAAACAATTCATCTTCGGCGAGAGCTCCAATTGGGTCTCTCCGATGTTCTTATAATTCAATATTGACAGCTTCCTAAGTATCATTGCGAGCGCAAAGGTACGAAATTATTTTGTTTTTATTTGGTTTTTTGCTCACTTATTTGTACCTTTGCACCCGATTTACGCCCGAACAATAAAAAAATAATTAAAATAATGGCAAAAAACAACGTAAAAGCAGCTCCTGAAGCTATGGAGCAGCAGGTCACTAAGACCGAAGCCTTCTTCGAGAAAAATAAGAAGGCCATCATCATTTGTGTGGTTGCAATCATCGCAATCGTCGTATTAGCTATTCTCGCTAAGAACTACTATTTTGAGCCTCGCGCTAACGAAGCCAGCACCGAGTTGGCTAAGAGTCAGGATCTGTTCCAGCAGGAGCAGTACGACAAGGCTCTGGCAGGTTTCCAGAAGGTTGCTGCCGACTACAGCTCAACAGATGCAGGCAATCTGGCTCAGCTCTACATTGGTCTCTGCCAGGCTAACCTTGGCAAGTGGCAGGAGGCTGTCAACGCCCTGGAGAGTTTCAGTGGCAAGGACGACCAGATGATTACTCCCGCTGCTGAGGGTGCACTGGGCAACGCCTATGCAAACCTCAACCAGCTCGACAAGGCCGTAGAGCACCTGAAGAAGGCTGCTTCGATGGCTGACAACAACTCGCTGTCACCCACGTTCCTCATTCAGGCAGGTGAAATCCTTGAGAGTCAGGGTAAGAAGGACGAGGCTTTGAAGATGTATCAGGAAGTGAAGGAGAAGTACTTCAACTCCATGCAGTATCAGACCATCGACGCCTATATTGAGCGCTGCAAGTAATTGACATCCGACAATTATGGCGACTAAAAACTTATCTGAATACAACACTGCCAAGGTTCCTGATGCGTCGAATATGATATTCGGCATCGTTGTGGCAGAGTGGAATCCAGAAATTACAGGTGCACTCCTCGAGGGGTGCACCTCTACTTTGGAACGTCATGGCGCACTGCCTGAGAATATCCATGTCAAGACTGTTCCCGGTTCTTTCGAGCTCATCTATGGCGCCCACCAGATGACATTGAACGATGGTTACGATGCTGTCATCATCCTCGGTTCGGTCATCCGCGGCGAGACACCACATTTCGACTACATCTGTCAGGGTGTCACCGCAGGTATCGCCCGTCTGAACGCTACCAGCAACATTCCCGTTATCTTTGGACTGCTTACCACCGAGAATCTCCAGCAGGCTCAAGACCGTGCCGGAGGCCGACTGGGCAACAAAGGCGACGAATGTGCCGTGGTAGCCATCAAAATGGCAAAGTTCTAATCAAAAAAATAAGGAGTCGGTTTTAAGCCGACTCCTTTTTTATTTATTTTTCTCCAATTCTCGTATAGACAAATCCCATGTCTTCCAATTCCTGACGGTCGTAGATGTTTCGTCCGTCAACGACAACATTGCCGTTCATCACTTTCTGGATAACATTCCACGACGGCAGACGGAACTGGCGCCACTCAGTCATCAGGGCAAAAACATCGGCGCCATCGGCAGCATCATACATATTCTTGGCATAGAATACACTGTCACCAATACGGCGTTTACACTCGTCCATTGCGATGGGGTCGAAGACGCGCACCGTAGCGCCGTCCTTCAGCAACTTGTCAATAACAACCAATGCCGGAGCCTCACGCATGTCATCAGTCTCAGGTTTGAAACTCAGGCCGATAATGGCTACGGTCTTGCCTTTCACACTACCAACAGCCTTGATAATCTTATCATATACTATTGACTTCTGACGCTCGTTGACACGCTCGACAGCCTCGATGACCTCCATGTGGTAGCCATTGTCCAGACCCGTATGCAACAGTGCCTTCACGTCCTTGGGGAAACACGAACCGCCATAGCCGCAACCAGCATAAAGGAATTTTGTGCCGATACGGGCATCCGTTCCAATACCCTTACGCACAGCATCCACGTTGGCCCCTACCCTTTCACACAGGTTGGCAATATCGTTCATAAACGAGATACGCGTAGCCAGCATGGCGTTGGCGGCATACTTCGTCATCTCAGCCGAGGGGATATCCATGAAAATAACGCGGAAATTATTAATCAAGAAGGGTTTGTACAGGCGCGTCATCACCTCCTTGGCTTTCTCCGACTCCGTACCGACTACCACACGGTCAGGCGACATAAAGTCCTTGATGGCAGCACCCTCCTTCAGGAATTCGGGGTTCGATGCCACGTCGAAGGGAACATCCACACCGCGCTTGTCCAACTCTGCCTGGATGGCGGCCTTCACCTTCTTGGCAGTTCCTACAGGCACTGTCGATTTCGTCACCAAAATGGTGTACTTGTTGATGTTCTGACCAAACTGTTTGGCCACGGCCAACACATACTTCAAGTCGGCCGAACCATCCTCATCCGGGGGTGTTCCCACAGCCGAGAATACTACCTCCACGTCGTCCAACACCTCCGTCAGGTCAGTGGTAAACTGCAAGCGTCCGTATTCCACGTTGCGCTTGACCAGTTCCTCCAGACCAGGCTCGTAGATGGGCATAATGCCATTCTTCAGTTTCTCGATTTTCTGTGTATCGACATCGACACACGTCACATGTGCTCCCATTTCGGCGAAGCACGTACCGCTTACCAGACCAACATATCCGGTTCCTACAATTGCGATATTCATAATGAGTAATGTCTAATATTTTGCGCAAAGTTACAAAATATTTCAGTCCCCCGCAAACATTTGCCGGAAAATTTGGCTATTTCACGAAAATGATGTACTTTTGTAGCATCATCAAAAGAACATCATTATGAAATTCATCAGTTGGAATGTCAATGGTCTGCGTGCTTGCGAAGGCAAGGGTTTCAGCGAGACCTTCAGGCAGTTGGATGCCGATTTCTTCTGTCTGCAGGAGACGAAGATGCAGGAAGGTCAACTCGACCTTCAGTACGACGGTTACGAGAGTTACTGGAATTACGCCGACAAGAAAGGTTACTCCGGCACAGCGATTTTCACCCGCCACCATCCACTCAACGTCACCTACGGCATCGGTATCGACGAACACGACCACGAAGGCCGCGTCATCACGCTTGAAATGGAACAGTTCTTTCTGGTCACTTGTTACACGCCTAACTCGCAGGACGGACTGAAACGCCTGGACTATCGCATGACGTGGGAGGACGACTTCCGCAAGTATTTGCTGTCGTTGGATGCCCGTAAACCTGTCATCCTATGTGGCGACCTGAACGTGGCGCACGAAGAGATAGACCTGAAGAATCCCAAGACCAACCGCATGAATGCCGGCTTCACGGATCAGGAGCGCGAGAAGTTCACTACCCTGCTTGAGAGCGGGTTCATCGACACCTTCCGCACATTATATCCAGAACAAATTACCTATTCCTGGTGGTCGTACCGTTTCCAAGCACGCCAGAAGAATGCCGGCTGGCGCATCGACTATTTCGTTACCTCCGAACGTCTGCGTCCGCAGATTGCCGATGCAACCATCCATACCGACATCCTCGGCTCGGACCATTGTCCCGTCGAACTGACCCTACTTTGACAAAGCGTCAAAAAGCTTATCGAGGGCGACGTCAGCGTTGCCCTCATTTTCGTTGAGCAGCGTAACGAACTTCGAACCGATGATAGCGCCTGCGGCATTGTCCTGAGCAGCCTTGAGAGTCTGGGCATTCGAGATGCCGAAACCAATCATGCGCGGATTGCGCAGGTTCATGGCGTTGATGCGACGGAAATATTCTTGCTTCTGGTCGTCGAAACTCTTCTGAGTGCCCGTGATGGAAGCTGACGAAACCATATAGATGAAGCCATCGGTATGGTCGTCAATAAAACGGATGCGCTCCTCGCTGGTCTCAGGGGTGATGAGCATGATGATGCGCAGGTCGTACTTGTCTGCAACGGGTTTCACGATGTTCAGATAGTCATCGAAGGGCAGGTCGGGAATGATGGCACCACTGACGCCGGCCTCGACACAACTCTTACAAAAATCCTCTATACCATAGTGAAGGATGGGATTGAGATAACCCATCAGCACAAGGGGAATCTCTACCTGTTCCTTGATGGCCTTCAACTGAGCGAAAAGCGTCTTCAGGTTCATGCCGTTCTTGAGAGCCTGCGTTGCTGCACTCTGGATGACAGGACCATCAGCCAACGGGTCACTAAAAGGAATACCCACTTCAATCATGGCGATACCGCGACGCTGCATGGTGAGAATCACATCGGCAGTACCTTCGAGCGAAGGACAACCAGCACAGAAATAGAGTGAAAGGAGCTTCTTGTCCTTACTATTTGCGAAAAGGGAATTAATCTTGTTCATTGTTCAATGCGTTTAAAAAGTCTTTTAATTTGTTGATGTCTTTAAGCCCAGGGGCGATTTCAAAAAGAGAGTTGAGGTCGATGCCAATGCACTTTTTAGAGGTGAGAGGTGAGAAGTGAGAGGTGAGAACCTCTGCATCATCGGGGCCGATGCCGCCGCTAAGCAAGAATGGCGTATTGCCATCGTAGGCCGAGAGCACGCTCCAGTCGAATTTCTCGCCTGTTCCCCCTGGCGGAAGCCAGCCCCCCACCTCCCTGAGGGGCTTCCGCGTATCGAAGAGGAAGTAGTCCACGATACCCGTGTAGGGCTCAGTCTGTTTGAAATCCTCAGTTGTGGCAATATTAAAAGCCTTGATCAGTTTGAGGCCTTTTAACTGAGCGCAATACTCGGGTGACTCGTGCCCGTGCAACTGAATATAATCGAGGGCATAGTCATCCGCAATGTGCTTGACCGTCTCGATATCCTCATCGACGAACACCCCGACGCGCTTGCAGTTTGTCGGCAGATAAGCTGGACGCTCGCTGACGTAACGACCCGACTTCGGCCAGAAGATAAAGCCCATCAGGTCGATACCCAGTGCCTCCACCTCACGGATGTTCTCCGCCTCACGCATACCACAGACCTTAACGAGAAAGGAACTTTCTCGTTGAGCTTGCTCACGTTCGGCTAAGCTCAAGTAAACTTGGCTCTGCTCTCTCTTAATCGCAACCTTGATTATCATAGCTTCGAAATGAATTCGTTAAGAGCCAGACCGGGGTCGGCAGTCTTCATAAAGTTCTCTCCAATGAGGAAACCGCGGAAACCGGCTTGGCGCAGCGCCTTCACCGTATCAGGGTTCGAAATACCGCTCTCGCTGACCTTGACAGCATCCTTCGGCAATAGTTCGGCAAGGCGGAAACTATTCTCCACGTCCGTGACAAACGAACCGAGGTTGCGGTTGTTAATGCCGCAGAGGTCGGGGCCGAGGTCAGCATATTCCAGTTCTGGCTCGGAGTGCATCTCAAGAAGCACTTCGAGGCCCAATTCGTGGGCTTTCTCCAACAGACGTTTGCACTCTTGCTTCGAGAGACAAGCGGCGATGAGCAACACGGCACTGGCTCCACAGAGGGCGGCGGCATAGAGCTGCGCTTCATCGATGACGAAGTTCTTATATAATATAGGTAGTGTGACGCCGCTCTGACGGGCCGTGCGGATGAAGTCGTCCGAGCCGCCGAAGTAGTGCTCATCAGTCAGGATGCTCAGTGCAGCGGCACCATTCTGCTGATACAACAGCGGAATGATGTCAGCCCTACCCTCTTCCTTGATCCACCCTTTCGAGGGCGACTTGCGCTTAAACTCAGCGATAATGCCGCTCTCGCTCCGGAGCAATGCCTCACGCAAAGAAGCCTTCTTAGCGCAAAGCTGTTCCAGTTCCAGATGCTTGTGGGCAACGATTTCCTTTAGAATATCTTGCATAATCTTCGTTATTACGTTATTTTGTTATACCGTAATTACGTTATCACGTTATTACGAATCAACTATTGAGTTCCACGAACTTCTTGAACGTCTTCAGGGCACTGCCGCTGTCGATGCTCTCGCGGGCAATCTCCACACACTCCTCGATGCTCTTCTGACCCTTCTCCAGCACCTGAATACCGAAGGCGGCGTTGGCCAGCACGATATTCTTCTGGGCAGGCAGGGCGCGGTTCTCCAATACAGAATCAAAAATCTGTGCGGCCTCCTCTTCCGTAGCACCACCAACGAGCTCTTCGGGCTTGGCGATGTCGAAACCGAGGTCCTTGGGCGAGAAGATGCGCTCGTAGTCCTTCGTTGTCACTTTGAAATCGCCAGTGAGTGAAATCTCGTCGTAGCCGTCGATGCTATTTACAATACCGTAGTCGATGCCGATCTTCTGATACACCTGATTGTAGAGGCGCATCTGGTCGAGGTTGGCAACGCCCAGCAGCTGACACTGAGGCTGACTGGGGTTCACCAACGGTCCCAGCAGATTGAAGATGGTGGGGAACTGCAAGGCCTTGCGGATAGGACCAACGAACTTCATAGCCTTGGCGAAGAGCTGCGCGTGCAGATAGACGATACCTGCCTCGTTCAACGAACGGTTCAGCTTGTCGATATCATCCGTAAACTTGATGCCGTGATGGGCAATGACGTTCGATGCACCGCTGACGCTGGTGGCGGCATAGTTACCATGCTTGGCAACCTTATATCCAGCGCCGGCAATCACAAAGCAACTTGTAGTCGAAATATTAAACGTGTTCTTTCGGTCGCCACCCGTACCTACCACGTCAATATAACGGTCGCTGTTTAAAATAGCTGGTACGCCTGTTTCCAGAATACCATCACGGAAACCCAGCAGTTCGTCCACCGTGACGCCGCGCATTTGCAAAGCCGTCAGCAAGGCCGTAATCTGTTCGTTGGGGTATTCACTCTGAGTGATACCAATCAGAATATTCTTCATTTCTTCACGAGACAGTTCCTCGTGGTTCAGCATCCTGTTCAGGATGTCTTTCATTGTCTGTGCCATATCTAATATAATTGAGAATTGACAATTGATAATTGATAATTAAAGGAAGAGCCAGTTTTGCAGCATCTTTCTGCCGTCAGGCGTGAGCACACTCTCGGGGTGGAACTGGATGCCGCGGACGTTCAATTCACGATGACGCAGGGCCATAATCTGCCCTTCGTCGCTGACGGCAGTAACTTCTATGCAATCAGGTAATCCCTCACGAGAAACCACCCACGAGTGGTAGCGTCCGATGGTGATGTCGCGTTCGATGCCACTGAAGATGGGATCGTCGGCAATAATGTGACAGGGTGTGGCGACTCCGTGGAAGACGTCGCTCAGATTCTCTAACTTCGCGCCAAACGCCTCGCCAATGGCCTGATGACCCAGACAGACGCCAAGGATAGGTTTCTTGCCGGCGTAAGTCTTAATCACATCCAACAGCAGGCCTGCCTCAGAGGGAATACCAGGGCCCGGGCTCAGGATAATTTTACTAAACTGCTCCAGGTCTTCGAGCTTAAACTGGTCGTTACGCACCACGGTGACCTCCGCGCCCAGTTCTTTCACTAAATGACTCAGGTTATAAGTAAACGAGTCGTAATTATCGATGATGACAATTTTCATATCCGTAAAATCAGTTTAATCCGTGTTCGTTTAAAGTGCTTCAGCTTTTTCGATGGCCTTGCGCAGGGCACCGAGTTTGTTGTTCACTTCCTGTAATTCATACTCCACGTCGCTCTTGGCCACGATGCCGCCGCCAGCTTGGAACCACAGTTCGCCATTTCTCGAGACGAACGTGCGGATGGTGATGGCCTGATTCAGGCTTCCGTCCAATCCGATGATGCCGATGCAACCACCGTAGGCACCGCGGTTGTGCGGCTCATACTCAGAAATCAGCTGCATGGCGCGAACCTTCGGCGCACCGCTCAGCGTGCCTGCAGGGAAGGTGTCGATAAATGCCTTGATGGGGTCGGCACCCTCGTCAAGCTCACCACTGACACGACTGACGAGGTGGATGACGTGACTATAGTACTGCAGGTCCTTATAGAAATCGACCTTCACACCGTGACAATTGCGACTCAGGTCATTACGAGCCAAGTCCACCAGCATCACGTGCTCGGCATTCTCCTTCGGGTCGTTGCGCAGATACTCCGCACCCTTGCGGTCAGCCTCGGCATCGCCTGTGCGCTTAGTCGTTCCCGCAATCGGGTCGATATAAGCTTTGAAAGCTTTTGGCTTTTGGCAAATAGCTATTGGCTCTATGCGGCAATGCGTCTCAGGACTTGAACCGAAGATTCTGAACCCGCCAAAGTCGAAGTAGAACAAATACGGGCTGGGATTGATGCTCCTCAGCGCGCGATAGAGCTTGAAGTCATCACCCTCGAACTTTTGGATGAAACGACGCGAGAGCACAATCTGGAACACATCACCACGCAGACAGTGGGCAATACCTCGGCGGATATTTGCGCGGTGCTCATCATCCGTCAGCGTCGAACGAACATCACCCACGGGATGGAAGTCGTAAGCTTGTACGTTGGCCTTGTTCATCGCCTTCAGCACAGCATCAATGTCGGCAGCGTCGCCCAGCGTCACTACTTTCAGCATATTGTTATGATGGTCAAACACGATCACCACCTTATATAATATATATAGCACGTCGGGGGCATCGTTCTTCGCCTGCGTCTCGTCCTTCACGGCGATATCCTCGAAATAGCGCACAGCATTGAACGACGTATAGCCGAAGAGTCCGCAGACGTCCGCGTCATCACCCTCCACCTGGATGTTATCGATGAGGGCATGTATGGCCTTATCCGAGCGGTAGTCTTTGTTCACCTCATGCTGGAGGGTCGTCCCGTCAGGATAGGTAACGGTAGCAATGCCGTGTCCGATAGCCACACTGGCAATGGGGTTGATGCCGATAAACGAGTGCGAATTGTTCGCATCGTGATAGTCCGAACTCTCCATCAGCGCACTCTGCGGATACAGGTCGCGCAGTCGCATATACACTCCCACCGGCGTGTACAAATCCGCCAGAATGGTCTTGCTTGTTGTCGTATATTTGAATGTATTCATTTGTAAACCGTAAACTGTAAACCGTAAACTAAAAATTTCCGTACTCTTTCGCCATCGCCTTGTTCTTCAGATACGTCTCCACATCCTTGTCGCCACGACCGCTGACGGTGAGCACCACCACGTCGTCCTTCTTAAACGTCAGCTTCTTCAGCGCTGCAATGGCGTGGGCACTCTCGATAGCAGGGATGATACCCTCCATGCGCGTCAACTCGTAACCGCCATAGATAGCCTCGTCGTCATTGATGCTCAGCACCTGCGTACGGCCCTGCTTTGCCATGTTGCAATGCATCGGACCCACACCCGGATAATCCAAGCCTGCCGAGATGGTAAAGGCCTCCTGAATCTGGCCGTCTTCGTCCTGCATCACCAGCATCTTCGCACCGTGCAGGATTCCCGTCGTGCCACGATGAATCGTTGCGGCCGTATAGTCCGTATCCCAACCGTGTCCGCCAGCCTCAGCCAATACGATCTTCACACGCTCGTCATCCATATAGTGATAGATGGTGCCTGCGGCATTACTTCCGCCGCCGATGCAGGCTATCAAGTAGTCAGGATAGTCGCGGCCGATCTTTTCTTCCAACTGCCATTTGATTTCCTCACTGATCACGCTCTGCATCCTTGCCACGAGGTCAGGATACGGGTGCGGACCCATCGTCGAACCGACAATATAGAACGTGTCACTGGGATGACAGCACCAGTCGCGGATGGCCTCGCTGCAGGCGTCGCTCAGCGTCATGTTACCCGTCCTTACGGGATGCACCTCGGCACCCAGCATCTTCATCCTTTCCACGTTCGTATGCTGGCGCTCCACGTCGGTGGCACCCATAAACACTTCGCATTTCATGTTCATCAGCGCACACACCGTCGCCGTTGCCACACCGTGCTGTCCGGCTCCCGTCTCGGCAATGATGCGCGTCTTGCCCATCTTCTTCGCCAACAGAATCTGTCCGATGGTGTTGTTAATCTTGTGGGCACCCGTATGGTTCAGATCCTCACGCTTCAGATACAACTGACAGCCGTACTGTTCGCTCATCCGCTTGGCGTAATACAGCGGACTGGGTCGTCCCACGTAGTCCTTCAACAATGCATGATACTCTGCCTTGAACTCTGCACTCTCGATAATCGGCAGATACGCCTCCTGCAGGTCATGCACGCACTTGTAGAGAATCTCCGGCACGTATGCCCCTCCGAACTCTCCGTAAAAACCGTTTTTGTCTACTTGATAATTGTTCATAATTCTTATCGTTATTTCGTTATTCCGTTTTCTTTTGTTATGACGTCATCACGCCTCGAAATGAAAAAAGAGACTCGCCGCAGTCGCGACGAGCCTCCGTTTTATTCCTTTCATGAACACACACGGCTCAGTGCCTCGCGACTTAATCGAGTCTCGAGCGCCACCACCAAGCGTAAGCATTCATTCTTTGTGTCATTTTGCTGTTAAGTTTACTTTTCGTCGGCAAAAGTACACATTTACTTTCATTCTGCCAAATTTTTCGCCAACTTTTTTACGTTTTGTATTCAAATTTAGGATAAAACACCAATCCTAAGCTATCACATCGTGGCTAAGATAAGGATTATTGGGGACAAAATGCCGGTAGAACGTGTTTAAGCACGGCAGTAAGCGGGACGGAGCACGGCACTATAAAGGATTTGCCTATAGCCAAATCAATACGCGGCTATAGCCAAATTAATGTGTGCCTCCAGCCAAATTAATACGCGGCTATAGCCAAATTACGACAACGTTTTTACAACATTTTCGTATTATAGGGATTTCCCCCGACGAGTTTAGGGGAAATCCTTTTCGTATGCTCTAATTTCTTCATAATTTTGCACCGTGAGAAATAAGAAACGAATGTTGAACTCTTAAAATAATAAGAATTATGAAGAAGATAATGATGACCCTGGTAGCAATGCTGACGATAGCAGCAACGGGCAAGGCTATGAGCTACGAGCAGGCAAGGAACGAGGCCCTGTTCCTGACGGACAAGATGGCCTACGAGCTGAACCTGACTGACGAACAGTACGAGGCCGCTTACGAAATCAACCTCGACTACCTGATGGGTGTGACCAGTTACGACGACGTGTACAGCACCTACTGGGAGCGCCGCAACCTGGATATGAGCTATATCCTGTTTGACTGGCAGTGGCAGGCGTTCTGCGCAGCCACCTACTTCTACCGCCCACTGTATTGGGACGGAGGTTACTGGCACTTCGCCATCTACGCACGCTATCCCCACCGCGACTACTTCTACTTCGGACGTCCGGTGTTCTATGCCAGCTATCGTGGCGGTCACGCCTGGCACGTTCATGGCGGTCACGGCTACTACTACGGCCATCGCGACCACTACCGTCCCGCAGGACGCAGCCATTTCGGCATGTTAGACCGTTGGAATCGCGGTGACTATCGCGGCCACCATCCCAGCGGACAGCGCCACTCATCGACCCGCACAACGGCTGGCGACCGCCGCTTCGGACATCTGGATAATGGCAATCGCAGTAACCGTCCCAGCAGCAATCGTGACTATCGCGGAGACGACCGTCGTCCGAGCACCGGCAATCGTCCGAGCGGCAGCAGTAACAACGGCCGTTCCTTCGGCCACAGTGGTAGCAGCAGCAGTAGTAGCAGCAGCCGTCCCAGCATGAGCCACAGCAGGACTACCTACAACCGTCCTAGCAGTAGCAGTAGCGAGCGTGCTACCACCATGCAGCGTCCGTCGTCATCCGACAGCCGTCCTAGCCACAGCAGTAGCGGTTCGTTCAGCAGCAGCCGTGCCACCCGCAGCAGCGGTTCGTTCAGCAGCGGCAGCAGCACACGCAGCAGCGGTTCATTCAGCGGAAGCCACAGCAGCGGCAGCCGTAGCGGAGGTTCCTTCAGCGGAGGCAGTCACAGCAGCGGTGGCAGTCATGGCGGCAGTCACAGCAGCGGAGGCCGCTCGTTCGGCGGACGTCGTTAACACCCGCACCTCGGCATTCATCATGCGCTGCACCTCCCTCATCGGACACTGCGCATAGACAGCCAGAATAGCTTTATTGATAATTCCGTGACCAACGGCCACCACCCGCTTTCCAGGGTAGGTGGCCGTTATATGTAAGAGCACCTGACGGGCACGCGTCAGCAGTGCTTCCTCGCTTTCAATGTCGTCGGGCCACACCTCGCCACGCAGCTCAGGGATGTAGCGGCCTGTAAAGCCGCCCCAGTCGCGCTCGCGCAATAGCGGTGTAGTGACCACGGGCAAGCCGTGAGGCGCGGCAATAATCTCTGCCGTCTGTATGGCTCGCCGCAGGTCGCTGGCAATGATGACATCGACGGGGTCCGCAGCCAACCGTTCAGCTACCTGCCGAGCCTGTTCCCTACCCCGCTCGTTCAGCTCACCCTGCGTCTGGCCCTGCATGATCTGACGGGCATTGTCCACCGTCTCACCATGCCGCACCAACAGGATAGTCGTCTCCTTCGCTGCGTCCATCGGTCAGCCAATGGTGATGGTGTATTTCGACATGAATGATGCTCCTGGCAGCAGGTGGTTCATCAGCGGCTTATCCTTGAATTCACCCTTCCAGCCACGTGGGTCGCCCAGGCCGTACCAAGGTTCGATACACACAAAGGGCGCGTGCTTGTCGTACGGACTCCAGAAGGCGATTACCGGTGTCTTATAGTCCACCGTCACGGCTGGTTCGCCATTGGTATCCATCAGCATCGCACGATGGGTCTGGCACTTATGGATCTTCACCGAGTCGTTACGGAAGAAGTCGTTGGTAAGTTCCATGATGCCCATGTCGGCCTCCAGCGCCACCTCTACCATGTCGTTAGAACCGTCGGCATAGCTGCGCAGGGAGTCCATCGGTTCCTCATTGTCGAGCTTGATCATGCCCTCCATCTTGCCGCTGGGCAGGTTGAATGCCGGATGACCGCCAATCTGGAAGTGTATCTCGCGGGTGTCGGTATTCTCCACGTGCCAGATGACATGCACGCGGTTGCCTTCCAGCCGGTAGGTGATGGCCAGATTGAAGCAGAAGGGATACACCTTCAGCGTCTCCTCTGACTCGTGCAAGGCCATCGTCACCTTATCCTCCGTCTGGCTGACGACGGTGAATTCCGTGTCGCGCGCAAAGCCGTGACGCGGCAGGTGGTATTCCTCGCCGTCAACGACATACGTATCGTTGTTTACACTACACACGATGGGGAACAGTATCGGTGAATGTCTCGGCCATTCAGCCCCTGCCTGCCACATATACTCTCTGCCATTGCAGTCTTTCACACTCTGGAGCTCGGCTCCCATCTCAGCCACCTTAACGGTCAGCTCGTCGTTCTTAAGTTCTACCATATTTTCCTATTAGTTTTTAAGTATCGTCTGCAAAGGTAATACAAATCTGACGAAAAACCAAATATATTTGCGCTCTCTAAACAAAAAAATGCATGAAAAGAGAGAATTTTCATTTTTTATTCGTATATTTGCAGCGGTAAAATGCTAAAACTATATATCATATGAACGTAAACGAGAAATTTGTCATTACAGTTAACCGTGAACTCGGTAGTGGCGGACGTACAGTCGGCCGGAAGCTGGCAGAGAAGTTAGGTGTGGAATACTACGACAAGGCGCTCATCAATGGCCTGCAGGAAAAGTACCACCTCAGTGTAGAGGCAATTGAAAAGCTGAAAGGCCAGGAACAAGGCTGGTGGGCTGATTTCAAACGTAAGATGACGGACTCCTTCGTATATTCCAACTATTACATTCCAAAACCAGGCGACGAGCCAGAACTGCTGGAAACCGACGAGGTGTTCAGGACGGAAACAGAGATCCTGAAAGGCATTGCCGAAGCTGAGTCATGCGTTGTGGCCGGCCGTAGCGGTTTCTACGTGTTCCGCGATCACCCCAATCACATGAGCATCCTCATCCAAGCCTCCATGGATTTCCGCGTAGAGCGCGTCTCGCGCAAGCAGGGAATATCGCCAGAGGAAGCCCGTAAGATTATTGACAACGTGGACAAGATGCGTGAGAACTATGTGAACAGGTACACGAAATCTTCACGCTACGACACCCGCAACTACGACCTTGTCATCTCGGCAGACGGAAAGACTGAGGACGAGATTGTTGAGTTCATCCTGCAGTACATGGGCAAATAGCACTGATTGCTTACGAATAAAGTAAGGGACGGTTCAGCGACCGTCCCTTACTTTATTTGTTTTCGTTCATATATTCACGTGGCGACATGCCGTAGAATTTCTTGAAGATGGTAGAGAACGAGGCAGCGTTGTTAAACCCACAGGCGTACATCACTTCAGTAATATTCATGTTGTGGGAAGCCAGAAGGTGAGCAGCTTGCTTGAGGCGAATATTACGAATGAAGTCGTGAGGTGTCTGACCGGTGAGTTCCTTCATCTTACGATGCAGGTGGACACGGCTGATACCGACTTCCTCGGCAATGCTATCGACACTGAGGTCGCTATTGCCAATGTTGCGGTTGATGACCTTCATGACGCGGTCAAGGAGTTGTTCATCGGGCGACTTCATCTTCACATCCTCGACTTGTTCCTCCAATTGATCGTTGCGGCCATACTTTAAGCGCAGCATCTGATGGCTATGGATGAGATTGATGATGGTGCGTCGCAGAATGTCCATATTGAAGGGTTTCATGATGTAGGCGTCGGCTCCCATCTCGAGACCTTCCAACTGGTCCTCATCACGGCTCTTGGCAGTGAGCAGGATGACGGGGATGTGGTTGGTAGCGGGATTGCTCTTGATTTTCTGACACATGGTGGTGCCGTCCATCTCGGGCATCATGATATCTGAGATAACGAGGTCGGGCAAAGTCTTCAACACCGTGCTAAGACCGGCCTTACCATTCTCACAGGTGGTAATATCATAGTCCGGCGACAGTTCAGTCTGGAGGAATTCAAGGATTTCCGAATCGTCCTCGACGAGTACAATATGGTGGCGGCGGCTGGCCTTGGGCAACTCAACAGCGGCCTCGGGGGCGCTGTCAGCGGTTTCTGCTTCTTCGATGAGGGTAGCAGGCTCAGTAGCTACGGGCGGAACATCTTCGTCGATGATTTCCTCAGGTTTGAGGTGGGCATAACCCAGCGGTATGGTGACAATGAATTCGGAGCCTTTTCCGTCATCATTGTTCCGGGCCTTGATGGTGCCGTGGTGGAGTTCAACGAGCGAGCGTGTGAGGTCGAGCCCGATACCCGTACCAGTATTACGGTCGTTGGCATGGGTGGGCGTCTGGTAGAAGCGTTCGAAGATGCGCTCGAGCTTGTCGGCAGGGATGCCCTCACCGGTATCACGAATGCCAATGCGGACATTCTGCTGGTCGTGGGTCAGCGCGATGTTTACCTGTCCGCCAGCAGGTGTGAACTTGAAGGCATTGGAAAGGAGGTTGACGATGACCTTGTCGAAATTGTCGCGGTCAATCCATACGGGCAACTCATCGGTATCATGGTCGAAGGTGAGCTGGATATTCTTTGCCTTAGCCTGTTGCGAGAAGAGGGTGTAGATGTCACCCACGAAGGATACGAGCTCAGTCTCACACATGTGCATCTGCATCTGGCCTTTGTCAATCTTACGCAGGTCCATCATCTGGTTGATGAGTCCGAGAATACGTTCGGCATTGCGGCGGATAGTCTCATAGACGCTGCGGCGATGGACGTCATCATCCTGCTTGATGAGCGACATCAGGGGCGTAACGATAAGCGTCATTGGCGTGCGGATTTCGTGCGAGATATTCATGAAGAACTTCAACTTGGCATCGGCCATTTCCTCAGCATGGATGTGCTCCTGCAAGCGCAGACGGTCCTGTTCCTTGCGGTGGTGCTGATAGCGGTAGCGCAGGAAGAGGATGACGAGTGCGAGGATGTAGCAGGCATAAGCAAAGGGCGTGCGATACCATGGCGCGTGAATGACCACACGGAAGCAACGCTCTGGGGTGGAGATGCCGTTTTGTTCGGCAACGACACAGAAGTCGTAGTTGCCTGGCGAGAGGTGGGAGAAGGTCATCTCGTTGACACCAGGCTGCATGCGCACCCACTCCTCCTTATTGATGCGATAGCGATAGACGATATGCTCAGGATTGTCGTAGGTCAGCGTAGAGAGCTCAATGCCAAAGGTGTTGTCGCTGGAACTGAGCACAAACTCGTCGGCATTGATGACGGGAGTATTGACAACACGCCAGAAGCCAGACATGGTGGCTGGGGTGACAGGCTCGCCATTGACGCTGAAACCCGTCAGTTTGATTTCAGCTTTCCACTCCTGTTGCTGGATGTCGTCAGGATCGAACCACGTGATGCCTGCCAGTCCGCCGAAAAACATACGGCCGTGAGGGGCTTTCCATGAGGCACCATCACTAAACTCGTTGGACTGTAGACCGTTGTCGACGAAATAGCTGTTGGTCTTGCCTGTCTTGGGGTCGAGACAGCACAGACCGTGGTCGGTACTGATCCACAAACGGCCCTTGTTGTCCTGCTCGATAGAGGCAATGCCGTTATCGGTGAGTCCACTCTCGAGGTCCCTAAGTTCCATTTTGTGGGTCTTGGGGTCGTAACACTGCAATCCGTCGTTGGTGCCTATATAAAGGATGCCGCCAAACTCTCGTGCGATACGTGTGGGGGTACCATAGTTCAGACTGTTTTCGCCAAATGTCGACAACCAGTTCTCGGTCTTGATCTCCATGGCACAGAGTCCCATCGATGTGGCGCAATAGATGCGCTTCCCATCGGGTGAGATGGATATCTGCGAGATATAGTCGTTGGCAATACTGTTCACCTTATGGTTTTCCTGAGCGTTCTCCTTCTGGTTGTAGACCTTTATATCACCCGTCTCAGTATCGAGGCGCAACAGGCCGTTACCCATGGTACCCAACCAGACATGACCCTCGCGGTCGGACTCCAAATCGAAGATACTGGTCGTGGGACCCTGTGGCAAAGGGTAAGGATGATAAGTCATGCTTTTTACATCGACAAATCCCAAACCCTCTTTATAGGTACCCAGCCAGATACGTCCCTTCAGGTCTTCGCAAAGGCTCAATACGGTAGCAGGGAAATTATCCTTGAAATGCTTCACCACTTTGTTCTGACTGTCCAGGCAGTAAAGTCCGTCACGGTCGGTACCTATCCAACGGTAACTATTGGAACCGCCCACGACACTGGTAACGCAAGCCGTTCCAATGATGTTACGCGACCCCAGCTTATAGCCCATATAGCCAAAGCCCATAGTATGACCAGGCTGCATGTAGATACCCTTCTGCAACAGTCCGAGCCACACGTTGCCATTACGGTCCTCACAAATGGAATAGACCTTCGCTGTACTCAGGTCAACATCACGGCTGAAATAGGGATTGTCGATCAGATAGTTGTTCTTGGGGTCGTAAATGGCCAGTCCTGAACCGTCGTAACCCAACATGATGTGCTGGCGTCGGTTGACATACAACGTGGAAATCTGCTTATTACCTGTTGCCTCAATATGGACGGGCGTATCACCGTCAAGGCGATAAAGGCCATGATTGGTGGTACCGACATAGAATTTGCCATTGCTATCTTCACAGATGTCGAAAATGGTGTGCTGGTGCTCCTCGTCCTGAAAATAGCGCTTGATATGGTTGCCGTCCCAACGCCACAGTCCCTGGTCGTCGGAGATAATCCACAGATTGCCGTGGCTGTCTTCCATCAGACGATGGATGGACTTGGCCTCGCGCAGGCGCTTGTCCATCTCGCGGGCTTCCTTTTGACCGTTCATCTTCAGTACGCCATGGCCTGACGTACCTACCAGTATGTCACCATTCCGGCGCTCAATCAGAGAGGTAACATAACAGGGAACAGGATTGCCTTCAGCACCATAGGTCACGACACTCTGAAAACGCTCACCGTCGTACGTCTGCAGGGCACCGTACATGCCAACATAGAAGAGCCCGTTGTGGTCCTGCATCATGCAGTTGACGTAGTTGCTGGCCATGCCGAGGTCCTTACGCGACTCTTTCTTCAGAATACGGAACTGGTAACCATCGTAACGGTTGAGACCATTACGGGTGGCCACCCAGATGAATCCATCGCGGTCGAGGTATATCTGTGTCGTAAAACTACTTGACATTTGCTTGTCAGCGTCAAATAATTTTCCCATCTGGGCGTGTATGCTCAGCGGTAATAGAATGAAAAGCGAAATAAGAACTTTACACTTCATGTTGTAATATTAAGTTAGTCGGTTTTGTAAAACACGGTGCAAAGATAAACAATTTGACAGAAAGCACCAAAAAAAAAGCAAACTTTATCTCACGTAACACCGAAAAACGGGTTACGTGAGACAAAATATGAGTATGAATAGTGCAGTTTTAACTATTTTTCAGTAACGTTGTAGCCGAAACTATCAACGTCGATCCAACCGCCAAGACGCTTGGTAGCGTAGTTGAAGATGCCGAACTTGGTACCCATGAAGAAACGCTGCCAGTCAAAGCGCATGTGGTATTCGCCACCCTTCTGCGTCCATTCGTTGCCGTCGGTGCTGTAGAAGAACGTTGCCTTGTCGCCCTTCCCTGGACGGAAATCGCCATCAATACGCAACCATACGATGGGGGATTTCAATTCTACGCAGTCGATGGTCTTTTCGTCGAAACCTTCCACAGCCTTCTCACGCTGTGTCAGTTTTACTTCCCACTCATCGAGTTCCAACACCCATTTGCGTCCTTGTTTCTTGACTGCCCAAGCACATGTCCTGTCGTTGAAAGCAGCAAAACCGGCAACGTCACCATCCTTCATCTTCGACAAGTCCAGCTTAACGGTACCGCTGCACGTAGGACCTTCCATACGCTGTGTCAGCGTGTTGGGAGCCAGATAAATATTAGGAACTACACGATTGGTCTTCAGGCGCAACCATCCCGGACGTACGGAAAGACTCCATGCATCATCTACGGGGTTGTGGTTCCATTGCCAATGGAGACCTAATTTGTCGCTATTGAAATCATCGGGACAGACAATATGCTTTTCCGGCTCGCCACTCTTGAGCGCACGGACGTGCTCAGGCACGATTCCCTGTTCGTCGCCAAGCATGGGCCAGCCATCAATCCAACGGCAGGGCATCAACGTAAGCACACGGCCTACACCACCACGATCTTGGAAAATAATACCATACCAGTCGCCCCACTCGGTATCGACAATAGTACCTTGTGCAAGGTAAGAGAAACCACCAAAGGGAGACTGCAGGATTGTCTTCTTCTCATAAGGTCCGTGGATGTCGTCAGCACGGTAACACACCTCACGGCGATGACGCCCCGGAGCATAGACGTGCGATATCATGAGCAGATAGTACTTGCCATTATGTTTGATGACACGCGACCCCTCAAGGAGTCCGGTCTCATCAGCCTCGCGTTGGAAGATATGCTGGTGAGTACCCTCGATAACATCGCTGAGGTCGGGCTTAAGCTCCATCAGTTCACCAGTGCCATAAACAACATACACGCGATTGTCGTCGTCAAAGAAAAGCGAGCAATCGTGGAAATGGCGCATACGTGAAAGTAGCGTCCATGGGCCTTCGGCTTTCTCGGCAGTAAAGATATAGGTATCACCCATAGCACCTGCCTCATTGGGGGCTAAAAGGGCATAGAACCGACCATTGTGATATTTCAACGAGGTAGCCCACTGTCCGCGACCATAGGCTGTACCTTCTTTCAAATCATATTTGGGGGAATCTGTGAGTTTGTCAAAGATGTAACCAACCGTCTCCCAGTTCTTGAGATCCTTCGACCGCATGACGGGAGCGCCTGGCATCAGATGCATCGTGGTGCTGACCAAATAATAGGTATCACCCACGCGTATGACATCCGGATCGGGTACATCCGCCCACAACATTGGGTTAGTCACATAGTCCTTAACGAGCAGTTCGTCTGTATTAAACCCATCAGGGCTGCTGGAACGCTTTCCAGCAGCTTCTGAGGTTACAAAACAAACTACTAATGATAATATTACTAAAACAAATCTCTTATTTCTCATGCCTGTTATATGCGGTTTTAGTTTTTTGACGCTGCAAAGATAAATACTATTTTTTAATTATACATTATTATAATGTTTCACAAACTTTATTATTTGTATCATCCTATTTCGAATTTACAAAAAATAAAAAACTCCCATCCTTTTGATAAAAAAAAAGATGGGAGGAAATGCTTGTCTTTGAATGAGTTAGAAGACGAAAGCCTTTTCGAGCCAGTAGGTTAGGATACCAGCCAAATATCCGACAAAGGCTATCCACGTAATCTTTTTCATATACCAACCGAAGGTGATTTTCTCCAATCCCATGACCACCACACCAGCAGCAGAACCGATGATGAGCATCGAACCGCCGACGCCGGCACAGTAGGCTAACAACTGCCAGAAGATGCCGTCGACGGCCATAGCACTGGCAGGATCAGCAACGACCGGATACATGCCCATGCAGCCTGCCACCAGAGGTACATTGTCGACGATAGACGACAGTACTCCGATAATACCGGTGATGAGGTAGTAGTTGCCGTCGAAAGCCGTATTGAGGCCTTCGCCCAGCATTGTCAGCACACCTATAGTCTCCAAACAACCTACAGCCATCAGGATGCCGAGGAAGAAGAGGATGGTATCCATGTCGATGCGCGACAGCATCTTCGACACGCGCTTCTGCGTACAGGTATTGTTGGCGGTGTCCTCACTCTCCTGATGGATGCGGACATAGAATATCTCCGTCACCGTCCAGAGCACACCCAGTACGAGCAGGATGCCTACGAACGGCGGCAGATGAGTGATGGTCTTGAAAATGGGAACGAAGATAAGACCACCCACGCCGAGGAAGAATATCATCTTGCGCTGACCTGCCGTCAGGCAGTCGTTCTCCTCTATCACCACGGTATCCTTCTGCGGCACCAGCTCACCCTTCAGCGACAGGCTGAGGATGTATGCGGGAATAACCATCGAAACCAACGACGGGATGAAAATCTCACTGATGACACCAGCGGCAGTGATGACGCCCTTGTTCCACAGCATGATGGTGGTCACGTCGCCAATGGGTGAGAAAGCACCACCCGAGTTTGCTGCAATGATGACCAGTGCAGCGTAGATGATGCGGTCCTTCTTGTCGCTCACCAACTTGCGCAGAATCATAATCATCACAATACTGGTGGTAAGGTTGTCGAGAATGGCCGACAGGATAAAGGTCATAAAAGCAATGCGCCACAGCAGGCTGCGCTTACTCTTGGTCTTCAACGTGTCGCGAACAAAGTTGAATCCACCGTTCTGATCCACAAGTTCGACGATGGTCATGGCACCCAGCAGGAAGAACAGCGTGGTGCCCGTAGCTCCTAAGTGGTGTTCAATGACCTCGCTCACAGCAGCAGCCTTCATATCGCCGACGGCTGCTGCAATATAGCTGCCTGGATCAATCATAAAGAGTGTCCAGCAGCCTACGAACATCAGCAGGGCAATGGCTGCCTTGTTGATTTTCGTCACGGCCTCAATAGCTATGCAGAAATAGCCAATACAGAAGAGGATGACTATACAAATCGTTAATGTTGACATTGTAATTGTCTTGTTTTCGTTATCACATATTACGACATCACATCGTTACTTCGACCACATGTTTGCCAGGAGCATAGGGGATAACCGTGCCGTCAATGGGAGAACCATCGAGCACAATCTTCTTCACACCCTTCTGCTGACCATTTGGATGGATGGTGATTTCGTAGTCGGCATCGCGGAACTTACGGTTCACAGTGTAGTCGGTGGCAGTCTCGGGCAGACATGGATCGATGCGGATACCATCATAGTCGGGCTTGATACCCAGGATAAACTCTGATACGGTGTACCACATCCAAGCAGCCGTACCTGTAAGCCATGAGTTCTTACCCTCACCGGGCTTGAAAGCATCCTTACCAGCAACCATCTGGCAATTTACGTAGGGTTCCACCTTATGCAACGTCTGGTATTTCTCCTCGACGTAAGAGGGCAGGATCTTGGCATAGTGGCTCCAGGCATCGTTACCACGACCAGCGAGACACTCACCAATAATCACCCAAGGATTGTTGTGGCAGAAGATACCGGCATTCTCCTTGTAGCCCTCGGGATAGCTCGAAATTTCACCATATTCGTAGATGTACTTCGAGAAAGCGGGGTTGTTGAGTACCATTCCGTGCTCGCACTCGAGGTACTTCTTACAAGAATCGAGCGATTTTGCCACCATACCGTCCTCAGCACCGATTTCAGCCATGGTGCACCAGCCCTGCGACTCAATGAAGATCTTTGCTTCGTCGTTCTCGTTAGAGCCAATCTTGCGACCATAGAAGTCGTATGCGCGCAGATACCATTCACCATCCCAACCGTGCTTCTTCACAGCGTCAATCATCGCATCGACAGCCTGCTGCATACGGGCAGCCTCGTCGTCCTTGCCAATCTTCTTGCAGAGGGCGACATAATCTTTACCAGTAACTACAAACAGTCCTGCAATCATCAGGCTCTCGGCCTTAGTGCCTTCAGAAACGTTCTCAGTAGTCTGGAAACTCTCGTTAGGATCCCAAGAGAAGCAGTTGAGGTTCAAGCAGTCATTCCAGTCGGCACGTCCAATCAACGGCAACATGTGAGGACCAAGGTTCTTGATGACGTGGTTCATCGATATCTTGAGGTGCTCGAACAGAGTAACCTCCGATCCTGGCTGATTATCGAATGGCACCATCTCGTCAAGGATTGAGAAGTCGCCCGTCTCCTTGATATACGCCACGGTACCGAATATCAACCAGCATGGGTCATCGTTGAAGCCACCACCGATGTCGTTGTTACCACGCTTGGTGAGAGGCTGATACTGGTGATAGCAACCACCATCGGGGAACTGCGTCGATGCGATATCGATGATGCGCTGACGAGCACGCGGTGGAATCTGATGGACAAAGCCCACGAGGTCCTGATTAGAATCGCGGAATCCCATACCACGACCTACGCCACTCTCGAAGAACGAAGCCGAGCGTGAGAAGTTGAAGGTAACCATACACTGGTATTGGTTCCAGATGTTGACCATACGGTCGAGCTTGTCATTTCCCGTGCGTACCTTATATATATTAAGGAGAGCATCCCAGTACTCGCAGAGCTCAGCGAAAGCCTTGTCAACCTTTTCGGTAGTATCGAGTTCAGCGATGAGGGCGTGTGCCTTCTTCTTGTTAATCACCTGCAGCGCCTCGAATTTTTCGTCCTGCTCGTTCTCGATATATCCCAAGAGGAACACAAAGTCCTTTGATTCGCCAGGCTTCAGCGTGACTTCGATATAATGCGAAGCAATGGGGCTCCAACCGTGGGCATGACTATTACGGGGCTTACCCTCCATCACAGCCTGAGGATCAGCAAACTCATTATACAAACCAACGAACGTCTCGCGGTCAGTATCGAAGCCCTGAATGGGAGCATTCACATGATAAAACGCATAATGGTTACGACGCTCACGGTACTCCGTCTTGTGGTAGATGGTACTTCCCTCAATCTCGACTTCACCCGTTGAGAAATTACGCTGGAAATTCTCCATATCCGTAGCGGCATTCCAAAGACACCACTCCTCAAAGCTGAACAACTTCAAGCTCTTTGTTTCAGACGACTCATTCTTCAGCGTCAGTTTCTGCACCTCAGCCCATTTCTTCAGGGGAACGAAGAACAACACACTAGCCTCGACGCCGTTTTTCTTACCCGTGATGCGCGTATAACTCATACCATGACGGCACTCGTAGAAGTCGAGCGGCGTCTTACAGGGCTTCCAGCCTGGGTTCCAAACGGTGTCGCCGTCCTTGATGTAGAAGTAGCGGCCACCGTTATCCATCGGCACATTGTTGTAGCGATAGCGAGTGATGCGGCGGAACTTGGCATCCTTATAGAAGCTGTATCCACCTGCTGTGTTAGAGATGAGTGAGAAAAAGTCCTCGTTGCCCAGATAGTTAATCCAAGGCCAAGGAGTCTGCGGGTCTGTGATGACATACTCGCGGTGCTGGTCGTCGAAGTGACCGTAACGTTTTTGTTGTTCCATTGTCAAATGCTTTATGTCTTAAGTTCTATGCCTGCAAAGGTAGTGAAAAACGAGAGAATAACAAAATAAAATTCCGTTTTTTTGCTTAATTCGGAAAAAAGATTTATCTTTGCACCTGATTTGTAACCATTACATACCATTTTATTAAAAGAACTATTAACGATAGTAATTATTATGAGACTAAAGACTTTTCTTCTGATGGCATTGTGCTGTGTATTATCGACAACGGTACATGCGGAAAACGTGCGCGAAACTATCCGTTTGGATAAAGGGTGGAAGTTTGCCTTTGGCCATGCTGCCGACCCTGCAAAGGATTTCGGTTGTGGCACGGAGTATTTCAACTACCTTACAAAGGCCAGTTCTATCCACAACGAAGGTCCCTATGCCACCAAGTTCGATGATACTGCGTGGCAAGAGGTGCAGATTCCGCACGACTGGGTGACCACGTTGCCCTATGCCCTTGAGGCCAGCCATTCGCACGGTTACAAGACCGTCGGTTGGAAATATTCCGAAACCAGCGTGGGTTGGTATCGCAAGACCATCGTCATTCCCAACGACGACCTGGGCAAGCGACTCATGCTTCGCTTCGACGGCATCTTCCGCAATGCCCGCGTGTGGTTCAACGGCTTCTATATGGGTACCGAACCCAGCGGATACGCTACGCAAGTGTACGACATCACACCTTATATTAAATATGGTGAGGACAACCTGATCTGCGTGCGTGCTGATGCATCGCTGGAGGAAGGATGGTTCTACGAGGGTGCCGGCATCTATCGCGACGTATGGCTCGAGAAAAGTGCCGAGGTCAGCGTCGCCCCCTTTGGCACCTTTGTTTACGCAGAAATGAACAAGCCCTACGACAAGGCCATCATACATGTCAAGACCGAGGTGACCAACAGCGGATTAACGACGCAACAGTATGAAGTGGAGCAACGCCTGCTTGATGCCGAAGGCCGTGAGGTAGCACGTGCAGACGGGCACACAAACCCGCTGAAGCCCAAAGAGACGCGCATGTGTCAACACATGATGAAACTGACGAGTCCACACCTCTGGAGCACGACTGACCCCTATCTGTATAAGGTGGAGACAACGGTGAAAGTGGACGGCAAGGTAACGGACGTCTATGAAACAACAACTGGTTTCCGCGATATTGCCTTCGATGCCGAGCGGGGCTTCTTGCTCAATGGCGAACCGCTGAAACTGAAAGGCGTCAATATGCACCAAGACCATGCCGGCGTGGGTACGGCTATTCCCGATGCCCTGCAGGCGTGGCGCATCCGTCAACTGAAAGCGTTCGGCTGCAATGCCTACCGCGCCTCGCACAATCCCATGACCCCTGCCCTACTCGACATCTGTGACCGCGAAGGTATTCTCGTCATTGACGAGAACCGTCTGATGGGCATCAACGAAGAACATCTCAGGCTCTTGGAGCGGATGATCAAACGTGACCGCAACCATCCTAGCATCATCCTTTGGAGCGACGGCAACGAAGAATGGGGACTGGAGAACACCATTCAGGGTACGCGTTTGGCCGAGGCCATGCGCGAATACACCAGACTCTTCGACCCCACCCGCCCCAGTACGGTAGCCAATGCCGGAGGCACGGAACTGATAAAAGGTCTCGACGTCGTAGGCTTCAACTATATCGTGCAAAATGATGTGGACAACCGCAAGAAAGCTAATCCCTCATGGAAGATTGTCGGCACCGAGGAAACCACAGGCTGCGGCACGCGCGGCTGGTACTTCAACTCGCCCGACTATCCCGGACGGATGGTTTCCATGAATCGCGACACCACCCACCACCACGTGGAAAACGTTATCGAACGCGGATGGCAGTTCTACGCCGAACGTCCGTGGGCAGCAGGATTGTTCTATTGGACGGGCTTCGACTATCGTGGTGAACCCAATCCCCTGAAATATCCTGCCCACGACTCCGAATTCGGCATTCTCGACTACTGCGGATTCCCCAAGGACGAGGCATACTATCTGAAAGCATGGTGGACTGACGAGCCCGTGCTTCACATCTTCCCTCACTGGAATCTGCAAGGCCATGAAGGCGAGGAAATCGACCTCTGGGCCTACAGCAATTGCGACGAGGTGGAACTCGTGGTAAATGGCAAGAAACTCGGGCGTCAGCCGATACCCAAAAACGGACACCTCAAATGGCGTGCCGTCTATCAGCCTGGCCGTGTCGTCGCTTACGGTTATAAAAACGGTCGTCGCATCATGACACAAACCATCGAGACCACCAAACCAGCCTGTCAAACAGTGCTAAAATCTGACCGTTTGGAGATTGCTGCCGATGGCCGCGACGTAGCAGTCATTACCATCGAAGTGCAGGATAAGAAGGGCCGTGTCGTACCCGATGCCTGTCCCGTGCTAACCTTCACACTCGAAGGCGAAGGCCGCATTCTTGGTGCAGGCAATGGCGACCCGATGTATCTAGGTCAGGACCATCCTTCAGACCTCAACTGCCATAAGTTTACCATTCCGGCTTTCAACGGCTTGGCGCAAGTGCTGATTCAGAGTACATCGACACCCTCCGCACTGGTGCTTCGCTGTCAGGGCGACGGTCTCAAGACAGGTTCTATCAATATCAATACCAAATAACACTGCCCTGTAGCGTAAACGGTCGCTTACGCTACAGGCGCAGGCCAAAGAAGGTACGTAGGTACCACTTGATATTGTGTACTTCAAGGTTGTCTTTGTCGCCGATGTTTGTAAAATTGAAGTTCATCGACAGTCCGTAGAACGTGGAGCGGGCATTATGTACAACGGCTCCGCGACCAGTAATGATAACTTCGGGAAAGTGGTATTTCATGGGCACGTTATCGTCGCCTACCTTAGCCGAGGTATTGCTATAGACAATAAACGTGGGCAATGCGGAAATATGGAGTAACCAACCTTTACTGGGGACAAAGTTGTAGCCATAGCCCGCACCAATGCCGATATTGGTCATTTTCAGGTTCGCCTCGTCTTCGCCTTTGGGCGTTACTTGCTGACCCTGAACCGATGCTGCCAGCAGCACACTACCGCAAGAGCGGCGCTGGATGTAACTCTGCGAAAAAGCGGCAGGATAGGAAAAGCGGCGGCTGTTGAACACGTAGTAGGCATTCGCATTCAACGTCTTGACTTTCAACGCGTCGGAAGGCAAATCCACACGGTCTGAGCCCTCTATCTCGTACCAGCCATTGAAATTGCGAGCGTCCTGATATACGAAGTCAAAACCAAAACGACGCCCGTAACTGTTGAACGTCAGCTCGTAGTCGCGGTACTTCCCCAGGAGCTTTGCTGGATTCAGCGACGCACTGAGCGAAATACCGAGATAGCTGACGCCAAGACTGACCGTCATCTTACTGTCGGCATACATTTCGGACGTAAAATGCAGGTCGTTGCCAACACCTTCAGCCCTGATCTTCGTCCCCGACAAGTTCAACCGCGCTCTGACAGTCCACTTCGTCTGGGGACGCATGACATAGGCCGTATCGATATCCCCCTTATGATAACGGAGCGTCAGCATACTGTCCACCCGATGCAACAACGACTGCGCCTGCACAGTCAGTGCCAGCAACGATGTCAGTATGATGATGCTCCTTTTCATAGCCAGTTCTTGATAATCTTTACACTACGGGTAAGGCCGTTGGCGTCGGTAGTTTGCATGATATACGTCTCGTGGCTCTGCAGGCGACTGACGCGGCGACCGTCGAGGGTGAAGAATTCACGTTTCACCACTGGCACACCGTTGTCGCTCCATACAGAATGGATGGCTGCGGTAGCACCGGTGATGGCGATGCCGAAGCGCTGGGTAAACGTGCTCTCACCATCGGCAACAGTGACGTTGACACCATAGATGCCACCGGCATTGGGATGTATGGCACTTACTTGCATCGTGGAGCCTTCCACACTTGCCGTATAGACCCCGTTGGGTAGCAAGTCAACACTAAAGGTCGGCGTGACGCTGTTGCCATTTTGGCCATAGAAACCTGCGAAATACGGTTTCAGGTCGAGCGTGACGCTGCCATTAGGTTCGAGGATGACGTAGGGATGGGCCATAAATTCCAGATAGTCCTCCAACAGGGTATAACCGTCACCGTCTGGGTCGTCGTTGTGGTTAGCCACGCCGGCATTGCTACCAACGCATTTCTCCCACCAGTCAGGCATGCCGTCGCCGTCGGTATCCCAATCGGCAGCACGATGCTCCTCAGGCCATTCCTCCCAACCGCCATTGGCCGCATCGGTAATGTCGGCCTCGTTGTCAATTTCACCCTTGATATTCGACTTCGAACCCTTGTAGGTCCATGTGCCGTCGAGCGTCTCGCGAACGTTGCGCTGGTGTTGTTTGTCGCGCATGGGCATGGTGGCACCACTGTAGCTGGTCACAATCTTCATGGCATCCTTGGCCGAGTGGATGGTGGCATAGGAAGGGAATAGCGGCTCCGTCAACAGGTAGTCATAGGTCGTGGGGATATTTCCGGTGGCATTAAAGATGTCGTTGCGCTTGTCGAGGGCATACTCCTGCACCGTGAGACTGTGGTTCTTCTCCTCGCGGATGTTGCCGTTGACGTATGCCTGGTCGATGCCGTCGGGGGCTATAGCATCCTCGAAATCCTGCGTAAAAAGAACTTTCTTACGCGTGTCGGCACCCATCTTATAGTAGTTGTTCACGAAGTTCACGGCGTGGCAGTTGCCGTCGGTAGTGCGGTTGTGCCAGTTATAAACCACATTGTTAAACAGGTCGAGGCCTCCGATGGGGCGGTTCTGACCGTCCATGCCGCCACCCATCGACCAGTTACGGCCTTCGCAGTTCACCAGCAGGTTGTGATGCCACGAACCGATGCGCCCGTCAATGGTGGCCGCATAGCCGTGGTTCGTACCGTCGGCATAGTTCTTGTGACCGGTAATACCAAGTGCCTCGCTGATGATGCTGTATTGGAACGAAATATTCAGTGCACCGCGACCGCTGACTGTCTCGTCTGTACCCCACGCCGCCGTACAGTGGTCGACAATGGCGTGGTCGGCACCCGACATACCCATGGCGTTACCCGTATTCTCGCCATATACACCCAGTCCGCGCTTAAAACGGATATGACGGCAGACAACGTCGGAGCCAATATTGATGTTCGAGGCCTTGATACAGATGCCCTTACCCGGTGCCGTCTGTCCGGCAATGGTGGCATAGGGCTTAGTGAAATACGAATTGAAGTCGAGTTCGATGATGCCGCTGACGTCAAACACGATATATCGCGGTCCCTCCAGCGTCACGAGTCCGTAGAGCAGTGATCCCTCGACATCCTTGCTGCCGCTGAGGTTCGTCACGTGATACACCTGTCCGCCACGGCCGCCAATGGCATAGCGGCCATAACCCTCAGCCTCGGGGAAGGCCAGATGACAGGGCTGACACGTCCATGCCTTGCCGCGATGGACGTTACCGTCGCCATCGACCTCGTCCACTCGCCACCAATACTGCTGCATAGAGTATAGTCCCGTCTTGGTGTATTCCGTCGCGGTGCCCTCATATTCGTAGACGTCGCTTTGTGCTACCGTTGCGGAATCGGTACCGAACACCATTTTGTGACTCACGGCTCCAGGTGCGGCGACCCATGAGAACTGGATGGTGCCGTCCTCGGTGCCCGCATGATAGTCGTGGTTGGCGGGCAGCGGATCAGTGGCCACCATCGCCACACCGTCGAACTCCAAACCGTTCAGCATCATACGGGTATTGGTGTAGCTCTTACCGGCCTCCAGCTTGGTAGTATAGGTAATAACTACAGGCTGACCGTCAGTGACGTTGAACGTGATGAACGACGTGCCGGCCTCCAGCGTGCTTTGGGCAGCAGAGGTAAACTTCTGACCCGTAGCTACCACAGTGCCATCGACGCTAATGTCGATGTCAGGCTGTACCTGGTCCTTATCGGAATTGTTGTGATAGGCCTTCAACGAATGTTGACCAGGTGTCAGTCCGCTGATGGTCAATACCAGCGACGTCGAGGCATCGGTAATCTGAGTCATGTTGCCGTCTTCGATGTTTGTTGCCACCACTTCGTCGGCAATTACGCGTAATCCATTGTTCTCCACGTCGGTCTTGCTCCAGTTGCTGCCCACAGCTGAGGCGGCCCCACCCGCACTGATGGTGATGGTAACACCGTTGTCGAATGTCTTGGTGTCACTCGTGGCACGCGGAACGGCCCACGACGTGTAGTTAATCTCGGTGTCTTTGCCTGGGGCGGTCTTGCCGGGCAGGTCAAAGTCGATATTTTGCGCCATTGTTCCCGTTACTGTCAAGGCAAGGCAGCATGTCAATAGTAGATTTGTTTTCATCATTTTTAAGTAGTTTGTGATACGAAAGGGAACCCCCCACTGGAGATTCCCCTGATAGTGTTTCTGTTTGTTTATTGCTTGTCCAATTCGGCAAGGTTCTCGGCAATCATCTCGTCGGTAACCGTGTAGTTCTGCAGGTCGCCCTTGATGAAGGCCTCGTACGACGGCATGTCGATGAGTCCGTGACCAGAGAGGTTGAAGAGGATGACCTTCTCCTCGCCTGTCTCCTTGCACTTCTTGGCCTCGCGGATAGTAGCGGCGATGGCGTGGGTGCTCTCAGGAGCAGGAATGATACCCTCTGTACGGGCAAAGAGCATACCGGCCTCGAAGGTCTCGAGCTGTGGGATGTCGACACCGTGCATCAGACCATCCTTGATCAACTGAGAAATAATCATACCGGCACCGTGATAGCGCAAACCGCCAGCGTGGATGTTGCTTGGCTTGAAGTTGTGGCCCAGCGTGTACATAGGCAGCAGGGGCGTGTAACCTGCCTCATCGCCGAAGTCGTAGCGGAACTGACCGCGGGTCAGCTTCGGACAGCTGTCTGGCTCGGCAGCAATGAATTCCGTATGGCGCTCGCCGCTCAGATTGTGACGCATGAAGGGGAACGAGATACCACCGAAATTGGAACCGCCACCAAAGCAGCCAATTACGATATCGGGATACTCGCCAGCCATCGCCATCTGCTTCTCAGCCTCCAAACCGATGATAGTCTGATGCAGACCAACGTGGTTCAGCACAGAACCCAGCGTATATTTACAATTCGGAGTAGTCGTAGCCAACTCGACAGCCTCAGAGATAGCAGTACCCAGCGAACCACTGTGCGTCGGATCCTTGGTCAGGATGTCCTTACCGGCACGGGTGGACATCGAGGGCGAACCGGTGACGACAGCACCGAAGGTGCGCATAATCGAAGAACGATAAGGCTTCTGCTGCATGGTAATCTTCACCTGATAGACGGCACAGTCCAGTCCGTAGATCTTGGCAGCATACGAAAGGGCGGCACCCCACTGACCGGCACCGGTCTCGGTAGTGACGTTCGTCGTGCCTTCCTGCTTGGCATAGTAGCACTGAGGCAGGGCAGAGTTGATTTTGTGTGAACCTAAGGGATTGGTTGACTCGTTCTTGAAATAGATGTGGGCAGGAGTACCCAGCGCCTCTTCCAGTGCGTATGCACGCACCAGCGGAGTAGAACGATAATACTTGTACTTCTCGAGCACGTCCTCAGGGATGTCTATCCAGCGGTGTTCGGTGTCCAGCTCCTGTACACAGCACTCACGCGGGAAGATGTGTGCAAGGTCATCTACTCCCAACGGCTGCTTCGTTGCCGGATGGATGGGCGGCATGGGTTTGTTGGGCATGTCAGCCTGAATGTTGTACCACTGTGTTGGAATCTCACGCTCCTGAAGGAGGAATTTTTTCTGTTTTGCCATTGTTTTTTGTTGTTGGTGAATAATTACCGCCTGCAAAGTTACGAATAAGTGAATGAAAAACCAAATTTTTTTTGGCTTTTCTGAACGAGAGTAACTTCACCGAGGGTGAAAGTTACAAAATAATTATGAATTATGCATTATGAATTATGCATTATTTTGTAATTTTGCACCCGTTATGACGATAATTGTGATGGTTTTGGCGTATTTTGCCTTACTTTTTGCACTTAACAGGTGGCAGGGACGACGTGCCACCAACGAGACATTCTACCGCGCCAACCGACAGTCGCCCTGGTATATGGTTGCCTTCGGCATGATAGGCGCGTCCATTTCGGGCATCACCTTCGTCTCAGTCCCCGGCATGGTGCTGAACACACAGATGACCTATCTGCAGATGTGTATGGGCTTCATCCTCGGCTATGTCGTGGTGGCCTTCGCGCTGCTGCCGCTGTACTACAAGCTCAACCTGACATCCATCTATGCCTATCTGGGCCAACGACTGGGACGACGCTCTCACAAAACGGGCTCGTGGCTCTTCCTGTTGTCGAAGATGACGGGTGCTGCAGTGCGCTTCTACGTGGTATGCATCATTCTCCAGCGTTTCGTGTTCGAACCGCAGGGCGTGCCTTTTGCCGTGACGACGGTCATACTGGTGCTGCTGATATGGCTCTATACCCGCACAGGAGGCATCAAGACGCTGGTATGGACGGACTCCTTGCAGACACTCTGCCTCTTTACGGCCCTACTCCTTATTATATATAAGGTAGCCACCGACTTGGGACTGAGCATGGAGTCGGTCGTGGGTGCCGTCGATAGTAACGCACTGTCGCGCGTCTTCGTCTGGGACGACTGGGCGTCGAAGCAGAACTTCTGGAAACAGTTCCTCAGCGGCATCTTCGTCGTATTGGTGATGACGGGCGTCGACCAAGATATGATGCAGAAAAACCTGACCTGCAAGACGCTGCGCGGGGCACAGAAGGATATGTGTACCTACGGCGTGGCCTTCCTGCCCGCCAATCTGCTCTTCCTGTCGCTGGGCGTCCTGCTCACCATGTGGTATCAGCAGCACGGCCTTGCCCTTCCCGCCAGCGGCGACGACCTCCTACCGCACTTTATCCAGGCAACGTCTATGCTAACTGCTAACGGCCAACTGCTAACAGCCCTCTTCGTCCTCGGCATCGTCGCGGCATCGTTCTCCAGTGCCGACTCCGCGCTGACCTCGCTGACCACCATCTACTGCGTCGATATCATGGAACGCAAGGACGACGAACGCCTCCGCAAACGCACACATATCGCCGTCTGTGCTGTCTTCGTGCTGTTCATCCTGCTCTTCAAGACCGTCAATTCCACCAGTCTGATTGATGCCATCTACATCATTTGCGGCTACACCTACGGTCCCCTGCTCGGCCTCTTTGCCTACGGACTGCTGACCAAACGCCCCGTCAACGACCGCCTCGTACCTTACATCGCCATAGCCTCACCCCTGCTGTGCTATGCCATCGAATACGTTGTAGGCCAGACTACCGGCTACCATTTCGGCTACGAGTTGCTGATGATGAACGGCCTCCTGACATTCATCGGACTAAGGTATTTCTGATTTCGTCGAAATACTCCTTGGGCTGTTTGCCGGTAACTTTCTTAAAGGTGGTGGCGAAGTATTTGGGGTCGCGGAAGCCTACGCGGTAGGCAATGTCGCTGACGCGGAGGTCAGGATTGTCCTTGGCAAGCTTAATGGCGGTCTGGATGCGGATGTCGCGAATGAAAACCGTCACATTCTTGCCGGTCAGTGCACGCAGCTTATTGTAGAGCGTGCTGGCACTGGCTCCCATATCGGCAGCAAAGGCGTCACGGTCGTAGTCGCTGTCGTCGATATGGTCATGAACACACTTGGTAGCCTTCTGCAAGAATTGGTGGTCGGGCGAGTTGTATGCCTGTTGCACGAGACTGCCAAGCGACTGATTGCCCTCAGCAATGCCCTCAGGCAGTTCGATGGTCGGAATATTCAGCTGGATGTTGCTAGGAATATGAAACGCCGAGGGCTGATCTTTGGCCGCTGGCTCATTCGCAACAGGTTGAGCGTGTTGCTGAATCAGCAACATGTCTTTTTTAATGGGCAGCTCGACAATAACCATATTACCCTGACCTTCGTAATACTCACTACGAACAGTTCCGTGATGCAGGGACGCCAATTGGCGGACAATGACAAGACTCATCCCTAGCGGCCGAGGGCTGTTGTCGTTGATGCGAATGATAACGGAGTCGTAATTGCGGTTGGTACTGGCCTGAATGGTAATCTTACAACCGTCAGGACAACCATTGTACATGTCGGAAAGCAGCAGTAACGGGATTTTGTCGATTTTGTCGATATCTATCCAGCCCATCATGCTCTCAGGCGTGCAGCTGACATTAAAGGATATATTTCTGCTTTCCATAGCGGGGCGGAAGTTTTCGGCTGTTTCGCGGATAAATTGCATCACATCATTGTTGCTGATCTGCAAATCAAGTCCTTCGAAGGTCAAAGAATGGTCCGTTTCCGGCCTCTGCCGAAGCTTCAAACGGAGACAATAACCTGCAAGAAACAGTATAATGATGAATAAAAGAATGTTTGTGATGCTCATTTTACTTATTTTGATGCTGCAAATATATTAATTTTGAATTAAATTTCAGCAAAAAACACCTTGAAAAGATGTTAAACCTAGCGATTTTAGTTTAAAATGCGTGATTTTTGGTGGAAAATTAGTGAAATTCACGAATTTTAAACCATAATTAACGCAATATGAACTCATGTATAGAAAAAATGTCGTACTTTTGCCAGTGAAAAGATTTTTAATGGTTAAGGTTTATGGTTGATTAATTTAGTTTTTTGATGGAAAAACCTCGCTGTGAAGCGAGGTTTTTTCAATTTTATAGCCTTAAGTTTTCTAGAGAGTCTAGATAATCTAGAGGTTCTAGAAATCCTAGAGTTCCTAGTTTTCCAAAAGGAAGCGTTCTGCTTCGATGGCTGCCTGGCAACCTGTGCCTGCAGCACTGACAGCCTGACGATAGACGGGATCGGCACAGTCGCCGGCAACGAAGACGCCTGCAAGCTTGGTGCGTGGAGTACCATCAATCTTCTTCAGGTACCCTACTTCATCTGTTTCGAGCCACTCCTTAAAGATGTCGGTATTGGGCTTATGACCAATAGCCAGGAAGAATCCGTCAATCTGTATATCTACCAGCTGTTCGTCAGCCTCACCCTTGCGTTTAACGAGATGAGCACCTTCGACACCGTTCTCGCCAAAGAGACCCAACGTATTGTGTTCGAAGAGTATCTCGATGTTCTCGCGGTCCATCACGCGCTGCTGCATGACCTTAGAAGCACGCAGGAAGGGTTTGCGGACAATCATATACACCTTCTTGGCCAGTCCGCTGAGGTAGAGGGCATCTTCGCAGGCTGTATCACCGCCACCAACGACGGCAACAGTCTTCTTGCGATAGAAGAAGCCGTCGCACGTAGCACAGGCGCTGACGCCCTGACCGTTGTATTTGCGCTCGTCGTCAAGACCCAGATACTTGGCAGAGGCTCCTGTGGCAATGATGACTGTGTCGGCCTCCAGTTCACGACCTGCATCGTCCCACGCCTTATAGGGACGCTGCGAGAAATCGACGCGTACGATTTCACCGTCGCGGATGTCGGTACCGAAACGCTCAGCCTGTTCGCGCAGGTCCATCATCATCTGGTTGCCATCGACACCCTGTGGATAGCCGGGGAAGTTTTCGACCTCGGTAGTCTGGGTCAGCTGTCCGCCAGGCTGCAGGCCAGAATACTCAACAGGACTCAAATTGGCCCTGGAAGCATAAATGGCAGCGGTATACCCTGCGGGCCCGCTGCCTATAATCAGACATTTTACATGCTCCATATTCTATAAAGTTTAGTAGTTAAAGAAGTTAGAGCAGTTAAAGCAGTTCTTTAATCTTTGCTTCGATATTCTCAATCTTCTCTGTCGGTTCGAAACGAGCTACCACCTGACCCTTCTTGTTAATGAGGAACTTGGTGAAATTCCACTTGATATCGGACTTCTCCTTGTAATCAGGATCGGCCTTTGACAACATATCGTCAAGAATATGGGCAATAGGATGTTCCATATCCCAGCCGGCAAAGCCTTTCTGCTCCTGCAGGAACATAAACAGCGGCTCAGCATCGTCGCCATTAACCTTTACCTTCTTGAAACGTGGGAATTCAGTGCCGAAGTTCAACTTGCAGAACTCATGAATAGACTCATCGGTGCCTGGAGCCTGCTGTCCGAACTGGTTGCAGGGGAAGTCGAGAATCTCGAAGCCCTGGCTGTGGTAGTCCTTATATAGTTTCTCCAACTCTTCGTATTGGGGCGTGAAGCCACATTTCGTAGCAGTGTTGACAATCAACAGTACTTCGTTGGCATACTCTTTCATCGATACGTCCTTACCTTTTCTGTCCTTGACAGTAAAATCATAGATAGTTTTCATTTTTGTTGTTTATTGTTTTGCGTTAGAATGAATTTCTTGCGCGAAGATACGAAAAATCCGCGTGATAGCCAAAAGTTTTTAGATTTTTTATTTAAACCAATAGCTAAGTGTCAGGTTACTTTCAACTTCTGTCTCGATATCATCAGGTAAATTGCAGAAAAAGTCGATGCCCGTCAGTTCTTCCAAACGGTCAATCTTGAGGGCATAACCCTTGCGGGAATCGAGTGAGTGGTCTTCGTTCAGGTTTGGCGCCCAATAGGCCATAGCCTGCCAAGTGTCGCCCTTTCTGCTAAGGAGCGCCATATAGAAGAAACGCGGTACGGGGATGTGTTCTTTGTTGACGCGTGTGCGCTGATGACTGCTTTGATGGACATATTCAAGGATATACTCGTCGTTGTCGATAGTACCTCCCTTGCAGACGTATAGTGTGTCGGACATGCTTACCCAGTTGCGGACGTCACTCTCCATCTCCTGCCACAAGCCGGCATTGAACTTATTATACTGCGGCTGCATGTTGGTGATGAAGAAGGTCTGATAGTTACAGTCCGTAGATCTCAGACGGTCGGCAGAGGGGCAGATATGCCCGTGGTCGTAGCCGGAAAACTTATATGGGTCAACCTTAAACTGATATTCTTCAGGGAGCTCAGGGTCAGCGGGATACTGGCATGTTGGCGAGAGGGTGCCGTCATTAGGAGCATAATATCGTGACACATTATAGGAAGAATGATAGTTGATGCTGCTATACAGTTGATAGCAGCTCCAGCGCTGGGAGCTTAAATCGGTGTCCCATTCTACGCAGTAGTTGACACCCGTTTGATGGGTGTTCTTGTTGAGTTCAGCATAGTGGACAAGGACGAGGCCGTTTTTCAGATGCGGGAATTCAAGCCTGGACTGGGCCTCGACAGGACCGGTCGTATTCTTGTTGTCGTTGGTGACAACAGCGGGCTTGTCAGTATTACCGCCGCCAGATGGGGTGTTAGGACTGTCGTCGCCGCCGCTACTACAGGCTGACAACGAGAAAACCGTAGTCAATAGGAGGAATAGTTTCTGGATTGTTTTCATCATCTGATAGTTTTAGTGTTGTATTGGGTTAAAAAAGGCGCAACCATGGGCATATGCAACTACCCTGGACGCGCCTTAAATCTTTCTGTTCGGCTTAGAATATATTACTTCTTCGCAGCCTTACCGTAGCGGCTCATGAACTTGTCGACGCGACCAGCGGTGTCGACGAGCTTGCTCTTACCGGTATAGAACGGGTGAGAAGTGCTCGAAATTTCAATCTTTACCACGGGGTAAGTCTCGCCTTCGAACTCTACAGTGTCGTTAGTCTTTGCTGTAGACTGCGAAAGGAACATATCGCCGTTGGACATGTCCTTAAACACGACGGGGCGATAGTTTTCTGGGTGAATACCTTTTTTCATTTTTACTTATTATTTTTTATGTTTACTTAAAATTTTTCGCTTCGAGGGTGCAAAGGTACGACTTTTTTTCGAACTGACCAAATATTCCCGCTACTTTTTTTATTCTGCGAAGGTGAAGACCAAGTCTTCGAGGGTGCAGAGCGACTTCTCCTTGGTGTCGGACTTGAAGAGGAGGAAGATGGCGTGTTTGCCTGCGAGGGCACCCTCTTTGGCCTCCTTTGAGATACCGATTGCCATATCCGTGCTGGTTTTCGGCATATCGGCCTTCAACGCTATCTCACCAATCTTCTTGTCGCCCTGAGACGTCCAAGGGCGGTCCATCATCACCTCGATGGTACCGTCGATGCCCTCAGGAATGAGGCGCAGGACGAGCATCAGGTTCTCTCCTGTAGCCAGACGCTCAGCGTCAAAGTTGAAATACTTATAACCCACGATACTGCCGTCGGTGTTGTTCACCACGGAGTTAGTATTATTCGTCAGGTCGTAAGGCGCCTCGAAATTGCTGTCGGTACCATACGACGCCTCTACATACGAGCCATAGAACGTGTTGTTAGGCCATTCGTGGACAGCAGGTTTCGGACCCGTCAGCCAACAGGCGATACCTGCCGAATGACGCTCGAAGGGATTGAGGCCGTTGAGGGCAAAACCCTCGGAATTGTATTCACCCTCGCTGATTTCCACCTTGCCGCCAGTACCCTCTTCCACTTTGACAGTGATGGGAGCCACCATTGCCTGACGGGCATATTCGTCGGTACCAGTCTGACGGTGATAGAAGACGTACCACTGGCCGTTAATCTCGCAAATCGAGCCGTGCGTGTTGCCGTCGGGAACAGCAGAGGCAATGACATTGCCCTGCTCGTCCTTTTCACGGGCACGACCGTCGATGATGGTGCCGCCATAGGTCCAAGGACCTAACGGCTTATCGCTATAGGCGTATGCCAGCGTATAGTTCGACGTGGGGAGTCCGAATTCGCCGTCCTCCGTGAAGCGACTATAGATAAAGACATACTTATCCTTGATTTTGCGGATACTCGAAGCCTCGAAGAAACGGAAGATGCCTAGCTCATTTCTGCCGGAAACCATACCATCGACAACTTCAGTGCCTGGTTTTACAGTACACATCGTCGCAGGGTCAATCTCTGCAGCCATCGAGTGCTCGAAGCCCCAGTAACCATAGATGCGACCGTCGTCGTCAACAAACACGGCAGGGTCGAAACCGTAGATGCCGTCCACCTTGTTGGGGTCTTCAGCATTCCAGTTGCATACCTCGAAGGGCCCCTTGGGGCTGTCGCTCTTGGCTATCAGACCGTTGCGGAATCCCGTCTGGTCGTTGGGGAAGAGGTAATAGGTCTTCTTGCCCGTGCTGTCAGTCACCAGCGTCACATCAGGGGCATACAACACGTCGGCAGTACCAGCAGAATCGAAGGGCTCGCCCTTGGCATTCTTGTCCACCACAAGGATTTCCCCGTCGTAGCGCCACTGGGTCAAATCCTCTACGGGAGCCGACCATACCACCTGGTCGCGACCACAGTATTCGGTCTTCAGGTCATCGTGCGAACCATAAATATATACGCGCTGCTTGCCAGGATTGTCCGGATCTTCAAACACGTACGGCTCGCCATCAGGAATATGTTCCCACAGGGGCAGATAGGGATTGCCCTGGGTAATCGGTTCTTGCTTCACAGTGTCAACTTTGTTTGAACAGGACGTAAAAAACATGGCGCCGCAGACTATTGCTGCGGCTGCCATATATAAAGATGTTGATTTCATCATGCGTTATTTAATGCTAATAAAGTAAGCATTCATTACTTCAATCTTTCCGTTATACGAACCACGGTTACCAACGATAGTAATAGTTTTGCCGTTAGCTATACCCTTGGCAGCAACGAGATCCTGGAACTTCTTCTTTTCACCGCCCTTCTCAGAAAGCAGACCATAGACATAGACAGAGCCAGTACTGTCCTCAAGATCAAAGTTACCATACAGATCATTGTCCTTCAGATTCTTCACAGTACCAGTGAGCTGATACCAAACGTCTGTACTCTCTGCAGCTGCATTGAAATCTGAAACAGAGATGATGGTAGAACCGTCAGCACCGGTTTCAGCACCGCCACCACCGCCGCCAGAGCCTTCATTGGTTTTCTTGCCGTCGATGGTAACAATCTGTGCTGCACTCTTGCCGGAAGTCTCTGGCGTGTTGCCCTTATAATTCACGATTGGACCATAGACAATCACCGTCGAGCCTGCTTTTACTTCATAGCCATCAGGCAATTTCTCACCGTCAGAACCAGCCACCTGATAGGCGGTGAAAAGCTCAGTAGCATCCTTGCTGTCACCCATCTTAAAGGTTACGTTGCCGTAGCCACCAGAAACGGTGCCACCAGTAACAACGATGCCCTTGATATAGTACTTCTCTGTAGAAGCGGTCTCACCTACCTCTTTACACTTAGCAATGGCCTCGGCAATATTGAACGGATTATTTTGTGAACCATCACCACCGGTAGCACCGCCACCGCCTCCGCCACCGCTGGTCTTCTTGCCGTCGATGGTAACAATCTGTGCCGCACTCTTGCCAGAGGTTTCTGGCGTGTTGCCCTTGTAATTCACAACAGGACCATAAATCACCACTTCAGAACCAGCCTTTACCTCAAAGCCGTCAGCGAGTTTTTCACCATCGGAACCAGCTACTTGGAACGCAGTGAATACATCTGTAGCGTCCTTGCTGTCGCCCAAAGTGAACGTCACGTTGCCATAGCCACCAGAAACTGTGCCGCCCTTGACAACGATACCCTTGATATAATAGCTCTCAGCAGAGGCTGTCTCACCAACTTCCTGACACTTCTTAATAGCTGCAGCGATGTTGAAGGGATCATCAGCAGTACCTTTACCCTTGGCATCACCACCGGGCTGAGGCGTTGTGCCGCCGCCACCCTTAGTACCGTTGAGAGAGTACAGCCATGCGGCATTGGCAGAAGTCTCAGGGGTGTTACCCTTGTAGTTGACCACCTTACCGCACATAATTACCTCATTACCTTCCTTGATATTGGGGTCGCTGGGGTTGCTATAGCCTTGGCCATCAAAGTATTTCACACGATAGCAGAGGAACTTGTTGCCGCCATCTTCAGTGTCAGACACCTCGAAGGTAGCGTTACCATACTGTGTACCGTAAGCCTCAGTAATAGAAGTGATAATACCCTTGAAATAAACATCCTTGGGCGATACGACATCAGCTCCCAAGCCACTGACATACTCTATGACACCAGCGATGTTGAAGGGGTCAGCCTCAGTACCAGTACCTGAAGGTTCAATGACAACAACATCGTCACTTTTTGGCGGAACGACTTCTCCAAAGGGAGATGGAACGTCCTCACAACTTGTGAATGTGAAGGCCATCAGGGCCATCGCAATCAGATAATTTAATTTCCTTTTCATATCTTTTAGTTTTTATTGTTCGTTATTGAATGCTTACTTCTTCTTTCCGTTCTGTTCGTAGATGTAGCTACCCTGGGCAAACTGAGGCGTATTGCCTTTGTAGTTCACCACTTTACCATAGACGGTGACCACGTCGCCCTCCTTGAGAGTTGCACCGGCATTGAACTTCACGTTGTTCAAACCATAGCCGCGATACACCTGGAACGAGCCTGTCGAGCCGTCCTTCTGGTCAGAAATCAGATAGGTGGCATTACCAAAGTTTCCGCTAGTGTCTATATCTGTGACCTTGACCACATAACCCTTGGCATAAACAGGACCAGCCTGTGCGTCAGCTGCCAAAGCCTTGGTGAATTTGGTGACAGCTGCAACGTTATACGGGTCTGCCTCCGTACCACTTCCAGAAGGAGTAGCCACAGGAGCCGGCTCAGTGGTCGATGCTGTGATATCACTTAACCTACGCATCAGAATCTGCCAGGTGTCGTTATAACGTGTTGCCACACCCGTAATATCAACCAATCCTGTGGGCATCACCGTCTTGGCAAAGTCAGCATAGGTGCTGGTGCGTACCACGACATTGCTCAAACCGCTGATGACGCGATTGGCACAATTGGCCGTCAAAGGCACACTGCCGTCGCTGGGTGCAAACACAGCGTTTCCGTCAGCCTCAGCCAGTGAAACACCCTTCAGGGTAATCAGCTTGCCACAATCCTTGCTGATATCCAGTGAGTTGAAATTCCATTTCACCTCGATAGGGGTTGCCGTCTTACCTGCCACAGTACCAATCAGTTTGTAATGGTCCTTCCAGATATAACGGCTCATGCGTCCGACCTGGGGCGTAGCACCTTCCTTATTGGGATTGGTATAAGTGGTACCAATCTGAGGCTGTTTGCCGTAGCCACCGATATAGAGGCCCTGTAATTCTATAAGAATCTCCTGACCTACAGGTAATGCAGCGTACAGTCCACTCTGTGAGACGCTGATAGCAATAGCTGCCGTATTATCCTGGATATACAGGCTGTTATAGATGTTGCCCTCTTCGTCGTTACCAGTGACAATACCCTTGATCTGCATGGGCTGCTTCACCTCTTTCAGGCTATTGTTGTTGATTTCATTGCTATAGAGTGCTATCACTTCGGCAATGGTCTTCAGGTTAGTTTCCTTCAGATATTTGTTACCGTAAGACTCTATACCCTTTTCCACCGAAGGCGAATCCCAGTCCTTGTCTTGACACGCGGAGATGAGATTAGTGAGAACGGGAACCAGCAATGCCAACATTCCTGCCTTCACAGCCTTCTTCACCTTATTATATATATAGGTAGTCATAATGAGTGATTTCAAATTACTTGTTTCTAATTAAAATCTATAACCAAGGTTCAACATACCGTTGATGCCGTACGAGTAGAACTTATACGGGTTGCGGTCGAACTTGTAGACACGGGCACTGCCCACGTCGCCAGTGGTTGTGTTCACAGAGTAGTTGCTTCGGCTCTGCTCGAAACCGCCAGTGACCATCTTACGGTTATTCAGCACGTTGGTCAGCGAGAGGTTAATCGAGAGCTGTCCTTTCCTCATGCGGATGCTCTTACCAATAGAGAGGTCGAGCATGAATCCGCCCTTACCCTCGGCTTGCTCCAAAGCACGATCAAGGATTACCTTCTTACCGTCGACAATGTCGTAAACCTTCTCGGCTTCAATGCCAGTGTTCTCGTAAACCTTCTGACGGTTATCCAAGGTCTTGCCGTAGCGGTATGTAGGCGAGTAAGAGAGGTAGATGCGGTCGTAGTAGTTACCCATCACGTCGATGAACCATCCGCCACCGCTGTAGCTCAGCGTCAGGTTGAATGCTGAGAGCGGGGTGCCTCCCTCGCGCATACCTTTATTATATACTATATCGTTGTGGTATGTTCCCTCCGTCGATTTCATGTAGATGACGGGAGCGTTATTCACGTACTTAGCCTCGCTGATGGTTCCCAGCGTCTTGATGCTGAACGAAGGCGTTATCTTGTACTTGAGACCCCATTCCAGTCCGTAGTATTCTTTCTGAATACCCGTCATCGAGACATAAGTGAACGAGTTGGCATCGTCATCGTAGAACTGCTGCCACTCAGTAGCGTCGTTTATATGGCTGAAATAACCACTGACGTTGGCCTTGAATTTCGCACTCTCATATTGCAAGCCTGCCTCACTCGAGAATACTCTCTCGTTTCTCAGGTGCAACACAAAGTCGTTGTTGACTTCAGGCGAAACAAATGCTGTCGAGGCCGTAGGAGCACGGAGCTCAAATCCCAGACCTGCGTTCCAAGTCAGACCGTATTTCTTGACGGTATTCGAACTTATACCCCATTTCACGCCGCCATCCAGGAACTTACCGACTTCGCTCTTGCCGTAAGAAGTAACTCCGTTGCCCTGAGATACAGCGATACCGTTCTCCATCTTACCGTCACGCTGCATGGTAACACCACCAATGCGACCGGCGAGGAACGACTGGTAGTTATCCCTATTCCACTTCAGCGAGCCCCAGAGCTGAGCCTTGCGTACGTGAAGATTGTAGTCGTAACCGTATTTGTCGCCTTCCTTCAAAATGACGTCCTTGTTCCTCAAATCGTAATAAACGTGGGGGTCGCCAATCGAGTAAGTGCCCAGCGCGTAGGTATTGATGTTGCGCAGACTATTCGAGCCGAGCATGTCGTCAATCTTCTTGTAGTGCTGACCGATATTGGCTGCCAACTGCAAACCCAGATTCAAGGCAGTATTCGTGCCGAGCTTGGTGTTCAGCGTCGAAGCCAAAGACAGATTGATATTGTTGTTGTATCTGGCCGATACGAAATATGATGCGTCACGTCCTGTGGCATTACCTTGCAGGTTGGCGAAATACAGCCTGTCCCAATTAATCTGACGATTTTCCTCGCTACCGCTCAGATAAGCCCATGCACGCCAGAAATCCTGATATCCACTCATTGTACGTCCTGCGACATCCTCAGTATACCATACGTCGTAGTAACTCGACGGCAGGTTCTTCCAATAGTTGGGCTTGGGGTTCTCGCTGTCGTTATACTCCAGATTAGTACTCTTGTAGATAGAGTAGCGTCCTGTCAGCGAGGTGGTCAGTTTCGTGTCCGGTCCAATTCTCCAGTCCCAAGTAAACATGGCTGTGGGCGCAAAGTCGTTGATGACACGAGCACTACGCTTCTTGCCGTCTTGGTAACCCCAGTTCGGATTGTAGAAGTAGCTGTTGGCTATCCAGTACATTTCATCCGTTGCAGGACCCTGAGCAGCACGCTCCGTAGGATTACCCCATGTGACGAGCGAGATGGCGTGCTTGTCGTTCAGCTTCTTCTCAGCTCCCAGGAAGTAGGACAGCGAGTTGTAGAACGTACCAGGGACGTTTGCGGTCGCCATGCTAGCCCAACGGTAAGTGACGTTAGCCGAAAAAGCCCAACCGTCCGGACGCAAGCCACTATTATAAGTGTACATCGCGCGTACCGTATAATTACGGTTGGCTCCCGTCAGCGTCAGTCGCTGGCCTGTAGCCATAGCGCTGGGACGGAAATTGTAGTTGTTCGAACCACCCATTCCCGCTACAGCGAAGTTGTTAAACTCGAACGGCAGTGCGTTTTCCACGCCACGGGTCTGTTGATTCAGACCTCCCACGAGTGAATAGCGGAACTGACCGCTCTCCATGTCGTTCATCTGGACACCGTTGATGTAGATCTCATTGTACTTTTGGTTAAAAGCACGATAACGGAAGCGAACAGGGCTCCATGTGTAACCTACTTGCGACGCATAGACATTCTGGTTTGACGAAATAATCGTCACGTTCTGCGACATGTCGTCATCGTCGCCCAACTGAGCTTCCGTGAAAGTGAAGGCTTGCTCGCTGCTGACGGACTCCTGATCAGCCGATTGCTTAGGTTCATCGGTCTGTGCCAGTGCCGTTGTTGCGATGAAAAGTGCCATCACTGCAATTTTGAGCTTTTTCTGCATAAGTTGGTTTTTTTGTTAGTTTAATTAGTAATATTGCCGCAAAGATAATAAATAAAATTTAAAAAACACTATATTTTTATATCTTTTTTCAAAAAAAGTTTGAGATTTTAAAAAAATATCACTATCTTCGCACAAAAATCTGAAACTATTATGAAAAAACTGTTATCATTTATCGCAATCATGTTCCTGGTAGGAACGATGAATGCACAGGCTCAAGAGAAGAAATTCTCAGTTTACGCCATTGGTTTTTATAACCTCGAGAACCTCTTTGACACATGCCACGATGAAGGCCACAACGACTACGAGTATCTGCCCGAGGGTCGTAACAAGTGGACTGGCATGAAGTACACGCACAAATTGCGCAACATGGCTCGCGTACTCGCTGATATGGGTACCGACAAGTTGCCGATGGTTGGCTGTGCTGCCATTGGAGTCTCCGAGGTCGAAAATGCCAAGTGTCTCACCGACCTCTGCAATCAGGAACCCCTGAAGGCCCGCAACTTCCAGTTCTGCCACATCGAAGGTCCCGATCAGCGTGGTGTCGACTGCGGTTTGGTCTACAACCCCTCGCTGTTCACCGTTCGCGACGTCAAGCTCGTACCTTATATATATGAGAGACAGGACGACATCGAGAAGGGCCGTGCCACGCGTGGTTTCCTCGTTGTCAGCGGTACGTTGGCCGACGAGCACGTCACCATCATCGTCAACCACCTGCCCTCTCGCGGTGCTGTATCGTACTATCGCGAGCTCGGTGGCAGTCAGATTCGTGCCGTCAAGGACTCTCTCATTGCCGAAGATCCGAACGTGAAGCTGTTCATCATGGGTGATATGAACGACGACCCCGCCGATGCTTCTATGTCCATCGCACTCGGTGCCAAGCGTAAGATTGAGGAGACCAGTAAAGCCACTGACCTCTACAATCCCTTCTGGGACATTCATGCCAGCGGTACAGGAACCCTGATCTACGACGGAGCGTGGAACCTCTTCGACCAGATTATCCTGTCGAAGTCATTGCTCAACGACAAGGGTCAGCGTGATTTTTCTACGCTCAAGTTCTGGCAGCCACAGATTTTCCGTCGCGACTACCTGTTCCAGCAGGAAGGCCGTTACAAGGGCAATACGCTGCGTACACATGCCGGTGGCGTATGGCTCGACGGCTATAGCGACCACCTGCCAACATTGGTTTACCTCGTCAAGGAACAGAAATAATGACAATCATTGGAATCGCTGGCGGTACAGGTTCAGGAAAGACCACCGTCGTCAAGAAAATCGCTCAGGCACTGCCCCCTCACTGTGCTGCTATTGTCCCCTTGGATTCGTACTATAACGATACTACGGATCTCACGGAGGAAGAGCGTCGTGCCATCAATTTCGACCACCCCGATGCTTTCGACTGGAAGTTGCTCACCGAGCATATCATGATGCTAAAAAAAGGGCAGGCTATCGAGCAGCCCACCTATTCTTACATTATCTCCAATCGTCTGCCGGAGACAGTTCATGTTGAGCCGAAGCCCGTCATCATTCTGGAAGGTATCATGACGCTGCACTACAAGAAGCTGCGCGACATGATGGACTTGAAGATTTTCGTCGATACCGATGCCGACGTGCGACTCATCCGTAACATCCGTCGTGATGTCGTCGAGCGCGGACGAACCGTTGACATGGTGCTTGATCGCTATGAAAAAGTCCTCAAGCCCATGCACGAACAGTTCATTGAGCCTACGAAGCAGTTTGCCGACTTAATCATCCCCTCCGGAGGGGACAACAAGACCGGTATCCACATCCTCCGCACTTACATCGAGGGTATCGTCACCAATGTGTGACTCTATCTCCTCGGCCTGCGTTTCCTCTTGGATAGCCAATGCATCGTCTGCCTCTTTGCGCAGGCGATGTATTTTTAATGCGTTGATCAGCTCTATCACACCATACAACATCGAGCACCAGCCCAGTATCAGCAATGGCAGCTCGGCCGTTTCCATCGGTTTCAGTATGACAAACAGTCCTATCAACAGAATCACCGACGGCATTACCCAGTAGCCGAAAGGCACGTTGCCAAACCGCCGTGCGGCCACCAGTGCCATCAGCTGCGTCACGCCACCCAGTATCAACACCGCTGCCAACATGTACATCAGTCCGTTGACAAAGGCATTCGGCGACAATGTCAGCACCAATCCCAGTATCACGCTGCCTGCGCCCACGATGGGGAATGTGGGTTGTCCGCCACTCACCACTCGACCCTGCTGGTCAGTAATGGTATATTCCCCAGCATGACTTTTGGCATGCCAATAGGCTATCAGGGCAATGACACCAGACAACAGGAAGAGTGCGCCGATGGCCATTGTCAGCCACGTCACACCATCCTGCGGAAATTTCACGAGCAGCACACCGATGACGATAGCGCATACTGCCCTGAATATCGAACTCTGGAAAATTTTCATTTCAAGGTAATGGTAGACACAGTAACAACCTTCTGACCCATGGTTTCGGTGGTGCTTTCGCCTTTGATGCTCTTCACCCATCCGTCATCCTGCAATTCGTAGGTAACAGTCTCCTTCATGTCCATCTTCAACATGCCAGAAGACATGATCTGGTCGATGTTCTCCTTGACCATAGCAGCCTGATCGGGAGCGCTCTTCTCAACCATCTGGATAAGCATTTCCTTCATTTCGTCCTTCGTCATGTTCAGCGTGGAGTTAGCCACGATGTTCTTACCCTGAACGAAGTACATGCGCTTCATCTTCATGCCATCCTTGCTGACATACTCTTCCTGAGCACCAGTCATGATCGTCTTGCCATTGAGGGTAAAGGGCGAAGTAGACTCCTGGAAGGACTTCAGCAAGGATTCGGGTGTAAAAGTCTCAACAACCTGCTTCATCAGGTCGTCCTTTGAAACCGCCGCGCTAAGCTGGGGAATGTCCTTCATCAACTGATCGACAATGGATTCCAACCCCTTGGTGAGTTTCGGCTGCACCTCGTCGCTATTGAGGACTTTCTGAATCTTACCTTCCTTGTCAAGACCAATGCGGAAGACGATACCCTTCGTGGCTTCTTGGGCGGCGGCTACCAGTTTGCCGGCAATGTTGTTGGCATCGCACTCGGTCTGCACGTTGTCGGTCACCAAGTCGACAACATAGCCGTCAGCAGTGGCATCAACAATGGTGTACTTGGTCTCATAGTTGACCTTTACGTCACCCTGCATAGGCATGGTAACCGTAGACTGTCCGACGTATGTCTTCACTGCGCCCTTCTCCATTTTGGGGGCTACTTTCATCTGTGCCTGTAAGGCAATGGCTGCGGTCAGCAACAGGCCGACCATCAAAAGTTTTTTCATTTGCTTAATGTTTAATTAGATGTTAATTGTTTTATTGTTTTTTGTTCTCTATGAATTCCACGTTGTCGAGGGTGACGCGAGCCGTCTTAGTGTCGATGGCGTTGCCCACCTTATTATATATAAAGCGCGAATTGCTGATGGTGATGTCGTGTACACAGTCTATTCCCTCCATGCCACTGGCTGCGACAGCAGTATGCGTGCCACGACAAGTCACGCCACTGATGTGGATGTCCTGAAACTCGGGAGCCAGCCGACGCTGTTCCTCCGTAAGTGTGGGAAGGGCTTTCGGATCGCTGCCAGCAGGACGATCGACATAGTCGCACTGGAACATAATCGCCTGGTCCTTGATATCTGTCATTTGGATGTCAGAGATGTATAGCTGCTCTGTCTTGCCACCGCGTCCGACGCCACTCTTGAAGCGCACACCGGTATCAGTACCGCTGAAACGATTATGGCGCACCACGATGCGTCGAATGCCACTGATAGTCTCGCTACCCAGCACGAAACCGCCATGGGCATGGAAAACCGTATTGTCCTGAATGACAATGTCCTCACAACCGTTAGCAGGCGACTTGGGCTTGAAGTTGCCACTCTTCATGCACAATCCGTCGTCACCGGCATCTACGGTGCAATTGACGATGAGTCCGATGTTGACGTCGCTGAAGTCAATGGCATCACCATTCTGCGCGTTCCAAGGACAGCGCACCGTCACTCCATCGACAATGACGTTCTTACAGTTCAGCGGGTGAACATGGAACTTGGGTGAGTTCTGTACCGTTACGCCCTGGATGAGCACGTTTTCACAATCGGTCAGACGAATCAGGTCGTTGCGCATCTTGTCCTGCTTTTCAGGGGTGTCGGCAATGTTCTGATAGCCTGCCTTCACGTCCCAAGGATACCATAACTGACCCTTGTCGCGCTCCACACCACCTATCCTTTCCTGATACATCTTCCACTCGACGTCGCTGACCTTACTACGCTTCACAGGACGCCAGTATTCTCCGTTGCCGTCGATGATGCCGTCACCCGTAATGGCAATGTTCTTGCGCTTCGAGGCACGTATTCCTGCCAGCGCACGTGATGCCTTCGGATTGGAGTCCACATAGAGCGACTTGTCAGGCGAGAATACGAGGATGGCGTTCTTCTGCAGGTGCAGTTCGATATTGTCCTTCAGCATGATCGGCCCCGTCAGCCATACGCCTTCAGGAATGGTCAGCCGTCCGCCTCCCATCTTGGTGAGCTTGCTGATAGCCTTGGCAATGGCCTCCGTGTTCAGTGTCGTGCCGTCCGCTACTCCACCCATGTCGCGAAGGTTCACGCGATTGGCGGGAATCTGGACTTCCTGCACGGGCTTAACATCCACGGGCAACTGCTCGTAATAGCGTGCATAGTCGCGTGGCGGCTGTGGGTTTTCAGCATTCCACGCTGCCTCAGCAGCATCGAAGCGGTCCAGCTTGTCAAGGTAGTACTTGCGCAGGTCAGACCATTTATAATAAGGATACTGCGTGGTCGCAACAGGCATCGACACCTCGCGCTCGTTCAACAGCGCCTTCACGAGGACGTCGTCACCAGAGGTGAGGGGTGAGAGGTTAGAGGTGAGAGACTTCTTGGGTGCATAGAAGATGAGCTGGATGTTGCAGGCCATTGGGAAAATTTTGTAGTTGCGCCACACATTGTCCAACTGATCAAGGTCGCTGACCTGTGCACCACACGAATCAAGTTCAAGCAGACAGGCCAGCGGCAGCACACACACCTCATGGCCGAAGCGCAGGGTGGCCTGTGTATGACGGATGGTATCGGCCGTCTCGATGATGTTGCGCAACAGGTTACGCTGCGTGAACGGCATTACGCCTCCAGTCTGCGGGGCAGGCCCATAGTCGACATACCATCCGATGTTACGCATGCGCCACTGCTCGTAGATTTCGTCGTCGGTATAAATCGAGAAGAGGTCGATATCGGTGTCGTGGCTTTGCATATTGGTGACCACGTCGAAGAGGTTATACATGAACGACAGGGCCTGGATGTTTTCCTTCACCCACTTGGCATCGCTGAACAGCTCGTCTATGAGGCGGTCGGGGTTGAGACGCTTGGACGGTGTACGACGTAACTCGCGGCCCAGGCGTCCCTTCGATCTGAGGAACGGCGAGCGGGGTGCATTCAGATAGTATTGCAACGCCTCGCTCACGTCGTTATGGATGCGTGCCGTGGGATTGGCAGCAGCCAGTTCCTCACACTCGGCCATCATCGACAGGATGCAACGGTTGACAACGGTCGAACGGGCGTCAATCATCACGTCCTTCTGTTTGAAAATCTCCGGGAAGTGCTGTGCCATGCGTCGTCCGATGCCGTGGTGCTGACGTTCGCCCACAGTACTCAGGTCACCCAGACGAAGCTGTGCTCCGGCATACTTCCCGTCAAGCGTCGGATAATCAGCTACTGGCAGGCTTACGAACTGCTCCACCCGTCGCAGCACCTCTTCGCCCTTGGGTGTCAGTTTACCCGCTTTCTTTGCTTTTTGCAGGGGTTGTGTGACGCTGGTATAGCTGTCGGTGCTGATGAGCCATCGCGAACCGTGACGTCCGTAGTGCGACATATAGAAAGGCACATAGCCCTTTGGCGCAGGCGTCAGCTGTTTCGTGGCTGGATAATTGTCATAGTCCAGATAGTTACTACCGGCCAGATACTTGTTGGCCGCGATTTCCTCACGTGCCGTCTGTGCCATCAAACCCGTCGTCAGCGCGAGGGCAAGCAGGATGTTGGTTAGTCGTTTCGTCATATATATTTTCGTTTGTTTTTGCTACATTATTTAGGGGAAGTAATATGCTGTATCGCCGTATCGCCGGGCTTGAACAACAGTCCTTCGCACTTCTTGGCATCAGCCTTGTATTCGCGCAACTCTATCTTGCTCCAGTCTATCTGGTCCGTGCGCTGTGCCAGAGGGACGTGGGGAATGATGCTACCGTCGCGAACCAGTATGATGGCAGGAATCTTGCCTGCCTCGATGGTCTGATAGCCACCCTCATACACCCTGCCCGACTGGTAGTCAATCCATTTGCCCTTCGGCAGATAGACATCACGGCTGTTGCCGCTCTCCATCAGCGGGGCTACGAGCATCTGACTGCCGAACATATATTCATCCTCCACGAGCCAGGCACCTTTGTCCTGCGGGAATTCCACCAGCAGGGCTCGCACCATCGGCAGTCCGCGCTCTGAGCAGTCCTTCGCCTGGGCATAGACGTAGGGCATCAAGCGGTATTTCATCTCGGCACACGCACGGAAGGCTTCCGTGAACGACTCGCTGATGAGCCAAGGTTCCGTGGGCGGTGCACCGTGGGCTCGCGTGTGGCTCGACAGGAATCCGAATGGCAACCAGCGACGATAGATATCCTCGGGCGAGGCCGTCACGAAGCCACCCATATCGTGACTCCAGAACGAGAATCCGCTCAGGCCGAAGCTCAGGCCGCCACGCAGGTCGCCCAACAGTCCGATATTATTCGTAGCGGCATCACCGCCCCAATGCAGGGCATAGCGCTGGGAGCCTGCCCAAGCCGAACGTGCCCAGATGATGCCCTCACCAGGATGCGAGCGCTCGACGACTTCCCACAGGGCTTTGTTGTAGCGCAGCGGATAGAGGTTGTGCTCATACAGGCCGCCCTTGCCGCTATGATAAAAGCCGTTATAGGGTGCTGCCTCGCCAAAGTCACACTTGATGGTCGAAACGCCCTGCTTCATCAGACCCTCAATCTTCGACTGATACCAACTGACGGTCTCAGGATTCGAGAAGTCGAGGATGGCATCTTCCACAGGCATGCCGCCAGTGGCATTCACCACATGCAGCCCCCGTTCGATGATTTCTGGGAAGAAACGGTTCTTGGGCGTGAAGTAAGGCAACTGCCACAGACAGGTATGAAAACCGTCCTTCGACAGTTGTTTCAGCATGCCGACGGGATCGGGGAAGCGGTCCTTCGCAAACTGGTAATCGCATTGCCAATCGACGCCAAACCAACCCGTATCGAAATGGATGACGTCGCTAGGAATCTTGTGGGCGCGCAACTGACGGGCAATCTCCAGTCCCTCCTTCTGCGAGAAATAGGTGATGCGGCTCATCCACGTGCCGAAGCTCCACAGCGGCAGCATCGGACTCTTGCCCGTGATATCCGTATATTCGTTGAGGATGTCCTTGGGCTCGCCAAAGAACACAAAGAAGTCCATCTGCTCGTCGGCCATAAACAGGCGCTGGGCTCCGATATACGAGGCTCCGAAGTCGCAGGTGACGGGTGCCGACGTGTGCATAAAGATGCCATAGCCGCGATTCGAGAAATAGAACGGCACGGGCTTATACTGTCCGTCGGTCTCAGGACCTTGCGGGTCGGTCACGCTCAGATGCACCTTCTGACCTACCTTGTTCAGCGACGTAAACGACTCACCGCAACCGTATATCCGTTCGCCTGGCGACAGCAGGAACACAGGATTGATACTCCGCGAATTGTCCGAGCCGCGCTTGATAAACGAAAACGGCAACAGCTTCACCTGCGTCGAGTCGTTGTCAATGATATGGCGCGTCTGCGTCAGCACCTTCCCCTTCGCGTCCTTCACCACGATACGGAAAGGATACGGCTGAATCTCAATGCTACCGTATTCCGAACGGGTCGCGTGGTTGGCAGTTCGGCTGCCAACCGCCACCTTCTCCTTAAATGCGTCACAGAACATCACGTCCTCCTGATCATCGCACTTCGGCTCCACGGGCGTCGTCAGCATTCGTATCCTCGCTGTCCTCGGCGTTATCCATTCCACCTTGATTTTCAGCGCAGGGTCGTTCTCGTATGCCGCATCCGGGAAATCCAGCATCTGCATCCGCACGGGCCAGTAGCCGTTCAGGTTAAACGCCTGTCGCGGACTCAGCCTGTAGCGCTTCCACTGCACCAGCCCTTCACCCTTCTGGGCATCGAAGGTCACCAGCGAGTCAGCCAGAAAATACGTGTTCGACAGGTCATAGAAGTCCGTCGACACGTCTTTTTGCATACATTGCAGGTACTGTACACCCGCATTCGTCTGAATCTGCGCCGTGGCCAAACAAGCCCAACAAGCGACCGTCAACAATAACATAAACTTTTTCATGCTGCGAAGGTACGAAAAAAAAACGAACCCACCAAACGATGAGCCCGATTTTTGCTTATTTCCACGCCATGATAGCAGCTGGGAAAATTTAAACGTAGTATTTTGCATCATTCTCTGAGAAACAGCAGACAATGACTTCCCCTTGATAGCCATTCCGCAAATGCTCATTCAGCACACGTTTGGCAATACGAGCAGCCTCATCTTTTGGAAAACCATACACTCCCGTGCTGATACAAGAGAACGCAATGCTCATAATACCATTCTCCTCAGCCAGACGCATGGCCGTATCATAGCACGACGCCAACAATTCCCTTTCATGCTGATTGCCCCCATACCATATAGGCCCTACGGTATGAATAACCTTTTTGCAAGGCAGATTATAGGCATCCGTCATCTTGCTCTGTCCTGTCTGGCAACCTCCCAGCGTCCTACATTCCTTTAACAAGTCCGGTCCCGCAGCACGATGGATTGCTCCATCCACACCGCCACCGCCCAACAACGACCTATTGGCCGCATTCACAATGGCATCCACCTTCAACGTAGTGATGTCACCAACCACAATCTTAATCTCTCCCATAGTCTCCATAATCGTCAATCATTCCAATGTGTTATTCCTCTTTCGATTTCATCATCACACTTAAAAAATCAGCAGGGCTGATAACCTTAGGTGTCTGAGGGTAATGTTTGAAATTACCAGTAACCAGAAAAGAATCCTCGACGCTCAAGGATACTTCGTAAAACACGCGATCATCCTCGTCAGGCATAGATTCTTGGAAAGCCGTTCGTGAAGTCTCTATTCCATGTTCTTTAATAAACGAAATCAGAGCATCGGCAACACCAGGCACGAGTTTGAACCCCGCACGATGAAGTACCTCCTGATATTCTGCAATGATGCTGCTTTCATACAAAGGCGTAAACTCACCATCAAGCAATAATCTCACGACCTTGGCCGTTGCCGACAACGAATTGTGAGTGATAAGGGCCGACACCAGCACATTGGTATCAATAACTGCGTAAATCATACCTTCGCACTCTTCCTTTTACGAATGTCTTCCCTTGCCACACGAATCTCCGCGTTGATTTCATCCAGCGAGAGTTCCGGCTCCTTGCTCAACTCTGCAGCGCTCCTTTGTTGCATAAATAAGTCCAGCGCACTGGGTGTTCCTTTAATCGTAAAAGGAATACTGCGACTTCTTATCACCGCCTTCACGAAGATGTTGAACGCCGTATTGGCACTCATGCCAAACTGTTCGCAGAGTGCATCGAACTGCGTTTTCATTTCAGAATCCATCCTGACTGTAACTGCCGATTGTGCCATAGCTTCTTCTCTTTTGTTGTCATTATGACAGCACTATGCCATCATTTCGACGGCAAATTTACGAATAATTTCTGATAAAAGCAAATTTTTCATCAAAAAAAGTAAGCATCGGGATTAGCTCTATAATCAGAAGTTGCAGAACCTCACCGTCTTAATTCAATAACACAAGATTCCACAAAGACTATCATTCATTGTATTCCTTGAAAAGATTGGTAAGTTTCAAATTGCTGTCAACGACTTTCATATCCTCAATGACATTCGATTTCTTGAAGTCAAGCCTCCAAATTTTTTTGTCATCATTGACCCTGATTAGTTCAAGCCTTTTGACGCGGCTCTCTTTTCTTCCATATTCTATAAGCGCATTTGCTTTTGAGAGGTTATCTTCTCGTGACGGGTCGTGTGGTTCCAAGATGGATAATGACAAGTTACCATCTGTTTCCGAAACTATAATGAAATCTGGATAGAAAGGCTTTTCTACACTACCTCCTCTACGTCTTAAGCACAATGATTCAGGTCTTCCCTTTGGATTCCTTATCCAACACTTGAAACCTGACTTCTTCATTTCTTCATCCAAAACAAGTGATTCCCAAGTATCAAGATCGAAATAGCACTTTCCGTTGCCATCAACAAATAGATGCCCATCCTTTTCCACCTTCCCTTTTGTCAGATAAAGCGGTTCATATAGTTTCCATGTGGTATCCGAGTTGTCTGTCTCTTTTGCAATGTCATTAAACTTCTTCCTTATTTGCAGATTCTTGCTGGTAAGTTCATCCCTATATGCATCTTTGATTGTGTTGAAAGTTCTCTTTGCGAACTTCTCCAATTCATCCATCCTATTGTCAGCATAGATAATGACATGCTTCTGGTATTCGGGCAATTCGTCAGGGTTCTCGCATGTCTGCAAATAGGGATATGCTATTTCTTCTGCCAGATTCTTGTCAACAACCTCAAACTCTTTTTGTATATCATACTCCAAACGATTGACGGAAACGACAAATGAATTCTCCATCTGTTTGTCTTTTAGATACGCTAATCGACCACCATTCATCAAGAATGTCTCAACTTTCTTTACCTCCTCTTCATATTGTCCTTTTTCTTTTATATCAGCAATATACTCCTGTATCATTCGTGTGGTTTTCTTGGTTATATCGCTCTTGGCATTCTTATTACTGGTTTCATTTTTCACAAGGTCGGCCAACTTGAATAGAGATGAAACATAGTTCCTGATATGATTTCTTGCAATAATGTCGGATGGCAAATTTAGGCTGTTAATCCATTCATAGACCTCCCTTAGGTCTTCGGCAACATGCAAGGTCTGGGTTTCTTTCACCCCCGCTTCTCTTGCACTTGCTCCCACAACACCTTCTGAATTGAGGAAGTCAACAACCTTGTCAGCCGTGGCTTTGTCGAAATAAGGGAGGAAAAGTCGAACCTCGTTCAGAGTGTCATCTGTATCTATTCTGTGGTGAAGAGGAGTCCTGACCATACGTCCTAAGAGCTGTGATATATAGGTATAGTCCTGTGCAGACCGGAACGACATCATTGTCTCGGCTCTTGGGCAATCCCATCCTGTGGAAAGGTTTTGCTTGAAGAAAACAATCTTCACATTCTCATCATCATTAATGTATTGCGGCTCTTTATAAATTACCCTTATACCGTTGGCTATAAAGTCTTTCTCTTCCGTAAAACTGTTCACTACGTTTCCATCATTCAACTTCTCGCCTGTAACTTCTTCTATAACCCTCAGACACTCGTCAATGTCGGTAGTTGTAGTACTGTTCCCCCCTTTATTATCCACCTGAATGGTCATAATGGGTCTTATAAGTTTCTCCCCATGTTGTTCATGGTATTCTCGCCAGTGTTCGCATTTATCTTTCCACTCCAACGCGGCCAATTTCAGGATAGACATCTCGCTCTTATGTTCTTGGTCGCCAACATAGTCTATCTCAATATGTTCTTTCAGCAGCCCAGACTCTCTCACATCCTTGGGTAGGATGTCAACGCTTCTTTCTGTCGCGCCTTTTATGTTTTTCACAAGTTCTTTGAAACGCTCAGACGTCGCACTCATACCTATAACTATCGACATAGGTGGCATGTTATCATCAGGGCTTCCCATCAGGAATTTTTGCATGATTGAGTTCGCTTGTGAATAATCCTTTGCACTTTGAGTGCCTCTATGCGCCTCGTCAATAATTAAAAACAATCGCTCTCCCTTTTCTTCGATGGTGTTGCGGAGTGTATCCCAGAATGTGTATTCTCGGTGGTCACCACCATTTTTGTCTACAAGATTCTTGTCTTCCCCCAACTTCTGAGTATTGATGAAATAGATACACTTGTCTTCAAGTACCCTTTGATTGAAGGTTTCTGCCTCGATAGTAATAAAACGGTTTCTGCTGATGCCAGGTATGGTCTCACGCATAATCTTCATCTTCGATTGATCATTAAGTTTAGGCATGTCGGATAACCATAGAAAAATGGCATTCTCCTGAGCTGGATAAGGCGTGTGACCACGATAAACAGCTTCTATCAGTGCCGTCATTATAAGCGTTTTACCGGCACCTGTCGGAGCAGTTAGTGAGATAATCTGCTGACTCTTTGGGTATGAAGAGGCATATTCTAGTTGTGCTTGATGCCATCTCTGATACAGTTCTTCTAGTTTACCTTTTTGAAAGGTCTCATCAAGTGCTGTTTTCATATGCTGTAGTTGATAGTGAAGTTCTCTAAATAGTCCTTATAAAGTTGATAGGTGTCTGCCCATGGGAATGAAGATGCCATTTCACGAAAGGCATGGTTTGAGTTCGTAACGAAGAAGATAGTACTTATTTCCTCACAGCCATTCATTTGTCTACGAAAATCTGAGAACAAATCTTCGTTGTTCAGTATTGCCATTTCGTTGTCGTGTAGTATTAGCATGTCTGGCACATCGTCTTCTGTAAGATTAGGACATTGTCCCCTTCCGCCAGCTTTCATCCATAATAGTGGTAGTAGTTCTTTGAACTGACGTGCTAATGCAACTGAATTTTTGTCGAGGAAGCCAAGCTTGAAGAATATTGCATTGGTAGTAAAACCATCTTTCATAGGTCGAGTTACAGTTACGATTTCTTCATGCTTTCCTAATAGTTCCATCACTTCATCTTTTGCTTTCCGAAAAACAGTATCCTTTTCCGTAACAATATAGAAGTATTTGATGTGATTCTTTCCATCAAGAGCATCTAACCAGTCATCCAATTTAATGAGGTCGAATAGTATAGAAGCATTATAACTTTCGGATTCCGATAACAGAAATGGTGCATCGCCATCCATTGTAGGCAATTTTACGCCTTTCTGTTTATTTATGAATGTAACGAGGGTTTTCTTTTGTTTTAATGCACTTCCTGTAGCAAAAAAATTAATTTGCGTAAACTTTCGTTCTACATCCTTCACCGAAGTAAGGGTGGTGATATATTCATCTTCAATTAATTCTCCACTTATGTTTTTGCCTAATATACTGCATTTTGTTCTTGGCCAATTTACATGCCGAGCAATACCCCATTTCTCCCATTCTTCCTCGCCAGGGCTAATTCCCAATGGAATTAATTCTTTTTTATTGCTGTCCGATAAAAATCGGAATTGATTAATATTCGTTTGAGAATGCCTGAAAACAGGCGATTCATTTCGTTTTTTCAAAAAG